>NZ_JAKKRV010000002.1:0-574991 GCF_025653985.1 Shewanella sp. SM69
CTCGCTCGGATTGCGCGGTAATTGGCTCATAAGACTCCAAAGCCCTGTATTACAGGGCTTAATAAATTTGATGTTAGATATTTGATTGATTGCGCATGTAAGCGCGATACCAGCTACGACATTGCTTTTCAAAGCTGGCCTCAGAACGTGCGGAAAGTGTGTTACCCATGAAGCCACCGCCCACACAAATTTGTCTGCCTAAAGTCCCGCTGCGACCTTGGGATTCAAGACGAATATATCCTCCGTCTAACGGGATCCAGAAGTTAAAAGTTTCACCAGTTTTACGAGATTTGATTGATAGATTTGCCATGATACTTTCCTTCGCCTCACCCGCTTATGCGCTTCGGCTCTCCGATGGTTAACGCACGATGCACTAACCTTAAACATAGTGTATGACAGTTGTCATACTGAGGCAAGCGATATTTTTGGGGACCTCTCAGAAAACGGAAAATAAAGCACG
The DNA here is from genome assembly GCF_025653985.1 of Shewanella sp. SM69. NCBI lineage: Bacteria > Pseudomonadati > Pseudomonadota > Gammaproteobacteria > Alteromonadales > Shewanellaceae > Shewanella > Shewanella sp. SM69. The sequence goes on from NZ_JAKKRV010000002.1 coordinate 461, forward strand.
TTAAGCCCATTGCAGAGGCGTTGTTGCCTAAATCAATCTTAGGTATGCCTTTTCCTAAAAGGGTTCCTGGTATTAATTGACCCTCTGGCGAATAGGCATACCCAGTCCTATGACTTTGTTCATCACTTTCACACCAGCCAGTGCCTCGCCGACTTGGCCGTTGTAGTCCCGCAGGCTCAATTTCGGGCTAATCAGTTGCTTGTAACGATACATAGCTGTTTCTGACAGGGAGCGTTGGTGATAGTCATTCTCTTGTTTCCATTGTTTGAGTTCATCACTTTTCAGAGCGTTAATTGCCGAACAAGCAGCGATAGTCGTTCGAGAACATTAGGGCATAGAATCGATGCGCTGGGTGCTTGATGTCAGTATGAGTGAGGATGTATGTCTGATATACAATGCTCACGGGGCGGAAAATCTATCATGCCTGCATCATATGAGCTTGAATATGTTAGGAGCAGAGCCGACGAAGATAAGCATTGTTAGAAAACAAAAGCGATGCATGATGAATCCATCGATGCTTAAAGTAGTATTAAAGACTGGATTTAGTAGCTCGGTTACAAATAAAATACTCATGCGGTGGCCCTGAGTCCTGTGCTCTCTGCAATATCCCTTGGGCATATCTACATAGTACAGAGCACATATCCCGCCCAGGTCTGCATCTCCCCAGTGTTATGTCAGGGTAAGGATTCATTGAATAGTTTAATAATTGTAAGTTGAATATCTTAATAGACCTAGGATTGTGACTTACGTCATGGAATTTGATTCTAAAATTTGCTAACGTAGTCCATATGATTAAATTGAGTATAATAGCATGATTAAGATTTTGCTAAATTTAGCAGTTATATTGACATTAATAACACAGTTATTAGTGCCAAGTAATGCTATGTCTAGCGATATATCTGCTTCAAGTATGCAATCTAACTCTATGTCACATTCAGTTATGATGGACAATGATTGTGATGACGATAACTATAACTGTTGTGCCGAAGATTCAAGTCACTGTATTAGCCATTGCCATGTAGTCGCTAATGCATTTGTTTTGTTATCGGGCTCAAATTTAATTAACAATCCATTCACAAGTTCTAAAGTTGACTCGACTTTATGGATATCAACTCCGGTTTCGCTTGGAAGTCAAAATCCCCCTCCAATGGCTTAATTCTTTATTTTAATTAATCACTTACTATTAATTTATAAAGATTTTTGTTGCTCGTTTACTTATGAGCATCATAAAGCTTCTGGAGTTTCTTATGAAAAAATTTATCGCAATTACACTTTTATCTTTAGCTAGCACAGTTTCAATGGCTGCTACTATTACATTACCTGATTATCTTATTTTTACTTCCGTTGATGGCCAGTCTGTGGCTAATAAGGGACAGATTGACATTGAACCTGGTCAGCATTTGCTTGAACTTCAGTTTTATGATGATTACTCAACGGGAGCAGATGACACTAATTTTGTAAAATCTGATGCATTATATTGGAGTTTGAATTTAACTAAGAACGAAGATATTCAGGTTAGAGCTAAGGATATTTTCACTACAAAATCTGCTCGCAAATTTATCGACTCCCCTCAGATCACAATAGACACGGCTAGCTTAAAAGGCGAATCAGTTAAGCTGGTTAACCATGCAGAGTTAATGTCTATCATTATGAAACAACACAGTAAAATGATGAATCATTAATTGGATTAATAGGGCGCTATCATAGCGCCCTATCAATACCTAATATACTTCTTGAGCTGTGTGTTACACACAGAGTTATAGTTGAACTATCGTAGTTATTTATGATGGTTTGGAGGTTGTATGAAAGTGGCTCAACTCGCTAATAAATTGGGTGTATCCGCTGATACTGTGCGTTTTTATACTCGAATTGGATTACTCAATCCAAGCAAATCTCCCAATAATGGTTATAAAACATTCAACCATAAAGATATGGTGAGGATGCAATTTATTTTGAGTGCTCGAAATTTAGGATTTTCTGTCGAAGATATTAAAGTTATTTTTTCTAAGACTGATCTTGGGGATAGTGCATGTCAACTTGTACGCGAATTAATTAAAGTAAAGCTGCTTGAAACTGAGCAACAGTTCAACGAAATGGTGAAATTAAGAAGTAAGCTTTCTAAGGAGGTACAAGATTGGTCTCAAATGCCTGACAACATACCCACAGGAAACATGATTTGCCATTTAATAGAGAATACAAATCAAGAGGATATAGTTTCAGAAGAATTAGGAGTTCCCCATTATGTTGATAAAGCTTCAATGGAGATTAAGTGATGACTAAAACAGGCTATACTACAATACAACTCAATATCCTCGGCGCAGGTTGCGCGAGTTGTGTTGGCAAAATTGAAAAAGCGATTAACTGCGTGCAAGGCGTTGATTCGGCCGAAATGAACTTTGCCGACAGAACAGTACTTGTTTCGGGTAACGCATCTGCCGAGTTGATTATAAAAGCAGTAGAAAGCGCTGGTTATAATGCCACTCAAATACAGGCTGAGTCGGCAGAAGATGCCATGAACGAGAAAGAACAGGCTGATTTACAACATTATAAAAGTTTATTACGCCATACCATTATCGCTTTGTCCGTCGGTATCCCGTTGATGATTTATGGACTGTTTATTGGCGAAATGACGGTATCAACCCTATTAGAGCAAACTGTGTGGGGACTGGTCGGTGTGGTGACTCTGGCAATTATGCTTATATCAGGTAGGCATTTTTATATCGGCGCTTGGAAATCATTTTTAAACCATAATGCCAATATGGACACCCTCATTGCCTTAGGTACCGGTACTGCTTGGGTTTACTCGATGTTGATTGTTTCATTTCCACAATTGTTCCCCGAGATGGCAAGACATGTTTACTTTGAAGCGACCGCGATGATTATTGGTTTAATTAATCTTGGTTTAGCACTAGAAGTTAAAGCGCGCGGTAAAACCTCTGAAGCGATTAAGCGTCTCATTGGTTTGCAAGCTAAAACTGCTCGGGTTATCCGTGATGGGAAAGACCTCGACATCGATATTGCTCATGTATTACTTAATGATCATGTAAAAGTTCGCCCTGGCGAAAAAATTCCAGTCGATGGGGTGGTTTTTGAGGGTAACAGCACCATTGATGAATCAATGTTGACCGGTGAGCCAATGCCTGTTGAAAAAGTGATAGGTGACGATGTGTTCACTGGCACCTTGAATAAATCAGGCTCAATCATATTTAAAGCCACTCGTGTAGGTAAGGATACCGCACTGGCTCGCATTATTAGTATGGTCAAACGGGCGCAAAACTCTAAGCCGCCGATTGGGCGTTTAGCAGATGTCATAGCCGCTTACTTTGTGCCCGCTATTATGATCATCGCTATAGTCAGTGCCATGGTGTGGTTTAATTTTGGCCCTGAGCCGTCAAGTGTATTTGCCATCGTGTCTGCAACAACAATATTAATTATTGCTTGTCCTTGTGCGCTAGGTCTCGCAACGCCAATGTCAGTGATGGTTGGCGTTGGTAAGGCAGCTGAATCGGGGGTGCTTATTCGTAACGGTGAAGCATTGCAAACCGCGTCTAAAATAACCGCCATGATAATAGATAAAACCGGCACCATTACTGAAGGTAAACCGCAAGTTACCGATATTATTTTGGTTAATGCCGACAGTGAAGAGCAGGTACTTGCCTTGTCTGCTGGAATCGAAAGTCACTCCGAACATCCACTCGCGCAAGCTATTGTAGAAAGTGCGAATGATAGAGGTATAGAAGCCATTGACACTGAGCACTTCAATGCCATTTCAGGTAAAGGTGTAGAAGCTGAAGTGGATGGCCAGACATTACTATTTGGTAATTTAAAACTGATGTTAGACAAACACATTGATATTGGCCTTCACGAAGCTAAGGCTCAAGTGTTAGCTGAAAATGCTAAAACACCAATGTATTTAGCGCTTGCAGGGCAATTACTGGCTATTATTGCGGTATCAGATCCGATAAAGCCTGATTCAATTGAAGCGATTGCGAGACTGAAACTCAATGGCATCAAAGTGATTATGTTAACCGGGGACAATAAAGCGACCGCCGCAGCAGTGGCTAAAAAAGTTGGTATTGATGATTTTTTCGCAGAAGTCATGCCAGAAGATAAAGCCAATAAAGTAGCTGAACTTCAGCAACAAAATGAAGTGGTTGGCATGACTGGCGATGGGATTAATGACGCCCCCGCATTAGCGTTAGCCGATGTTGGCTTTGCTATTGGAACAGGCACTGATGTGGCGATAGAAAGCGCTGATGTGACCTTAATGCGCGGATCACTTCATGGCTTAGCCGATGCGATAGCCATTAGTAAAGCAACGCTGCGCAACATTAAACAAAACTTGTTTGGCGCGTTTATATACAACGTCGCGGGTATTCCCTTAGCAGCAGGTGTGCTTTTTCCTGTTTTTGGTATTTTGCTAAATCCAGTGATTGCTGGCGCTGCGATGGCCTTTTCATCACTTACCGTAGTGAGTAACGCTAACCGTTTACGTTTGTTTAAAGCCAAGGAACACTAGGAGGCATAATATGTTAATTAATTTACTGTGTATCGCATTAATCGGTTTTATCATTTGGTGGTTTTGGCTATATAAACCGGCAAACGATTCTAGTGTTGACGCTAGTACATTGATACTGGTTAAAGACGGTGTGTATACGCCAGCACGGATTAAAATTTCGGCTAATAGACCAACAGAGATAACCTTTTTACGCCAAGATAAATCCGGATGTTCAGCCACTGTCTTGCTACCCTACTTGGAGATTAGCCAAGATTTAGCGCTGGATAAAACGACGACGATAGCCTTACCGGCACTGGAAAAAGGTGAGTATCCATTTCATTGCCAGATGCAAATGTATAAGGGTGTATTGATTGTTGAGTAAACACTAGATATCTATGCGTACTTTTCAATATTTTGGTATCAGTGATGAATATAATAGCAGTATTAAAATGAGCATTTTTAACTTTGCCATCAATATCTTGATTCTAACCTAAGCTGTTTACGGTCTAGGTTAGAAAATTGACCGTTTTTTATTAATTACTTTTTACCTAAATCATCAGAAAAATGATGAGTTAATGATTAAGAGAGATATTATGTGTGATTTTGAACATAGACCGGGCGTTAAAGAAGCGACTTTAGTTGTCAGAAACCTAAGATTAACTGGAGTAGATAATGGCGTTGTTGCCTAAATGAATGAACCTTCCGTCTCAGATGCGATCAGATCCTGTGAATACCACGCAGGAACCGCTATCAGATGGGCAAATCTAAATCTCGCATTACCAATTGGCCGGAATATAACAAGGCGTTGACCAACCGAGGCTCACTGACTTTTTGGATAGACGAGCAGGCGCTCAACCTCTGGATATTGACGGCCGTTTCACCAATGGTCAGGTCAAACTGAGTACCCTGCAGGGATGCGGCAACTGGCAGGCTCAGACTGGAACGCGCATTGAAACTCCATACGCCAAGACTTCCGGCTACGCCAGAGAGGGTTAACCCCTTCAGGAAAGTTCGTCGAGACGTTTTCAACAGCATGCGCATTCCCTTATTTAAAGTATGGTTACTGACAGAATTCGAGAACCGATTTAAATTAAATTACTGGTTCATCCACTTACAATGAAATGAAGCTAGCACACCTTAAGAAACAAATTCATTACAATCGTGTAATGTACATAGCTGTATTACATTTACGTCATCTTCCCCACAGGTTGATTATTTTTATATATGATCATAAGGACATCTTTTATGTACCTCAGAAGGTAATTACACATGAATATATTAATCACGACCACTGCGTTTACAGCTTTATTTTGTGGGGCAGCTTTTGCTCAGTCCAGTGATATTGCCCATGAAGCACATCGATTTGTTAATAATGCCTCAGCCGTCAGTCATGTGAATTCCTCGACGCATGAAAATTTGCCGGACAGGATTAATAAAAACAGCACGCCCTCATTCTCTGAAATGAATGAACATGAAAGGGCCATTGTTGCTCATTCATTTATGAACAACAGCCCGTCCTATGCACATCAGAAAATGATTGAGGAACATAAAAAAATGCTGTCCGAGAGTGGTGAAAATTCAAAGACCTTCTCTTCTTCTTTTAACGAACTGAATGCCGGAGAGAAAGCCGCCCTCGTGCATGAGCAGGTCAATAATGCCGGTGCGGAAGCTCATCAGACGCAGGCAAGAAAGCTTCGCGGCCTGTATTCGTCCAGGTAACTGCAGGCGGGTTAGTGCTTAGCGTCAGGTGCGCAGCAGGGCTTTACTGACGGGTTACGTAGCAGGACATGAGCCCCATATTGCTCTGCCGTAACCTGTATCAGTCCCGTTAATCATCACCGTCGGGCTGGTCATACAGTTCCCAGAGCTTCAGGAGCAAACGGGAAACAAGATATGTTACAAAAATGACGACCATCAACGGTGCTCCCGATTAACTGACAGATGACACGCCTCCTGAAAACCCCTAGCATACGCCGCAGTGTTCATGCTAACGGCGAATTCCAGTAAATGTATTCTACCGATGTCGTAAAAGAAAATGCCTGCCTTTCAGCCACCCGCTCGGGGCTGGAATCGAACGAGATCGCTACTCTTCAGCGCTCCTTGCCTTCCCGGTTTAATCTGCGGCATTTGAAAAAAAATGAATCATTAAAACTCGTACTGCAAAAGAAAGCGGGAAAATCACGTGTCGTGGCCTATAAATTTACGTCCGGTTCATTTAATTACACGGCGTATCGTATATCAGATAAAAAGTTCTATAACCTTTCCGATACTTCCGGGAAAGGCAGTCTCGATTATCCGTTACCGGCCACAGCAAGACTCAGTTCGCCTTTCAATCCTGCAAGACTTAACCCGGTATCCGGAAAAGTGAGTCCCCATAATGGCATTGATTATTCCATGCCCATGAACACGAAAATAGTCAGCGTCATCGACGGAAAAATCACCCGGGCCGAATACAACAGTACCATGGGATATTTTGTTGAAGTAACGGGAAAAGCCGGTGTTAAAACTCGCTATCTCCACCTCAATAAAATACTCGTTACTAAAGGGGCCAGGGTTACACGGGGAGGTGCTATTGCGTTATCCGGTAACAGCGGACGTTCATCCGGTCCTCATCTGCATTACGAGCTGGTCATCAATAACAACCCTGTTAACTCTCTGGCGTTCCGGGCAGCGGCACCCGCTGATAACAAACTCGAACAGCATGCCTTTGCGCATGCCAGAGACTACGAACGATACCTGGACTGATAACGGGACCGCGACGCGGCCCCGTCTGCCGGATTAATTTTTTTTATCGTTTTCACTTCCGTGATGTTGATGATCTCCATGCCCTCCGTGGCCGTGGAAAAGATGCATTAGCGGGCAGACCAGCAATAACAGATATGGCCAGTAACCTGCCACATGTGACCAGTGTTCGCGCAGGAGGGCAAATGCCGCGATCGCGGCGACAGCAATAAGCGCATAGGTGGTACTTTTCATACTGGACTCCTTCTGTTCGTAACTGACCCTTCACTCAGTGTTATTTCCCGAGCCTGACACTTTTCAGACGCAACGCATTCACAATGACGCTGACGGAGGAAAGAGCCATGGCCGCCGCCGCAATAACTGGCGACAGCAGTATTCCATACACAGGATAAAGCAGACCTGCAGCCACAGGCACGCCAAGTGCGTTGTAGATAAATGCAAAAAACAGATTCTGTCGGATATTTTTCATGGTGATCTCTGACAGATGACGGGCCCTGTTCAGTATCATCAAGTCGCCTTTGAGAAGGGTGACTCCGGCACTTTCAATTGCCACATCTGTACCCGTTCCCATAGCTATGCCCACGTCAGCCGCTGCCAGCGCCGGGGCATCATTTACACCGTCCCCCGCCATCGCAACCACATGACCAGACGCTTTCAGTCGGGTTATCACTGCTTTTTTGCCGTCAGGCAGAACCCCGGCTTCAACCTCATCTATTCCCAGTTTCCGTGCGACTGCTTCAGCAGTAAGCTGGTTATCCCCGGTGAGCATAACAATGCGGATCCCCGCCTGACGCAAAGCTTTAAGCGCATCCGGCGTGGTTGCTTTCACGGGATCCGAGATAGCTATCAGGCCTGCAAGGTACCCATCTGTGGCCACATAGATAACGGTAGCGCCTTCCATCCGCAACGTATCCGCAACGGCCTTTTGATTATCAATAACGATACTGTTTTCCTGCATAGCCAGTTCATTACCAATAACAACCCGTTGACCTTCAACATCGCCTGAAACACCTTTCCCCGACGGAGCATTGAAATCACTGACTGCGGGTATCATGATCCCCCTGTGCTGGGCTGCCCGGACTACAGCCATACCCAGCGGATGCTGCGAGCCTTTTTCCACTGCGGCCGCTACACGTAAAAGAGATGCTTCCCCACCCGGATTGAGACTGATAATCCCTGTCACCGTAGGCGAACCTTCCGTGAGCGTGCCTGTTTTGTCGACAACCAGCGTGTCCACTTTTTCAAGACGCTCAAGGGCTTCGGCATTCCTGATTAACACCCCGGCCTGGGCTCCTTTGCCTACCCCCACCATTATCGACATCGGTGTGGCCAGCCCCAGTGCGCAGGGGCAGGCAATAATCAGGACCGACACAGCCGCAATCAGACCGTGCGCCATCCTGGGCTCGGGCCCCCAGACAGACCAGATCACGAAAGCAACAACCGCGATAAGTATCACCAGAGGAACAAACCAGCCTGAAACGCTGTCAGCCATTCTCTGGATGGGGGCACGCGAACGCTGTGCATCAGCGACCATCTGAACAATTCGTGAGAGCATCGTTTCATCACCGACTTTCTCTGCACGGATGATAAGACTACCTGTCTGATTAATCGTCCCCCCAATGACAGGGTCACCCTTCGTTTTGGTAACCGGCATAGACTCCCCGGTCACCATCGATTCATCAACGGTTGTTTTGCCTTCGATCACGATACCGTCGACCGGAATACTCTCTCCAGGTCTGATGCGGAGCTTATCGCCAGGCAGGACATCTTCCGCATTAATATCCGTTTCATGACCGTCATGATCCAGCCGTCTGGCGGTTTTGGGGGCAAGGTTCAGAAGCGCAGTAATGGCGCCTGAGGTTTGTTCCCGTGCCCGCAGCTCAAGAACCTGTCCCAGCAGAACAAGCACTGTAATAACTGCTGCGGCTTCAAAATAAACGGCCACCAGGCCATCCATGTTTCTGAACGATGCAGGAAACCAGGAGGGGAAGACGGTTGCAATGACGCTGTAAACCCAGGCTACGCCGGTCCCCATTGCAACAAGGGTAAACATATTCAGGGAGCGGTTACGTAACGACATTCCGGCCCGGGCGAAGAATGGCCAGCCACACCACAACACGACAGGGGAGGCCAGAAGCAGCTGCAGCCATGTGTTGTACTGTGGCGGTACTGTATTCCTCAAGTCGAGAAACAGATGAGATCCCATTTCGAGTACCAGAACCGGAAACGCCAGCAACAACCCCAGCCAGAAGCGTCTTGTCATGTCGTGAAGTTCATCACTCGGCCCCGTGGATGCCGTAGCTACAAGCGGCTCCAGTGCCATTCCACAGACAGGACAGCTTCCGGGACCACTGCGGCGTATCTCCGGGTGCATCGGACATGTCCACACACCTTCAGAATTCTCTTTTTCCGCCTGGTGGTGAGGCTGTTTTATCTGATCAGGGCTGACTTCGTGATGATCGTGGTGATGGTGATGGGAATGTTCACTGGCATCTTCGGTAAGATAACGATCGGGATGGGCTTTAAATTTACTCTCACAGCTGGCGGAGCAGAAATAAAGTTGATGGTCCTGGTATCGAATGCTGCTGTGCGCCCTGTCGGGCAGGATGGCCATCCCGCACACGGGATCTCTCACCTTATGCAATACGTGGCCCTCGTCCGGGGATAATGTCTGCTCAGAAGCAGTCTGGTTGTTGTGTTGCACTGCATTGTCATTTTTCACAGTAACTCTCCTTATGCATACCGAAGCATCTTCTGTCTTCAGGGTATGTCATGGATGCGATTACCACGAATATCGCCGGCACAGGAGTGCCTGCTACCGGCGTCCCGTTATCAGCCGTTCCGCTGACTATTCGATTCGCTGGAAGACTTTTTTACTTCCATCCGGTGAGAATGCGATAACATCGTAAGCCTCTTTTCGGGCTCCCATCTCCATTCCAGGACTTCCTGCTGGCATACCGGGGGTGGCGAGACCGTATATACCCGAACCAGACTGCATTGCCTTATGTATCGTTGTCGCAGGCACATGGCCTTCAATGATCAAATTACCGGCAACCGCGGTATGACAACTTCGTAGTCCTGCAGGAATAGCATGCTTTTCTTTCAGGGCTGACAGCGCCTGATCATTCATGACGTGAGTTCGTACTTCAAACCCGTCTTTTTCCATCGCTTTGCCCCACAGGGAACAACAGCCACAGTTTTCAGATTTGTACATATCAATCACTTTTTCACTCGCCATCGCGGGTAGTGAAAGGCCGAGAGCCAGCGCCATTAGAACCACTTTTTTCATACTCACCTCTGTATATTATCGATATAAACCCTGACGTCAGGGTGAATCAGTAAAGAAGGACACCCACAGGGGGTGCCCTTTCAGGTTCAGGACACGCTTTTTTTATGTCTGCGCAGCCAGATTAATTTGTAGGCGGCAGGAATAATGAACAGGGACAGCAGCGGAGCCGTGATCATCCCACCAATCATGGGTGCCGCGATACGGCTCATGACTTCTGAACCTGCACCGGTTCCCCAGAGTATTGGCAGCAGACCCGCAATGATCACCGCCACGGTCATGGCTTTCGGCCGGACACGCAGTACGGCACCATGATAGAGGGCTTCATCAAGGCCTTCCGGTGTGAACGTCTCTTTACGGGACAATTCCGGGTGCGCTTCAATGGCATGACGCAGATATATCAGCATGACCACGCCAAACTCTGCTGCCACCCCGGCCAGGGCGATAAACCCGGTTCCGGTCGCCACTGACATATGGAAGCCCTGCCAGTACAGGAACCATATCCCGCCAACCAGGGCAAACGGCAGGCTCATCAGGATCAACAGGGCTTCATCAACCCTGCGGAATGCCAGATATAACAGGATGAAGATGATCATCACCGTCATCGGTACCATCAGTTTTAATTTCTTATTGGCGTGCTCGAGTAATTCAAACTGTCCTGAGAATGCCACACTGGTCCCCGGTCTCAGTTTCACTTTCTCACTGATGGCCGTCTTAATATCGTTCACCACCGACACCATGTCCCTGCCGCGGGCATCAACATAAATCCAGCTGGCTGGCCGGGCATTTTCGGTTTTCAGCATGGTTGGTCCGTAAACGACCTTAATATCGGCAACATCGCCCAGCGTAATTTGCTGCTTCATTGGGGTCAGGATTGGCATCTCTCTCAACGCCTGCGGACTGTTACGGTAATCCTGCGGATAGCGAATGTTAATAGGGTACCGGGCCACGCCTTCAACCGTCTCACCCACCATAGCCCCACCGATTGCTGAAGAGACGAACAGCTGGACGTCGCCCACAGTCATCCCGTACCGGGAAGCTTTTTCCCGGTTAATGTCCACATCAATATAACGTCCACCTTCCAGTCGTTCAGCCAGTACGGAAACCACACCAGGTACGGTTTTAGCGACTGCTTCGATACTCTGTGCTGTTACATCGATATCCGACAGAACAGTACCCGATACCTTAATACCTATCGGACTTTTAATGCCGGTTGAGAGCATATCAATACGGTTACGGATAGGCGGTACCCAGAGGTTGGCCAGACCCGGTAAACGGACGGTCCTGTCGAGTTCTTCAATAATCTTGTCAATCGTCATGCCTGGACGCCACTGATCCTCAGGTTTCAGTTGGATGGTGGTTTCCATCATTTCGAGCGGAGCAGAATCCGTGGCGGTCTCAGCCTTACCGGTCTTGCCAAAAACTGAGGCCACTTCAGGCACCGTTTTGATTAGTTTGTCCGTGGTCTGTAAGAGCGCAGCAGCTTCTCCAGGAGACACGCCAGGTAACGTTGACGGCATATACAACAGGTCACCTTCGTTAATCTTCGGTAAAAACTCGCCGCCCACCTGACTCAGTGGCCATATAACAGTGAAAATGGATAAAGCCGCAACCAGCAGGGTTGTTTTTGGCCAGTGTAGTACCCTGAGCAGTAACGGGTGATACGCTTTAATCAGCAACCGGTTCAGTGGGTTACTGGTCTCAGCAGGAATTTTCCCGCGGATCCAGAACTCCATCAGAATAGGGATAACAATGATTGCCAGTATGGCTGCACCCGCCATGGAATACGTTTTTGTAAAGGCCAGCGGACCAAACAGACGCCCTTCCTGCCCTTCCAGGGTAAAAATAGGAATGAACGATAATGTGATAATCAGCAGGCTGATAAACAGCGCTGGACCCACTTCAACGGAGGCGTCAGTGATAACCTTCCAGCGGGTGGCATTATCAATCTGTTCCCCGGGATGCTGATGGTCCCACTCCTCAAGCCGTTTATGCGCGTTTTCGATCATGACGATGGCGGCATCCACCATCGCTCCGACGGCTATTGCAATCCCTCCCAGCGACATAATGTTGGCATTCAGCCCCTGGAAGTGCATGACGATAAAGGCGATACACAGGCCAAGTGGCAGAGAAATAATCGCCACCAGGGCAGAACGGACATGCCAGAGGAACAGTGCGCAAACGACAGCAACAACGATAAACTCTTCAAGAAGCTTGTAACTGAGGTTGTCAATCGCACGATCGATTAACTGGCTGCGATCGTATGTCGTTACGATCTCCACTCCTTCAGGCAGGCTTGCCTTCAGCGTGTCCAGTTTATCCCTCACCGCCGTAATGACTTCGCGTGCATTTTTGCCCGAACGCAGGATCACCACTCCGCCAGCGACTTCGCCCTGACCGTTAAGCTCAGCGATACCACGCCGCATTTCCGGTCCCATTTGTATGCGGGCAACATCACGCAGGTAAACAGGTACTCCATTTTCCCCCGTTTTCAGGACGATATTTTTGAAATCATCAATAGTCTGAAGATAACCGCTGGCCCGGACCATATACTCTGACTCAGCAATTTCAACAGATGAGCCACCGGCTTCCTGGTTAGATGAGCTAAGAGCTTGTTTTACTTCTGGTAGACTGATGCCGTACTGCGTCAGTTTTACCGGGTCAAGCTGGATCTGATACTGCTTAACCACGCCGCCTACGGATGCAACTTCAGCGACATTAGGAATGGTTTTCAGCTCAAACTTCAGGAACCAGTCCTGCAGAGAACGCAGTTCTGAAAGGTCGTGTTTTCCGCTGCGATCGACAAGGGCATATTCAAAAATCCAGCCCACACCCGTGGCATCAGGACCGATTTCAGAACTCACACCAGCAGGCAGTTTTCCCTGAACCTGATTCAGATACTCCAGCACGCGAGAGCGCGCCCAGTACAGATCGGTGCCGTCTTCAAAAATGACATACACATACGAATCCCCGAACTGTGAAAAACCACGCACGGTTTTTGCGCCAGGCACGGACAGCATGGTGGTGGTAAGCGGATAGGTGACCTGGTTTTCTACAAGCTGCGGGGCCTGGCCGGGATAGCTGGTTTTGATAATGACCTGCACATCTGACAGGTCAGGCAAGGCATCTACCGGCGTGTTAATAATCGTCCATGTTCCCCAGATGCTGAGAAACAGGGCCCCCATCATGACCAGGAAACGGTTGGCGACAGAGCGCCGGATAATCCATTCAATCATCGTCGTCTCCTCAGTGCCCTGAATGCATATTTACAGGCTGGTCAGACATTGCTGGCATACTGCTTTCTGTTTTTTCAGGGTGGCGCATACGTTCCAGCGCGCCCGTAATATTGGCTTCGGAGTCAATGAGGAACAGGCCACTGACCACCACGGTATCGCCTTCATTCAGGCCGGAGCCGATGCCGGACTGTTGCTGTGATTCATGCAGAACGTGGATCTGTTTCGGCACAAACTTGCCTTCATCATCAACAGTAATCACGCGCTGTTCTTTGCCGGTATCAATAACGGCCTGGCTTGGTATCAGCAGCATCTCCTGGCTCTTGGTATTCAGTTTGAGATAGGCATTCATGCCCGGTTTGAGAAACTCATCCTTATTAGAAACCTGGAGACGGACCTGAAGCGTACGGGTTGTCTGATCCACGCTGGGAAGAATGTTCCATTTTTCGACATGGAATGTTTTATCCGGATAAGCCGGTACCGAAATTTCAAACTGCGACGTATCTTTCAGCAGATAGGCGATAGATTCTGGCACTGCAGCGCTGATCCAGACCGGGTCCATCCCCTGAATCTGAGCCACCACCTTATCTTTCGAAATATTCATGCCGGTGCGCAGGTCAAATGCAGTAATGACACCATCAATAGGTGCTTTAATGGTAAAACGGGTCTGGATTGTGCGGGTTGAACGCAGTCTTTGAATATCCTCTTCCGGCATACCAGCCAGACGAAGTCGCTCCAGAACCCCTTTTATCTGGGTTGGCGTACCGCCTGTACCGGATAGCAGCAGGAACTCACTTTGTGCCTCAACCCATTCAGGAATGGTGATATCGATAAGCGGAGTGCCTTTCTTCACATGATCGCCAATCGTCAGGGGATACACTTTTTCGACAAAACCGTCAGAGCGTGCCTGCAAAATGACAAACTGATACTCGTTGTAACTGACATTCGCCGGGATCGTCTGAGAATAATTCAGCATTCCGCGCGTGACTTTTTGCGTTTTTAATCCCAGGTTCTGAACCTGCGTTGGGTCAATACGGATCCCGCCATTGCTTTTCTCGTCGCTTTCATCAGCATATTTAGGCACAAGGTCCATATCCATAAAGGGAGATTTTCCGGGTTTATCAAATTTGGTACCCGGTTTCATCGGGTCATACCAGAAAAGTACCTTTTTCTCCGGTGCCTTTTGTTCTGTTTGTACTGTTTTTTGTGATGAGTTTACATACTGCCAGGCAGTAACCGATATCAGCCCTCCTGCTAGGAGGCTGCTGATAATTATTGCAGCATATTTTATCTTTAAAGAAGCCATACAATTTCTCGCTGAAAAATCAAAACACCTGGCATATGCGCCCGATCATTCATTCACAGTAATCCCTTAATGAATGTTCAGGCGCACTGGATGTATTCGCTCCGGACAGTCAATCAGGATTGCGTAACGTTAATGCTTTTGAGTAAGGAGATATTGCCCTGCTGAATAAACGAGAAATCGACATGGTTGCCGGTTTTCAGGGCATTGATAGCGTCGTCTGCATTAACAAAAGTGAAGCGCATGGTCATTGCAGGCCAGCCCACCGCAGGGATTGCTTCGTGCGAAATGGTGATCTTTTTACTATTCATATCAATGTCTTTAACGACACCGGTGCCCTTGATAACCTGCTGTACCGAAGCATCACTGGCAGCATTCATATCGCCATGCTGATGTGTTTCAGCATGAAGACCGGCAGAAAACATGACAGAGAAGGCACCAAATAAAACAGCTTTAAGTGAATTACGCATTTTTAATTTCCTGATTAATTAAATAAATTTATTCTACCCAACCGCCACCCAGCGCAGTAAACAGATTAATTTCGTTAACCTGTCGGGAATAGGTAAGATCGAGAATGGTTTGCTGCGTAGCGAAGAGGGAACGTTCTGCATCCAGCACTTCGATGTAACTGACAGCACCACTTGCATACAATCCTCTGGCTCGCTGGAGAGTTATCTGAAGTGAATCAAGATAACGCTGCTGTGACTCAAGTTGCTGGCTAAGGCTGTCGCGCAGCGCAAACGTGTCGGAAACATCCTTAAAGGCGGACTGAATTTTTTGTTCGTAATTAACCACCGACTGTTGCTGGCGAATTTCTGCCAGTTTGAGATAGGCTTTGTTCCTGCCGGCATTAAAAACAGGAATGTCAATTTTAGGGATAAAATTCCACATTCCGCTTCCTGGCGTGAAGAGACTGGACAGCTCCGTACTGCTTGCGGAAAGGCCACTGGTCAGGGTAATGGACGGGAAAAAGGCCGCCCGCGCTGCGCCAATATTCGCATCAGCCGCTTTCAGCTGGTATTCCGCCTCCATAATATCCGGTCGCTGCAGCAAAATTTGTGACGACAGGTTTGATGGCAGTTTAACTGGCGCGATCTCACCGCCTTTCATCCCTTTTTCTGGCGGCAGTGCACGGTACGTTCCCAGCACCAGTTGCAGGGCATTGTTTGCCTGAGCCAGATCGCCTTCTCGTTTGGCTATCTCAGCGCGGGTACTTTCGATTTGTCCCCTGGCCTGTTCAAGCGCCAGCACATTCGTACTCCCGGTCACGAGCTGTTGCTCAACGAAAGCATAGGACTGTTCGTAATTTTTCAGCGTTTCCCGCGCGATACGGAGTTGTTCATACGCCAGTTGCTGGCTGAAATAGCTTTGTGAAACGCTGGAGACCAGCAGGATATGTACAGCCCGACGGGCTTCTTCGCTGGCAAAGTAGTTCTGGCGATCAGCGTCACTCATGTTCTTGAGCTTGCCGAAAAAATCGAGCTCATAGCGGAGTTCCAGACCCGCGTCGTACTCCTGTGTGGTCGGCTTGTCGCCTTTCAGACCACCGCTGTAGGTGATCCCGGATGAGGCATTCAGCTGGGGATAACGATCTGCATCCGTGACGTTGAACTGGGCCCGGGCCTCTTCAACCTTCAGGGCAGCCATTCTCAAATTACGGTTATTAGCAAGGGCTTCCCCGATCAGCCGGGTAACCTGGGGATCGACAAAAAAGTTACGCCAGCCCGTATCCTGATAACCATTCACTGCTGGCGTAAGGCTGTTTCGGGACAGTGAAAACTGCTGGGGTACCGGTGCTGCCGGGCGCTGATATTCAGGTGCCAGAGAGACACAACCGGTCAGGATGAATATCGTGCTAATGCTGAGTAATTTTAATTTGAACATAACGCTTCTCGTCCAGGCAGACCTGGTAAATGGTTCAAATGAAGTCCAGAGTATTGATAGGGGTACTTTACCGAACGCTCTCTGTTTGTCGGGTGACAGGATAATGACAATGTTGTCATTTTTGCTGTAATCCGTTGATAATGATCGTGGGCGCAATAGAATGACCTTAGCAGCCAGCCGGGGAGCAAGATGAAAATATTGATCGTCGAAGACGAAATTAAAACAGGTGAATATCTCAGCAAAGGGCTTAGAGAGGCAGGGTTCGTAGTGGATCACGCTGATAATGGTCTTACCGGATATCATCTCGCCATGACAGCCGAGTATGATTTAGTCATTCTGGACATCATGCTGCCTGATGTGAACGGCTGGGATATCATCCGGATGCTGCGCACTGCCGGAAAGGGTATGCCGGTCTTACTGCTGACGGCCCTCGGCACGATCGAACACAGGGTCAAAGGACTGGAACTGGGTGCGGACGATTATCTGGTTAAACCCTTTGCGTTTGCCGAACTGCTAGCCCGGGTGAAAACCCTTCTGAGGCGGGGAAACACGATGATCACGGAAAGCCAGTTTAGGGTGGCTGGTCTCTCGATTGATCTCGTATCCAGAAAAGTCAGTCGCGCCGGAAACCGCATTGTGCTCACCAGTAAAGAGTTCAGCCTGCTGGAATTTTTCATTCGCCATCAGGGAGAGGTTCTTCCCCGTTCCCTGATTGCCTCTCAGGTCTGGGACATGAATTTTGACAGCGACACTAACGCGATTGATGTCGCCGTAAAGCGACTCCGCGCTAAAATAGACAACGATTACGAGACAAAGCTGATCCAGACAGTCCGGGGCGTGGGCTATATGCTGGAGGTCCCGGATGCATAGCAAACCTTCCAGGCACCCTTTCTCACTCTCCCTGCGGCTGACCTTTTTTATCAGCCTGTCCACGATACTGGCTTTTATCGCCTTCACCTGGTTTATGCTGCATTCTGTTGAAAATCATTTTGCCGAGCAGGATGTCAGCGATCTTCAACAAATCAGCACCACACTGAACCGTATACTCCAGTCCCCGGAAGATCCAGATGAAAAAAAAGTAAGCAAAATAAAGGAATCGATTGCCAGCTACCGCAACGTTGCCCTTTTGCTCCTCAATCCCAGGGGTGAGGTGCTCTTTAGTTCAGCGCAGGGGGCAGCACTACGCCCGGCCGTGAATTCAGCAGATTTTAGCGAGCACAGCCACGCACGGGATGTCTTTCTCTGGACGGTGGAGGATCCTGCGAGACCGATGGATACCGGGTCTGAAATGAAGATGGAAACATACCGGATTATCGCCTCCTCTGGCCAGGCGATATTTCAGGGCAAACAGCAGAACTATGTCATGCTGACTGGCCTCTCCATTAATTTCCATCTCCATTACCTCGATGCGCTGAAAAAAAATCTGATTGCGATTGCCGTCGTGATAAGCCTGCTGATTGTTCTGATCATTCGCATCGCTGTCCGTCAGGGGCACCTGCCCCTTCGTAATGTCAGCAATGCCATTAAAAGCATCACCTCCGAGAATCTTGATGCGCGGCTGGAACCGACACGCGTTCCCATTGAGCTGGAACAGCTGGTTATCTCGTTCAATCATATGATTGGAAAGATTGAGGATGTCTTTACCCGCCAGGCCAATTTCTCTGCCGATATCGCGCACGAGATCAGAACGCCCATCACCAATCTGGTGACGCAGACTGAAATCGCACTGAGTCAGGATCGAACCCAGAAGGAACTTGAGGATGTCCTCTACTCCAGTCTTGAAGAGTATAACCGGATGACCAAAATGGTCAGCGACATGCTGTTCCTGGCGCAGGCGGACAATAATCAGCTTATACCTGACAGGGTCCGGTTTGACCTCAGAGCAGAAGTCATGAAAGTCTTCGAGTTTTTCGAAGCCTGGGCCGAAGAACGCAATATCACGCTCAAATTTAACGGGATGCCCTGCCTGGTTGAGGGAGATCCACAAATGTTCAGAAGAGCGATCAATAATCTGTTATCCAATGCCCTGCGTTATACCCCGGAGGGACAGGCAATCACCGTCTCAATAAGAGAGCAAGAGAGCTTTTTTGACCTGGTGATTGAAAATCCGGGGAAACCAATCCCTGAAGAGCATTTATCAAGGCTTTTTGACCGTTTTTATCGGGTGGATCCGTCCAGACAACGAAAAGGAGAAGGCAGCGGCATCGGCCTTGCAATTGTGAAGTCAATCGTGGAAGCACATCACGGAAGAGTGCAGGTGGAATCGGACGTACGCTCAACTCGTTTTATCTTATCCGTGCTCAGACTGGAGCAAAGGATTCCGGAGCCCCAACACTGAGAATAAAGATTTAAATGACAAAGATGTCATTAGCCTGTCATGCAGCAAACAGAAGCCATTCGATATAATTAGTGCAACTTATCAGGAAGGCTGGATTGCTTCATCAATACCCGGCGTCAGAGTACGCCAGGAAATGAATATCCAGCCAACTCCCGGAGAAATAAACACTGCCGGACTTGTTTCAGTTATGGAAATGAAAATATAGGTTGTGCTTCCCCCGGACAGGGACACCTTCGGTCAGAATTCCCTTTTCTTTAAACCAATTATGGTGCCCGACAGCATAATCGTGGATCTCAGACCAACCTTCGGCGCCAGCAATCACACCACACAGAGTGACGAACAATACATCATGCAACGGGTAAGTCACTTTGGCAGATTGTCGGCTGTCAGCAATCGAGTTGAAATGTGATGTGAAGGCTTCAAGGTACATGCTCTTATGCTCTCTATAAGAAAAAGAGAGCATAAGATCATAATCGATGCCGTCCGTCAAATTTAGCTCAAAACGGTTAAAATATATTCACGATCTCGCCCTGCTTATGTTTGTAACCCCCCAGGGCCGGATTATACATTGTTAAATTGGTTAACAAACCTATCCAGTCGAACGAATTTCATTCGATTATGGATGATTTATATCAATCAATAATCTCGCATTAAGTCGACTTAAGAACAAAATAGCTAAATGTTAACAGAATTTACAAAGCATAATCTCACCCTGTGTAACCCCCTGGTTCTAAAATACATTCAAGATGAATTTTTTTGTAAACGTAGATATTGATAAATTATCAAATAACAAGTTTTTCAACTTTAATCATCTAGACGTATTTTTCATATAAAATTGTAAACCCAAGCACACCCATTAACACGACCTGAATTTACAATTACAATATAATTATTAGGGAATTAACATTTGTCAAAAACATTTACAACCTTTAAAAGCTGTAAATGAATTTCGTTCTTAAATCTGTAGCGTCTTTTTGATTGTTTTCATAATCCAATATTGAAAAATCAATTGATATACCGATATTTTCGAGTTTACCATCAAATTGATATGCAAGATTAACCGTCCATTCATTTAAATCTTTTCCCACTATGGGATTGTCAAAAGATGTATAAAATATTTTACCTTTAAGATTAGAGATAGCAGAACCTAACCCCAATTGATACGAATTTGTTCCAGATTCAAATGCCCCAACACCCGCAGTTTTAGTAGTGGCAGTAAACTGATAATAAGCTCCTTGACCAATGCCTCTAAAAACTCTATTTTCTCCTTCATTTCCTCCAGCTAATGTATAACCAGCAAAAAAATCTACTCCTCCCTGACTGAAACCTACTTTAAAGCCCAAAAGATCATTATCGACTAGTTCATTTTTATCCCACTTAGTTTTGTAATATTGCATTGCAATATAACTGTTAAAGTTAGTTGGCAATGTATATTCGACATCCGCATAAAGTGCTTGGACTTCATTTATTACATTTGCGTACTGTGAGTTAACTTTGAATTTTTTAGCAATTCGCTTGTTAACTTGTACGAAAAAAACGCCATCATTACCTATTTTATAAAAATCGCCAGGAGAGCCAGAACCATTAAAATCAAAATCAACAAATTCATTATCAACATAAAACGATTTATCTGTTCGAGTCTGATATTTAGTCACATATCCAATCGAAATATCAGTACCATCAAAATGACTTGAAGACACCTGATACATTTCAAAAGATTCATTTATCAATCTTGTACCTGAGTTAGCGATAAGGGGTGATGAAAAGTGTTGTCTACCTCCAGAAAACACAGTATCACCAAACTGATACTTCAAAAAAGCTTCCGATAATACAAGACCTTGTGCGTTCATATCTCCCGCAGTTGTATCATCATCATCATTGATATTACTAACGTATGACCCCTGTACCTCTCCTCCCAATTTAAACCCATTAAACTCTGATGTATTAAAAGTAACATTACCACCATTCACCCAAATCGAGCTATTCTCTGTATTTGAATCGTCAAAATCTTGTTCGAAATAGTACGATCTCGCTGTACCTCCAACATTACCATTGTGTATCCATTCAGAAAAACTCTCAATATCATCATTAGAGAGTGCATTATTACTCATTGCTAATAGCACCAAAACATATTTATTATATTTAAACATACAAACCTTATTAACGTTAAGTTACAAATAAGAAACTATATTAAGTAAAACTAAAATCAAAGATAAACAAATAAATTACAAACCCAATCGATAATACAAACTAGCGCATTTTTAACAGTGATCTATTTCGCAAAAAAAATATCAAACCGACATAAATATTAATTTAAAATAAACATAGGTTTAAAACCCAAGTTTAAAAACTTAGGTAGAAAAATTAAATGAAGACGCAAGTTTAAAACCTGAGCTAAAAACCTAGGAGAATAGAGCGTTAAAGCATATATTTAAAAAACAAAAAAACAAACGACCAAAAACATCAGGCCAATATCAATAATGTTAATTAGATCAATATATATAAAACCACAATCGTTACAATAAAAATAAGCGAGGCACGTTTAAATAAAAATATTTTATAAACTATATAGGAAAACTCAGACCATGATTAAAAAACACATTCTATTAGCACTTATAGTTGCATATTCAAGTCAATCATATGCCACAATAATAAATGCAGAAACGTTTAAAAATTTAGACTATAAGAGTGCTGTTACAACAGCACATACACTATACAAAAATAATGAAGGGATAATGATACAAGTTCTACCAAATAGAATAGTTGCAACTTTTTCAGATGGTAAAAGTAGTTCTGTAGCAATACCAAAAGATCAATTCTTTCTTTCAATAGCTCCGTACATTAATAGTTCTCATCCATGTACGAATCATGTTTTAACAGGTTGTACCGGAGAGATAAGAAATCAAACAATGAAAGTTGTCATGATTGATACTGACACAGGTGAAACATTAATAGACAAAAAAATGACGACACAACGTGATGGATTTATAGACTTTTGGGTTCCAAAAGATAAAAATTTAGCATTTAATATTTACTATGAAGCAAAAGACGGAAGCAAAAGAGTGGCGAGAGAAGTATTGTCTACTTTCAATAACGATAGAACTTGCATTACAACTATGAAACTTATTTAAAATTAACATTTAAATATGGCTTGTAAAAGGACTGGAATTACTCCGGTCTTTTTTATATAAAAAATGGAAATCCTTTTCCATAAAATATCATGCATTAACATGACGTGAGTCTTTGTGGTTTTCTTGGGAACACTACCTACAAAGGAACTCAAGATAATCCTTTATCTGGTTGATGAAATTCTTATTAGTTACGACCAGTGCACGTGGGTTATTTTCCAACTACCATCCACTTGTTTAATTAACACAAGCGTTTCCATGGTCATCGAGTCAATACTTTTACCCTTATATTCACCTTGGGCGTGACTTATTGACGTTGAAATAGCAATGTCACCCGTAATCGTTATTTGGTGTTCTTTTGGCGTTATGGTTAACCCTTTTAAGTAAGCCATATCCGCAAGCATATGATGATTGGCATAATCCGTAAGTGAACGTTCTACTTTTCCACCTTCATAAATTTGCACATTGGCTGCTAATGACTGCCTAACAATAGCCTCATTGCCCGTTTGTAATGCAGCATGAAATTGTTTGACGACATTACCCGCGGCGGAATCAACACCGATAAACGCTTTTTGTTCTATAGGGTGAGTTTCATCACCATGGGCGAAGCTCAATGAGCTTTGTCCTGCGGACATCAGTAATATCCCGGTCGTTATGAGTATTGTTAAAGGGCTATTTTTCATTTTTATCTCTCTGTTAATTTATAGTGATTATCCAAGGCTCATAGGACCTAGCACGCTCGAAAGTACCGCTGTTGTCGCTAATATCAGTACTGCTATTAATGCTTCTAATCCAATCGATTTTTGTAGTTTTTGTTTTGCGAGTAATGTGTTCGCAATCGTTAATTTAGGTACTAAAACCAATTTATGCCATGCTGCTATAAGCAAAATGATAGCCACCAAACAGAGCTTGATGGTGACCGCAATACCATAATCGGAACTGATTAATTCAGTGGGACTATCAAACAACATCCACACCATTCCCATGCCTGAAAGCAACACTAGAATGACAATCACTATGCCTAAACGACCAAATGTATCCATGACATTTTTTATGACGATGTGGTCATCGGTGCAGCATAATTTCCATAATGGATAAAAAGCGCCTATCCAACTGCCAATGATCAACACGTGTATCAATATTAAGCCTTGAGCAAGCAATCCCAGTTCAGTGCTATGGCCAATAAAAGTAAACGTGACAGCAATTAACAGACAACTGAGAATCGCTAATACCGCAGAAAACGTTTTGATATAACGGTTCTTATGTAACAGTAAACCACTAGCCACTAGCATTAACCCAAAACCGATTAAGCGCCAAAGCACCGTTTGCCCTACCTGGGTTGGCCACAGAAAAGCATGCATCTGCGCATCAAATATTCCCATCAAGCCGTTTTCAGCAAAAGCCCCTACTTGCGCAAAATAATTGATACTAACGGCAATCAATCCCAATACGGCACCTAGGCCGGTATATTTTGCAACGCTAATGCTCAGATTAAGTTGACCCTTAATGAGGTATTGCATCAATGTGCCGCCAATAACAGCGGCAACACTCAGATAGATAACCCATTTAGATATC
The DNA here is from genome assembly GCF_025653985.1 of Shewanella sp. SM69. Taxonomy (NCBI): domain Bacteria; kingdom Pseudomonadati; phylum Pseudomonadota; class Gammaproteobacteria; order Alteromonadales; family Shewanellaceae; genus Shewanella; species Shewanella sp. SM69. The sequence continues at coordinate 24,448 of NZ_JAKKRV010000002.1, forward strand.
AACACCGATATTTCAAATACGGTTAATATCATGTTTACTCATCCACTTATTGATGTGCAGTGTGCTCGCTAGTCTCATGCTCCATTGTCATAGGCGGTGCACTGCGAGTGTTCATGCCAGAGTCGTGAAGCATAAAGCTCATGTTGCCTTTCATCTTATGACCGTCATCACCCATGATCATCCAGTTAACCGTGTAATTAGCTGCGCTTAATGCTGGTAGAGCGAATGAAAATGCTGCTTGGCTGGTCGCACTTGAAGGTAATGTTAGCGGTACGCTTTGCTGCTTCTCATCTTGCATTGTTAATTTGACCAAACGTACCGGAGCCGTAAAGGTCAGTTCAAGCGTTGTTGGTGCTTGACTTAGCATGGCACCGTTAGTGGGCATAGAACTGCCCAGTCCGACATGAGCAAATGCTGAAGCACTCAGGAATAGACTTGTTACGACTAAAACGTTGTTAAATAATTTCATGATATTTCCTTTTATATTGTTTTTAACGATCGAAAAACGGTTTACATAAATGATTTAATATTGGCTTAGCTAACATCTTGGCGCCAAGCTTATAACTCAGTGTACGAACGAGGTCTTAGAACCACGCGCTAAAACCAATAACAAACTGGGTTTCTTGTGTATCTTCCCCTTCACTTCGGGCGTAATCGGCGGTATTACCGAGCTTCTGACGCCAATCAACACCGATATAGGGTGCGAACTCTCGAACAATCTCGTATCTCAATCGCAGCCCTGCACTGACGTCAGATAAGCCTGAGCCTATTCCAAGTTCAGCATCGTCCTTACCAAATAAATTAACTTCTACTTCAGGTGTGAGTATCAATTTTTGAGTGATTAACAGTTCATATTCCGCACTCAACCGCATAGCCGTACGGCCTTGTTCACCGATGAATAAGGCCGCGTCAATATCAAAAAAATATGGCGCTAACCCTTGAACCCCAATCACAGCCCAATTACGGTTCGGCGTCGGTTTGATATCGGTTTTAATACCGAATTGTACATCCCAGTATGGTGCGATGGGCTTACTGTAAAGAGCCTGAATTTCAAGGTCTTGCTTATCACTATTTGAATATTCACCTTCGGTTTTAAGCCACAACTTATTCAAATCGTAACCTAACCAGGCTTGTGCACTAAACTGGGTAGGATCTTGCGGATCCACGCCTTTTTCAAATTGATCCAGCATGACTTTTGTTAATAGAGGATCATCATTACCGCCGGCAAACACAGCTGAGCTAGCCAATGAGGCGCTCAGACTCAACAGTCCCAATGCCACTAAATTCGTTTTATTCATCTGTATTCCCCTTATTTCACCACGACTTTTCTGAACATGCCTGGCATGTGGAATAACAAGTGGCAATGATATGCCCATTGCCCTTTTGCATCGGCGGTGACTAAGTAACTGATCTTAGAACCCGGCTGAACTAATACCGTGTGCTTACGGGGAATAAAATCAGGGTCGCCTGTCTCTAACTCACTCCACATACCATGCAAATGCATAGGGTGAGTCATCATCGTGTCGTTCACTAAGGTGATCCGCAGTCTTTCTCCGTATTCAAACTCTAATGGCGCGGCGTCCATAAATTTCACCCCATTCACAGACCACATATATCGGTTCATATTGCCGGTTAAATGCAGTTGAATTTCGCGGCTAGGTTGGCGCGTGTCGTAGGTAGGATGTAAGCCTTTAATATCGCCATAAGTTAATACTTTGCGATTAAATTGTTGTTGATGGTCACGCAATCCAATCCCGGGATCGTGTAAACCACTTTTTGGCGCATCTGCACGCATATCCACTTGTGGGCCGAACTCGGTGTCAATGTGTTTAATTTCATTGTTACTGCCAAAGCCTGCAAGCCCTAGTCCTGAGACTGTCGCTTTCGCAGCGTCCATRGCCATYTTGCTGTGATCCATGCCTGACATATCACCGCYRCCCATAGCCATCTTGCTTTGATCCATGCCTGACATATCACCAGCGCCCATGTCCATTTTGCTATGATCCATACCGCTCATATCCATATCACTCATATCCATGCCCATATCACTGTGGCCAAGGACTGGCCTTGGATCCATTGGGGGAATAGGAGCATGTAAACTGGCATCTGAGGTAAGGTTACCTACCGTAAAGCCGGTGCGGTCAATACTTTGAGCGAAAATACAATAGGCATTATCAACCTCTGGCTCAATAACCACATCATAGGTTTCAGCAACACCGATTCGAAATTCATCCACAGATACCGGTTGAATGTTCTGACCATCACTGGCGACAACACTCATTTTGAGACCCGGTATACGTACATCAAATATGGTCATAGCAGAACTATTTATAAAGCGTAAGCGCACCTTCTCACCTTGTTCAAACAACCCTTGCCAGCCCTGTTGCGGAGGATTGCCATTCATTAAATAGGTGTAAGTTGAACCCGTAACATCAGATATGTCTCTGTCACTCATGCGCGCGTTATTCCACATCGAACGAGCGTTCCACGTATTGGCTAAGCCATTTTTATTCACGTCAGAGAAAAAATCCATTACCGTACGCTCACGGTAATTATAGTAATCGGCTTGTTTCTTTAATTTGGCATAAATGTTTTCAGGGGCTTCGTCAGACCAATCAGACAGCATGATCACATAGTCACGGTCATATATAACCGGATCGGGGGTCGCTGGATCAATCACAATAGCGCCGAATAAACCGGTTTGTTCTTGATAGCCTGAATGACTGTGATACCAATATGTGCCACTTTGCTGGACGGTAAATTGATACTCAAATGTTTCACCGGGTTTAATGCCATCAAAGCTAAAGCCAGGCACACCGTCCATTTCGGTGGGTAAAATAATACCGTGCCAGTGAATAGAGCTATCATGGTCGAGATTATTTTTTACTCTTAAGGTGACTGTTTCACCTTCTTTCCAACGTAATAACGGCGCGGGCAGTAATTGGTTTACCACAGTAGCTCGAGCAGATTTCCCGGTAAAATTAACCATTTTATAGTCAATTGATAAGTCAAACACTTTGCCAGAGAGCTGGCTCAACGATTGGCTTAACGCATTGGCAACGGCATTTTTAGGGAAAGGGATCGACATCAATGCCAACATGGCGGATGCACCAAACACAAACCGGCGTCGGCTGTTGTTGAGTTCACTGTTTGTCATTTGAATCATGGGTTTTATCATGTATTGCGATTTCATTGTACAGACTCCTCAAGCGAGTTCACTTGGGCGTAAACTTCACTACTGCCATCTTTTTTCAACAGTAAGACTTGATATGGCATAAATTTATCTTGGTACTCCATGCCAGGGCTGCCCACTGGCATAGCGGGTACGGTTAAGCCGATAGCATCTTTAGGAGGGGTGGCTAAAAAACGACTAATGAATTTTGCAGGGACATGCCCTTCAAACACATAACCTTGAGATGACACAGCGGTATGGCAAGATTGCATTGAAGCAGGAATGCCCTTTGACTGTTTAAACTCATAAAGGTTGTTAATATTGTGGGCACTAACACTAAATCCACGCTCACTAATATGCGTTAGCCATTTCTCACAACAGCCGCAATTAGCATCTTTATAAACGGTGAGTAATGGCTCCGTAGTGCCGGGCTCTGCTGCACGGGCAATTAATATCCCTCCCATAGTTTGCAGAATAAAAATAGTACCTATGACACGAAAAAAACTAATAGAATTGCGATATAGAGCAGACATAATATTGCCTCCAAATCAAATTTCGTCACATTAAACAACGCGGTTTAATGTCAGTTTATTAACCAAAAGGTTAAAAAATTGAAACTACATGATTGGCTAGGACAGCTAGCAAAAAAAAGGCGTAACTGTGCCTATGTTAGGCAAATATTGGAGGACGGTATAAAGAAGAACGATACTGAGGCATTAGTGCTGAGGTAAACATTGTTGCAGCATTAACTAAATTGACTTCTGATTTAAGCGTTGGCATCGCCATCGTTAAAGCGACTGATAAACATGATCCGACAGGACAATGGCACGTTTGGGCGCAGCAACTATCATCCGCACCATCACTCATATCCATGTTCATGTTCATTTGCATACTAGCGTCATGACATGCTTTGCCATTTTCAGCAGGCATATTTGAAGTCGTCATTGAATTCATTGGCATAGTACCAGGCATAATCACAGACGCAAAAGTTTGACCGACAAACGTCAGTAAAACAAACATCATGATTAAGTGGATTCTACGCAAAATATATCTCCAATGATTATCAAATAATAGTAGTGAAAAATACTGCATTTAGCAATGAAAATTTATTTGAAAAACATAATTAAATGAAAATAAAAATAACATTTTAAAATAAAAAATATGATAACAATCAATCCAATATAAAATCAGGGGCTGATCATACTCGATCGCTTTTTATGCATAACCCTTAAAAACAATGAGATAAGAAATAGCTTGATTGATCCCGCCAATGTGATCAAATAGGTCACTTTTTCTTTGTCTTTTGACCTATATATGCTCAAACATCTCGATAACATTACTGATTGCCGTTCCCATATAAATCAAGAACATGATGTCATTGACATCTGTTTTCTTGTGCTTAGTGCCGTCATCTCAGGCGCTCAAAGCTGGTCTGCTTGCCATGAATTCGGCACATTGGAATTGGAATGGTTACGGAAATACCGCCCCTTTACCAATGGTATTCCCAGCCAGCAGAGTATTGGTCGTATTTTTAGAGGAGTGTCGAAGCAATGTAAGCGTCCATTTTAGGACGTATTGACGCCTTATAGATTTCGGCCAAGCATCCTGGCTAGATGTCTTTCATGATCTGCACCAGTCCTGGTGGGATTTTCCACTGGCGGTTATCATCGCTGACCACCATCACTGATTTCTTGTTGATTTTGATAACCACCCCGAACACTTGGCCTTCTTTGGCCTTGAAGTGGACTTTTTGGCCTAAACGTAGCTGGCTTAGAACATTGATGTCGTTTTGCAAACGTAAGTACTCAATCCGTTTGCAGATGAGCTCGTTCAGGTCATGTAATTCGTCTAAGGTTAGGTCTTCTATGCGCATATCGCCTCCGTCTGGAGGCTATTCTACCGAAGTGGCGGGTAAAGCAAAGAGGTCTGAACGCAGTGGATTGTCGGCGAACTTGGTTTTCCAATTCCGTGGCGTCAGTTCGTGTACCAGGCTGGCAGGGTGTTGGCTGATGCGTAGCAGTACATCGGTCAGATAATCGTTTACATTGATATCATGCAATCGACAAGTGACTATCAGGCTTTGGATAACGCCAACATGCTCAGCACCGATTTCTGTCCAACAGAACAACCAATTTTTTCTCCCCATGGGTATGGGCCTGAGCGCCCGCTCCAGATGGTTTGTATCCAGCGGCACATCGGGGTCTTCTAAGAAGACACGCAGTGCCATTTCTTTGCTTTGTACATAGCCAATCGCTTTGTAGAGGGGGTCTTTTGGCAGCAGCGTCAGGTTATGCAGGGTGTCATCACACCACGTAAAGAAGCGGTCAACCACCGGTTTGCTGTGCGCAAGCCGGTATTGGCGTTTTTTGTCATCCGTGAGCTTTTGGTTTCGGATAGTCTCTTCTATCTCATACAGCTTGGCGATTAGGCTTATCGCTTCTTTGGCCGGTTGTGGCCAGCTGTTTTCGGCTGCAATAAATTGCCGGCGACTGTGCACCCAGCACTGGGCATGGGTTAAGCCCTCATTCGCTTTTATATAACTGGCATAGGCGCTGTAGCCATCGCTTAATAAAGTCCCTTTAAAGCGATGTTTTAATATCTCTTCTATATGTTGCCGCCCGCGGCTGGTGGAGAAGGTAAAAACAATTTCATCCTTATCACCATACACCGGCCAGAAGTAACTTTGCTTCATTTTGCCCGGGCCTGCTTTGCCTGCTTTAATCGGCGTCTCGTCCATTGCCAGCACCTGGCTTTGTAAGATGCTGGTCAGCATCGCATCCACAATCGGATAGAGTAAATCAATACCGCGTGCCACGATGGCGCCCAGTGTGCTGCGGCTTAAAGTAATGCCCGCTGCGGCTTAAAGTAATGCCCGCTGCGGCTAAGCGCTGGTGTTGGCGATACAGCGGCAAGTGGTATTGGAATTTATCCACCAACATGCCGACGATAAAGCTCACATCCGCCACGCTTTTATCCAGCACATTGAACGGCGCTGCGCTTGGCAGGATAGTGTCGCTGTCTTTGTGTTTGATGATTTGCCGGTCATAGCGCAGCACGTCGAAGCTCGCTGGGCGCTGTGCTAAGCGGAAGGTGCTTTTTACGCCAATCACTTCATACTGGTCGGCATCTTCCCCTTTTAACTCGTCTGGTATCAGCGTAATCACTTTCACCGGTACGTTATCGTTAAATCGCAAACCACTGTCATTAACGCAATCATCCGGGCGCTGTTTGCCTTTTCTGCGGGTGTAGGTGGTATATTCGGTTTCACCTTCGGGTTGGGCCAGTGCTGGCACCATATCGCCCAGTAAGCTTAACTGCATACCCAATTCCAAGGCGCGCTTTTCTGACTTCTGACCAAACAACTGCTTCTCAAACCAGGCTAAGCGTTGCTGAATGCCTGCGAAGGTTTCGCGCAATGACGCATGCTCAGTTTCCAGCTTGCCGTACTTTTCTGACCAGGCCTGATTCTCTGCAGAAGCCTGTTGCAACAAACTCTGCAGGCGCGCGATTTCACTGGTCAAATTAACCCGTGTCTCGGCGTCCGCTGCCACGTTGGATGAGGATGAAGGCTTGATTTTCATAGCGTCAATTATACAGACTTATCAAGCGATTGACTGCCCATAGCGCTTCGCTTGTTTCTGGCGAAGTACGGTAATTCCGTCAACGATCATTTGCAGGGTGCAACCGGTGAGTGATTGGATCCCACTCGGATGCGGTTTCACCGGAAACTGGCCTTGCTCGAGGCGCTTAGCCCAGACACAATAGCCTGAGCTTTCGAAGTACAACACCTTCATCTGGGTTTTGCGGGCATTGATAAACACAAAGTACTGGCCGCTTTGTGGATTATGGCAAAGTTTATTGCGCACCAGGGCACTTAAACCGTTAAAGGATTTACGCATATCCACGGGTGTGGTGCACAGCCAGATTTTTTGGTTGGCAGCAGGGATAAACATTATTGCTGGCTAAGGGTAAGTTCAACGCCATTGCCCAGTGACAAGACGATATGCCAGCGGGTGTTACCGTGATGTGCAAGCGCGGATAAATCGATAAACGGTGTATCCTGGTGCACATTAGCTTGCTCAGTTTGTGGTGATAGACGTTGCCGCCATTTATAAAATGACATGGTGCTCAGTTGATGGGTTTGGCAAAACTCAGTGATGCTCAGCTCTGATGTGTGCCATAAGTCGATTAATTGCTGCCATTGTGCAGCGTTGCGGTAAGCTCGCTTTGCCATATCACTCTCCTGTAATGATGAGTGCACAGCTTATCGCGCGATCTTAAGTGGGAATAGGACGTCCTAAAATGGACGCTTACCATCGCAGGGCTGTTTTTCATCATTTTGAATTACATGGATCTTTGTCTACGGTAGTAAACTAATGGCAATAACGCCAACCACGCAAAACCAAATGAACCACCGGAAGAACCTGAAGAATCAGAACCAGAATTATCGCCGCCACCACTAGTAGCTTTCGCCGCAATAGTTACCGTCTGAGCTTCACTATCAGCAACATATTCACCATAACGAGTACCTACAGAGAAGGTTTTAGCACTGTCCCCATGAGTAACATTTAGATCAATACGTTTTTTGGACTCACCTGCAGCAAACGTCACACGTTGATAAATGTCGCTATAGTCAGTATCAAATACAGCCGTATTTCCTTGAGTAAATAACTCAACTGTTACGTTCGAATCTAATACAGCCGCATTTCCTTGAGCATCAACCAAATTTAAAACCACCTCAGTTGCATTAATAGTATTAGCAATAGGATTATCTAATACATGCAGATCTAAGTAAGCTTTAATTGGCATAGGCTCACTGTATGACCCCGCCCAAAAATCGGGATGATAGTAATCCAACAAATAAGTCGGATCTCTTTTCAACACACCATTTACAGTTTTCATTTCATCAGAAGTGAAACCGCTTCCGTCTAATTTACCAGTACACATTACATAGTTGTTTGAAGAACAAACAGTTGCACTAGGATGAACTAAACCAAAAGTGTGACCCAATTCGTGCGCCAATGTGCTTTTATGCTCAAAAAGAGACGCAAAGTTAAGCACAAGCCCCATATTATGAAACGCATAACCAATTGTTTCATCATATGTCACGGTGTCCAATCCTGATGTAATAAACACCAACTTATCAGCATGATACTTCTTAAGCAGTTCGTCACCTTTGCTGTTATATCGACCAGCAAGAAAACTTATATCTGAATAAGCCTCATTATAAGAAGCTTCAGTTTGCCCCAAACTATACATGATTGGGCCAACAGAATAACTGTAAGATTTACCAGCTGAAAGCATATTGGCAACATCGTCATTACCCCAACCTTCAACAGCTCTGATTGTAAACTTAACGTCAAAATCAGCACCGAATACTTCATTAGCTTTCGCTAATTCCTTATTCAGTAAAGCAGAAATCTCTTCCTTGTTGTATTGCTGTGAAACACTAGGTTCAACAACTACCATCAAGTCAATATTTTCTGCAGCTGCGAAAGCAGAGACAGACATACTTGTTATCAGGGTTAAAGCAGAAATTACGTTTTTCATTTTTCTATCCGCGTTGTGTTTTGTAGCCAATGGGCTGTTTTTAAAAAAATAATTTCGACATTATCATATTTTTAAGCTATCTACATATACTAGGATACAAACCAGCAGTGTTATAAAACACTTCAAATGCACCAGAGGTACATCTTGCGAATAACCTCGTTTCTGTTACAGAATTTGTTTCTCCACAAGTATTAGTGGATGAAACAATTAATTTTACTGTGTGTCCTGCAAATACTTCATAATTACCAGCCCCCCAAGTGATAGGAACCTTATAAGTATCCCCCGTCCATACGACTACAGGCCCGCTAGATGAACCACCATCACCGGAAATATTTAGGCCACATGCCGCACTTCTAACGTCAATTTGACAAGCCTTTTTCCAAGCTTCTAACGACTGGATTGACGAATAAGCTTGTTTTAGTGAACGAGTGGTTCCGGATGAATCTTTGAAATAGACTTCCTGATTGAAAGTCGCGTTATCATTTAGAGTAGTAGCACCGTTTACAACAATTCCACCATTAAATGTTTGTGTAGCTGTGAACGTATTAGCAATATCACGACGAGCATAGTTAGCTGCAGCTACGCCACCTAATGAAGTAGAATTATCCGCACTATCAGCATGAGAAGAATCGACTGCTTTGGAAGTTTTTCCTAAGTAACGATCTGATAAAAGCTGTCCACCTTCGTAAAAATTTCCAGCAGTGAATAAACTCTTGTCATTGTAAATTCTAATTACATTTGGATCAGTCATGTAAAAACCGCCACCGTAAGACTCAAAATAAAGCCCTACATTTCCAGCTACACGAACCCAATCATTGTTTACGTAAATGCCATTATTGAAAGTCTGGCGTCCATTAAATGTTTGAGCCACATCTTTCCGAGCAAAATTGCCAGCATCAACACCGCCAAGTTTTTTTGAATCTGCAGCTGTACTGTTTATGCCGAGGTATTTAGTTGATAAGGCAATTCCATTTTCATAGAGAGTTGAACCATCAGCCGACACCACTGTTTTACCGTCAACAATCAAACCACCGTCAGCATAAATAGCTTGGGTAAAAGTATTTTTCCCTGTGTAGGTATTGTCTTTTGCTAGTTGTGCAAAAGCAGTCGAATCTAAGCCGTCGAGCTTATCTGCATTGGCCGCATTAGTAGCATTGTCAGCTGTTCCCGCTGAAACAGCTTTAGCATTAATGCCTAGGTATTTGCTTGATAATGCTGCTCCGTTTTCATATAACGTTGAACCATCAGCCGACACAACCGTTTTACCATCTACAGCTACGCCGCCATTGGCATTTAGCACTTGGGTAAATGAGTTAATACCAGTAAAACTATTCGCCTTATCCAACTGAGCAAACGCCGTAGAATCTAAGCCGTCGAGCTTGTCGGCATCTTTTGATTTGGCATCAATCCCCAGGTACTTATCTTTGAGTAGCACCCCTCCTTCACGAATATCTTTTGCCGATGCAATCCCTAATACAGAAAGCGCACCATCAATAGAAACATTACCGTGAAACAGAGCATCACCTGCAAAATCACTTACGCCCAATGCCTTGAACGTATTTACGGTAAAATTAGTTGCAGTTCCATCTTTTAAAGACACGCTGTCAAATACACCTGAAACAGCCTTTAAACTGCCATTAATCACCGCAGTATTAGTTTCCGTGGACCTTCAGATTGAACCGGTTGCTGTATACGGGGTCGCCTCAGAAAACGGAAAATAAAGCACGCTAAGCCCTTACTTACCCAGATGTTTGACTGTTCGTGGCACTTTCACCATGGCAATTGCAATTGCCCAACCCTTGCAAAATGCCGCACGCCTCTACAGATCGAGAGCCAGAACACTTCTCGCGCAAATCAACCAAGTGCCGTTTTAACTGCAACAGCGCGGACACACGCATTTCCACCTGTTGAATATGGGCCTCCAGCAGCGTGTTGACCTCCCCACAGTCCTGCATCGGGTTGTCTCGCAGACCCAGCAATGCGCGAATCTCGCTCAACGTCATCTCGAGCGAACGGCAATGACGGATGAATTGCAAGCGCTCAATGTGCGCCTCACCGTACAGCCGGAAGTTGCCACCGCTTCGCGCTGGCTTCGGCAGTAGCCCTTCCTTCTCGTAGTAGCGGATGGTCACGACCTCGCACCCAGAGCGCTTGGCGAGGTCGCCAATTCTGATTTCCATGCATCAATCTCCAATTATCACTTGACTCTATAGTGACTATAGAGATTTTAATGGAGGCTGAATAGAAGATTTTCAGGAGTTACTCATGAGCGAATGCGCTTCAAAGGGGTGTGGCTGCACGACTGAGCCGATCATCCAACCCACGGCACCGGCCCCGCTGGCAACCGGATCGGCTCAAGCGGTGTACCGCATCGAGAACATGGATTGCCCGACCGAAGAGGCGCTGATCCGAAGCAAACTGGCCGGTCTGGCGGGGGTGGCGGGTCTTGAATTCAACCTGATGCAACGTACCTTGGCCGTGCGACACGAATTGCCTTCGTTGTCTCCCGTCGAGCAGGCGCTGAAGGCCATCGGCATGCAAGCTGTGCGCATGGATCAGGCGTCGGCCGAGCAGACGACCAAGCTGTCCATTGCCAAGATGGATTGCCCGACCGAAGAGACGTTGATCCGCAACAAGCTCGGCACCGTGGCCGGTGTTGCTGATCTCGATTTCAACCTGATGCAGCGCACGCTGTCGGTACGCCATGCGAACCAGGTTCTGCCAGACGTGCTCGTGGCACTGCAAGCGCTTGGATTCGAGGCGCAGGTCGTGGACACGGCAGAGGTCGCATCTCCATCCGCCGCCCCTGTGACCACGCCGACCAACTGGTGGCCGCTGGGCATCTCCTTGGTCACTGCATCGGCGGCCGAGGCGGTCTACTGGCTCCACAACGGCAATCACTGGTCGGTTGTCGTTCTGGCGCTTGTCGCGGTCTTCACGGGTGGCCTCTCCACCTACAAGAAGGGGTGGATTGCGCTCAAGAACCGTAATCTCAACATGAACGCCCTCATGTCGATTGCGGTCACGGGTGCCATGTTGATCGGCCACTGGCCCGAAGCGGCAATGGTGATGGTACTGTTCGCGCTGGCCGAGGTAATCGAAGCCAAATCGCTGGATCGCGCTCGTAACGCTATCCGTGGCCTGCTCGATCTGACCCCGGAACAGGCCACGGTACAGCAGGCTGACGGCACATGGCGCGAGGTGGGCGCCAAGCAAATCACCATCGGCGCCCGCGTCCGGGTCAAACCAGGTGAGCGCATCGCCCTTGATGGTGAGGTGCTGGAAGGCCGCTCTGCCGTCAACCAAGCCCCGATCACGGGTGAAAGCCTCCCGGTCGAAAAATCCCCCGGTGATTCGGTGTTCGCTGGCACGATCAACGAATCCGGCTCGTTCGAGTACCGCGTCACCGCCTTGGCCAACAACTCCACTTTGGCCCGGATCATTCACGCGGTAGAGGCTGCGCAAGGTAGTCGTGCGCCGACTCAGCGTTTTGTCGATCAGTTCGCCCGCTGGTACACCCCCGTTGTATTCGGCGTTGCCATCGCCGTCGCGTTGTTGCCGCCGCTGTTCATGGGTGCGGCATGGCTCGACTGGATCTACCGTGCATTGGTTCTGCTGGTGGTCGCCTGCCCGTGCGCACTGGTGATCTCTACACCGGTCAGCATCGTCAGCGGCCTGGCCGCCGCCGCCCGCCACGGCATTCTCATCAAAGGTGGCGTCTATCTGGAAGAAGGCCGCAAGCTGCGCTGGCTGGCTCTGGACAAGACCGGCACGATCACGCACGGCAAGCCCGCACAGACCGACTTTGTCACATGGGGCAATGCACTCGCCTCGGACAGCCGCAGCATCGCTGCCAGTCTGGCGGCCCGCTCGGACCATCCTGTATCCAAGGCGGTGGCACAGGCCGCGCAGACGGACGGGGTTGCCTTGCTCGACGTGGCCGAATTCAACGCGCTGCCCGGTCGGGGTGTGCAGGGCCAAATCAACGGTGAAACCTACCATCTTGGCAACCAGCGGATGCTAGAAGAGCTGGGGCAGCGTACTCCCGAGCTGGAACAGCGCATCGCGGCGCTGGAAACCATGGGTAAAACTGTCGTGATGTTGGTCAGCGCAAAAGGGGTTCATGCCTTATTTGCCGTAGCGGACACCATCAAGGAAAGCAGCAGGAGCGCCATTGCCGAGCTTCATGCACTGGGCATCAACACCATGATGCTGACCGGCGACAACCCCCACACGGCACAGGCCATTGCCGCACAAGCCGGGATCGACCGTGCGCAAGGCAATCTGCTCCCAGACGACAAACTGCGCGAAGTTGAGCTACTGGCCATAAAGGGCAAGGTCGGCATGGTCGGTGATGGCATCAACGATGCCCCGGCCTTGGCGCGTGCGGACATCGGCTTTGCCATGGGAGCGGCTGGCACAGATACCGCCATCGAGACCGCTGACGTGGCCCTGATGGACGACAACCTGGGCAAGATTCCGACCTTCGTGCGCCTGTCGCGTGCGACGGCGCAGGTGCTGATGCAAAACATTGTGCTGGCCCTTGGCATCAAGGCAGTATTTCTGGTGCTGACCTTCACGGGTCAAGCGACCATGTGGATGGCGGTGTTTGCTGATATGGGGGCCAGCTTGCTCGTCGTTGGCAATGGCTTGAGGCTGTTGCGCAAATGAGCTGGAAATTCTTTCTCTACGACTGGGGTGGTCTGAACATCGCGTTGTTCCAAGCCATCAACATGAGCACACCTGCAGCGCTGGAACCGCTGGCATCGTTCTTCAACCTTGTGATAGGCAACTACTGGACTGCACCACTGATGCTCTTGGCGATGTGGGGATGGTCAAAGTCGGCACCTGACCCAACGCGGGCCGATGCCATCCGGTACAGACTCAGAGTCTTTAGCGTGGCCTTTGCGTTGGCATTTCTCGTCGCCACCATCTTGAAGCTATGGATCGACTTTCCACGCCCGCCTGCCGTTTTTGGCGACATGGTGCGCGTTATCGGGGGCATCGAACGACACTACAGCCTGCCCAGCGGGCATGCCACCTATGCCGCGCTGGTGGTCGGCGCGCTCTGGCCTTTGATAGGCCGTCGTGGCCGCATCGGCTTGGTGTTGTACGCCGCATTGGTCGGTTGGTCACGCATCGCAGCCGGAATGCACTTTCCTGCCGATGTGCTGGCGGGGTGGGTACTTGGATTGAGTTGCACGGCGCTCGCCGGGTGGCTGATGCCGCTGGCCGCCCCTGTGTGGCAATCGGCTCGCCGCACATCGACTTGGGTCTGGTTCGCAGTGGCCGCCAGTGCTGTCATGACCGATCAGCTCGCAAAGTTCGCCATCACCCGCACGTTTGCCTACGGTGAACAGGTCGAAGTCACGCCCTTCTTCAACTTCGTCCATGTCCTGAATCCCGGCGCGGCATTCAGCTTTCTGGCGAACGCTGGCGGCTGGCAACGTTACTTTTTCATCACGCTGGGCCTGGTCGTTTCTGCTTGGCTGGGACGCATGCTGTGCCAGCAATTGCCCCGTCTCGAAGCGATGGGATACAGCCTGATCCTCGGCGGTGCGCTGGGCAATGTCGCGGATCGTGTGCTGCGTGGACAGGTTGTTGATTTCCTTGACTTCCATTGGCGACTTGCGCACTGGCCCGCCTTCAACCTCGCTGATGTGGCGATAACTATCGGAGCGCTCTGCCTGTTCTTGACGGTTGTACCGAAAAGCAGTAAAGGCACAGAGGCCGAGGTGTCCGGTTAAGCTATACCCTAACCTGATGTCAGATGTTGAGCACAAACAACGTCAGAGTAGAGTATGAATTTATATTTATTGACACATTCAGCCAAGGGTAATAGATTTCATCCTGACATTTTTACCTTTGGAGGCATCTTGCAAGGTCAACGTATCGGCTACGTCCGCGTCAGCAGCTTCGACCAGAATCCTGATCGACAACTGGAACAAATAGAAGTCGGCAAGGTATTCACCGATAAGGCTTCAGGCAAGGACACACAACGTCCCGAACTTGAAAGGCTGCTGGCCTTCGTCCGCGAGGGCGACACCGTGGTGGTGCATAGCATGGACAGGTTGGCACGCAACCTTGATGACCTGCGCCGCATCGTCCAAGGGCTGACACAACGAGGCGTGCGCATGGAGTTCGTCAAAGAAGGGCTGACGTTTACCGGCGAGGACTCACCGATGGCCAATCTGATGCTGTCGGTCATGGGAGCCTTTGCTGAGTTCGAGCGCGCCCTGATCCGCGAACGTCAGCGCGAGGGAATCGTGCTGGCCAAGCAGCGCGGTGCCTACCGGGGACGAAAGAAATCGCTGAACAGCGAACAAATTGTCGAGTTGAAACGGCGAGTTGCAGCAGGCGACCAAAAAACTTTGGTGGCCCGTGACTTCGGCATCAGCCGCGAAACTTTGTACCAGTACCTGCGGGCGGACTGACCATGCCACGCCGCTCAATCCTGTCCGCCACCGAGCGCGAAAGTCTGCTGGCACTGCCAGATGCCAAAGACGAACTGATACGGCACTACACGTTCAACGAAACCGACCTGTCGGTGATCCGTCAGCGTCGCGGTGCCGCGAATCGATTGGGCTTCGCCGTGCAGCTTTGCTACTTGCGATTCCCTGGCATCTTCTTGGGCGTCGATGAACCTCCATTTCCGCCCCTGCTGCGCATGGTGGCCGCACAACTCAAGGTGCCGGTGGAAAGCTGGAACGATTACGGCCAGCGCGAGCAGACACGG
This sequence comes from Shewanella sp. SM69, assembly GCF_025653985.1. Taxonomy (NCBI): domain Bacteria; kingdom Pseudomonadati; phylum Pseudomonadota; class Gammaproteobacteria; order Alteromonadales; family Shewanellaceae; genus Shewanella; species Shewanella sp. SM69. The sequence goes on from NZ_JAKKRV010000002.1 coordinate 39,906, forward strand.
CGGGAGCACTTGGTCGAGCTGCAAACGGTGTTTGGATTCAAGCCCTTCACCATGAGTCACTACCGGCAAGCCGTGCATACATTGACCGAACTGGCCTTGCAAACAGACAAAGGCATTGTGCTGGCCAGCACCCTTGTTGAAAACCTGCGGCGGCAGAGCATCATCCTACCCGCCATGAATGCCATCGAGCGCGCAAGCGCCGAGGCCATTACCCGTGCCAACCGGAGCATCCATGCGGCATTGGCCGATTCCTTGATACCTGTCCATCGCCAGCGCCTGGACGAACTGCTCAAGCGCAAGGATGGTAGCAAAATGACGTGGCTAGCGTGGCTGCGCCAATCGCCCGCCAAGCCTAACTCGCGCCACATGCTTGAACACATCGAACGCCTCAAAGCCTGGCAAGCGCTTGACCTACCTGCTGGCATCGAACGGCAGGTACACCAAAACCGCTTGCTCAAGATCGCCCGCGAGGGCGGCCAGATGACGCCCGCCGACCTGGCCAAGTTCGAGTCGCAGCGGCGTTACGCCACCTTGGTAGCACTGGCCATCGAAGGCATGGCCACCGTCACTGATGAAATCATCGACCTTCACGACCGCATCATCGGCAAGCTGTTCAATGCGGCCAAGAACAAGCATCAACAGCAGTTCCAGGCTTCCGGCAAGGCGATCAACGACAAGGTGCGGATGTATGGGCGCATCGGTCAGGCGCTGATTGAAGCCAAACAAAACGGCGGCGATCCGTTCGCCGCCATCGAAGCGGTCATGCCGTGGGACACCTTCGCCGCCAGCGTCACCGAGGCGCAAACGCTGGCGCGGCCTGCAGATTTTGATTTCCTGCACCATATCGGCGAGAGTTACGCCACGCTGCGCCGCTATGCGCCGCAGTTCCTGGACGTGCTCAAACTGCGCGCCGCGCCCACCGCCAAGGGTGTGCTCGATGCCATCGACGTGCTGCGCGGCATGAACAGCGACAGCGCGCGCAAGGTGCCCGCCGATGCGCCAACCGCATTCATCAAGCCGCGCTGGGCAAAGCTGGTTCTGACCGACGAGGGTATTGACCGGCGTTACTACGAATTATGCGCCCTGTCGGAGCTGAAGAACGCACTGCGCTCTGGTGATGTTTGGGTGCAGGGTTCGCGTCAGTTCAAGGACTTCGACGAATACCTGGTGCCGATCGAGAAGTTCGCCACCTTGAAGCTGGCCAGCGAATTGCCACTGGCCGTGGCCACCGACTGCGACCAATATCTGCATGACCGACTGGAATTATTGGAGGCGCAACTCGCCACAGTCAACCGCATGGCGGCGACCAACGACTTACCGGACGCCATCATCACCACTGCATCGGGCCTGAAGATAACGCCGCTGGACGCAGCGGTGCCAGACGCCGCGCAAGCCTTGATTGACCAGTCGGCGATGTTGCTGCCGCACCTCAAGATCACCGAGTTGCTGATGGAGGTCGATGAATGGACGGGCTTCACGCGCCACTTCACACACCTGAAGACCGGCGACACGGCCAAGGACAAAACCTTGCTGATGACGACGATTCTGGCTGATGGTATCAATCTTGGGCTCACCAAGATGGCCGAGTCCTGCCCTGGCACCACCTACGCCAAGCTGTCTTGGCTGCAAGCCTGGCACGTTCGCGACGAAACCTATTCGACGGCGCTGGCCGAGCTGGTGAACGCACAGTATCGACAACCCTTCGCCGGAAACTGGGGCGACGGCACCACGTCATCGTCGGACGGCCAGAACTTCCGAACCGGCAGCAAGGCAGAGAGCACCGGGCATATCAATCCGAAGTATGGAAGTAGCCCTGGGCGGACGTTCTATACCCATATCTCCGACCAATACGCGCCCTTCAGCGCCAAGGTGGTCAACGTCGGCTTGCGCGACTCGACTTATGTGCTCGATGGCCTGCTGTACCACGAGTCTGACTTGCGTATCGAGGAACACTACACCGACACGGCGGGCTTCACCGATCATGTGTTCGGCCTGATGCACTTTCTGGGATTCCGGTTCGCGCCGCGCATCCGCGACCTGGGCGACACCAAGCTGTTCATTCCCAAGGGCGATACTGCCTACGATGCACTCAAGCCGATGATTAGCAGCGACAGGCTGAACATCAAGGCTATTCGCGCTCATTGGGATGAAATCCTACGGCTGGCCACTTCGATCAAGCAGGGCACGGTGACGGCCTCGCTGATGCTGCGCAAGCTCGGCAGCTATCCGCGCCAAAACGGCTTGGCCGTCGCCCTGCGCGAGCTGGGGCGCATCGAGCGCACGCTGTTCATTCTGGATTGGCTGCAAAGCGTGGAGCTGCGCCGCCGCGTCCATGCGGGGCTGAATAAGGGCGAGGCGCGCAACGCGCTGGCCAGGGCGGTCTTCTTCTACCGATTGGGTGAAATCCGCGACCGCAGTTTTGAGCAGCAGCGCTACCGGGCCAGCGGCCTCAATCTGGTGACGGCGGCCATCGTGTTGTGGAACACGGTCTATCTGGAGCGTGCCACCAGTGCTTTGCGTGCCCACGGCATGGCGCTGGACGACACGTTGCTGCAATATCTGTCCCCGCTGGGGTGGGAGCATATCAACCTGACCGGCGATTACCTATGGCGCAGCAGTGCCAAGGTCGGTGCGGGGAAGTTCAGGCCATTGCGACCGCTGCCACCGGCTTAGCGTGCTTTATTTTCCGTTTTCTGAGACGACCCCATTAACGACTGAGCCCACAGAAAAGTGTAAAGCCTATCATGGCAGAATGCCCCTACTGATCAGCCCATTTGAAATTGATTTTTGGCTTCAAACTGAAGCGATGATGCTAGAGGCACTGCTCTGCCACCCCGAAAAAATCAATATCGCAATCCATGCTAACTAAATTTCTATAAAGTCAAAAATAAAGAACTCATTTTTGGACAAAAGCGAGCTGGATTCCTAACTCTAATTCGTGAGTTTCGGATTAATAGTTCTATGGGGTAACGTAAAAGTGAGAGGGTGCGCGCTTTTGCGCAGTTCCTCTCGATTACCGGGTTATGAGCGGCGTGGCAAATAGCAATACCCTTTTTGGCTTGCGGTAAACGGTGTGCCATCATCTTCGACAAGCATTCGACCAGCAAGCGGATGGTTGCTAAGAAGTTGACCTACGAACTCCCACTTATCTTCAGAACCAGAAAATGACCTAGATGATAACGTGGTACCTGCCGGATACCAGCCTGCAATGGAATATGCTCTGACAACAACTCCTTCCACTACACCAAGAGCAACCGGATGAGTAACTCTCATTCGGGTGTTTTCCGATACTTGGTGCCAAAACTGGCGAACGCTGTCATATAACTCCTGCTCTGAAAGGGTTGGCGAGTATGAGTTGTGGATGAAGAAAAGCATGTATGGATCGGTAATGTTTTTAATGAATACTGGCTTTGAGCCATGAAGTCTCTCAACCTCGGAGGCCAAAAGACGCCCTCTTTCAACTCCATGGCCTCTTACTGCATTGGTAAGGTTTTCTAGACCGATTGCATCAATGATGGCTGCTTCGACTTCCAATGCCACTTTTTCAGACTCAAGGCCGTAACGTAGGATTTCGACTGTTGGTTCTAGATTTGCGGCTCGAATTTCGTCGATTATTTCTTGTTTCTTGGATTCTGAAATCGTGACTTTTAGATGGTTGAAAGCGCGATCATTCGCTGATGCCTTGCCAACATAGAAAATCCGTTTGTAACGGGGATCAACTAGCCCGTAAACATAAAAGCCAAGATGTTCCTTCGTGGATTTTGAAAACTTCATGCTGCAATTCCCTTTAAGCTTTTAGCGCATAACATTGCCAACAGAGGCATAGCGAAGCGAGGTCCAGCGCACGTAGTGCACGATGCCGCTTAGCCTTGTTAACTGTGGACCTGAACAAGCTCATTGACCCACTCTTTAAGTTTAGGGATTACTTCTTGAACTGAGGACTCAAAGCCCTCTTCGTCAAAGTAACCCTCGGTTTCTATTTGATACTGCCAATCTCTGCATTGCTGATGCACCAAATAAGGTATTCCCTCTAGAGCTTCGATTGACTCGTATACTCTTTTCGCAAAGGCATAGTGATCTTTACGATTTTTATCGTATTCATCAATTTCGACTAAAAGCCTTTCTAAAACGGTTTTATTCGACACTACTCACTCGATAATTTCGTACAATTAACACTGAAATAAACGACGATCGATAGCGAATCAAATGCAACGTCTTTTTGTTGCACGATGTTTAATTGCCTTGTTATAAGTCATTTTCAGCCTGTAGAGCTTCATGCAATTCCCACAATGCTGTTGCAATCTTGACCCCAGTAGCATTCTTAATTCTTCTCATGGTATGTGCTACAGCACTTTGCCATATAACACCTTCAAAATTTGTAGCTGGACCATACTCATTCATCATACGAGTGATGCTATCCCACTTTAGTTTCAGATGTTCAGGGAAATGTGATGTATTCAAACTAGACATTGCATCATTTGCAACAAGTAATCGACTCCGAACATCACCAGGATAAATACACAATTCCTGAATACCTTCAGCTACTCTACATTTTGCATATTGATATTGGATACTCATCCCGCTCCGTTCGACTTATAACGTCTTAGCATTTATGTGCTGCGCTGTTTGCAGGGCATAAATCGCTTGTTGGACTTGGCCGCTGCCACATCCGTGTAAATGGGTATGAATGATGCTATAGGAATTTGCTTTCTTGCGGTAGCGGTTTTTTATACAGTTTGGTTGGTAATCACTTGATATCGTTTCAGCTTTCTCATTCTATTACGCTCACTTTCGACTGATTATTGACCTTGGTTGACAGCATTTTGGCCCCATATTCAGGCCGACACTCCCCCCCCTCATCGGCTTAACCCCTTAAGGCTGGCAGCTTTTCGCTGTCGGTCATTACACTACGTCTTGAGGAAGTGGTTATCCTGACATGCGTACTGGCTGACTTTAGTTGTTAATCATCACTAATCTCTGCAGTCTTTTCAGACCAAAATACTGCAGATGGTCCAACTGGCATTACGGGTATGACCACAAACAGTCTTCCTTAACCTAATGACTCGCCAATACCACCAATGGATTGTTTAATTGCAACTTGATTAGCGCGCGCTTTTTGCGGTGGCAAGCATTGGTTAAGTACTGCGTAAAGTCACAGTCATGACATACAGTACTAGCCGGTTAGCAAATTTGAATGATTTAGTTATCAGTTAAGTGATTTTGGGATAAAGCTAGAACGAGTCGATATGCCTAGGCGGTGCGCTCTGATGTAATCAAACTAAAGGTTGGTTTCTTACTTCACTACTCTCTACTTTAATAGCGACTCACTTAGCAATAGAGGCAAAATATCGGCCCATTCAACAAAGATCAAAGGATCACAAAATCGATCTGTCGAAGTTGGTATATCCGAGCATACCTATTTTTTGAGCTTCTGAGAAAGTAAGGAGAATAATTATTTATAATCAACACCATATATAGCGTTCAAAATTATGAACGCCCCCTAAAAGCCCGTTAATAAAACAACAACCAAGCCCTCTAAAATCCTCATATGTAGTGAAGCACTGCGTGTCGCTGCCCCCGCAATCAACCGCGCCAGAAGGACCCGTGATGATAATGGTTCGCATCTACACTGAGTTGAGAGTGATTCTCATCATCATAAGGTGTCGCGTTCGGCTTCAATCAAACCGTGAGCATCGGCGAGACACAAAATCCGCCCATCAGAAAGTCTAAATTCCTCATAATTGCACATGATCATCGCTCCCTTTCTATCCATGCATGATGACTAATATAGGTAAAGTGGCACTCGGTTAAAATGAGCCTAGGCCTAGACAGCAGCTATTCACCTAAAACCGTCTAAAACCTTGGCTTTTACCCTCTTCACCCTATCGCTAACAATTAACACTAAAGCAACAAATGCGCGCTATTGCATCCTCCACTAGGGTTGATGCAATGACTCGTCTGTAGCCTTACTGCTGCATGGGCTAGACTGCTCCCAACTTTTTGAGGCTATCTAGGGATTATCTAGGCCGCATCGAAAAACGGTTGAACCATATTGGTGCAATACACTGAACAACACCCATTGAATAGAAACATATCAACAACAATTCAAACTAAGGCAGCATGAGCCTAAAAACGCGTTCAATCACTCAGAAACAGTGTGCAGATCATCCCAGTTCGCCTGCTTTCGATGACTAAAAACGGGGAGCAGATAACGCCTTCGCAGGATGAGGCCGCGACCGAAACAGTGAGCCGAATAGAAGGATCCATTTAGGCGCCATCAATTCACCCAGAACTACCAAAAACTCACCTTTTGCCCTACCCTTTATGCCCTTGAGGTGTTAACGCAAAATCAACAAAAGCGCGCCGTTGCATCCTCCTGTAGGGTTGATGCAACGATATGCCTGTAGCCTTACTGCTGCATAGGTTTGAGTGCTCCCAACTTTTTGAGGCTATCTAGGGATTATCTAGGCCGCATCGAAGTACTATTGAACTCTAATGGTGTAATCCACCTACCACCACGTAACATTCCAGCAACAACCAAGGCTGGGAAAACGTGCAGTATTCTCACTCGCCATCATCACACAACACGTCTATATCTGCCCTATCAATGCCAGCTGCACCCACAGACATCAGCAAATGCCTGAACGACTAATGCATCTGCAGATAAAGCCGCTGACAAAGACGTAAACATTCACATTGATGCTAGTTATCAGCCCTATCCATCCCCTTATCCCAACAAGCAATTAGCCGCACATTTTCTAAGCTGAGTATTCGCACGGTGAACCAATACTACTTCTATGAGCCAGCGTAATTCATTTTCTAAGCCGCGTATTCGGCGGTTAACAGCGGCACAAGCCAAAAAGAACTACTCGAAACTTTCTAAGCCGTGTATCCGGCGGTGAACGAATTTGCACATGACAAGATGTGTGCTCTGTGTTTCTAAGCCGCGTATTCGGCGGTGAACTATATATTTACCTTTAAGTAGTTTTTTATCTATTTCTAAGCCGCGTATTCGGCGGTGAACTTACAGTCAAAAACCTCTGCCCTCTGCCAGTGTTTCTAAGCCGCGTATTCGGCGGTGAACAAACAAATGCACGCTGGCGAATCGCGCGGTATTTTCTAAGCCGCGTATTCGGCGGTGAACGAACCAATAGGGAACCACAATAGATTGGACTTTTTCTAAGCCGCGTATTCGGCGGTGAACGATGTTAAGAACGCACTGGGTATTGCTCGAAATTTCTAAGCCGCGTATTCGGCGGTGAACAATCAGTTAAACAGAAATAGGTTTATTTATCGTTTCTAAGCCGCGTATTCGGCGGTGAACTCAATCAATTACAGTTTATCGGGCGGGTTTTATTTTCTAAGCCGCGTATTCGGCGGTGAAGTACTCAGGTGGAAAATGCTGTGACAACTGGTTTTTATAAGCCGCGTATTCGGCGGTGAACCTTCTGCCGTGAGGGCATAAATCATGGCAACATTTCTAAGCCGCGTATTCAGCGGAGCACCAATACTACTTCTATGAGCCAGCATACTTTATTTTCTAAGCCACGTATTCGGTGGTGAACATTTCAAATGATCAGATTAATAAATGCTAACTTTTCTAAGCCGCGTATTCGGCGGTGAACATTGACGGAACGGTTAAACAGATTAAACATATTTTCTAAGCCGCATATTCGGCGGTGAACGTACTTTAGAACAATCTACTGGTGAATTAACTTTTCTAAGCCGCGTATTCGGCGGTGAACCGATTGCCATCATTTAAGCCAATTTGGGTATTTTTCTAAGCCGCGTATTCGGCGGTGAACGAAGGGTTCCAGTTCTTAGCGCAAGCATTAACTTTCTAAGCCGCGTATTCGGCGGTGAACTTAAGCAGATGAATGCCGATCCGGTTGAGTTCTTTTTAAGCCGCGTATTAGGCGGTAAACCTATATGCTGTGTTTAAACTATTCCACAGTTTTTTCTAAGCCACTTATTCGGCGATGAACGAGCAAGCGTCACTTTCCGATTCAATACATGTTTTCTAAGCCGCGTATTCGGCGGTGAACGATCCTGTGATTGCTAACTGCATCATCGACCATTTCTAAGCCGCGTATTCGGCGGTGAACAAGTATCCTAATGATGACTTCAACCCATTCATTTTCTAAGCCGCGTATTCGGCGGTTAACATTTACAGCAAGAAAGCCGATCGCATCGACTGTTTCTAAGCCGCGTATTCGGCGGTGAACCCGCATTGGCATCTATTGCTATTTTTCAAACCTTTCTAAGCCGCGTATTCGGCGGTGAACATAGTTTCAATGTTGCACTAAAGAATGATGATTTTCTAAGCCGCGTATTCGGCGGTGAACGGTGAGCCGATAATGATTGACTTACACCATGATTTCTAAGCCGCGTATTCGGCGGTGAACTGAAAACAGAATTACCTGAAGAACTATTGCGTTTTCTAAGCCGCGTATTCGGCGGTGAACTTCACCACTGAATCTGTGGGCAACCCCGTTATTTTCTAAGCCGCGTATTCGGCGGTGAACCCAACTATGACGTCACAATCAACGGTGAAAGCTTTCTAAGCCGCGTATTCGGCGGTGAACACACAGCGCAGTCATTCAAAGGAACTAGAATATTTCTAAGCCGCGTATTCGGCGGTGAACTATTACCAGCACATTGCAAGGTCTCGCGCAACTTTCTAAGCCGCGTATTCGGCGGTGAACCGCATCGTGTCATACTTCACGAGTTAGATAACTTTCTAAGCCGCGTATTCGGCGGTGAACTATCAGAACTTCGAAGATTACTCAGTTCTTATTTTCTAAGCCGCGTATTCGGCGGTGAACCTATCATCATGACTTCATTGTTTAGACTTTATTTTCTAAGCCGCGTATTCGGCGGTGAACGATGTTACAGGCTACACAAATGATGACTTAACTTTCTAAGCCGCGTATTCGGCGGTGAACCGCTAAGGATTCAGCGTGAAGCATCGCTAAAATTTCTAAGCCGCGTATTCGGCGGTGAACCGCAGGACATAGTGCACGCCATTTTAGACACATTTCTAAGCCGCGTATTCGGCGGTGAACGCTCAGGATTTCTAGGCGCTAAGTCTGGATCATTTCTAAGCCGCGTATTCGGCGGTGAACCAACGACTATCGGGACAGCATTCAGCAATTTTTTTCTAAGCCGCGTATTCGGCGGTGAACAGGCAATTATCGTCACAGCTTTGACATCGATTTTTCTAAGCCGCGTATTCGGCGGTGAACGGCACACGCCCCACGGGAGGTGATCCGTAAGTTTTCTAAGCCGCGTATTCGGCGGTGAACGCTGAAATTCGCGGTGTGGTCGGTAGCTTAGATTTCTAAGCCGCGTATTCGGCGGTGAACTATGGCAAAACACCATTAAGGATTTGATTATTAAAGAACAATTAAGATTTTTAGCAAAAATACCTTTATTTTTATACCTAAGCGCTAAGCCGCGGTTTATCAGCGTTTGACGGTGGGGCGAAAAAAAAGGTATTTTTACGGTACTACACACTTCATCGCTATTCGAGCCATTTACCATAAGCATGGATATCGATCATGGGCACAGTGCCGCATTTTTGTAGCTGCGATAACAACTCAAACAAAAATGCCGTAGTCGCTTTTTTATGCTGCATGACTTGCATCCGCTGATGGTCATTATCGTAATAAAAAAAGCAGTCATCGGCGGCACAGCCAATGTTGAGCATCCCCTTATCCGCTTGGTCATTCTCAAGATGGCCCATTAGCGTATCTGATATTTTAAACTCATTTTCAAGCGTTAATAATCCACCAATAATCCCGATAAGTTCTCTGGGTGGATGAACGCCCCCAGCATGGGGAATAGGCAAGCTAGTACGATGTAACTCCCTCACGCTTGCTACTTTTTTACGAGCAGCATCGATATGTTGTTTATTTAATGTCTGTTTTACTTCAAAAACTGCGTAAACACTTTCAGCTGGGATGATCAACTGCTCAGCATAGTGAAAAATAAACGGTGAATACTGACGGTCATAAATCACCACATCAATTTGTTCGCTAAATTGGTTTTGACTATCAACCACAAAAGCACGACTTGCACGATAGCGTTCCGGTAAATATTGGTTAAACAAATCCACCCATACATTTTCGGCACCATCCCCCTTTACTACTGAATGCTTAAAGGATTTTCTGACTGTGGTTAATTTGTGCTGAACGTCTGCATGTAAATTTTCAAGTAATTCTGAAAGTTGCCAGTCTGGAGCCATGTTATTTACCCTTTAATTGCTGTAGACGTGTTTTCCGGATCAAATGATTGGGATTTTTCTTATTACTTGGTTCATAACCAACTTGCTTGAGGCACTCTGCTAATAACGTTCTATCTTGTGCAGTCCAACTTTCTATTGCTGTATCAATCCAATTTTCAACTTTAAGTTGATATGCTGCATTATCACGGTGCTTAAGATAATCCGCCCTTAAATCCGCAATAATTTGAACAGGTGGTTTGGCTTGCTCGGCCTTTGCTGCGGCTTCCAATTGCTGTTCAATTCTACGTTGAGCTTCAGCTTGCCTTTGCTCACGCACTTCTGGCGATAACCGTTTTTCATATTCATCCAAAAGCCTTTGCATTAACTCTTGATCAACCTTCATATAACCATAACCCGCAGCGGTCTTGGCACCTATGCCGTTGTCAGTTAAGGCTTTTCCTACTATGGTTTGGCAAAGTTCGATGGCTGTGGGCTCACCTTCAAGCACAAATAAGAAACTGCCCTGTACCGCTAACAGATGATTAGGGATCGGGCTGTCCTTATCTGACGGTTTATCTTGCTTGCCGTTGTAATAGGCTTGATGGTGTGTGGTGACCACATCCAGTACAAATGGCTTATGCTCTTTTACCTTAGGTTCAGGAACCCACCACGCATCGTGGAAAGTGACTAAGCCTGAGACACGATGAAGCTGTTCACTATCAGCGGTGCCAAACAGTTGTTCAAGTTCATCGCTATGCCCTGCCAAATGCTGATTTGCCCAAGCGCGAGCAATCCCTTTTACACTCGAACCCGGAATATACGGCATGCCGTAATTACGATTTAGGCTACAACCGGTTTCTAATGCCCCTTGACCAGTTAGGCCAATAAGCAAACGGTTTTCTAGCATCATTGCCGATTGCGTAAAACGACTAGCATCACTCGTTAGGTCAAACCAACGGTTAAAGGCATTTTTGTACTCTTGCGAAGCGGGTAGTTTAACGATTTTTTCTAAATGCCCTGTCTTCTTATTATCTAATTTACCGTCACTATTTTTTTCTTTATTAGCGTCAAGCATGCCTTTTTGCAGTAAAAGACTTGGATTGACGCTATCCGTCTGGCAAAAAGCGGATTGTATTATATTGCGCACTAAGGCTGTCATTACTTGGCCTCCGCAGGATTATGATGTTCATCATTAACTTCGCCTGTGGCATCAATCTTTAACACGCCTTGCACATAACGGCGCAACCAGCCTGCAATTTCCAGTGCCTCACGGGTCATGCGCATGATTTGATGCAGATCCGATTGGATAATTTCGCCATGTAACGCTTCACCATTGGCGATATTGGCAAGCTTTGCGTCCACCTGTTTAAACACTTGGGTAAGATCCTCAAGCAATGCTTGGTGATGGTCCTCATTTTTAGCCAATAAAAAACCGGTGGTTTGCGCTAAGCCATTTTGCAAAATCATGGCGGGTAATTTATGTGCGAGCGTGGCGTATTTTTTATTATCTTCAATTCTCTTTTCTTTACGGGAATTGATCTGCTTAAAGGTGGCGGTGGCAACGATTTGACTACGTGGTTGCATGCTTTACTCCCCTTTGGCCGACTGAGCAATAAACTGCACTAAGCCATTGCCTGTACCCATGTTGCCACCCATTTGCAGCACAGGTTTGTTATTGATAATGTCGTTAAACCTAGGTCGTTTATCGCCATTTTTATCGTTCAAACGGGGTTCATCTACCGAGAACACGCCCCATAAGACGCTTTCAGCGGGTAAGCTTTCTTCGGTCCATAATGCCCCATTATCAACGACGCCAGTCTCTTGATTAATTCGAATACGGGTGCGAATTTCGGTGGCGGTTTCGGCCAAAAAGGAGAAAACCGTATCAGGTAATACGATGATGCGCTTGCTCATGTCGCTATAGTCCGGGCTGTCTTTTACATAAAGCGTTTGAGCAATATTTTCAGCCCATTGTTGGGTGTACTCACACTCTTGGGCTTTGAGATCCAAATCTTCTAGCACCATCAAGTTATCTTGATGATTAGGATTGCCTTTAGGGTATAAAGCTTGATCATTGGCAGGTGTTGGAACCTTTACATCCAGCTTTTGATCTTTTTTGTAGCGCTGCAAAATAAATGGGCATGTCGCATAGGCCAAAATACCGTAAACGGTTCGCACGGGCAGCAGTAACAAATGGGCATCGGTTATCGACAACGCACCCGCAAAACTGGGCTCACCGTCTTGTTTGTCATAACCAAATAATGACTGACTTAAATCTGATTCTTTCAGGCTAATATGCGCTTTTAACACGCCGCGCACAGTTGAGCCGGGGACGATCGGCAAATAAGAAGCTCGCTCGCGGGCAATAGGTTGATCGACAATGCCAACAGATTGGCCTGAGCCACAATGCAAAATGGTTTGACTGAATAAGTGATAAACATGAAACGACATAACATAGTCCTTTAAAAAATAGCGTTAAATAGTAAATTGATAGGCAGCAGGCAGCGCCAAACCAAAGCCGTTAAGGTTGCTTTGTGGGTCATCGCAAAAATGCGCTAACCAGAGCGAACGAATATCTTCATCCGTAGCATCGCCTTCAATTTCAAACCAATACGTGGCTCCCGCGGGGATCATCTTTTGCGCCGCACGTGGTGTGTTATTCACTAAATCCCAACCTGATTGCGGGATCCAACGCTCTAATGCGGTTGCGCGTAACTTGACGGTTAGGTTTTGACAGCATGGTGGTGTACCGACCAAATCATCATTCAACCAGGTTGGTAACCAACCATTGCTAAATAACGCTGGCGTTAAAAAGGTCAGCGTAAACCCTTTGGATTCGATGATGGATGGCACCAGATCACTGGGTAAGGAGGGCCATAAAGTGCAAGCCTCCACTGCTGCTAAACGCCGCTCACCGCCCAGATTAAGCAATGGCAAGGTTATGTCGCCGTCAATACCAGCCAAAATGCTTATGTAAGCTTCAGGAAAAGTTTGATGATCAGCACGTTGCTGCCACATGCTTAGCCCTGTGGTTTGAAAAAGCTTGCCCGATTCCACATTGCGACTGTGATTATTAATAGCAATATGCGTGCGAATATCCGGCTCAGCGGGCGTCCAACCATTTGTTGTGACCTGTTTAAAACTCAGCGCATCACCCTTTCGCCATGCCGCTAAGTCGTTAAACGACCACCAGTTAGGGCCGGGAGCTGGCTTGCCACCATGTACATTTTCAGCAAACAAGGGCAGCAAGCCATTGGGTAGATCGCAGCCTTCACCTTCAGAAAACGCCATAGGTTTAGAACGCACTAAATGCGAGAGTTGAGTCTGTTCGTCATAAAAATACTGCACATCGGCAGGCTTAGGCACCAAGATATGTTCTTCGCTTGGGGCGTCGTCATTGATAGGACGTTTAACCGCGAGCGGACCTTTGACGGCAAGCTCTAACAGCTCGTTATTCAACGTTTTTCCTGTGCTGCGGGCATGGATATTACGCAACGCCCCAGCAACCGTTGATGGTGGTGGAAAACGTGCCGCTTGTGCATCAGAGATTTCTTCAAACGGCCTGCCTGAACGAATAACCAAAGGGTCTTTAGGTTGAATAAGGTAATACTGCATGATTATTCAGCGCCTCCAATATCTGCGGTGGTTTTAGCACTCAGCCAGCGCGCTAAGATAAGTAGATTAGCGAGTTCGTCTAGTGAGTAACGTGATGCTTGTTTGCGAAGCTGTGATTTGATCTTCTCCAGAGCAGCCTTCTTTGACTCTTTAATCTGTTCAGGTGTCTTCCCTGATTCTTCAACACTTACGTTAAAATCCGCTCGTGTTAACATGCGCTCAAGCTCACTTGCTCGAATGCCTGCTAACTCTTCTTGCCCTGCAGTCCACTTCAAATGGACTGCCATTTCTCGTACCTCTTGCATGATGCGAGTTGGCATCCAACCCTGTGCAAAAGCGTGAGTGAAATCGGTCAGCGCTTTTAATGTCTCATCATCATCCCAGCGACAACGCCAGGTGATCTCATGACCAGAGCGAATGCCTAAATGTATGGCAAGCGCATTGCGGGGCTTTTGTTCTTTATTACCTTTAGCGAATTTTTCTGCAGCAATCGCGCGATGGCGAAGTTGACGCATAGGCTGGACAAAATGCCCAATGGCTAAGCCCACGGATAAGGTTGGATAAAGCGCTTCACTCAGTTTCAACTCGGCTGCAATAACCTTCATCTTTTCTTTAAAATCATCGGCTAACTGTTTAGCACACGTCATTGCTTGAGCTAATGGCACAAAGGCTAATACATCATCACCACCCGCATAAATGGCATGCCCGCCGTGATCTTGTAGCGTTTTACGCACACTGGTCGCAAATTCATGCAGTGCTTTAGAAATCGCTTTTGAATCATCATGAGTCTTGGCTTGAGCCAATAATTCCCCCATACGATCGCCATCGGCTTTGAGCAAAACGCCGTAAGGTACTGGGGAGGATTTAATTGCTGCGAGCTGTTTTTGTAGCTCGTTTTTTGGCTCTGGATCAATATCGGCTTGTGTCAATCGGCTTAAAAAGAGGTATTCACCATCAAAGGGAAAGTCTGCATATATGCCATCATTGCCTTTAACTTGCGTAACATGCCCTGAGTCCAAAAGCGGCTTATACGCAACTTTTAGTCCAGCTCGCTGTTCGTCACTTAAACTATTAAGCCAACCATGCGCCACAATACGACTAAAGGGCGTAAACTGCTCCAAATTACCCGCTCGGCGTTTTACCACGCCTAAAGCATCTAACTCTTCTTCATTTGTCAGGCCCAAAAACCGTCTTTTCTGCTGTAATTCTTGATCGCTAATGTGCAGTTTTTTTGCAGCATCCCGCGCGGTGAGTTTGTTGGTGACCGTATTATTAGCACCATCCAGCGTGGATTTGTGTAACGCTGCCATGCAGTCTTTCATAGGCTCAAAATTACGTGACAACTTGCGGGCATGTAATAACTGACCAAGACGTGTTGAGGTAGCCTTATATTCGTGATTATCGAGTGAGACCCAGGCCGAAAAGATTTCTAGCACATCATTTTGCTGTTGTTGCCAACGCGCGCGGTCAATCCCTGCATTTTGCAGCTCATTTTTCGTTAATACTTCAGCAAAAATACCGACTAATCGATCAAATGCAGCGCCCTTGGCTTTTTCTAACTTATTCTGGAGTTCCTCTTTGCTATTTGCAGAAATCACTGCTCGAATAACGTTAGCAATATTGGCTTTCGGCTCATCAGATGATGATTGAGGCAGCAGTTCTACCTCTGGGTAATCTGGGTTAGGAAATATCAAACAGCCATTTTGTGTTTGATGCAGCTTAAGCGCTACTGCACGCGCTACTTCCGACAATAACCATGAACCACACCAAAGATCTTGCGCTCGCCTTCCGGCTTCTATCAAACTTTGAACAGGGCCAATACTGATGGCCACTAAATAATCCATTATGAGTTTCCTTCTTTAAAATATTCGAGGAAGGCGGAAAGTGGATCGTTGGCTCTTAACTGGCCGTCTTTACCAATCATCGGTCTAATGATTTCTGCCAGCCTAGTTCTTTCGTTTTCACTGGTAGGCCAATGGTTTGGCGTGCCATTCTTCGGGGCAGGGCTTAATTCTAATGGTTCATTCAGAGCAGTTTGCCAATTGGGTAGCAATAAAGCGGCAGCTTGCCATTGATCCCCATTTTTGTAAGGCCGAATAATCAATGGACTTGCCATACGCTGCGCGTCTTTTGGCAAGAGGGTCATAGTGTTAGGTTCGGTTCGACTTCGATCATTGAAATCAAAAATGATTGGCATGCCAAAAGCGGCTCTCGGGAATACATTTCCAGCTTTATGCTCAGGTTCGTGATTAGCTTTATGCTTATTGGACATTCGACGAAGTTGATCTGGCTCAGGCCAGCGACTGCGTCCTGGGCGATTTCCTTGTCCTTCATTCCGACCAAGTTCCCTGCCTTGCCGAAATTTATAAAGTAACTCTGTCGCTTTTTTCCATATGTCCTCAGCAGAGTCTGAAGATTGTTCTGTCAACGCTATTTTCCCACCAATAGTCTCAACCTCAGTTGCATCAATGGTTTTAATCGCGTCAACAACCACAGCACCAAAACCACGCCGAGTTCTTGCGCCAACGCCACCAAACGATGCCCACCAACGTAAGGACTCTTTGACTTGCTTTATCTGATCAGAGGTAATGTCGTCTTTGTAGCGAATCTCAAGGACAAAGTTATAACCACTAGGTAAACAATAAGCTTCATCCGCAGCACCAAGCGCATATTTAACACCCGAACCAGCCAGCTTTTTCGAGCTAACCAAATTGCTCATAATGACATTTTTAGATATCACTCGAATTTGAACTTGGCTCGCTATAGCAGCTTTATCGCCAATCCCACCCCAAATGGCTTCTTCTTTTTCTCGCATAACTTTAGGGTCTTTCGGCCCACAAGCAATACGCCACCAAAAGCGTAACTGCCCACGAATAGCACTGGCGCGAATGGGCATGTCTTTATCGACTTTCCCCGCCTCGACTCCACCACCGAACATAGGCGTGACTAAGGTACATTGATAAGTTATCCACTCGTTTTCTGAAGGCTCTTTTTTTAGTTCATCACGCAAGCCATCAAGCAACTCACCCTTTATTTGTCTTCGCATATTACGAACTCTTCCCTAAATCTAAAACCAAGGCACTGTCGCCGTATTGCTTAAACCATATTTTGAAAAGGCGTTATCGGCTTGCCGTGGAGGACTGAGCGATTGCTTGATAAAGAGTCGAAATAATTGATGAGTCGATTGGCTTTTGATTTGCACAAAAGGAAAATCGAGTTGTTTTGATAAATCTTCGGGGATTTGAAGGCAAGATTCTTCGTAACTGATTGAGCGTCGTTTCATGGCTCGACGACGTAAACTATCAAGGTTGCTTTGCGCATGCACCCGCGAGACTAAGCAATGCTGACTGGTGTTTGGAACAACTAAAATGTCAGAAACCTGCGCATAGTCACTTAGCCCTTTTCGCCAGTGCAATTGTTCAAGTAGCTCTAACGCCGCACGACTGGCATGGATCCTTAAGTGTTGGCCTAGGCATTTGCTAGACAATGCAGGGAAACTAATGGCGATATTCCCTTGGGAAACCTCAACCAAGGCTCGGTGCAATTTGCTAAACAACGCATTCATCAGTATGGGGGCCGAAAACTCGGGATCCTCCATGAGTTTAATATCCAAATAATGATCCATAACACTCCCTAGTTTTTAGACTTAACATCTTTTAGAGCAACATATTCATTTAAGTTATGTTTCCACCCATCAGCTTCAGTTCGTCCTTCTAATGCATAAACAAAACTCTCTAATATATTATCTTTAGAAGGAAAAACCTTGCTTTAAATAGCTAATGCTATGTAGTGATTTAGTAAATTACTATCTCACGCTTTCACCCACGCCTCGAAAATCAGGCAGGCTTCCGCACATGGCTGTCGCTACCACAATGCGAATTTAATCTGTTTAACACTGATCTTGTAAGCGCAATAATCAAAGCATTCCATCGCAGTAAGTACTGCGTTCATCTTGGCTATAGATCCGGCTAAACTTTAATAAAAACAAGAAGATTATACGTTTGCACAGGGAGTGATTAGTGATAAGTATCAAGAAGTTGTGATTTAACACATATTGATAGTTCATCCCTGATGCAAGTATTTGTCATCGCTGTGCTGTGATGCGGTATTTATTGAATGTGCACTTTGAGCTCGTCCTTGTTAGATAAGCAATATAACATCCAATTTACAATATGAATACCTGTAACTTTAGTGATTAATATTACATTTCAGATAGTTAATAGACTGCTAAATTAGACTTCAATTTCAAATTAGGTAGGGTTTGTGATACTAGGCGCTGTAAACGATAACAAAGCAGAGTCGTTAACCACGAACTTTAGATAAACAGGCAGTGGAAACAACCAAGGTAGCCAAGGTTATTCCCATTGCAATGAAAAGTGGAACCGGCATATTTACGGAGATAACGGGCCGAACCTTTGATAAAATCCTGTCAACGGGTTAGCAGTCTTGGTGGACAACCGGCTAACCCGCCAGCCCTCGTAAGAGGGCGTTCCTTCTAATTCATCCTATCCAGCAGTGCCATTTCGGCTTTTCTTAGCCAGAAGATGTAAGACTTTTTGCTGTCAAATCCCATTAAGGCCCACTGCTCTTTGCAGAGGTAATGGGCGCGGATGGCGCGTTTGCAGTTTATGGATAACTGCTCAACGAGGTGGTCAAAGTGGGCGACATGGGCAGGCACGTTCAGTTCGTGCTTTAAGTTGCCGCCGCCCAAGGCTTCGCCTAAACGGTCGCAGGCGCTGCGGTTTGAAAACCCCTTACCCAACTCTTGGTGCACCCAATAACGGCCCCAGCGATAAAGCCCTAACCGCAACGCCTTAATGTTCATCATCTGCTCGGGATCATTGTGCAAGCCCCCCAGATAAAAACTCATAGTTTTCAGTTGGAGTGACAGTGACGAATACGAACCCCATCGGCGGATCACCACCTTCTAAGTTGGTAGTACCAATTACTACATCATTAATTCGAATTTCGTAGATCACTCAAACCTCTTATCTAATCCATGGTATTTGTAACTATTTGATTTTAATTTTTTATTGGTGAGCAAATGTGAAAACGCGGACGAAGGTAGGATTAAAATTTTCCAAAATCCTCATAATTTGAATATGCCTGTCCAGTTTTTAGGCATAGCAAGGAATTGCAACATTTGAGTTATATGCATGAAAATTTCTAGGCCAGAGAGTCTGCTTTAGATTGAGCCACAGACAACTTGTTAACTTACCTTGGGGCATAACTTTGCCAGCATTCTCACTCAGTATGAATAGCCAGATTTAAATTCGACAGATTCCGGTTCCAAGAATATACTACTAAAGCTTGTTATGAGAAACGCGGCTTCGGCTCCACTCGTAGACAGATGAATTCAAATAGCCCTGTTCTCTTCCGCGCATAGCGTATTGACCGCAGTTAGCGCGTAAGAGAGCCACTTAATGTGGCTCTTATCGTTTATAGAAACGCGATATTCGAGGGTGAATGAGCGTGATAGATTCGCCCTTTCAGTACCCACCATAAGAAAATTTGGAACTGTTTCATCTTAAGGAAGATCATCAGTATCTTACTGACTCTAGGATTGGGGCTAAAGCGCATATAAGATTGTGAGCTACTACCACGAAGAAATCTAAGATTAACGCAACGCATACTCCAACGAGGGTCGCCAGACATTTTCATAAAGTTGTATGTTCCGTTAAATCTCATCAGTCTGTCTTCACGTGACAACGCAGCTGATGATGTTCATCCTAAAAAATATTCTGTCGCTTTACCTATTTTTTCACGTCCGAGTATTCCTGCAGTAACCATGTCATCAAGTCTTTGCTTAACCGTGTTATAACTAAGCCCCAGTAGTTTTTCGACCTCTCTGGCTGTAATTGTCGGTTTTTTTCGATAACGAGGCTCACCAGCAACAAAACCAATAATTTTTTTCTCAATATCTTCTAAATCAGAATACTGCTCGGCCAATTCAGTCATTCGATATGCGGCACGCTCATATGCAGAAACGAATTCAGTAATGGCACGATTGATAATACTTAACTGATATCGAATAAAATAGGTTAAATCTAAGTTGTCCTGCTCACAATCCAGATAGCTCTGACCGTATTTGATGGGCGATTTTTGCAACAGTGCTGAAATCGCAATATAGCGGAAACCCGTATAGCCACACTTAAACAGATACCAATAAAACAAAGCTCTTGCTATCCGTCCATTACCATCACGGAACGGATGAACATAGCCAATGACAAAATGAAGAGTAATGGCCCGTATAACGGGATGAATCTGATCGTCAGTCGAGTTTAGCCAATTCACGACGCGGGATAATAAGCACTCAATAGCATCATGCTTTGGTGGCTGATGAACGACCTCACCATCAGCGTTCATAACCGCAATATCATCAGTGGTTCTTAACATCCCAGAGGTGTAGTTTTTCTGCTCTAAGTACTGCGTACCCATTCTATGTAAGGTTTTTATCAAATCAACACTGAATGGCTCATCCTTGAGGTCCCACGCTGCATTCATTAAGTCAGCATTCCCAACAATCATCCGCTCACCATCAGTACAAGGCCTACGCTTCTTTCGGAGCATTTCTTTCGCAATCAGCGTCGTTGTTGCAGCGCCCTCTAGCTGACTACTCGATATAGCTTCATCATCAATCAAATTATTTTTAAAGTGCTCAAAATGTACGCTTTCTCCGATTTGCTCAAGCACTCCGAGCATCGCACTATGCGTGGTGTAGCGGTCAATCTGTGACAAAACCCGACTAAACTCATGCAAGTGATTAAATCGGCAATATGTCATGAAGTCAGAAGATTGCGATAGCGCTCGGTTTACGGACTCCGGCAGGTGTAGTGGTAACGGTTTATTTTCTAACGGGGTGAGATTGATTAGCGAACTGTCTCTATGTAGCCGAACTAACCACCAACAGAAATTAACATTTAGGCTAGGCTTAACGCTGCGTCTAAATTCATCAAAGGAATGATACTCGATATGAAGTGAACTGATGTAATCCATGTATTTATTAGGATCATCACCATGATTACGGATCTCAAATATAACATCACTGATAGTGCTAAACGGACACTCAGGCGGTGATAGATACTGACCTGACATAAATTTTATCTCAAAAAATCCAGTTATTGAGACAAGATTAATCAAATTGATAGAATTGAACGAGCTTTTTGTTACATAGAACTTCATTCATGGCTTTACAGTAATTAACGTACAGAGGCTTCATTGAATGCATTGCGTTAGGGCAAACGTGTAAATCTCTCTAATCACTTTATCTCGGGCAGACAATTCTACCCGGTCGCACAGTGTGGTGTGAGCATGTCTGGCCGCGTGTTCCATTTTTGCGCGATACCTTGAGTGGCAATTTTGTATTAACGCGGGGTTAACTTTTAGCGCGTAGAACAAATCTAACCGGCGGTGTTTATGCTCACTAAATCGATTAACACTACACCGATGTTGTAATGGTGATGACGGCGCATTTCTCATTCAAGCGGTTTCAAGCCAACTGGGCATCCCTTTTCAACCACCAACAGACTTAGACTGACGCCCTTCCAAATGAGTTATAGCGATATTAATGTTTGATAATCAAAAAGGTAGCAAAACATGTGTTTGGGGTTTTCATCTGGCAAGGTCAAAAAGGTCTTTGATAATCGCTTATAGCCCTGTGTTACAGGGCATGCTTAATGGGATGTTGGATCGCAAGTGAGCATGGCCGTTTCAGTGCACTATTGAAGGCTAAGAATACTCCCCTGCTTCTATTTTATTTAGCCATTCATTGACTAATTTACAGCCCTCTGGTGTTTGCATTAATGCGATGGGCTTATTGTTACCTAGTACTGGGATTTCACTATTAAACAGTGTTTCAGCGAGGGTTTTCTCACCATAAATTTCACATGCCCTATTAAATAGGTACTCGGTACTTAGTGATGTTGAGTTCATAAGGTTAGTTCGCTTCTCGTAAAAGGTGTCATTCCAAGTGTAGCAAAATCATCAATGATTAGCCCTGTCATAATCATTTTCTGTTCATCAAGATATTTAGCGGCATTCATAGGTTTGAAAATACTTTTTAGCATAACAATTCACTCTGGACGATTAACTGCTTATATCTTTAGGCTGTATATTACGCTGCAATACACATTACTATTGAAATATATATCAAATAAAATTAAGTGTGCGCGGCAAAATAAAAGGAAAGTTAAATTAACCACACTGTCAAAGTATTAATAATATCCGAATTGAATATGAAATTAATAGGTGTGAAATTCATAAGCTTATGATTTTAGGTTTGTTTATTTTTGGCACCATCATTCGTCACTGCTCTCGAATACAGCGTGTGTTTTCGTGAAAAATATAAACAAGTCAATATGAAAACCTGAGGCACTGATGGGTGATAACATATTTACGATATTCAACAAATATTCAAACCTCTCTTGCGTTCGCTAAAAATATTTATTTACACAATAATTTTGAATCACTAATGTGTATATCTATCCATAAAGCGAGGTTAATATGAAACCCAGGAAAATTCCGCGACACAGTAAAGTGATGGCGCGCATTCATTTCCATTCACAAAAAAATGATTCTACACGTTTCTGTGATAGTGAACTAGAAGTTGCTCGATTATTGCTATTGGAGTTTGAGGATGATGTCATTGCATATAATACCCAACCGGCGTCATTTACATATCTCGTCAACGGAAAAAATAGACGTTATACGCCTGATCTCATTATTTCACATAAACATAAAGGGGTGTATTTCGAGGAAATTAAACCAAAAGACAAACTCGGTAGTCAAAAAAATATTGAAAAATTCGATATTCTCTCAAAAGCCTTTGCCGCCATCTCTGACAATGGTTTAAAGCTCGTTACTGAAGAACAAATCTATGTCGGCAGTACAATTGCAAATCTAAAAAAACTCTATCATTACCGGTCACTTACGCTGTCAGAACAATGCCAGCAGGTAATGCAAGAATTACCCGCGCGTATCACATATTGTGATCTCATTAGCTGGGCAGAATCTCATCAATGTCATGTTTATGATCCGATGATCCTATTAGCAAATCGATGCTACACATTCGACTTAACTTGTATGTTAAGCCCATTAACTCATCTGGAAAGATCTTATGGCTCAACAAATCTTTAAAGCCAATATGGTTATTTGTCGCAATAATCGTGACTACCGGATAGTCATGCTCGATGACACGTTAGTGACACTAGAGGTTGTGGACAGCAAACATCATCAGGTGTTATCGATTGACCAGCTATTGTCTGAATATCAACTAGGAAGTTTGAGCCTCCCTAAGACAAATCTGAATCTTGACCAATCTTGGCTAAACGAACAACAGAAGGCTGATCTTCGGCGTTATAACACCTACCTAAACTATCTAGACAAACTCGAATACCCAGGTGCAATACGTTCACTCAATATGGCTATTTCGACCTGCGGAGAGATATTAAATGAACCGGTTAATTGCCGTCCATCAACATCAACACTGCGCCGCTGGTATTCAAAATGGCTAAACAATAATAGACAATTCATCTATCTGCTGGCCTCCAGAAAACACGATCCAAACCTGACACTCAGCTGCAGAATCGATGCAGCGATGCGTTCTCTCGTCGACGATGTCATTGATAGTTTTTATCTGACTCTTAATGGCCCCAACGCGGCGGATTGTTACCGAACGCTTATGCAACAACACAGGCGCATGGCACTTGACTGCCCAATGATATCAAAATCGACATTTTACAGAGAAATAAAAAAATTAGATGAAAGCGTTATTATTAGGCGGCGGCAAGGTTCGGTCGCTGCAAATAAATATCTGCGCACTGCAAACCATCAATATCAGGTCAATGGGCTATTTGAAAGATGTGAAATGGATGCGGTTCACGTCGGTATTTATCTCGTTGATCAACAGGGCGATATCGTTGGGAAGCCGATCATTTTCTTGATGATTGATGCTTTTAGCCGCTGCATTATGGGAATGCATATCAGTATCCAAGAAGGAGAAACCACTAATGCAGCGGTGAGCGCATTACGCCATGCCATTTTGCCCAAATCCAATCAACAATATTCCTTTATGGAAAATCCATGGACATGCCATGGTACGCCCATGGATCTGTACGTCGATTCTGGCGCAGCATTCATTAATGAATCATTCGACGCACTATTAGCTCAACTCAAGATCAATCGAATCGCTGGGCCGTCACGCCAGCCCTGGAAACACAGTTTTATTGAACGCTTTAATAGTACGTTACGCGACAAACTCAAGGGGATACCTGGATATGTCGGAAAATTAACGGATGGTTTCACCTATGATCACCCGGCAAAGCACTATGCCACCCTGACGGTCGAGGAATTCGAAAAGATTGTCTGTATTCTCATCAATGATATATACCATCAAGAAGCGCATGCAGGAGTAGGAAATCAAACGCCAATAGCGATGTGGAACACACATATTCGCTATTCTCCGGCTATTGTGCCTGCCAATGTTGCGATATTTGATCTTTACCTGCGGCAACAAAAACGAGGCACACTCCAGCAATTAAAGGGATTGCAGTATAAAAATCAGTTTTTTAATTCCATGGAATTACGAAACCTTTTTGAACAATTAAAAAAGAATAGTCGTGATCGCGGCAAAGTCACTTTTTATGTTGATGAGCTAAACGCCAGTAATATCATGGTCATTAACCCGTTAAACCAATCTGTGTTAACTGTGCCTAACACCAACAAATTAGCTTGGGGAAAAACCTTCCTGCAACTGAAAATGACCAAGAAAATTTTCATGCCTAACGCAGGTGAACTGAAGGTCAACGATATCACAAAACAGGCCCTCGATCGCAAAAAGAAAGCCGCTCGAGACGTGAAAACGAGCCACAATCTTGCCGATGAGACGTTGTCCATGGACATCCCGCTGACTCAAGATGTTATT
Organism: Shewanella sp. SM69; assembly: GCF_025653985.1. Classification (NCBI taxonomy): domain Bacteria; kingdom Pseudomonadati; phylum Pseudomonadota; class Gammaproteobacteria; order Alteromonadales; family Shewanellaceae; genus Shewanella; species Shewanella sp. SM69. The sequence goes on from NZ_JAKKRV010000002.1 coordinate 64,667, forward strand.
CAAGGCATGTTAACTAAACGTGAAACAGTGGCTCATCAAGCGCTGGTATTATCACCAGCAAAACCGACGGGCAGTGATGTCCCAGAATCCGCCGTGATCCCTAAAATAATCAATTACCAAACCAGCTAGGAATAACACATGGATCACTATCAACCTCAACGAAAGCCTATCACCACAGCATTTTTATCTCGTTCAGTTTACCACTTTGAGTGCAATGCAGTGATTGCGGCATTAGAACGCAGCCTGAAAACAACTGGCCTTAATCCGACTGGGCTGATGATTGTTGGCGATTCTGGTCTTGGTAAATCCACAGCGCTGAGACTGTTTGAACAACGATTCAGTCGACCTGCAACAGAAACACATTCCTACAAAACAGTCGCCAATGTCGTGACCCCTGTGGATGCCAGTGTGAAAAGCTTGTGCTCCGCACTCCTGAAGGTCTTGGGTTGCCCGACGCCAGACAGAGGAACCGCCAACAGTATGTTCACTCGGATCACCACCTTGATCCATGAGCTCGATACAAAAATCATCATTTTTGATGAAATTCAACATCTAACTGAGCGTAATGCCCAGAAAAAAACGCGGCCAGTTATTAATCTCGTTAAAAACCTGATGACCGAAACAAACTGTCCGGTCGTCCTCGTTGGTATGCCTGACGCGACAGAACTATTGAGCATGGATCCGCAATTAGCACGACGATTTTCGAAATCGGTGACGCTCAAGCCTTTTAGTATGACTGATGAACTCATCACTGAGGAATACACGGCCTATGATCTGTATGTTTCATTTCTCCACTCGATTGCGTCTTTCATGCCAATCAAAACCATTAATCTCATCGATCCGAATGTTGCTCGTCGTCTCCTTGCCGCCAGTCGCGGAAAAATTTCTATCATTATTAAAATTTTGGAGTTTGTGATCGAGAATAGCCTTGACGGTAAGAAGGCGACGTTACTCGATTTTTCCACCGCGTTCCGTGATATTGCTGATCATGACATCTCACATTGTCCGTTTTTAATCACGAGCAACCAATTAGAAAAGTGGTATTTTTCATGAGTGCAATGACATTACCCATCAGATTGCGCCCCTATGAGGCCGAATCCCTGCCGTCCTACTTATGTCGGTTAGCCACCGTCAATGGCTGGTCAACCATGGCCGAATTTTTATTGGTCATGGGGATAAAGAAAACCAAAATCGATCCGGATGTCTCGCTTGACCGCCTAGTGCAATTAACCCACCTTCCCCACTCGGAGTTTTTACCGCGCATGGAGGAGATCCCAAGGTCCATGCCAGCGCGGATGTTCTATCAACACTCCCCCAGATTTTGTCCTATTTGCATCGGCACCACACCGTACGTGCGTCATGTCGAGCACTTTAAGACAGCGCTATTTTGTGTAAAACATCGTTGTAAACGCATTGATCAGTGTCCTTGTTGTCAGCATCCCCTCACTTGGCAGCAGCATCTATTTAGTCACTGTTTGCAGTGCAAACAACCCTGGGCCACTTTACCCGCCAACCATGAAATCGATGTTGATTATCAACAATGGATTGAACAAGAAGAAGGCGCAGAGGAGCGGTTGCACTTATTGCATCGGGCAATCACCCGTCTGATTTATCCGACCGATCTCGATCCCCTTCCACCAAACCACAAATTGAGTCTAGACAGTCAGTACATTCTCGATGCATTTCACCTGTTGCAAGGCCGTTTTGACCTGATTTGGGGCAAACAATGTGCCGAAGATCGTCACTATCTCAGCCTCTTTGGTGAACATCATGTGCAGTCCCCCCTCACCAGCTTACGTGAGCTGAGTGGCTTACCGGCTCAGGTGGCTGAAACCCAATCCACATGGCCCAGTTATACCGTGCACGACAGAGTGAATAAACATCCACACATTACAGTGCCTTTAGCGTGTCGAGTGAGCACATTTTACCTGCGTCAGCTGCTCGACTTAACGGCTGTTCAACTGAGTATTCTCGAGGACAGTGGCCATTTTGATAGCCTATACCACCTATCCAATTCACGGCATCGAACTTATGATATGCGCCAAATTTATCGCTGGTTTAAGACACGTATTAGCCAAGATAAATGTGCCTATTACCCTGAACAGAGTTTTAACAAACTGCTCATGATGTATGGCATCGAGTTCAGTCGACTGTTCGAGGGGATCCATCAGGGAAAATTTCGAATAACCTTGGCCAGTTACAATGAACAATTAACACTCCACCTGGCCGCTGAGGATGTGAAACAGTTTGTGCAAGACAATGAAGTATTTGATCCACAAGAAGACAAATCGCAAAAGTGGGTTGCTAGGCGTTTGAGGATCCATGTTGCGGGAATGAAGGAGATGATCCGCCCAGGCCTATTTGCCTGCAGCCGCAATCGTGACATCACACGCGCGTCATTGCAGGCAGTGTTAGTGCAATATTCATCATTACAGCGCTGGTGTTACCTGCGTAGTTACCACCGTTATAGTGTTGAGCGTGTGATGGTCGAGGCACAAATTATCCCCATTTTTAGCTCAACGTATTGCACTCTGTTGACCCATGAACAGTTAGCGCAATTGGCAATGCTCACCGACAGCCGAGCCGAACTTCAATTAGAAAACAATCCAAAATGGGTGGTGTAGTGTCATTTTTGCATGAAGCGACACTTCGACAATTCCAAGGGCAATGTGAGCCACAAACGGTTATAAACTTTCATGCCGTTAGCAACGCTAAATCGCCGATTAAATGCGTATAAATCGACATTTGAAGGCGATTTTGCCTTAAAACGGCTATAAATCAGGGTAAACTTGCCGATTTAACATAAGCACGAATTGCGCGCAGTCGACCCCAGATGCCTTAACGCCTGATAAAGATCATATAAGTAAATCAGACGCCACAAGCTCACCTCTTTGCGCGTAGCCTATACAACACTCACTTCAATCCAAGCTTTTTCAACAAAGCCCGCGTCAATGGTAACTTATCAAGGCGCTTACTCAATGGCTTCAACGCTAAGAACAAAATGTCTTCAAGGCCCTCTCGGTCATGGTGATAAAAATGAACGAACACTCGGCCGTGATGAGCTTTGATGTCTTTTCTACATCACAAAGGATGACATTGACGTGCATCAAGCTGCTCCACAACGGCATCCAAGTGCTTTCTCTGTGCACTCAATCAATTAGTTATTTTGATCGTGATTTTTTCTCAAAAGATTGTCTTCGTTGAATTCAAATAGTCTTCACTTTAATTCCATGCTTACACTTCTGATAAAAATAGAGTGATAAATTACTTAAAAAACTATATTATTAAATATAAATAAAGTCATATTTCGGCCATCTTCAATCAGATGCTGATTAATTTATTAGCGCTTAAAATCATATTCTTTGACAAAAAAGCGCTTAAAATCATAAATTATGACAATTTAAAGCCTTCCAAAGAAAATCGTATTTTCTAACTCGTTGTTTCTACGCATTTCCCAAACTCATTTTGTATGACAAGCCACATGTTTTTGTGTGGCTTGTCATTCCAAATGAGTTTTGTGTCATTTCGTGAGTCTGACTTTTGTTATTATATATCAAGGCTATAATTCACTCCGCCAACAGCTTTGCTCCATTATGGTGCAAAGCTGTTCATCCAGAGCGCATTAAACTTTGTGTTTGCTGCTTTTTGACAAAGTGCATCTCACTCGCAGCTATGCGAACTCTTTTGAAGTATAGATGACGTGTTAGAAATGAATTTTATGAAACAATGTCCCAATCAAATCATGTCGCTCCATTAGAATGATTACTTACAATAATTCATCGGTTTACCAAGCTTAATTGAAATTGGTTCGTAGCTATATTTCCACTGCTTAATCTTACCTATTAATTTGTTGTAATGTTGATGACGTGATTTATCAACATCGGAGTCGCTCGAACACATCACCAGTTTCACCTGACTGTATCTTAAACAATTTAATCGTCGCTACGTGAATGCTTTGGTATATTGGACTCGCAAACTCGCCAGAAACACCTAGCAACGCGCTTATGCTTGTCCAAAAAGTCACAATAAAATACTAAGATGTTGCCGATTTTGAGCCGCCATGGACATAAATATTTCATTTTAAGGAGTTTTTATAGATATCGAGTGAAGCGCCCTAACCTTCTTTTGGACATGTACTAGCTCATATATGAACTGACAGCGTTGATTAAATTGCTAGACTTAATCGGACAATCTCAACTCGACCCCACCCAGCTCATTTCTGGACATTTTCAAGTTAGACTTTTAGCTCGAATTAGTGAATTTAGAATTAAAATTTCTATGGATAACGCCTACTTAAGCGGTTTAACCTCCATAACTTCTGAGTAGCTTAATGTTGAACAGTTACGGTTAGTTATTAATACGAATGACTTTTAAATGGGATTGATATCCATAACACTGCCCCTGATAGCGTGTTCTGGTCTAATCCCATTGGACACTTAACTTTGAGACTGTATGGTCAATAAATTAAGAGGTCAATATGAGTCTGAACAAATCACATAAGAGTTATCCGCAGGCATTTAAGGATGAAGCCGTCTTGATGGTGCTGGAGCAAGGTTATAGCGTTGCCGATGCGACAAAGCCTCTTGGAGTTAGCACTAGTCTGCTTTACAACTGGAAGGAAAAACACGAAGCCTTGCAGCAAGGCCTTACCTTGAATAGTCTGAATGTAATGAGTTGAATAAATTTAGTATATAAAACAAATAATTACGCATGGTGAAAGAAATTATAAAAATACCCAAGGGGCACACCTAGGCCAGCGCCTTCTTTGCGAGAGATGCGATGTTCGGATTATTCATATTTTTTATAATTAAAAAGCGAATATCAATTAGGCCACATAATTAATGTAAATTGTATTGCTGGCGGTGGCTTTATACCTGGGCTGAAAAACAAAAAATGAGTATCGCGCTTAGCGTAAATTTATTGAACATTCGTCATATAGGTTATCCTCTGGAGCTGGTTTTGATTAGTATTGGTTCTTGTACAGAACTTGATGATTGTGCTTTTTGGGCTTCTTCGATGCGTAAGTCAATGGTGACAACTAACTTGGAAAACGCCGCCATCGAAGAAGCTCACGAGTTAGTCACCGTGGCGGACGATGGCGTGACGAGGCGGGTGTGTCACTCCCAAATCGAGGTGTTCTATGTGGAACTTGTGAACGTTCTTTCGCTGCGGCGGTTGGCTCAGCCAAATCCGCAAGGATCGGGCAATCCGGGCGGCCATCGCCATGGCAATTTTCGGCTAGCTGCTCGAGCGTTTGCACCATAGCTTGTAGTTCAACGATCTTCGCCTTCAGTCCGTCGGCATGGGAGAGCGCCAACGCCTTAACGTCGGCGCTCGCGCGATCTCGGTTGCACCACAAGACTAGGAGTTCCGAGATTTGTTCGACAGAAAAGCCAAGGTCGCGTGCGCGACGAATGAAGCGAAAGCTTTGCGCGTCTGCCGAGCTGTAATTTCGGTAGCCAGCATCAGAACGATTAGCTTTGGGTATCAAGCCAATCTGTTCGTAGTAGCGAATCATCTTCGCCGAGATGCCGGACAACTTGGCTGCTTGACCAATATTCATCATTCTCTCCTTCTAGTAAATTAATCAAATACGCCCAAAAACTGAGGTTTACCTACGCACAGATATTTCTCTGGGCGTAAAGAACACGTCGGCATACAGGTATTAAGATTGCATTCATGTTGTCTATATTCCATCTGAAGATTGCTCAGAGCTAATGTGGTGGTCAAATGGATATCATGGTCGTAGTCCCGCAACACCTCAGGTGTGACGACTCTTGCAATGGCAAAGAGATGTTCTCGGGCGTCGCTATAATCGTCCTTGAGGTGCTCCAAGGGCATATTTGGTGAAAACATGTTGTGTTACTCCTTCAACAATATTCGTCTACCAAGCGTGACTTTTGTGCTACCACCCCAAAAGCCAATGACTTGGTGTGGGTTTAAACCATCATCGGAGCTCTGAAGCGCTTGAGTCGGAGCGCGTTGCCGAGCACAAATATACTGGAAAGTGCCATTGCGGCCGCAGCGAAAATTGGCGAAAGCAAGGTGCCATTCAACGGGTAGAGCGCACCCGCCGCAACCGGGATCAACACGGCGTTGTAGGCGAAGGCCCAGAAAAGGTTCTGCTTAATGTTACGGATCGTGGCCTGACTAAGCGCGATCGCATTCGTCACGCCACGCAAGTCGCCCGACATTAGCACCACGTCAGCAGCTTCTATCGCTACATCGGTTCCCGTGCTGATAGCGAGCCCAACATCAGCTTCGGCGAGTGCTGGCGCGTCGTTGATACCGTCTCCCACGAAGGCGACTCGCGCGCCATTGTTCCGGAACTTCTTCAGTGCCTCGACTTTACCATCAGGGAGAATCTCGGCTAAGACTTCATCGATGCCAAGCTGCTCGGCAATCGCCGCAGCGGTCGCCGCATTGTCGCCAGTGATCATCGCTACTTTCAGTCCGAGCGCGTGCAGCGCCTTGATTGCTTCGGGCGTTGTTTCTTTGATTGGATCTGCGACTGCAATCACCGCTGCCAAGCGGCCGTCGATCGCTGCATAAAGTGGGCTCTTGCCTTGCTCGCCAAGACGCAGGGCGGTGGACTGCAAGCTCGACACATCCAGACCGAGCTGCGTCATAAACCGATCCGCACCGACGGCGACGGTACGACCTGCGACCTTGGCCGACACGCCGAAGCCCGGTGTTGCGTCGAAGCTCTCAATAGGTGCAAGGGCGAGGTTCAACTGCTTTGCGGCTGTGACGAACGATTCGGCAATCGGGTGCTCGGAGCGGGTCTCGACGGCCGCAACAAGAGCAAGAACTTCGTTGTATTCAAATCCCTCGGCAGGCACGAGATCGGTCAGCTCGGGGCGTCCTTTGGTCAGCGTGCCAGTTTTGTCGAGCGCGATAATGCTCACATCGCGCAACGCCTGCAAGGCTTCGCCCTTACGAAAGAGTACGCCGAGCTCGGCCGCACGGCCGGTGCCAACCATGATTGAGGTCGGCGTTGCCAGTCCCATAGCGCACGGACAAGCGATAATAAGAACCGCGACCGCATTAACGAGCGCAAAGGTCAGCGCTGGGGACGGGCCGAAGATTAGCCAGACTAGGAAGGTCAGCGTGGCAGCTGCCATCACCGCTGGGACGAACCACATGGTCACTTTGTCGACCAGCGCCTGGATCGGCAGCTTTGACCCCTGCGCTTGCTCGACCAGACGAATAATCTGCGCGAGCACCGTATTCGCGCCGACCTTGGTGACGCAAAAACTGAAAGCGCCCGTCTTGTTGATAGTGCCGCCGACAACTTCGGCTCCCACCCCTTTAGATACGGGCACCGGCTCGCCGGTGATCATGCTCTCGTCAACATAAGAGGCACCTTCGACGACTTCGCCGTCGACCGGAATCTTCTCGCCCGGACGGACGAACACTATGTCACCAGTCATCACCTGATCGAGCGGTATTTCGAACGTTTCGCCGTTGCGCTGGACGCGTGCGGTCTTAGCCTGAAGTCCTACGAGCCGCTTGATCGCTTGCGAGGTTCGCCCCTTGGCGCGCGCCTCCAGCATGCGTCCGAGCAGGATCAAGGTAACGATGACCGCAGCAGCTTCAAAATAGACGTTGGCAGTGCCTTGCGGCAGCGCTTCAGGGGCAAAGGTTGCGACGATCGAATAGCCATAAGCCGCCGCGGTGCCGACCGAGACCAGTGAGTTCATGTCAGGAGCACCGCGCAGCAACGCCGGTACCCCTTTTAGGAAGAAGCGCTGACCCGGACCGAACAGGACCAGGGTGGCGAGCACGAACTGCACATACCAGTTGGTCTGTTGCCCCAGAGCCCCCATCACCCAATGATGCATGGCGGGAATAAGGTGAGAGCCCATCTCAAGGATGAATACGGGCAAGGTGAGGATGGCTGCAGTGATGAAAGAACGTCGCAGTGCCCGCGCCTCGCTCTCACGACGCTCAGAGTCCTGATCGCCAGCATTCGCCGTTTCGGCGGACAAGCGACGGGGCCTGTAACCCGCCTGTTCGACAGCGGCTTCAAGATCTGCCGTGGAGACGCACCCTGCAAAATGGCGCACCCTCGCGCGCTCGGTCGCCAGATTTACAGTGGCTTCGAGCACGCCCGGAATTTTTACGAGCGCTTTCTCTACCCGGCCCACACACGATGCGCAGGTCATGTCCTCGATCGCCAACTCGATGGTCTCTTCGCGAATGGTGTAGCCAGCGTTCTGAATGGCGTGGACAACCGCCTGCGGATCGGCTACGCCGGTGAAAGTCATGTCGGCGCGTTCGGTAGCGAGATTGACCACGGCCGTCTGCACCCCGGGGACCGCTTTCAACGCTCGCTCGACACGGCCGACACATGATGCACACGTCATGCCTTCGACAGGCAGGCTCAGACGAGTGCCTGCGGACACGGATTGATTGGCGTTTTGTGGCAAGGAAACAGAAGCCATTGAACTACTCCTTAAATGTTGAGTTAAAAAAAGCTTAATGCTTCCAGCTATGGGAAGGTCAAGTCCTATGTGTGATTTATTTCACGACGCGTCCGTTCGAAATGCCGTCGGCGCCACTGCAGTCCTGATCCGCCTGCGCGCAGATCTCCCAGCCGCCACCCAGCGCCTTGTAGATGCTGACAACGGCAAGCCGTTGGTGGGTGCGAGCGATTGCCAGCGCACGCCGGCTTGCAAAGTCGGACCGTTCGGCTTCGAGCACATCAAGGTAGATGCCTTCACCTGCTGAGAACCGCACACGGGCAAGACGAGCCGCCTTGCGATTTGCGGCTGACTCAAGCAGACGCAGCTCAAGCGTGCTACCCGCGGCACCATAGGCTTTGAAGGCATCCTCGGTTTCCTGCAGTGCGCGCAACACGGTCTGGTCGTAGACGATCAACGCCTCTTGGGTACGTGCCTCGCTGGCGGCGATGCGGGCACGCACGCGCCCAGTATCGAAAAGAGACCAGCGAATGACCGGACCGAGGAAGCTGGACAACACTCCGGAGCCATTTACTTCATCGAGACTTCCAGCAACGAGCCCGATTGAACCATGCACTTGGATCTCGGGGTAGAGACCAGCCGTCTCGAACCCAATCCGAGCGGTCGCCGCAGCGAGAGTCCGTTCAGCCGCCGCAATATCAGCACGCCGAGAAAGGAGTGCTGCGGGATCGCCCACGGCGATTGTTCGAACAGCAAGCGCTTCACGCGCAGGCGTTACAGCGGGTGGTCTAAACGTCTGGGGCGTTTCGCCAAGAAGGATGGCCAGTGCATTGCTGGAGGCCGCACGGCGGCGCTCCAATTCGGGCACGGCCACCTCGACATGGTGCAACAAGGCCTCGGCACGGAGCTGGTCGAATTCGCTGGCAGAACCGGCGTGCACGAGACGTTCGACCAGGCTCAGGCTTTCGCGCTGGCTTTGGCTGATGTCGGCGGCTACAGCTAGTTCGGCCTCGATACCGCGTAGCTCGAACCAAGTGGCAGCCACCGCAGCAGCGACCCCCGCCTGCACACCACGCAGCAGAGCCTCGCGGGAGCCTGCTTGCGCCTGAGCGGCCTCCACCGATCGCCGCACACGGCCAAAAAGATCGATTTCCCAGGAAGCGTCGACCGCGCCGCGATAGGTTTCTATCTGACGCGACTGACTATGGGGCGTCTCGACCTCACTACGGCGACGGTTCTCATAACCAAGCTCAGCGCCACCGCTCGGCAGGAAGCCCTGACGGCTCTCACCTAACATGGCCTTTGCCTCTTCGAGCCGAACGACAGCGATACCTATGTCATGATTCGCCGCGAGCGCCCGCTGGATCATGATGTTCAGAGCTGGATCGTCGAAGGTGCCCCACCACTTCACCTCAACGGCCCCTGTTCCAAGACCGGCGGGAGGCTCACTGAAACTGGCCGGAAACTGCGATGAAGGTAGTGAGTAGTTTGGGCCCACCGCCGCGCATCCAGTCAAGATTAGCGCACTCAGGGGTAACAGAACTGCTTGATAGGGACTTCTCATGACATGCTCTCCTCAATGTGCGGCTTAGCACTTGAACTGTGCCGCTCGAAGCGAGCCTCCAAGCCACGTATCACTACATAAAAAACCGGCGTCAGGAATAATCCGAACAATGTCACGCCGAGCATACCTGCGAAGACCGCAATCCCCATAGCCTGACGCATTTCGGCCCCAGCACCGCTTGCCAATATCAACGGTACGACGCCAGCAATAAATGCCAATGAGGTCATCACAATAGGCCGCAACCGCAATCGACAAGCCTCAACGACCGCCTCCAGCGCACTTGTTCCTGCAGCCTCGAGGCTGCGTGCAAACTCGACGATCAATATTGCGTTTTTGGCCGCCAAACCGACGAGCACGATAAGCCCAATCTGCACAAAGACGTTGTTGTCGCCCCCAGCCAGCCAGACACCGGTAATCGCGCTCAAAAGACACATCGGCACGATCAGCAGAACCGCCAGAGGCAGCAGCCAGCTGTTGTATTGCGCGGCGAGGATGAGATAAGCGAGCAGCACGCACAATGGGAAAATGAACAGCGCAGAATCGCCAGCCAGTTTTTGCTGGTAGGTAAGATCAGTCCATTCGAAGCTCATGCCTTCAGGCAAAACCTCCTTGGCTAATCGTTCCATGACCGCAACAGCCTGCCCCGAGCTGACGCCAGCCATCGCACCGCCCGAGATGTCGGCCGTAGGGTAACCGTTGTAGTGCATCACGCGGTCTGGGCCGGCACTTGGCGTCACAGTGACAAAGGAGGACAACGGCAGCATATCTCCGGCCGCGTTGCGCACCTGCAGGCGGCCGATAGATTCGGCTTGCATGCGGTGGTCTGCATCGGCTTGGGCCGTCACCTTATAGGTTCGACCGAAGCGGTTGAAGTCGTTGATATATAGAGATCCGAGATAGACCTGAAGCGACTCGAACACATCCGCCAGACGAACCCCCTGGCTCATAACCTGAGTGCGATCGATGGTGACATCTAACTGCGGCGCATTGATGTCAAGACTGGTCATAAGCCCAGCCACCTCACCTGACTCGTTAGCTTTTGTCATCAGGATCTGGGTCTGCTGCACCAGAGCTGCGAGCCCGGCACCGCTGCGGTCCTCGACCTGCATCTTAAATCCGCCCGTCGCGCCAAGGCCAGGCACCGGAGGTGGCGGGAACACGCCGAGGAAACCATCGGGGATGCTGGCAAATTGGGCTTGCAAGCGCCCCGCAATCGCCATCGCGCTGAGATCGGGTGTAGTGCGATCTTTAAACGGGTCGAGCATGATGAATATGACCGCGGCATTTGGCACGTTGACGAAACCATTGATAGAAAGGCCGGGAAACGCAACGACGCTTTCGACACCTGATTCGGTCAGCGCGATCTTCGACATCTGTTTGACGACTGCGTCGGTGCGGTCCAGTGACGAGGCGTTTGGCAGCTGGGCGATTGCGACAAGATAATATTTGTCCTGCATAGGCACGAAGCCGGGCGGGACGGCCTTGAATCCGAAGAAGGTCAACGCAAGGAGTCCGGCGTAAACCAGAAGCGCCACGCCGCTAATCCGCACCACTTTGCGCACCGTGTTGCCATAAGCGTCAGGTGCATGCTGGAACGGCTGGCCTAGTGTCCGAAACAACTGATCGGCGCGGCCACGCAAACTGCGCGGAACTCGCACTATTGCCGCCTGGCGCGGGCGCAACAAGAGTCCTGCGAGCGCAGGGCTGAGCGTGAGTGAATTAACTGCTGACAGAATGGTTGAAATCGCAATCGTGAGCGCAAACTGTCGATAGAACTCACCCTGCAAGCCGCTTAGAAAAGCGGTCGGAATGAAAACGGCGGCAAGTACCGAGGTGATCGCGATAATAGGACCGGTGACTTCGTCCATGGCAAGCCGTGCGGCCTGAATGGGTTCCTCACCATTTTCGATGTGACGTTCGACATTCTCGACCACTACGATCGCGTCATCGACGACGATCCCGATTGAAAGCACCAGGCCAAACAACGACAACGTGTTCAGTGAGAAGCCCATCAGATGCATGACGGCAAAGGTGCCGATCAGCGACACCGGCACCGCTATAAGGGGTATGAGCGAAGCACGCCAGTTGCGCAGGAACAGCACCACCACGATAACGACAAGAAGAATCGCCTCCAACAAGGTGGTTACCACCGACTCCAGCGAGGCACGGACAAACACCGTCGGGTCATACGCGATGCGCGAGCTGAGTCCTTCCGGAAAGTTGCCTTCAAGCCGCTGCATGGTTGTACGCACCGCCTGCGCAACGTCGAGTGCGTTAGCGCCCGGACTCTGGATGATTTGCAGCGCGACGGCAGGTTCACCGTCAAGCAGACTGCGCAATGCGTAGGTATCGGCCCCCATCTCAATGCGGGCGACATCGCGCAAGCGCGTCACCTGGCCGTCGCCGCCTGTTCGAATGATGATGTCGCCGAACTGCTCCTCATCAGTTAACCGCCCGAGCGTGTTCACTGTCACTTGGAACGCGGCACTGGAATTGGGAGCCTGACCGACGGAGCCAGCTGCTACCTGTACGTTCTGCTCGCGCACAGCGGCAATCACATCGCCCGCTGTCAGCCCTCGTGCGGCGATCAGGCTCGGATCGAGCCAGAGCCGCATACTATATTCACCAGCTCCCCAAACCAGAACGTCGCTGATTCCCGGGATACGGGACAGATCGTCGCGCACCTGGAGGTAAGCGTAGTTCGAAATATAGAGAGGGTCGTAGCGTTTGTCTGGCGATAACAGGTGAACCACCATCAGGATGTCCGGCGAGGTCTTCTGCGTAATGACGCCTTGGCGCTGCACCTCCTCCGGCAAACGCGGCAGAGCGCGCGAGACGCGGTTTTGTACCTGGATCTGTGCCATATCGGCATTCGTCCCTTGCGCAAACGTGACGGTCAGGATCATTCGGCCGTCAGTGGCTGATTGCGACGACATGTATAGCATGCCCTCGACCCCGGTGATCGCCTGCTCGAGTGGCGCGGCTACCGTTTCTGCAATCACCTTGGGATTGGCGCCCGGGTAGGAAGCGGTCACCTGAACCGTCGGCGGCGTCACGGTCGGATACTCGCTGAGCGGCAATTGGAAGAAAGCAACGATGCCAGCGAGCACCATCAAAACTGAAAGAACGATGGCAAAAATCGGGCGATCGATGAAGAAACGTGGGAATGTCATTGTACTGCTCCCGAGGTTTGTGACACCGCAATAGGTGTACCGTCAATCGCAGCGGACTGTGGCGTGACCTGCATGCCCGGGCCTACCAGCCCCTTGACGATAATGTGCTCGCCGGGCTGTAGACCTTGTTCGATCACGCGCAACCCCTCGACCAGCGGACCCAGCTCGACTGGCCGATATTCCGTCTTGTCGTCTTTGCCGACAACGAGCACATAGTGGCTACCTTGATCGGTACCAATCGAATGATCGGAAACCAGAACCCTAGCTTGCGGCGCTCCGGTCTCTAGTTTAACCTTGGCAAAAAGACCGGGCGTCAAATGCCCATCGGGGTTGTTGACAACAGCGCGGATACGCACTGTTCCCGTCCCACGATCGCTGGTGTTGGAGAGGAAGTCGACACGGCCGGGCCTCGAATACGTCTTGTCGGTGAGCAGTGCCACCATGACCTTTTCCGCCTGTGGACCATGCGTGGTAGTGTGGTCTCGGCCTGCGGCGAGCGATCGCAAATAAGTGCGTTCGTCAACATCGAAATAGACGTGGATGGGATCGATAGAAACAATAGTCGTGAGTGGCGTCTCGCCGCTGAAGACGTAGTTGCCTTCTGTAACGAGGGCTTGGCCGACACGTCCACTGATCGGTGCCGTGACACGTGCGAAACTCAGATCCAATTGTGCGGCATCCACCGCTGCCTTTGCGGCGTCGACCTGTGCTTTGCTTGCATTCATAGAGGCGGTTGCGATGTCGAAGCGATCACGAGCAACGATCTTTTGGGCAAATAGCTGTTCGGCTCGTGCATATTCCGTTTGGGCAAGTATCGATGCCGCTTCAGCCTGGCGCAGGTGCGCCGTCGCGGCGTTCAGCGCGGCTTGGAACACCCGAGGATCAATGAGAAAGAGCTCGCTGCCCTTTTCGACGAAGCGTCCCTCGGGCAGGCTTACGTTCTGTATATAGCCAGCAACCCTCGGGCGCAGCTCAACCCGCTTGACCGCGGTCAGCGAACCTGTGAGTTCGACAAATGGCGTCACCGGACGAACGATCACTTCGGCCACCGGAACGCTTGGTGGCTTTGCGGGACGGGCAGAGGGAATAGCCTCCTTGCATCCTGTGATAGCGAGTGCAACGCTTAGCGCCACAGTGGTTATGGTTATGCGTTTGACCTTCATCATTTTTTCCTTTCTCGATAGCAGTCGACAGTTAGTTTTGCTGAGCCGAGGTAGCTCCTACTGTATTTATCCGGCTTACTACGCTTAGAAGGTCAAGTGTTTTTTTTGATTAATAAGGGGGGCCTTGCGAGACGCAGCGAAGTCTAACTCTGATGACGAAAAAATCATGATCAGCGACGAAAATCGCTAAGTATTAAGGCATGCACATAGAAGAAAACTTCCTCGACAAAAAAGCCAGACATACGACCTTGGCAGCTACGACCACTGCACTTACAAACGAGAGCGATTGGAAGTGTTGTTACTGCTTGTAGCTTTAGCCGACGGGTTGCATTCATGTTAGGGCTGACAGCAGAAATGGCCTGAATGCAGTTCCAAACAAACAGCATTAAACACTGGCGAGTTTTACTGTTCGACTACTTGGGTATGAGACAATGTAAACTCGCAAATTTAGAGCTTAGAACTAAGCAGATACAGGCTGAAATCAGGAAATGATGTTCTGGTCTTAAGTGTCAGACTGAGCAGTAATCAAAATGAAGAGGAGCTGATACTATGATTAAATTCGTGGTGATCACTCAGGTGTTTGATCAGGGCTAGCGCATGAGTGCCATTGCCTTAATTGCATTAGATTTACTTCTGTCTGTGAGCGTTCAGTGTACTGTTCAACCCATATTAGACAATTTTAATTGAGAATTTTCGAACTCTACAGTTGACAGTTCACCATTAGCAAAATGACGTCACTCCAAGTTCTAATATTTCATTTAAGCAGTCACATCTAGCTTCAAAAACTCTCTTGTTGATTGAGCAATATTAAAAATCCAATCGTGTTTTAAACTACCAAAGAAACGCTCAATGAAGGCATTATCCCAACACACACCTACCCATACTGCCTCAAAATTAAGTGCTGAGATAAAATTAGACCGGAGCAGGTGCAATGGTATAGAGAGTCAGACCATTATATTGGCGGTGATATTACATTTTTGGAAACAAATTCAATTACTCTGTCCTTAAATTATACCATTTATAACTCGTTTGGGTCGGATAAACAGCACCTCTGTTACTTAGGTGCTGCTCTCCTAAGAACCGTACATGCAACTTTCACTGCACACAGCTCAAGCCTCCACTAAGGTGCACTGTCAATTGGCGGTATTTTGCGACTTGCAGCTTCTATCTGCACTGCAACAGGTTTACTCAGGTTTGGCCGGATATCCAATTTCCTCTAGGGCGTCGAGTATTTCGTCTTGCGATTGGCTGCTTTGTACATTGATACTACGGCTGGAAAGATCTGCTGTTATAACTGCATCGGCGTCCAGTTCCTTTATTGCACGGTTGATCAAGCCAAAGCAGTGGTTGCAGGTCATATCAGTAATTTTTAACGTTAACATCGTAAATCTCCTTTGCTAAAGTGGGCAGCTAAAATTCTGCACCTTGCTACAGGGAGAAGGTCAAGGCTTATTTTCTGTGATGTTACCCAGTACCAGTTGTGCCCAAATGGCATAATGTGAGCAGGGGTCGCCAGTGCTGCAATCTGATAGCTACTCAGTACTTGCTGGAGAAAGGCGTCACACTGGTGACAAACGTGCGTAAGAATATGAAAGAAAAAGCGATGTCGTTGTGGGATAGAGCGATGCTGTCGAGACGTTTCATCATAGAAACCATCAAAAAATATATCCTAAGTAGAGCACTCCAGACACCGCAGCGTGCATGGATTTATGCTCAATATGATAGCGGGACTCATCGCCTATCAATTAAAAGACAATAAGCCACAACTGAACCTCACTAACGGGGAGTTTAATGCTATTGCAGTTATGGCTAGTTAAACCGATCTCAGGTTAAATAAGGTCGAGCCAACACCCTGCCCCCGAGCTGTAAAATCAACAATAACGTTTTTTACTACAGCAAACGGCAGCTTGCGAAACATAACATCAGATAGGTATATGGAACATCACCCACTTCAAGCAAGGTAAGTAGGCTGATTGACACAATAACTAGACCATCCATAGTGCACCTCAATTCGTTATTTTTTAATATTATACGTAGAAGTGCGACAGCTTGTATCGTAACTAAAAGGAAGTTTGTACTGCGGACTCTTATATTATCACTAGGCAATGAATCTTCGATAACTTGCTGTACAGAAAGTGGTTTAAGTGGCTTGTTGGATGGCGTCATTTATCGGTCATCTACTGGGAAGTGGTTAAATGCCTCCGTCAAATACGACAAGCTGATGATTGACATCGGGCGGATGAGTAAGAATAATACGCGGCAGGCTGCAGAGAAGCCTGTCCGCAAAAGATGATATCACTCTGATAAATTAACAGCGTTGCGAATCGATTTCATATCGAACCCACAGCAATCAAATAAGTTTGGCTTAGCGGAATGCCAATAAACTTAGGAGAATTGTTTGTGAAACATGCAACCGCTAACACTTTCAAACCCGCCGGTATCAATGTTGAATCTTCTGACATTGTACCCTTTGCAGCCACCGAAACACCCTCCCACAGGAAATCTCACTCAGGATCTCAGTCAACTGAGTCCTTAGGTACGTTAGCTATCCCTACTTTGTATTTGCGCTTTGCGTTACCCATGGCATTGGCCATGATGCTCAGCGGCAGCTACAACTTAGTCGACTCTTATTTTATTTTGAAATACATCGGTGCCGATGCATTGGCTGGGGTGACGATTGCCTTCCCGTTACAAATGATGATTTTTGCTTTGGCCTGCATGATAGGAAATGGTACTGCGACCTTAGTAAGCCGATTTTTAGGGGCAAACGAGTTTGATAAGGCGAGTCAAATCGCGAACACTGGTTTTGCGTTAGCCCTAGCTTGCGGCCTGATAGTGACTATCGTGTCACTCGCCCAGCTTGATCATTTATTGGCGTTTATTGGGGTAAGCTCAACACTTGCCTTAGCTGCTACAGAGTATCTACAACCCATTCTCTGTTTTAGTCTATTCACTTTTTTGTTATCTCTTAGCGGCGATTTACTCAGAGCTCAAGGAAAAGTCGTGGTGATGCTGCTGGTTATCTTGTTGTCGGCGGTCATGAACATCTTGTTCGATACACTCTTTATTGCTGTTTTGGAGATGGGCGTGAGTGGTGCGGCGTGGGCAACGGTGGCGGGTCAATGTGTGAGTCTATTTATTGCAACCGTCTATTTTGTCCCCAATAACCGTTTTGGCAGTAAACAGGCGCTTCATAAGCAAGCTGCCCAGCCTATTTGTTTTAGAATGGAGCAGATAAAGCTCAATCTCACTGAGATAAAAGCGATTCTTGGCTTGGGTAGCCCTATATTATTGTCATATCTTGGGATTGCCTGCGTGATCTCATCGGTAAATCATATTTTAGTCAGTCATTTAGCCAATGTAGTGCCCCATACGCCAGCGGCGAATGAGGTTGCGTACATGATTAGCGCTTATGGTTTGATCGGACGCTTTAATATCTTTATCGCCCTGCCGCTCATGGCTCTTACTAGCGCAGCGCAAACGATCAGTGCCTATAACTACGGGGCGATGGCATCTTCTCGGGTGTTAGCGTGTGCTAAATGGGGCATCGTCTTGACCTACTGTTATCTGAGTGTTGTGACAATCATATTTATGGTGTTTCCTACCTCGGTATTTGGTGTTTTCACCGATAATCACTCACTCATTGCCGCCTGTATTAAGATTTCGAGTGTGACGTTTATCGCCTTACCTTTGGCGGGGATCACAGGTATTGCGATTGCTATGTATCAAGGCACAAACCGCCCTAAGCTTGCATTGCTATTATCTGGGATAAAAATCTATGGTTTATTACTGCCCCTGCTGGTCCTGTTACCTCAACTATCCTTTGCAGATATTTCATTTATCACAGGTGCATTAAACATTTATATCATGCCAAACGCTTTGATTGAGTTATGGATGGCCTTTCCAATTGCGGACATCTTAGCTTGTCTCTTGAGTTTATTGAGCATCAGTATTTGGCCTTTCATTCAGGTGCCGCGAGCAAATCGAGTCAGTCATGGAGGTAATGCAAAATGAAGTTAGCCAAGATGAAAGACTCAAGCGCCATCGCATTAAATGAAACCAAAATACGCGCTAAAAAGCTGCTCAAGGCTTGTCAGCAGGATGAGCTGCCAGCCAAGCAAAGAGTCGCGACCTTAATAGCGAAATTGGGTATATCACACTCAGATCTCCAGCTTAAGCATTGCCAACAAGTGATTACACGTGAGCTAGGGTTTATCGATTTTCATCATTGCCAGCAAGTCCTGTCGGGTCAAGCCATACTCGGGGATGATTGGGGAGGCTTATTCCACACTAAGCAATGCGACACATTACTCAATCATTGGTTTACTGGCTATTTAGCCGCGCGTGATTTTAATGCGCAAGTTGAGGACACATTGCTACTCCCCTACAAGAAGCAGTTTTTTGTGGTGGAGCGGCGAGATTACTTCAATGCGCTGAATTTGCGGATAATTTTGCAACCGGTGGATAACGCTGGCGAACCGACAACACTCCGAGATCTGGTGAGCTGCTATGCTAATGCAGATTGGCATTCCTTTGCTCTTGCCATGGTCCAACACAAACTCCCCAAAGTGTAATGATGGCTGAGATTGTCTGGCATCATGTTGAATGAGGAAATCTAGAGTTAAATAATACAAACAAAAAAGTCATCATTGCTGATGGTCTTGCTTGTGAAATATAGCTGAGGCGCTGCATTTCGAATCAGAAACGCAAGGCTAAAATAGCTAAAATGCAAAAAGCCGCTAATTGCTTAGCGGCTTTTTGACTAAATATGGCGGAGGAGCAGGGATTTGAACCCTGGGTGGGCTATAAACCCACGCCGGTTTTCAAGACCGGTGCATTAAACCACTCTGCCACCCCTCCGAACGAGGCGCATAATATAAGTAAGTCTGTTGACTGTAAAGCACTAACTCTCAATTATGCACCAATTGTTGCTATTACACTCAATCCGCTGGATTTTGCTTCACATCGGACATTATGCCTACCCGTGCGGGATCTGGCTTAGTGAAATGTTTGGCAAAGTCGCCCCACTCTTGTTGACTCTTAAGTATATAGCCGACCACAACTAAAATAGCGCAACATAGGATACCCCAACCAATCGCCACTTCACCAAGACTTGCCCACATAGCGACTAAGCTTGATGCACCAAAGGCAATGCTGATCTGTAAGAAGTTCTGTAATCCTGCGGCCTTAGCGGCATTCTGACTAAACTGCTGTAGCGCGCTGTTTACGACTATCGGGTAAATGGCGCCATTAGCTGCGGCCAAAATCGAGAACGAAATAAGCAGTGGGAAAATCGTGCTCGCAGGATAAATCAGCGTGAACATGATGATTGAAATAACACAGGCAGCGAAAATCGACAACAAGATATTCAGTGTTTGATGCCCGCCAATACGTTTTATCAGTAACTTACTCGCATAACCACCGACAATAAACATGATGGTTTGCGGGATAAAACTTAACCCAATTTCAGTCGCTTGATAACCGTGCATTTCCATCACAATCGGCCACACAGTTAGGTAGGCAAAGAAAGCACCGGAACAGGCACCGAAGATCACGACGTTGCCTAAATAGCGGGTGTTTTTCAAAATTTGCCCATAAGATACTGCAGCATGTTCACTGTGTTTATGTTGACTCTTGCCTGGAACAAAGTACAAGGTCATCAATACCAGCAGAAATGCGATAACACACAAGGAGATAAAGATTGCACGCCAGCCTAATTCGTTCAGAATATAAGCGCCAAGGATCGGTGCTAATGCAGGCGATAATGCGACCAATGGCATAATGTTGCTGAAAATACCTTGGGCTTTATCGGCATCATATTGTTCAACCACAATAGCTTGCCAAATAACCCCTGCACTACAGGCGCCAATGGCTTGGAAGAAGCGCGCGGTATTGAGCATTAATATAGAATCACTGTTGGCAATAAACACGCTAGCAATGGCAAATAAAACAAGGCCAAAGATCAGTGCCCAACGTTTGCCGATTTTATTGACTAACGGGCCGTAAAGCAGCTGACCTAAGGCAAGACCCGCAAGGAAACAGGTCAGTGACATCGCCACCTGTGATGGTGTGCTGTCAAATGAGCCTTCAATTGCTTTGAAAGCAGGCAAATACATGTCAGTGGCAATAAAGCCAAGCATGCTCAACATGGCTAAATAGAATAGAAACATAAAGAACTTTATGTTTACAAAGGTGTTACTAGACGTTTTCATAAAATAATCGGGTCGGATTGACTAAAGTGTGCAGTCTAAAGACTTGTTAAATTTATTGGAAACGTTTATTTTTGACTTGTGCTATCAATTATTTTCATTGGAATGGACGTCAGTTATGCTCTCAGAACAAGCGCTAGAACTCATTGATATTGTGGCTCGTGTAGGTAGTTTCACCGCGGCGGCGAATCGGCTACATAAAGTGCCCTCTGCCGTGAGCTACGCGGTCAAGCAAATAGAAGAAGAACTCGGCGTCATTCTTTTTGAACGGCATCATCGCAGTGTAACCTTAACACCAGCGGGTGAACATTTTGTGAAGCAAGCCAGAACCTTGCTCACGCAGATGGACGAGATGAAACGTGGCACTCAGCGCGTGGCAAATGGTTGGCAACCCACCTTGTCCATAGCCCTTGATAATATCGTCCGTGCCGACAGGATCAGCGTATTAATTGCTGACTTTTATCGACACTTCCATGATATTGAATTAATTATTCGCATTGAGGTCTTTAACGGGGTTTGGGAAGCGCTCGCCACGGGTCGCAGTGATATTGCTATTGGTGCGACAACCGCAATTCCAGTCGGTGGTGTTTACCAATATAAAGACATGGGGGATATTGAGTGGGCGTTTCTTGTTAGTAAAAATCATCCCTTGGCCAGTATTGACCGCCCATTAAGTGACGATGAGCTGCGCCCTTTTCCCTCGATTTGTTTAGAAGATACTTCTCGGGAAATTCCAAAACGTATGACTTGGTTGCTAGAGAATCAACGCAGGTTAGTCGTACCTGATTGGATCCGTGCCATTAACTGTTTCCGCGAAGGTTTAGGCGTCGGTTATATGCCAGTGCATTTAGCGAGCGTGTTTATTAAGGCGGGTGCGCTTGTTGAAAAACAACTGGAAAATCCAAAGCAGACAAGCCCTTGTTGCTTGGCGTGGAATGCTGACAAGATGTCGCCTGCACTCGCTTGGGTGCTGGAATATCTTGGCGATACTGAAAAATTGCACAAAGAGTGGCTGGCTTAAGCTTGGTTTAAACTCAATATGCTGATCTAGTCATTGAAATCAGCATTGAGTGTGATTGTGTACCGTCTGCTTATGTACAGACTAAATTTTTACCTTCATAGTGGATGAAGACGCAGATACAAGAATCTTATTTTTTTGCTTTGCAGTTAAAGTTGAAATAAATAATTGAGTAAAATTTTGAAGATTAACAATTTGTTATTCATGGTTCTATGACTTTCACCCGTATCTCATGTACGGTATCATTGCACCAGTTAAGTTCATTTTAGGATTTTACGGGAACTTAGTGTGCTGTAAAAAATCAAAATGATCAGTTTGGAAATGTGTCAACGGAGATCAACATGACCCAAGAAACCTTATATTCGACGAGTGCGTCAACACTGGAAGTCAACAAACTTCTTAAAAACACTTATATGCTGTTATCGATGACATTGGCCTTCTCTGCCCTGTGTGCGGGTTTAGCAATGGCATTAAATATCAGTCCGTTAGTCTCCATTGGTTTATCGATTGGTGGCCTAGTACTGTTGTTTGTCACTTTACGTAAAGCCGAGTCTGCAGCGGGTATCTTCTGGGTGTTTGCCTTTACGGGTATGGAAGGTGCTTCACTGGGCTACATGCTCAATCACTACGCGGGTATGGCAAACGGTCCACAGCTGATCATGCAAGCACTGGGGTTAACGTCAGTGATTTTTGTTGCGTTATCAGCCTATGCCGTGACCACTAAGAAAGATTTCTCTTTCTTACGTGGATTCTTATTTGCCGGCTTGATTGTGGTGATCGCCGCCGCTGTGATTAATATTTTTATGGGTAACAGTGTTGCCTTTATGGCAATTAACGCGGGCTTGGCGTTACTGATGACAGGTTTTATCCTGTTTGATACTAGCCGTATCGTCAATGGCGGCGAA
This sequence comes from Shewanella sp. SM69, assembly GCF_025653985.1. Taxonomy (NCBI): domain Bacteria; kingdom Pseudomonadati; phylum Pseudomonadota; class Gammaproteobacteria; order Alteromonadales; family Shewanellaceae; genus Shewanella; species Shewanella sp. SM69. Next base: position 87,125 of record NZ_JAKKRV010000002.1, read on the forward strand.
ACTAATTACATTCGCGCGACTATCTCGTTATACCTAGACTTCTTAAACCTCTTCATCGCGCTGTTGCACCTGATGGGCATAGGCAACGATGACTAATCCTAGTTAGCGATTTTTAGCTTAACTTGCGTTAGAATGGCCCTACTTTTAGGGCCATTTTTATTTTAAATGAGCAAATTTATTATCCAAGTGAACGGGCCCGCTTATGGCACGTCGGCGAGTGTTAATGCCTTACGCTTCTCCCAAGCTGCACTTTTAGCTGGGCATCAGATTATCTGTGTGTTTTTTTATCAAGATGGCGTGTATAACTCCACAGATTTAAGCTTACCCGCCTCCGATGAAAATGATGTGATCAGTGACTGGAAACAGCTGGCGCAATCCCATCAGGTCCCGTTAGTCAATTGCGTTTCTGCAGCGCTACGTCGTGGCATTGTGAGTCAGCAAGATGCCAGCGAGAATGGCCTAAGCCACTGGAATGTGGGCGAGTCATTTATCATGGGCGGTTTAGGTGAGCTAATCACAGGTATTGAATCGGCCGATCGTTTGATCAGTTTTTAACTCTCAGGGCTACTATGAAAAAATTGTGTATTCTATTTCGCTGCTCGCCACATGGTACTGTTCGTGGCCGCGAAGGTTTAGATCTTGCCCTGCTTAGCGCTAGCTTCGAACAAGAAGTGAGTTTAGTGTTTGTGGATGAAGGTGTGTTGCATTTGATTAAAGATCAACTGCCTGAGCTTATCGGTGCTAAAGATTACATCTCCACCTTTAAAGCACTGCCGCTGTATGATATTGGATCTGTATTTGTCTGTAAGCAATCCTTAGCCGATTACGGCTTAAGCCATGGCTTACTGTCGATCCCAGTGACAGTCGTCAACGATGAAGCCATCGCAGCCCATTTAAACCAAGTGGATGAGGTCTTAGTATTCTAATGATTTTACATCATATTCAAACATCTCCCAGTCGAGATAGCGCGCTGAAACTTTGTTTACGTTACGCCTGTAAGGAAGATGCGATTTTATTATCGAGCGATGGCGTTAACGCGTTACTGCTGCGCCAGTGGGCAATGGCATTATCGCCCTTCAAGTTGATGGTCTTAAAAGACGATGTTGTCGCACGTGGCCTATCCGAACGTTTAAAGAACGTCATGCTTATCGATTACAATGAGTTTGTGGCTCAATCATTACTCCATGACAAGGTGATAACGTGGTAAATCCATTGCAATTTAATGGCGCAGAAATCGCCCGTGACCATCAAGGTTATTTAAAAAATCTTAACGATTGGCAACCCGATATGGCCCTGTTGTTAGCGGCAGAAGAGCAAATTGTACTTACGCCAGCCCATTGGGAAGTGATTAACTTTGTTCGAGATTTCTATCTCGAATATAAAACGAGCCCTGCTATCCGTGTATTAGTTAAAGCCATTGGCCAAGCCTTAGGACCAGACAAAGGCAATTCAAAATACTTATATACCCTATTCCCGATTGGACCTGCGAAACAAGCAACGAAAATCGCTGGCCTGCCCAAACCAGCTAAGTGTATTTAATGGCAAAGGGTTAAGTCATCACGTAAACATGACACAAACAAAAAGGCATGTTCCCTTGGGAAACATGCCTTTCTTTTTACTTGAACAAAGTTGATAGGGTTATTTGACGTTTTCTAACACAACCCAGATGGCTTTGCCTACGGTGGCGAGCATTACAGCAAAAAATACTGCAATCACAGCGGTATAGGAAAGCCAACGGAGATAGCGCTGGCCTTTATCCATAGTATTATTTTGTGTTCCATTAGCCTATTTGAGTCAAACCGCCCATGTAAGGACGCAGAACTTCAGGGACTGTGATACTACCATCAGCATTTTGATAGTTTTCTAAAATAGCCACTAAAGTACGACCTACAGCTAAACCTGAGCCGTTTAACGTATGCAATAGCGCAGGCTTATTATCTGCTTTCACGCGGTAACGTGCTTGCATACGACGGGCTTGGAAATCCTTCATGTTTGAGCAAGAAGAAATCTCACGATAGGTATTTTGTGCTGGTAACCAGACTTCGATGTCGTAGGTTTTGCTTGAGCCAAAGCCCATATCGCCAGTACATAAAATCACAGTTCGATACGGTAAACCTAAACGCTGCAACACTGTTTCAGCATGACCAGTCAGCGCTTCAAGTGCCGCCATTGAATCTTCAGGCTTAACAATTTGCACCATTTCAACTTTATCGAATTGGTGCTGACGGATCAGACCACGGGTATCTTTGCCGTATGAGCCCGCTTCGCTGCGGAAACATGCAGTATGCGCAGTTAACTTTATTGGCAGCTCGTCTTCATCAACAATGCTATCGCGAACTAAGTTCGTTAATGGCACTTCTGCGGTTGGGATAAGGCTCAAGCCTTGGCCTTCTTCAGTCGCAGGTTTAGTGTGGAATAAGTCTTCACCAAACTTAGGTAGCTGGCCTGTGCCGAGTAAGCTTGCCTCGTTAACCAGTAATGGCACATAGGCTTCGGTATAACCGTGCTCTGTGGTATGTAAGTCCAACATGAACTGACCAATGGCGCGATTTAAGCGGGCGACTTGGCCTTTCATCACGATGAAACGTGAGCCAGTAATTTTAACGGCATTTTTAAAATCTAAGCCGTTTAAGCCTTCACCTAAATCGATATGATCTTTAATCGGGAAATCAAAAGTGCGTGGCGTCCCCCAACGTCTCACTTCAACGTTCTCTGTTTCATCGGCACCCATTGGTACTGATTCATCAGGCAGGTTAGGCATAGACATGGCAATGGCATTGACTTCTTCAAGTACGGCGGCCAGTTCAATCTTTTTGGCATCCAACTGTGAACCTAAATCGCCCACTTGCGCCATGATCGCGTCAACATCTTCACCACGGGCTTTAGCTTGGCCAATAGATTTGGAGATGGCATTACGCGACGCTTGTAATTCTTCGGTAGCCACTTGCAGTGACTTACGCTTTTCTTCTAATTGAATGAGATGAGCTATGTCTAAAATAAAGCCACGGGTAGCCAGTCGCTCAGCGGTAACTTCTAATTCGTTGCGCAAAAATTTAGGATCTAACATGTGATATATTCTTAATAGTTAAATGCGAGAAAAAACCAGTTGTTGACCTAAGTACACCATGAATAAACATAGACTTAGATTCAACACCACATTCAAAATCGCCTTCAGCCAATCCCCTTCTTGCATCAGCAACAAGGTTTCATTAGAGAAAGTCGAAAACGTTGTCAAAGCACCTAATAGACCGATACCTATAAGCGCTTTGAGTTCAGGGCTGATATGACTCATTTGCCCCAGAGCGTAAATTACGCCCATAAAAAATGAACCTATAACATTAACCAACAGTGTACCAAAAGGAAAACTGCTGCCAAATACTTGGATCATGAATATTGAAATAAGATAGCGTAAAACTGCTCCAATTGACCCGCCGAAAGCCACTAATAAGATGTTAGTCATATCTTTTGTTCTCACTGGCTTGATCTAACTGGGCTAATTGCGCCAATTTATCTTTGATCCGCTTCTCAAACCCTCGCTCAGTCGGAAAATAAAACTGTGCTGTTTGCAGGGATTCGGGGAAATAATTTTCACCACTGGCATAGGCATTGGCTTCATCGTGGGCATATCGATACCCAGCTCCCATGCCGATGTCTTTCATTAACTGAGTCGGTGCATTGCGTAAATGGTGCGGTACTTCGACTTGTCCTGTTTCGCGAGCTAACGCACGCGCCGCCTTAAATGCGGTATACACAGCGTTGCTCTTCGGCGCGCTGGCAAGATAAACAATGGCTTGTGCTATTGCTCGCTCACCTTCGGCGGGGCCAACACGGTGAAAACAATCCCAGGCATTCAGTGCGATTGTCATCGCCGCAGGATCGGCATTGCCCACATCTTCAGAGGCAATCGCCAGTAAGCGCCTTGCCACGTAAAGCGGATCGCCGCCGCCCTCTAGAATTCGACAAAACCAATATAAAGCCGCATCGGGTGCCGAGCCACGGATGGATTTATGCACCGCTGAAATAAGATCGTAAAACTGATCGCCGTTCTTATCAAAACCAGCAACTTGGTGCCCCGCCACTTGAATTAACATTTCACTGGTAAAGGTGCCACCGTCGATGAGCATATCACTCATCAACTCAATAAGATTTAACGCTTTACGGGCATCACCATCACAAAGTTGTGCCAATGTGGTGAGCACATCGGTCGGCATTACAAATTGTCGTAGGCCTAAACCGCGCTCGTTATCGTTTAAGGCTTGAGTCACTATATGGGCGATTTCATCATGGCTTAAGCGCTTGATAAGATAGACCCTTGCCCGCGAGAGTAAGGCATTATTGATTTCAAAAGACGGATTTTCTGTGGTCGCGCCGATAAAGATCACTGTGCCATCTTCAATAAATGGCAGAAAGGCATCCTGCTGACTCTTATTGAATCGGTGGACTTCATCGACAAACAATAGAGTACGTTGGCCACGGGATTCTGCAACGGCTTTTGCTTGCTCAATCGCGGCGCGAATGTCCTTAACGCCAGAGGTGACCGCGGAAATGCGTTCAACGTGAGCATTTGAATAATGTGCGATTAATTCGGCTAAGGTTGTTTTACCTGTGCCCGGCGGTCCCCACAACATCATGGAATGGGCGCGCCCTGCTTCCAATGCTTTGCGTAGTGGTTGGCCATCACCCAGTAAATGGGCTTGACCTATGTACTCGCCAATCGTTCTTGGCCGCATGCGCGCGGCCAAGGGACGAAAGTCGGGCGCAAAATTAAACGATAAACTGCTCACGCGATAGCCTAATGCGCTGCTTTACGACGTTGATCATCAACATCGACGCTGTCTGGGATCACAAAGGTGAACAAGGCTTTGTCTTTATTTGTGATGGCTTGCTGATTGCTTAAATCAAACAGGCTTAAATTACCTTTATCATCGGCAACATTAAAGTTGACTAACTGGGCATTTTTGAAACACACATTGACGGACAATATGCCCGAATCAATCGCCTTAGGTTTGATCTCATAGCAATCTTGTTTCTTGGACACTGAATACTGTGACCAAGTCGCATCGTCGCGGTGGACGAGCAATGCGATGGGAGATGCATTGATTGCTTCAGCAAAATCCATGATGACCACCTCTTCGGCGAAAGGATTGTAGATCCACAAATCTTTACCATCAGCGACAATCTGCGATTCATCGGGCTGGGTTAAATGCCAATAAAATTGATTCGGATACGCTAAGGCAAAAATGCCAGACCCTGTTTGAATAACCTTTTTATTGACATCTGTTACGGTTTGTTTGAAATCGGCTTTTAGTGACGCGGTACCAATCAATTTTTCCCTGAGCTGCTGCGCATCATCGGCAAACACAGCCGCGCTAAATAGCAAAGGTGAAGCTAACAACACAGCGCATAATCGTTTTTTCATTTTATTCCTTACCCTGTAAAACCCTTGGGTGTATCAAAGCTACGCCTTAGCGCGGCTTAATAATGTTTTGGTGCTGGCGGCGCTAAGACTTCACGGTTACCGTTGTGGCCTTGAGCAGAAACAATACCTTGTGCTTCCATCTGTTCAATAATGCGGGCTGCACGGTTATAACCAATCTTAAATTTACGCTGTACGCTTGAAATCGAGCCGCGACGAGTTTCAGTCACAAAGGCGACTGCTTCATCGTATAACGGATCGTATTCTTCGTCTGATTCAGCGGTTTCACCAGGCAATAATACTTGTTCACCATCACTGGCACCGTTGAGGATTTCTTCGATATATTGCGGTTTGCCACGGGCGCACCAATCGGCAACGACACGGTGAACTTCATGATCATCAACGAACGCACCATGAACACGATTCGGTACCGCAGTACCCGGTGGCAAAAATAACATGTCACCCATACCAAGCAAGGTTTCGGCACCCTGTTGATCTAAAATGGTGCGCGAATCGATACGCGATGACACTTGGAACGCCATACGTGTGGGAATGTTGGCCTTAATCAAACCAGTGATCACATCCACTGACGGTCTTTGGGTTGCAAGAATTAAATGTATGCCTGCGGCACGCGCTTTTTGGGCAATACGGGCAATCAACTCTTCAACTTTTTTACCAACAATCATCATCATGTCAGCAAATTCATCGACAACGACAACAATCGATGGCAGCTTATCTAACGCAGACGCTTCTGGCTCCATGCTGTCAGAAGACTTCCACATAGGATCTAAAATCACTTCGCCATTGGCCTTCGCCTCGGCAATTTTAGCGTTATAGCCCTTGATGTTACGTACGCCCATCATAGACATCAGCTTGTAGCGACGTTCCATCTCGCCGACACACCAACGCAGCGCATTGGCAGCTTCTTTCATGTCGGTCACGACTTCACATAGCAAATGCGGAATACCTTCATAGACAGACAATTCCAACATCTTGGGGTCGATCATGATAAAGCGTACATCTTCTGGGCCAGACTTATACAGTAAGCTGGTGATCATCACGTTTACACCCACAGACTTACCAGAGCCTGTAGTACCGGCTACCAATAAATGTGGCATTTTACCAAGATCAACAACAACGGGGTCACCAGCAATATCTTGGCCTAACACCATAGTTAAGTTGGATTTACTCTCAGTAAAGGCGGCACAATCTAACACATCGCGCATAAACACGGTTTCGCGGAATTTATTGGGCAATTCGAGTCCGACATAAGCCTTACCCGGAATAACTTCAACCACGCGCACACTTTCAGCTAGTAATGAACGAGCTAAATCCTTTGATAGATTAGAGATTTTTGACGCTTTAACGCCCGGCGCTAATTCTAATTCAAAGCGTGTGATCACAGGACCTGGATACACACCCACTACATTGGCGATGATGTTGAAATCGGCCAATTTAAGCTCAACAAGGCGAGCGACTTGATCCAATTCCTCTGGACTGATCGGATTCTTCTTACGGTCAGGTATGTCGAGCAAGTTAATACTCGGCAGAGGATCCATCGGTTTTTTCGGTGCGAGTTTTTCTTCTTGTCCTGGCAATACCACAATGCCATCGACAATTTTAGCTTTTTGATCTTGCTTATTACGCTGCGCTTGATTCACTGCACCTGTTGACACTTTAGTATCAAAATCAATGACGTCATCATCGCTAAAACCTAGACTTTCATCGTCTTCATCTTCTGTAAATGCTTGACTGCTAAACACAGGCTCATTGTCATCATGATCGAATGAATGCGAATTTAAATCGGCACTGTCTTGCTCATCGGCATTTGAATGCTGAGGTTTAGCTAACCAAGGTGGTGCTTCAAAATTGCCATGGGCGGCCAAATCATCATTATCGATTTGTGGCTCAACCCGTTGTGCACTCTTACTTTTACTGCCATTCAAGCTCAGAATTTTTGCAAGCGCCGATAGTTTATTTTTTGGCGACGAATTATTCTCAGTTTCGGTAATAATACCTTCTGGTTCAATGACCATATCATCAGTGGCAGCATATAGCGTTGGGGTTATCTCAGCTCTACGACCAATATGACGGTCACGCACCTTAGGCTTTTCAACTATGGGGGGCTTTTCTAGCACATATTGGGATTCACGGCGCTGTTTAAACTTATCCACCACGGACATAAAACCGCGGGTATCCTCGGTTTCATGCTCACGCTTCATCGCTTGCGGCAATAATTTTAACTTTTTATAAATCCAAATAGAGACTAAGCCGATTTTCTCGACCACAGTCAGCCAGCTAATCCCAGTCAACAGCGTAAAGCCTGAGCCCAAGAAACACAGCAGTAATAAGGTAGTGCCGAGTTTATTAAAATACGGCAACATGGCTTGACCGATCACATCACCCGCCACTCCGCCTGCCGAAAACTCGTAGATATTGTTGGCATTCATGCTCGCCAACGCAGAGAACCCAAGGATGATCAGTAAAAATCCTATCAATCTCAGGGCCACTGAAAAGTAATCAATTTCAAGTAAATGATGGGCACGTTTGAACAATAACCAACCCGTCGATGCGACAATGATTGGCATGATATAAGCCGTAACGCCGAAGAAATATAACAGAATATCGGCAATCCAAGCCCCTACTGCTCCGGTCCAGTTTTTAATATCGCCTTGAAAATGCGACTGACTCCAACCAGGATCAGACGGACTAAAACTCGTCAATGCGAGCAAAATATAAGTGGCGAGAACACAACAAATGATGAGTCCGCCTTCCAGCAGACGTTGCAGGCCAGTGAGCGTGCGTACACTATTTCCTTGAGACAAACGACGTAATCCATAAAAGTGAAAACAGGTGGGCTAACGATACCAGAATCCCACTAAATGTGGAGCACATTAGCCTGTTTTTCTATACAGAATTGGTCATGATTGGCAAAATTTGGTCTATTGAGGTGTTTTAGTGTGCTTTGGGGAAGGAATGAGTTATTACACAAACACTTCCGTTAACAAATTTGTTTAAAAATGCCACAAAAAGAAGCCCCTAAGTTAGCAAACTTAAGGGCAATACAAGGCTAATAGCAATAAGCGTTAAATGAGATGGATATATCGACGTTACTGATAAATAAGGGGCCTAAGCCCCTTATTGTAAAACCAAACAATCAGGGTAATTTAGATATCTGAGAGTAGATGATTTATCGCTACACGACTGGTGTGCTTAACTTCTTCCATCACAACATAAGTACGCGTGTCGGAAACAGAAGGTAATTTCAATAAAGTTTCACCTAACAAGCGACGATAAGCCGACATATCTGAAACACGAGTTTTCAGTAAGTAGTCAAAATCGCCTGAAACCAGATGACATTCTTGAATATCATCGAGTAGTTGCACTGCACGGTTAAACTTATCAAACACTTCGGGAGTATCACGGCTTAATGTGATTTCCACGAATACCAGTAGGGATGCACCCAAGAAATGAGGATTCACCAATGCGGTATAGCCATTGATGTAACCTTGCTTTTCGAGACGTTTTACTCTTTCTAAACACGGAGTTGGACTTAGTCCGACTCTTTTTGACAATTCCACATTTGAAATGCGGCCATCAAGTTGTAGTTCATTAAGAATGTTGCGATCGATGCGATCCAAGTCTTTTACAGGACTCTTTTTATTATATGCCATTTATTTAACCTTGCTTTATCACTAAAACAACATTTTATTCTACGTATGCCGAAAGTTCAGCAGCATAAACTGCGTCGCCGATACTATACTAGATATCCCTGAATTAATCACGTTCAGGTCACGATAAAATAACAATTATGCCCATTAAAAGTGGGATTTCAGGCAATTGAGGCTCAAAGATGATTATTGGTGTTCCCAAGGAAATTAAAAACCACGAATATCGTGTCGGTATGGTTCCTTCTAGTGTTCGCGAGTTGGCGATCAAAGGTCACGACGTTTTTGTTGAAACAAATGCAGGCATAGGTATTGGTTTTTCAGATCAAGATTATATTGATGCTGGCGCCACAATTTTAGCGACTGCTGCTGAAGTTTTTGCTAAAGCGCAGATGATTGTAAAAGTAAAAGAGCCTCAAGCAGTTGAACGCGCTATGTTGCGTCACGATCAGATTTTATTTACTTATCTGCATCTTGCTCCAGATTTACCGCAAACTGAAGATTTAATCAAAAGTGGTGCCGTATGTATCGCTTACGAAACTGTGACAGACGATCGTGGTGGCCTGCCTTTGCTTGCTCCTATGTCTGAAGTCGCTGGTCGTATGTCAATCCAAGCTGGTGCTATGGCATTAGAGAAATCTTCTGGTGGCCGCGGTATGTTATTGGGCGGCGTACCGGGGGTTGAGCCTGCTAAAGTCGTCATTATTGGCGGCGGTATGGTTGGTACTAATGCAGCACAAGTGGCAGTTGGTATGGGTGCTGATGTTGTTGTGCTTGATCGCAGTATTGATGCTCTACGTCGTTTAAATGTGCAATTCGGTTCTGCTGTAAAAGCCATTTACTCAACTGCGGATGCAATTGAACGTCATGTTATTGAAGCCGATCTTGTAATCGGTGGTGTACTAATTCCAGGTGCTGCGGCGCCCAAATTGGTTACTCGTAGCATGATTTCACGTATGAAGCCTGGCAGCGCTATCGTTGACGTGGCGATCGATCAAGGCGGTTGTGTTGAAACTTCACATGCAACTACTCACCAAGATCCTACCTATATCGTTGATGATGTTGTGCATTACTGTGTTGCAAATATGCCTGGTGCGGTCGCTCGTACTTCAACATTTGCGCTTAATAATGCAACCTTACCGTACATTCTCAAGTTAGCAAATTTAGGCTATAAAGAAGCGCTGTTGCAAGACAAGCATTTTCTTAATGGCTTAAACGTCATGCACGGTAAAGTGGTGTGTAAGGAAGTGGCTCACGCCCTAAACTTAGCGTTCACATCTCCTGCGACACTATTAGTATAAGTTTTTAATTAACTTAACTTTTTATGTGGATTTAAGCTGGCTTTACTTAGTATGTAATTCAAATCGGTCTCGATACTATTGAGGCCGATTTTTTATTGGGTAGAAATAGGCTCCACTACGATCGGACCATCATATTTATACAAGCTCATCCCGTGCTTCATTTCGTGGTTCACACTTAAGCTATTTATTCACAGTAAAGTAAAACTGACACTCTCCATACTAAAACGGATGGACTCGATTAGTGCAATCTAAAAGAATCGCCCTCCAACACTTTACCCCCACAGGTAAATTCCCTACAATCCTTGCAATTTGCTAAAGGCACGGAGATAAAAATGAGCCAGGTCAGACATTGTAACTTATTGATTTTGGGTTCAGGCCCAGCAGGATATACCGCAGCCGTTTATGCTGCGCGTGCGAATTTAAAACCTGTGATGATCACAGGTATGCAGCAAGGCGGTCAATTAACCACGACGACTGAAGTTGAAAACTGGCCAGGCGATGCGGACGACTTAACAGGTCCGGCCTTGATGGAACGTATGCAGAAGCATGCTGAAAAGTTCGATACTGAAATCTTGTTCGATCATATCAACGAAGTAACCCTTACCGAGCGCCCTTTCCGTCTGAAAGGCGATAACGGCGAGTACACCTGTGATGCGCTGATCATCGCAACTGGCGCTTCTGCCCGTTACTTAGGGTTAGAGTCAGAAGAAGCTTTCAAAGGTCGCGGTGTATCAGCCTGTGCAACCTGTGATGGCTTCTTCTATCGCAATCAAAAAGTCGCTGTGATCGGTGGCGGCAATACCGCCGTTGAAGAAGCATTATATTTAAGCAATATTGCTGCTGAAGTTCACCTCATCCATCGCCGTGACACCTTCCGCTCAGAAAAAATCTTGATCGACCGTCTGATGGACAAAGTCGCCAATGGCAACATCATCCTTCACTTAGATCAAACCATGGATGAAGTGGTTGGTGATGCCATGGGTGTGACAGGTCTAAAGATGAAGAGCACTAAAGATGGCTCGATAACTGACTTAGCTGTTGCTGGCGTGTTCGTCGCCATTGGTCACAGCCCTAATACCGGTATTTTTGAAGGCCAGTTGGAAATGAACCACGGTTATTTAAAAGTTCAGAGTGGCTTGCAAGGTAACGCCACGCAAACAAGTATCGAAGGTGTTTATGCCTGTGGTGATGTGATGGACCAACATTATCGTCAAGCCATTACTTCTGCCGGCACAGGCTGTATGGCCGCACTCGATGCAGAGCGTTATTTAGACGCTAAAAAATAACTAGACTCGATTTTTCAACGAATAGCAGGCTTAGCCTGCTATTTTTTTAGGCCAAAATCGTTAAGCAATAGCAAAATTTTTTGCAGGCTGTGCCAATTAATATTGTTCACGCACGCACATTTCTTTCCTTTGCGATTCTTAATTCCGCACCACTTAGATAGTACTTATATAAGTTCTTAGGTAAGTAAAATCATTTCGTTAAGCCAAAAATGGCGCACAAAAAAAGGGACCAAATGGTCCCTTCTCTACAGCAACAAACTAATTTCTTAGTTTAATGCTTCTTTTGCTTTTTCAACTAAAGTTGCAAATACAACTTTATCGAATACAGCGATGTCAGCCAAAATCTTACGATCGATTTCGATAGACGCCTTTTTCAGACCGTTGATGAAACGGCTGTAAGACAGACCATTTTGACGAGCGGCAGCATTAATACGTGCAATCCAAAGTTGACGGAATTGACGTTTTTTCTGACGACGGTCACGGTAAGCATATTGACCAGCTTTAGTTACTGCTTGAACAGCAACACGGTAAGTACGGCTACGAGCGCCATAATAACCTTTAGCTAGTTTTAAAACTTTCTTGTGACGAGCACGAGCGGTTACACCACGCTTAACTCTTGGCATTTTCTAATCTCCTAAATTAAGCGTAAGGTAATTGACGCGCGATTGCTGGAACGTCAGCTTTTGATACTAAACATTTGGCACGTAAGTGACGTTTACGTTTAGTGCTTTTTTTCGTCAAAATGTGACGTAAGTGTGCTTGCTTGCGCTTGAAACCATTAGCGGTTTTCTTAAAACGCTTCGCTACACCCTTGTCTGTTTTCATTTTAGGCATTTCTAAAACTCCGCATTGGGATGTTTAATAAAAAGCAAGGCGAGCAAAGGCCATAGACCTTTGCTACTTTAAGTTTTGCCCTACTTATTTCTTTTTAGGCGCTAGCACCATAATTGCTTGTCGGCCTTCCATTTTCGGGAAAGATTCAACAACCGCATACTCGTCCAAATCAGCCTTGATACGGTTCAATAGATCCATACCCAGGTTTTGGTGTGCCATTTCGCGACCTCGGAAACGAAGCGTAATCTTCGCTTTGTCCCCGTCTTCCAGAAAACGTATCAGGTTGCGTAGTTTTACCTGATAGTCGTTTTCGTCAGTTCCAGGACGGAATTTAATTTCCTTGACCTGAACCTGCTTTTGCTTCTTCTTTTGTTCCTTGGCTGACTTAGCCTTATCAAAAAGGAACTTACCGTAGTCCATAATGCGACATACTGGAGGTTCAGCATTTGGGCTGATTTCTACTAGGTCTACACCTGCTTCATCTGCCAAATTCTGAGCATCTCTGATGCTTACCACACCAATAGCTTCACCATCAATGCCTGTTAAGCGTACTTCTGGTACACCTGTGATTTCTTCATTGATTCTATTAGGGGCCGGCTGACGCCCTGCTGTTTTTTTGATCTTTATGACCTATTCCTCCAACAATTTGAGACTACGGAGCGAAATCTGTTGATGGATTTTAGTGGCGAAATCTTCAAGTCGCATCTTACCTAAATCGATACCATCACGGGTACGCACCGCTACTTCCTTATTTTCCATTTCTTGATCGCCAACGACCAACAAATAAGGGACACGCCTTAAGGTGTGCTCGCGTATTTTAAAGCCTATTTTCTCATTCCTCAAGTCAAAAGACGCTCGAATACCTTGTTCTTTGAAGAATTTTACGACTTCTTCAACATAATCAGCCTGTTTATCGGTGATATTCATCACGACAACTTGCATTGGGGCTAACCAAGTTGGGAAACGTCCTGCATATTCTTCTATCAAGATACCCAAGAATCGTTCCAAAGAGCCTAAAATAGCACGATGGATCATCACTGGGGTCTGACGGCTGTTATCTTCGGCAACGTAAGTTGCACCAAGACGGCTTGGCAACGCATAATCGAGCTGCACAGTACCACATTGCCACGCTCGGTCCAAACAATCGTGTAAAGTAAATTCGATTTTTGGTCCGTAGAATGCGCCTTCGCCTGGCAAAATAGTGAATTCAATATTATTGGCACGCAGAGCTTGCTTAAGTGCTTCTTCCGCTCTGTCCCACATCGCATCGTCACCGATACGTTTCTCTGGGCGAGTCGACAGTTTTACTACGATATTTTCAAAGCCGAAGGTAGCGTAAGTATCGTAAACCATCTGGATACAGGCACTCACTTCTTCTTGAACTTGGCTGTCAGTACAGAAAATATGGGCGTCATCTTGCGTAAAGCCACGTACACGCATTAATCCGTGTAACGAGCCTGAAGGTTCATTACGGTGACAGCAACCAAATTCAGCCATACGCAATGGCAGATCGCGGTAAGATTTCAACCCTTGGTTGAAGATCTGCACGTGGCCAGGGCAGTTCATTGGCTTGATGGCGTATTCGCGATTTTCGCTGCTGGTCGTGAACATGGCTTCTGAGTATTTATCCCAGTGACCAGAACGTTCCCACAACACGCGGTCCATCATTAATGGGCCTTTCACTTCTTGGTAAGTGTATTGGTTTAGCTTACGGCGAATGAATCTTTCTAATTCGAGGAAGATGCTCCAACCGTCGTTATGCCAAAACACCATACCCGGTGCTTCTTCTTGCATGTGATACAAGTCGAGCTGCTTACCGATTTTACGGTGGTCACGCTTAGCCGCTTCTTCAAGACGGGTTAAGTGTGTGCTAAGGGCTTTTTTGTCGGCCCAAGCAGTACCATAGATACGTTGCAACATCTTGTTTTCTGAGTTGCCACGCCAATAAGCGCCGGCAATGCTCATTAATTTAAAATGTTGGCAGAAACGCATGTTAGGTACGTGCGGTCCACGACACATGTCAGTGTATTCTTCGTGATGATACAGCGCAGGCGTCGCGTCTTTGCTGATGTTCTCATCCAGAATGGCAATCTTATAATCTTCACCGCGCGCAGCGAATGTATCACGGGCTTCTTGCCAGCTAACGACACGTTTTACTACGTCATAGTTGGTTTTTGCCAGTTGAAGCATGCGCTTTTCTAATGCGTCGATGTCATCTTGAGTCAACTTGTGCTCAAGGTCGATATCATAGTAGAAGCCATTATCGATAACAGGACCAATCGCCATCTTGGTTTCTGGCCACATTTGCTTAATCGCGTGACCTAATAAATGCGCGCAAGAATGGCGAAGAATTTCAACACCTTCTTCGTCTTTGGCGGTAATGATTGATAGCTCAGCATCGGTTTCAATGAGATCGCAAGCATCTTTTAATTCGCCATTAACGCGGCCAGCGATACAAGCTTTCGCTAAACCAGGGCCAATATCAGCGGCAACATCGAGGGTCGATACAGCATGGGCAAACTCGCGTTTGCTACCATCGGGAAGTGTAATTACAGGCATGAAATGTCCTTTCCAGTGGTGACCCACACGTAGGGCCACTTGGTTTTAGTTAATGTAAGAGAAATGCTCGCTAGGTTAAGACAGTACAGGAGTCTTAGCCGCCTTGCGTAGCAGGGCGTTTATTCTAAGGGATTGTAACTAAAAGGCGCAAGCATATTGACCAGAATTGGGATTGGAAACAAAAAGCAAATTCATGATTTTGCAGTGTCTTGGTAACTTCTTGGTCATCTAACTCCCCTATTCTAGCGCCAGTTTATTGGGCATCACTGAAAACATGACAAGGGAGTTGATATGTTGAACTGCATTCTACTGGCTGTAACACTCACGCACACAGCAACCGCTTTACCTGAGCCGCAGGTGAAAATCACAAGCAAATCTTTGATTGATACTAAAGTGTTACTCGTTGATATTAAAAGTGAACTTGAGCAACAGATGCAGCGTTTAACGCTGGATATTACCCAAGATGCCCGCGATGGCGTGTTACACAGCAATGAAATGGAGGGGTTAGTGACGGCAAAGGACTAGTTTTTAGAAGAGATAATGATCCAACAAGAAAATATTTAACCAGAAGGTCTATCATGCTGCGTTTTGAGACCGACTTCATCTAAGTCAGTGCACTGCACTCTGCTGTATACTCAAATAGGAAGCACATAAAGCGCACTCAGGTTTCGAAATCGTCAAAGCGCAGACAATATAAGCGTACGAAGTGTGAGATGCGTTGATTGAGCAGAGCGATTCGCTCTATTGGCGATAAGGAGTTGCACCATGAGAGTCATGAACAAAGTTATTGCTTGTCCCCACTGCGGGCACCATCAAGATATCAGTATCGATGCCAGCTGTGGAGACCAAGATTATTACGATGACTGCCGAATTTGTTGTAATCCGATTCACTTACGCTTACACATCGATGAATCGAGACGAACGGTTGAGCTGTATATCGATTCAGACGACGAGCAAATCTATTAAACGAGATTGCACTACACGCTGCGATGTCACTAAACTAACGTGCTTGTTCGTTAAAACGCCTGGCCAGCACGCGCTCGACTGTGTCGACGATAATTTGTGTTTGGCTGTCGATCTCAATATTGAGTTCATCACCCACTTTATACTGACTTAAATTGGTCAGTTTTAGGGTTTCAGGAATTAAGTGCAACTTAAAACCGGAGTCACTCACCTCGCCAACCGTTAAACTACAGCCATTAACGCCAACAAAACCTTTATAAAAAATGTAATCCATCCATTTAGGCTCAATGCCCAGTGTCAGATCATAATGCTGTTCTGTATGGCTAATATCGATGACTTTGGCCTTAGTATGGATATGTCCAGAGAGAATGTGCCCACCAATTTCACTACCAAAAGTTAACGAACGCTCAACATTAACGCTTTGACCTATAGACAAATTAGCCAGATTCGTCAGTCGCAAGGTCTCTTCCACTACGTCGAAAAATACCCTATCATCAACGACCTGAGTCACAGTAAGACATACCCCGTTATTTGCCACACTTGCACCAATCGCAAGTCCCTCATGCAAATCAGGTTCGAACGCTACCTCAAGGGTATTTAGGCCATCTTTCTTATGTATTGCAACCACCTCGCAGGTGGCTTGAACTATACCTGTAAACATTTTTTGCTCGCTTAATCGTTAAAGGCTGTATTTATGAATCATTCAGGCTATCAAGCCAAACGTTTAATCCAATTGGCGCTGCCGGTGCTAATAGCTCAGGTCACTCAGACCATGATGGGCTTTATTGATACCGTTATGGCGGGCCGTGTTAGCGCGGTTGATATGGCCGCTGTTGCGGTCGGCACTAGCCTTTGGTTACCCGCTATTCTGTTCGTCCAAGGTTTACTGATGGCTTTTACGCCTTTATTTGCCCACTACAATGGAGCGAATAATCAAAAAGCCATCCAACCTTTGGCCTTTCAAGGTGCCTATCTTGCCATCATTGGCGGCATTGGCGTGATGGTTTTCCTCGCATCTGCGCCCTTTGTGCTTAGCCACATGGATTTAGAACCCGAATTATACCGCTTAACCATAGGATATCTCGACGGTATTTTATGGGGCGCACCCGCATTTGTGCTTTATCAAGTGCTACGTGGCTGCAGTGAAGGTATATCCTATACCTTACCGACCATGGTCATTGGTTTTGTCGGTCTAACCGTAAATATCCCCGCTAACTATATTTTTATTTATGGACACTTTGGCGTACCGGCCATGGGCGGCGCAGGCTGTGGTATCGCCACTGCTCTCGTATTCTGGGCCATGCTAGTTGCCATGACCATTTACATGCAGTTACATAAAAAATTCGCGGCTTTAGCTCCCTTCAGTAAATTTCATCGTCCAGACTTTGAAACTATGAAGAAAATGACCAAACTCGGCATGCCGATAGCAATGGCGCTGTTTTTTGAAGTGAGTTTATTTGCCATCATAGCGCTGTTACTCGCGCCACTTGGCGCAACAGTGGTCGCAAGTCACCAGATTGCGCTCAACTTTTCTGCCATCGTATTTATGCTGCCGTTATCGATAGGTATCGCGGTATCGATTCGGATTGGTTATTACTTAGGCCGTGATCGCGCCGATATTTCCGCTGTGGTCACTAAAGTGGGCTTATGGCTGGCACTATCCCTTGCTCTAACGACAGCGGTCTTGACCGTATTATTTAGATTCCAAATTGCGAAACTTTATAATGGTGATCCTGAAGTGGTTGCCTTAGCCGGCAGCTTGATGTTGATGGCAGCCCTGTATCAATTATCTGATTCAGTTCAAGTGGTCGCAGCGGGTGCTCTTCGCGGTTATAAAGATACACGCAGCGCTTTTTATATCACGCTGTTTTCCTACTGGGGCATTGGTATGTCACTCGGTTATACCTTAGCTTATACGGACCATATCGTTCCCGCGATGGGCGCCCATGGATTCTGGGCAGGATTGATTGCTGGCTTGACCTCAGCAGCGCTGTTATTTTTCATTCGTCTGCGTTACATCCAAAAGCATGGCGTGCATTTAAGCCTTATTGAAGGTGACAGTGTTCACCATTGATTGCATTAATGGCGAGCGACAGTGCTCGCCTTTTGGTTTATCAGTTTGATTTCGATGCATTCTCTGAAGTAAAGCGAATAAGAAATTGCGGTTTTATCAGCGGCGTTGTTGAAACACTGGGCAAGTTGCACAGCAATTCACCATTTGACGACAAATTTGTTTTTTTTGCTTGCCAGCCCTGCGCTATGCCCCTAATATAGCGCTCGTTCCAAGGCGCAACGCTTTTGAATAGCTTGTTAAATTTTGCAATGCACCCGTAGCTCAGTTGGTTAGAGCACTACCTTGACATGGTAGGGGTCGGTGGTTCGAGTCCACTCGGGTGTACCACTCTCTTCAAAGAGTCTAAATTTGAAATTCAAACAGTGCACCCGTAGCTCAGTTGGTTAGAGCACTACCTTGACATGGTAGGGGTCGGTGGTTCGAGTCCACTCGGGTGTACCATTTCTTATTATGTATTTCATTAATCCCGCTCTGCTTATCAAGCTAAATACAATTAATCTACCTTTGTTTTTTTATTTAAAATTCATTCCCAAATATCTCAAAGTTCAAAATCCAAAGTAATATCCAGTGCTAAATCAAATATTCGCAGTGGTATTTCTGCGCCCTCTCCAATCCTTTTAAACGAGCTGCCTAAAAATTTTTGACTAAGTACGGCATCGAACAGACACTCGACGATTAAGGTCGCAGAATAATGCATTCAAAGTCTGTTCGTTGAAAATAGCGTTCAGACAATCATCTGCAATTATCATCACCGCTCAATAGTGAGCGATCCTATCTGCATTTAGCGAGGAAATCCCAATGTCGAATGAAGGTTATCATGAACCCATTACTGAACTCACCGATAAAACCAAGGACATGCACCGTGCACTTACATCACTGATGGAAGAGCTTGAAGCAATAGACTGGTATAACCAAAGAGTTGATGCGTGCAAAAATAATGAGTTGAGAGAGATACTTATACATAATCGAGACGAAGAAAAAGAACATGCTGCAATGCTACAAGAATGGATAAGGAGACAAGATCCGAGCTTTGATAAACAGCTAAAACATTACCTTTTTACAGATACACCTGTTGCTCACACACCTATTGTTCACAAATAAGTATTCAATCTGGCTGTTTGAGCAAGCCATTTTCGTGAGCAAACGCCTTTAGTCACTAAGCTGCCGTTCTTATAATACAAACCTCTGCATGTGTTATTGCACCATTTAGCTCATTTAATACTAGCGTGCAAACTGTATTACTACGGACTTAGTGACTTTCATTTTTAGCGTGAAGGACTTCACCTAATGCTACCTTAACGAAATATCTTGCGTGTAAACCATATCTCGCGTGTAAATCTTAGGCGTATAGAACCTTTCAATCTCAGTATAGCGAGCACTGCCGTACAAGAAAAACGAGCGATGTCAGCCATTTTTAAACGACTAAAAACATCACTCACTATTTTTAGCTACCTACGGCAATTAGAAATGATGACTCAATATTGAAGTCATACATCACTTAGGCTTTATCGCTCAAATTTTACCGAGTAGAAGGAATATAACGAGGATCAATACTACCAAACCTAATCCACCGCTCGGGCCGTACCCCCAGCTCTTACTGTGTGGCCAAGTCGGAGCCACACCGATCAGCATCAGAATCAAAACCACCAATAATATTGTTCCTATACTCATGAGAGTCTCCTAGACATTATGGATATAACTCGAACCAGAAATCTTTATCAATATGACTAAGATCCTTTTAAATACCCACATAAAGCTGCCAAACTTTATGCTTAAGGTGCTTACTTAATTGTAAAAGCCTCTGACATCAACTGTGTTTTTCGGCATCCTTAGCCGCTTCTTTTACATTACCAATTGCTTTTTGAGTTTTACCTTTTATCTGTTTCTGAACCCCTTTCATCTGCTGTTTCGGGTTGCCAACGATCTCACCAATTTTTTGCTGCACTTTGCCTGCAGCGTCTTTTATTGAACCTTCTATCTGGTCTTTGTTCATGGTCAATTTCCTTTTGTTGTTGATATAACATCTAAATAATAATAAGCGCTAACAATCAGCTATGAGCTATTGTTCATTTTTAGTAAATAGCTTTTAGCAAACATCTACATATTTTAAGTAAATATCTTAGTTGGTAAAATATCAGTAAAGCGACATAAAAATTAGACTAAAATTAATTCCGAGGTATTTTCATAAAATTGTGTGACTGGTTCTACATCAATCACGCCGCGTCAACTTAGGTATTAACGCTACAATATGACATTGGTTTGAACAGGAAAAAACTGTAGCAATCTTGAATTTTATCTTAAACATATTGTGGTGATCATTTTATTTACTGAAAATTTAGTATTAATCATGACTGAATTCCATTATTTAATTACCTAGTGATTTTTCAGCTAAAGTGACATCCTAATGATGAGCCGCAACATCAAGATAAATAACATAAAATATTTTATTAAGACAAAGATTACCCATTAAAGGCATATCAATCTAAACTCTGTATCCAATTTATAATTTATCTAAAAGTGTGTCTGTGCGATAGCGTACACATTATAAATATTTTAATCCGCAATTTAACTTAAAACACAATGAAACATCAGCTGATACCTAATGTAGCTACATTTTGGCATATCATAGATGCCATTAAACATATGAATATTCAGTGAATAAGCTCAGAAGTAACTAAGAGGTATAACTCTAAAACGTTAAAATGATCTAGAGGTGTTTATAGCATCTTGTAGAGCTTAGAAAACCACAGCTGGTAGTCTAAGGTTGTTTAGCACCAATTAGCCTCGACTGCTGATTTTTACAATAATGCTTCTATATTCGCAAGAAGAACACGATAACCTACGTTACCATAAAATATTTGTCTACCTTCGTCGATAATATAACTTGGACTGCCTTGTAGATTTTGTTGTGCTGACTTTTGGTAGTTGCTCATTAATGCGGCTATAGCAGAACCATCATGAACGCTTGAGGTGATTTTTTTCTGTTCCAGCCCATAGAAATCAACCAGTTCATAAAGTATTTCAAGCTTACCAATATCCAATGCGTCGATAAAAAATGCACTCCGAAATTTCAATGCCATATTGATACTGGTGTTTTTGTCATAGATAAGTTCAATGGCTTTAAGCACTAAATGAGCATTGGCTGACGTTGTCGGTCTGACTTCTGTCCATATTTTTGAGTTCGTGGGAACGTCATCACGGATAGATGCAGATTTATGTACATGCTCTGCAAAACCATTATATTGACCTTTCTGTTTCCATTGCGTCTCAATTTTTGTTTGAACATCACCAAATACATCGAGATAATGATATTTAAAATGAATTTTATTTTCTAACTTTTGATTTAACTCCTCAATACGTTGTTGTGCAACCCAAGCCCACACACAAAGAATATCAGAATAGTAATCAATGTTCAGGGGTTGATTCATGTTAATCCTTAATAATGTGGCAGTTTAAGTCATACACTCTAGTTTCAAGGCTAATCAATAATTATTGTGATGGCAGATCTACTTGTTACCCACATGAAGTCAAGATTTCAATATCTGAACTACAGAATAAATACCGAAGCTACACCGAGCAATAGGTACAAGGATATGATTTTTAGCAGACATACTAGAAGTCATCGATTTGTTTCATATTACGTGCCAGCAATCGCTTTTCAGCTTCTTCAAGGGACAGTATATTGCTAAGAAATTCAGTTACGGAAGGTGCAGAACTGCAATTTTGTAGATATTCAAACAGCCCTACAATATTTTTATGATACTCAAGTGTGGCCATCGCTATTTCATCCGTATCCATCCTCTTAAACGGATGTTCACCTATAGTGTTAAAAGGAATAGCGGTTTTTTCATAATAATGCCGACAATAAGTGTTAAGTGCATTGCTATTGCCATTATCTTCGAACTGTCTGATAACCAGTGCTATTTTTTGCTCGTGGGCTGAAATATACTCCAACAGTAATCCGCTTCTTTCGCTATCATTTGTAAGTGCGCAATGTGCCGCAAATGCATGCAGCTGTTGGTGTATATTTCTAGTCCATTGCATAACATCATAAAGCGTTTCTATTTGCATATTATTCTCCTTAAAACGGGAGTCCTTGGTCTTTACTGTGAAAAATGAATCACCTTTCTATGCATTGATGAAAATAAACTTACTAAACAAGCCCATATTTACAATGGCATTATTTCTCATTAAAAAAGCAGTTTTGAAATGATTATTGACTAAATAGTCAAACGCTGATGTCTATTGTTGATGATATGAATTATTGACAGTCTGTCATCAACATAAAATACTTTATCAGTCCAATAACGGCTTAATCTATGTAACATCTGGTCTTTCGCTTAAAAAGCTGGCGATAAACCACAACCTTGTAATAAGGCTAATGGCATGAGTATACCTATATTTTTCTATTGTCTCTGTTCGTTGCCGCACTGATTGTTGACAATACAATGCGCACAAGAAAGAGGGAAAACTACCAATACAATATGTTGCACTTCCATAACTAGATTGAAGGGCATCATCTTCCCGCTTTCAGTTAATAACAGTATTAGATTTGGGAACGAACCATAGGTGAGCTAGCCCAATATTTACCGATATTAGTACTGAGCCGTTAATACGCACGAAACAAGCCATCAAAATATTGGGAATAACAATAATAGAAGATAAAAAAGGAGTAGCCGATAAATCGGCTACTCCTTTTATTTAGCGAAAAATTTAAAAGCGGTAATTAAAGCTCAGGGTCACATTACGTGGGGTTCCGTAATGATACACGCTATATGCTTCGGACATTGAGGCAGAGGCAGACATATAAGCATAGTATTTTTCGTCTAATAGGTTCTCTACGTTAAGTTGCAGATCCATGTTGTCAGTGAGGTTATAACGAGCCATCAGGTTGACTAAAAAGTAAGTATCCTGATCGATTTTTACTGTCCCCCCTTCAGAGTAACTATCACTCTGCCAGTTAATACCACCACCCACGGTCAACTCAGACAGGTAATCGACAAACTGATAAGTTGTGAATAGTTTAAACTGTTTGCGAGGGCTAGTAGTCGCCACTTTTTTCCCGTCAGCATCTTCCGCTGTAAACTGCGAATAGCCAGCCGTGATATTCCACCCATCGATAAACTCCCCCACCACTTCTAACTCAAAGCCTGTACTCTCAGTACCTTGAGCAGCTTTGTAATAAGTGGTTGGAGTACCGTCAACAATGATAGTCCCAGCGGCTGTTGCCAGATTATCCTGTTCAATCTTAAACAGTGCTACAGTGGTGTGTAGACGGTCGTCCAGATAAGCGCTTTTTAAACCGATTTCATAGGCTTTACCTTCGAGTGGCTCTAAATAATCACCGTTAATATTCTTACTGTTCTGCGGATTAAATATTTCGGTATAACTAGCGTAAACACGATGCTCTTCGTTTATGTCATACAAGGCGCCAACATAAGGAACGAACACGCCATCATCACCAAAGTTGGTATCAGTACCATAGCTGACCCCTTCGCGGTTCCAACTAGAAATACGGCCACCTGCAATCACTTTTAAATCATCGGTAATTGTTAGCCGAGTTGCTGCGTAGAAACCTTTCTGCTCGGTATCCATATTTAACTGACGATTGGCGTTTGTTGACCATTCAGGCTCTTCAAAGGCGTTGCTTTGCCAATCATAAAAGTTTTCAACTGCCTTTGAGTCCCAGCCCGTCATATTCTCACGGATGGGTTCATAAGTATCAGCATAGGATTTCTGTTTGCTGTATAAGGCACCAGTCACAAATTGATGCTCACGGTTAAAGAGTTGGTAATCGCCTTTCAACTGAAAATCGAAATTATCAGAGTTACTTTCACCATGGCTGTGATAACGCTGACCGCTCAAACCTGCACCGGTTTCTTTATTCAGCAAGCCAGACATATAGATCATTTTGGTGGTGGTTTCATATTCCATGCGATTATAGTTCGCCACCAACTGCCAACCATTGCTGAAATAATGGTTCAAGTTAGCAAAATAGTTGATGTTAGTCGTTTCCCAACGGCTCCAATCTGCCGCTGTTGTAGTAGAAACATCCCAATCAGTAGCCGAACCATCGCTGAATACTGCTGGTAACGCACCCCACATCGCTCCTTTGGGGTTGTTGTTATTGTAACTACCGCCGACGCGCAGCATAGTGTTGTCAGTAATGTCTGAATCAATTACGCCGTAAAGAATGGACTTACGGTCTTGATAAAGATCCTGATAAGAATCGCTATTGACATATTTAGCGACCATGCGACCGCGCACACTGCCACTGTCGTTGAGGCCATTAGAAACATCTGCGGTAACTTGTTTTTTATCCCAGCTACCCGTAGCAACATCAACATAGCCCTTAAGTTCGTCACTGTCGGCATGTTTGCGCACTAGGTTGATTGAAGCAGAAGGATCCCCTGCTCCCGTTAGTAAGCCTGTTGCACCACGCACCACCTCTACACGCTCGTACAGAGAGATATCTGACACAGTCTCACCTGCATCGCCCCCCAAACTCCAAGATAAAGGTACGCCATCGATCTGGTAATTCTGAACCGCAAAACCACGGGCCATAAAGCCATTTCGAACGTTATCTGTTTTAGATGAAGACAAACCTACTGTGTTATTAACCACATCAACAACGGTATTGAGTGCCTGATCCTGGATCCGTTCAGCGGTCAAGATGCTCACTGACTGTGGCGTTTCCTGCAGTGACAGCCCTAAACCTGTGGCGGTATCAATAGTTCGACTCACAGTGTACTTGCCCATCACTGTGATTTTTTCAATATTTTGATCATTTGCATCTGCAACAGAAGACAGCTCTGCAGCCAAGACTGACAAAGGGTTTAATGCCAAAGTAATGGCAGACGCGAGAGGTAGTAGATAAAAGCGCATAGTAATTTAGGGAGTTTATTTAGGATGAACATACGGTAACACTATTGCGAATCACTTTCATTTGTATTTTGGTGATGTATATAACAAATTCATCATTTATTAATGAGGAATAAACGTCCCCGTTGTGTTTATGCCTTCAAAAGTGAGCGTTTACGGTGAAAAAGGTTATTCTTTACCCGTATTCGGTTAATCATTCTTAATCTACGCCACTAAAAGCGACCCTGAGATTATTACTCCATAGGATCGCCATTAGTGTTTAGTTTTTATCTCATCAGTGTGTCTGTACTATTAGCTCGGCAGGCAGAGGCCACTTTGCCACTTGCCACTCACCTTGCCAATTCTCAATCGATATCCACAGACTATCGGCGGAGGTTAGCGTCTTAGTTGCGATGGCGTGTACGTGTTGGCCATGCTTATTACCGTGTAAAATACCATTCTCGCTGCGCTGTAAATCTGCTATTGGCAAAGCCTGCGTTCCAATATTGGCATAGCCTTGGCGTATATTGCCTACCTCACCTTTTTCAAAAACCAACATAAAATCTTTCACATAGTCATCATGATGCACATAGGGTGCTTTTAGATCTAAGGGTAAAGGGGCTATTTTAAATTCACCTAACTCTTGAGCCTGCCAGGCCGGTGGAAATGTAGGTGTTAGCGACTGATACAAAAACAATAGGGGGAGCAATAGAATAAACCCACTCAGTTTATATTTATTTTTTTGCCAAAAAGTTGAATGAATGAAAGCCATTAACGTACCTCCTCTAACCTATCTGCCACAGTACTGGGGGATTCCATTTTTTTAATTGCACGCACATTACGCAGTCCCCACATCATAAATCCCGTGATTGACATACCCGATAGGATCACCCCAAAAATAAACCAAATGATTTTTGTCCAGATACCACCGAAGGTACCGTAATGCAAAGGATCTGCGATATGCATTAGCGTTTGTATTCCTGTCATCGTCTCGGGTGATGCCGTTTTTGCAATCTCCCCCGTCCAAGGGTTAATGCTGAGGTTGTAAGAATACTGATCGTAAAAAATGTGATCGCCGCTACCACTCAGATGATACATGTCACGATTATGCTCTGGTTTCATCACATAGCTTGGTTGAAAGTCTGGAAAGTGCGTTTGCGCTAATGTTAAGGCTTGTGCAAATGACACGCTTGGATCAACGGGATTCACATCACCCTTTTGGATAAAGGGCAATTGCTCAGCAGCAACCAATGGCGCATGTGGCTCGATATCAATATCTGCATGCCAAAAAATGGCTTGGACTAAATACCATAATCCGGTAACGGCCATAATCGCGATAAACCAAATAGACCACACACCAGACAATTTATGCAAATCGGCCAATAGTGTCTTTTTACCTTGACTCACTCGCAATTTCGGAGCAAAAAAACTTCGCCAAAAACGTTTATAAACAATGAGTCCCGTCACTAAAGACGCGAGCATAAACAGCGCCATCGAACAGACAAGGTAATAGCCCAAGCTGTAACCGCTTTGCCAAGGAAATAATAACCAAGCATGCAAAGATCTGATAAAGCCGGCAAATGTCATGCCTTCATTAATCTGTTGGATCTCACCTGTGTATTGATTGACATAGGCCATGGCATAGGGTTTATCCGCGTCACTGAACATGATCACATTGACCATATAAGGTTCTAGGGTCATAGCGCCAGAGACTGCCGCACTTGGGTAGGCTTCCTCAACAATCGTCATCAATTCACTAACCGGTTTTACGGGTAAATCATTAGGGTTCAACGCCCTCGATGCAGGATTCGTTAACCAAGTGATCTCATGACTCAGTACCGCAATCGTCCCCGTCAAGCAGATAAAACAAAATAACAACCAAATTGGGAGCGACACCCAACCATGCAACATAAACCAGAATCGGTTACTGATCTTCGCCATTTGTGACTTTCCTAACACTTATCGTATTTCGCGAGTGTAAAGGTAATGCAAATTGTTATCAATACGATGTACTGGGAATTGTTTTCAATTAGAATGCCGGTCACAAAATACTATGATGGGGAATCATGATGGATAAAACCTTGTTAGCAGCGCTCATTTCGAGCCTATTGTTAGCGCCGAGTTCCTACGCCGACGAAACTCAATCAGACGCAGACGCCAATATCGAAGTGATCAGTATTAAAGGTAGTCGTTTAGATAAAGCTGCTACAGCAACAGGCTTACCTTTAACACTGAGAGAAACACCGCAGTCAGTGACGATTATAGATCAAGAATTTATTCAGAGTTTTTCTCTTAACAATGTTGCTGACTTAATGTTTTTAACACCGGGTATTTCTGCACAGAAAGCAGAAACTAACCGCTACTTTTTCAGCGCCCGTGGTAATCCAATCACTAACTTCCAATTTGATGGTGTGCCTGTTAACTATTCTAGTTTCTTCAATGATGCTTCGACCGATACGGTTATCTTCGATCGAGTAGAAGTGGTTCGTGGTGCAACAGGATTATTAACGGGTGCAGGAGAACCCTCGGCCGCCATCAACCTCATTCGTAAACGTCCAAAATCTTCACCAGGGGGTTACCTCAGTGCAAAAGTAGGTTCATGGGACAGTTATCGTGTAGAAGGTGATAGTTCAGTTGACATAACAGAAGATGCCGATGTCCAAGCACGTTTTGCCGCCGCCTATGAAAAATCAGATAGTTTTACCGATCTAGCCGAAGATGAAAATCTGCAAATTTATGGCGTCGTTACTGCAAGATTAAGTGATAGCACATTATTCACTTTGGGCGCGGACTATAGTGACCGCGATCCTAAAGGCTCCACTTGGGGAGCGCTGCCACTGTTTTATGCCGACGGCAGTTTAGCGAGTGACCTTCCCCGTTCGACGACCACTGCAGCATCTTGGTCTAGTTGGAAACGCCATGGTGCGAACGTTTTTTCTACTTTAGAACACAACTTTGATAATAACTGGGAACTCAAACTCGACATAGAACATCGTGAGGATAAGATGGATGGGCACTTGCTATATTTATATGGCTCCCCAGATAAAATCACAGGTTTGGGGATGAGTGCATTGCCTATGATTTACCAATCAACCCGTAAGCAAGATGCGGCGCGAATATTTGCTTCAGGGCCATTCGAACTATTGGGTCGAGAACATAAACTAACAACCGGGCTACTCTATTCAAAACAAGATATTAGCGCCGACTCTTACTACACCACAGATGTTTTAAGCGTAGGCAATTTCTTTGAGTGGGATGGCTCGATTGCAGAGCCAAATTATCCATCGATTCCCACCAATGAAGAGACTGAAGAGATCCAAAAAGGTGCCTATATTGCTACCCAACTCAATTTGCACGATCAGGTCACACTGCTGTTAGGAAGCCGTATCAGCCAATATAAAGTCGATCCAGGTTATGAGCACAATGATGTCATTACGCCGTATGCGGGATTGATTTACGATATCAGTGACAGTGTGTCGATTTATACCAGTTACACTGAGATTTTTCAGCCTCAAGATGCCAAAGATGCTAATAACAAACGCTTAGACCCGACAACTGGCAATAATATTGAACTTGGCAGTAAAGCCGATTTTTTCGACGAAAAACTCACCGCCAGTGTTGCAGTGTTTAAAGTTCAAAAGGAAAATGTGGCGGAAAAAGATCCTAACATTAAAGACCCACTTCCTGATGGTAGCTTTCCAATGCGCGCTGTGGATGGCACCAGTAACCGTGGTTTTGAAATGGAACTAACGGGTAGACCCACAGAGGATTGGGATCTGTACTTCAGTTACACCTACAGTGAATCTGAAAAAGCCGATGGTTCGGCCTTTGGCACACATTTGCCTAAAAACTTAGTACGCTTATCTTCGCTCTATCACTTTGATGGCGCTCTAGAAGATCTCACATTAGGTGGCAACTTAAGCTGGCAGAGCAAGATTTATGTAGAAAACGCGGGGCCTAACGGCGAAAGCTCTGAACAAGCCAGTTATTTCCTTACCAATCTTATGGCAAGTTATCAACTCACTGATGATGCGATTGTTCGTTTGAATATTCGAAACTTGTTTGATGAAAAGTACTACTCTAGTATCGATTTCTACAATCAAGGTTTTTTCGGCGAACCGCGAAATGTCGAACTTAGCCTGAGCTATAATTTTTAGTCTAATTGTTAATCGCCAATACCGCGCATCACTTTTATGCGCGGTATACCTAAAGCTAAACTATCCTGCGTTAAAACAGCATCAGGTAAACTTCAATGGATTAACCCTTTGGGCTCAGGGGGATAATCCATTACAATGAAGTCCATTTTGAGTTCGTAAAACAGATGTTCCGCCTATGCCTAAGTCTCACACCCACATGCATCAACATTTGCAGATGCCACATGCTAAATTAGATCTGCAAGCTCTAGCGGGCACCCTTGCCTTTGAGCAAGTGACCATTATTGGTAATGCTTCTGGCGATTGGCAACCTGCGACCACAGGTACGACATTTATTTTTAACGGTACTCAATGGGCTGAAAACAGCAATGCAAATAATCAGATAGTAAATATCGCCAACGGTGGTTTTGCTGAATCAAAATATGCTTTTGTAGTACAAGGTCATCCACAAAGTGGTCTGCTTACCCAAGCCTTGACACAAGTTGCGATTGAATTAACGCCTCAGCTTGGTTGCTGGCCTTCATCTGGCTTAACCACAATAGTATTGATGCAGCAATTGTCTCAGCATGTGCAAGTGCAGCGGATGTCGCTGTTTCCGAGTTTATCAAGACCAAGTGATTTACCGCTTGAAGACCACTTACCTTGCATGGTGCATAATTGGTTAGGCGAACGACGGATTGCCCAGGCTTTGGTACCATCGCTCGACTGGCCTGAATTTAGCTTAGCGTCCGTATTTTTACCTCGCCTATCCGCAATAAACCAAATGCAACCATGCCAAGTCGCACCTAGGATAAACGCAGATAATCCCTTTGATTTGCTTGAGCGTTTACAGGAGTCGAATTCATTAATCGCAGATGCACTAAATCCAGCCACGCGGCAGATGCAACTTGAATGGCTAATCACACTGGCGCATACCCCCATCAACATTTGGCAGCAATTTGCTCATCCTAGCCAGCTCATCAATACTGAAGCTTTATTTTTCAACCACATGCCAGAATCAAAACCCAGCAATTGGTATTTAATGGATACTCAGGCATCTCAATATCTTGATGCGATTCGCCATAGTTTGGCCTATTGTTGGCAAACGTTGTCGACTAAGCACGCGAGCTTGATTGGCAACGAGCTTTCAAACGGCTCGTGACCTTCCCCTGTCCACTGCCATTCGCATTCAAAACACCTAAGGCGAATGTCGTTTTACATTTTGCCTTGCCCTCTAGCGACGCTAAATTAACCTCTGTTCAAATGCATGACTCAAAACGTCAACACACCCTAGTTAAGGGGATTTTTACCCAATGCGATCCCCAGCGGTTCAAAGTAATTGATCAGTGCCTGAAAAATCACTTGTCTGTGGGCCTCATCGGGATAAGCCCCCTCCTTTGCCATCGCTGAAAAACGGGTTCCCGACACTAAATACGGATTCGAAATATCAGTATAGGATTCAATACAGGCTTCAAATGCTCGCGCCATCATCTCCGTTGGCCGAGAGAAGTACTGCATCCCATGTTTTTTATCTAATGCAATCGCTCGGCGAACATAATCATGGGGCTCATCACCCTGTCCACTCAACAATGTCACTTTGAAGATCTCAGATAATCGAGCATTTAATGGATGCTCTATGATGGGCAGATCGGATAGCCAAAGATCGCTCGCACACTGAAACCGCTTATTAGTAGGTTTGAATGATTTAGCGGCAATATAATGGTCAAACGCATGCCAAAACTCATGGGCTAAAGCACCTGCACCTGCATTTTTAGCCAATGCCAACTCTCGGGTCGCGGGTGCATAATGGGCCTGAACGCCCTTTTGACCGCCATGACCAAAGGCCAGGCTGACGGTTTCCCGCAGCCCTAAAGTCAAAGGTGGCAATTTTAATATAAAGGCCAGATCGGCGAGCGAATCAAACACTAAATCCGCAGCAATGCGCGATTCATCCCGCGTCACCCAGCGGCCAACACGGACATGGCTAAAACCAAAGGTTTGTTTAATATCAAGAAAAGTGATTTGTTCTCCAAATCGATAATCGGGTCCATGGCGGTTATATTGCTGATTAATTAACACGACTTACCTTGAACCCTATGGCAGTGAGAGACAAATTAAGCTGGCTATTTTAGGTGAAAATGCACAGGAACAAAACGCTGTATTGAGTGCAATATCAAGTTAAGAATAGGAGCCAAGCAGCGCTTACTCTTGGTTTGTTATCGCGATGCTTAGATTTCGTCAACCATTGGGTTAGCTAAGCTTTAGCCGTTAATATCACATCATCCCAAACCACGACACGATTTCGCCCCGTCGTTTTAGCGTGATACAAGGCTTTATCGGCCTCGGCCACCAGCTTTTCAGCATCTGAACGGCACTGACTCCCGATTTCAATCGGTGAAGGCACAGACTGAAGCGCTAAAATACCGCTGTTTTCTTCGATGGCATGATGAGTAATTATAGGTGTTAACGCACTCACTCCTGCCGAAAATTGATAGTGAAAATCGGCGACTATCGCTGAAATATCTTCATTCGCAAGCGCTAACATCATACGCGTCACAATTTTCTGCGCGACATCGACCGACGTTTCTGGCAGTAATAGCGCAAATTCCTCACCGCCGAAGCGACCAAAGATATCGTATGGGCGCGTGCGAGCACTGATAAATTGGGTAAAATGCTGCAGTATCTTGTCACCCACTTGATGTCCATAGCGATCATTAACGAGTTTAAAATAATCGATATCCATCATGACAAGGCACAAAGGTAACTGTAGACGACTCAAGCGTTTGATTTCATGCTCTAACTGCTGGAAAAAATGCCGTCGATTGGCAATACCGGTTAATTCATCGGTGAGTGCGAGTCGATTCAACTCAGTCTGCGCATTCCTTAGGGCAAATTCGACCTGTTTTAACTGGGTAATATCGGTGCAAACAATGACCATATCGCCATTGTGATAAACCTGCTCAGAAAGTTGCAACCAGCTACCGTCGACCAGATCCACTTCAAAACGTCGAAAAGCTGATTTACGTTGATTCGCATGAATAAGTTCAAGCCATTCCTCTATGGTTTCATGATCAATTTTAGGCCCTTGCTTATGGGTAAAGGCAAAGTGCATCATGTCGTCAAAATGCCGGCCAGCCATGTCTTGAGCAACAAAACCAAACATTTTCGCAAAGGTATGGTTATAAAAGATAAAATGATTGTGCTTGTCCAAAACAGCGAGGCCATTCTCGCTTAGCCGTAAGGCTTCGGTTAAAAAGGGGTAAACAGACTCAAGAGATTCTTTTTCCATCGATTATTCCTAGCAATGACGCTTTTAGAGAAGATCTCCGACATGTTTAGATTAGCAGCGTTCTACACTAATCACAGCGTCTTTGTCTTTACCCCCATATTACCGCAACGGGATTGACTCTACCGCGATGTAAATCCCACACATTCGGCAAATAAGCTTTAAAAACCAGATCCAATGCTTTGATAATTTACGATTTTACGGCCAATTTACTGAGAAATATTTCAGCACTAAAAGGTTTCTGCATGAAATGTACCTCAGGGAATAATGCTAACTCAGGAATATCATCGCTATCATTAGCTGAAAGCAAAAAGAAGCGACAGTGATGCTCAAACTGGGTATCACTGGCAAGGTTTTGTAATGTTTGTTGCATCTGTTTGATAAGTTGCAAGCCATTCATATCTTGTAAACGGTAATCCACAATAACAATATGTGGCAATGAGTGAATCAACATCTTAAGTGCTTGCGCTGCGTTATCAACACTGAAGGTTTGAAAATGATAGTGCTCTAGCATGGCTTTGCAAATCTCAAGGTTAAACAGATTATCATCTATGATTAACACTTTTTGTTGATCATATTGAATCGTTAATCGTTCTTTCACCTCGGTAAGTTGGCAGGGAAAATGTAACAGCACTGTGGTGCCTTTGCCCTTTTGACTGCGCAACATAAACTTACCGCCAACCTGCTCAAGCAATCGATTACAAGTATAGAGTCCTAATCCCATGCCCGATGTTGTTGTATATGAGTTAGATGCGTGCATAAAGGGATCAACTAAAGCGCGCTGCGCTTCCTTTGACATTCCCTCGCCAAAATCGCGGATCAGTACCCTAAGCATAGGACTATGGTCTTTATGGTTACGTTTAAGACGTAAGTCCATATAACAATGCACTTCGCTACCCGTACTGTATTTAAAGGCATTATTGATAATGTTCGTCATGAGTTGGAATAACTTAGTCCCATCGAGCTCGATAAACTTCGGCAGAGACTCATTCACGACAACCTGTAAACGTTTACCCGATGTCGCACTAAAAGCACGATAGTAATCCTCAATATTACTCAGATATTCGTGCAAATTGACTAAATGCCGATTCAATTTTAACTGCCCAGCTTCAGCCTTACTGTAATTCAACGTATTTTCGGCAACCGAGTAAAGTAAGTTAGCTGACCAGGTCATTTTATCGATAATTTCGTCCAGTTTTTGTGGTTGTGAGCGCGCTTTTTTTAACATGCGACTGTAGCCAAGAATGGCATTGATAGGAGTGCGGATCTCATGATTTATGCTGGAAAGTACTGCTAATCTAGATCGATTATCGAGCTTAATCTGCTCTACAATATGCTGATTTTTAGACTTAAAGTACAAAAGAAAAGACAGAGTAATACCAAGAGAAGCAATCAGTAAGATAATCACGATTAGCTCGACAACCTCTTTTTGTGGCACTTGATATTCTATGCGTAAATTTACCCGGGTTTGGTATCCAGGAATATCCAAAGTTCGGCTATCTGTGTAGCTAAACATTGAAAATATGCCTGTGGAAAACTCATGGTTACAGGATGAACTTTGCAATAACGATTGTTCAAATTGATAGCTAATACATACACCCTGCTCCTGCTCAATCCGCGCTAATATCCGCTGATGAGAAATGGCATAGACTAAATAAAGCGTATTAGGCCCATCGATATTAACAACCGCTAACGTGTAATCGGCAAGGCTAGCCTGAAGTTCCCCTTTACTATTCTTGACTAATTTAAGTGGCTTAAGTTCTGGCGCCATTGTCTGATCAGAGATATAGGCCAGTTCAAGTTCGGGGGTCAGTGTAAAAGCGACAGCAGATTTGATCTTCAGTAAGTCCTTAGCAAAAACCTCAAATTCCTGTGACGTTACCTCACTCGAAGCATAAAAAAACGATTTTAGCGCATCCAACATAATTTCATGTTGTAAGAACATATCCCGTGAAGAAGTAAAAACCGCTTCTGCTTTTTTATTGTAAATGGAGTCAAATTCATAACGTGAGTGGGACAAGGTTAACCACAGCACCAACAGAGTGACCCATAAGCCACTGAACATATTGATACAAGCGCTATATTTAAAGCTCATTAGCGTAATCCATTACGGCCTTTAGCAAGCTGCATAACTGATATTCAAACAGCTCTCGCTCGCAAACATCCATGACAGACAGCATATCTTTAAGCTGCAAGTAACGCGCAATACCCGTAAATTGATGTTTCAGCCCTTCAATACTGTCAGAGGACTCATATTGTTCTAGCTCAAGTCGCATTCGCTGTAATTCAGCAATCAGTGTCAATCGCAGTCGCGATTGCTGTTCTTGGCCGTATTGCTCAAAGAATACAGATAAGGCCTTTGGTAACTCAGTATTAGCATTCATACATTAGGCACTCCTATTATATTGAGCAATCCAATCAATAAGATAGCGACCTTCAATCGGGGGGCTGTACAAATAACCTTGGGCAACATCACACCCCAACTCAGAGAGAATTAACTCTATTGCACTTGTCTCAACGCCTTCAGCAACCACCTTTACGTGCATCTTCTGCGCAAGCGCGATGGTGGACTCTACGATGAGATAATGTTGGTGATTGATATCCATATCGGAAACAAAACTTTTATCAATTTTGATCTCTTTAAAGGGAATGGCATCAAGACGATCATAGGTAGAATAACTTTTACCGAAATCATCGAGGGAAATATCAATATTATTGATGATCAGCCGTGCAATTGAGTTAAGCACTCTATCTTGGTTAATGATTTCCTGTGATTCGGTGAGCTCTAAAATCAAATGGATTTGTTTATACTCACGACCACATTCGATGATGTACTCAATGAGTTCATCACAGGTCAAATCATCTGCGGTAATATTAATCGACAAGGCAAACGCCATTAATAACGGCTGGCGCGACCAACATTGCAATGCTTGGGAAATAACCATCCGCGAAAACAAGCTATTTAGCCCCTGCTGATTCACCAGTGGCAAAAAAACGTCGGGATAAATATAGCCATTGGATTGATCGCAAAGCCGCGAAAGCACTTCAAAACCGATGATCTCCTTTGTTTTAAGGTTAATCTTAGGTTGATAACACAAAATTAATTGTTCATTTTTGAGTAATTGCCGCACATTGATATTCGCCGCCATGTCTTGCACGATAGACTCATCTTGATGGACACGGTTTCTATCGTCGGAGGCGTCTAGCAATGGCGTTAAAATGTCATTCACATTGATAGGTTTAGCAAATACGCCAAGCAAGTTGAGTTTCAAACCCGTGATAATGCTATCCACCAGTTCTAAAGTCCGTTTATCCGAGGAGCTTATCACCGCAATCGGAATGACTGTAAATCGGGGCTCGGAGGCCAACATATTAATCACCGCAATACCGTCACCTTGATCCATTTTTAAATCTAAAATGACTAAATCAAGTTTTGCCTCTACAGCTAAGATCAGTTCAATTCCTTGATTACCATTACTGGCTTCATAGATTTCCACATTGTCCTCTGCTAAGTACTTATGGATATCAGCTTTCATGGTTTCTCTAATAAAGCGTTGATCATCTATGATGAGAATATTCATATATTGCTCTCTAACTGCATAAAGAAAATGGGATCGATCGTCTGGGATTTGGATGTAGGGATAACAGAAAGCTTGAGTAAATTACGATTCGCCATGACTTCTGTGCGACTGGAGAAAAACGAATAGTTTTTGACTGGTTTGAAGCCGCCTTCTATCGTTCTAACTTTAAATATGGGCAACTTAAATTGCGTCAATTTTCGTTTTAGTGACTCATCACAGATATTAAAACTCAAAAACTTAAGTGAGCGACTCGTGGCCAATTCATTGAGATAAACAGACATCATATAATTTTCAATATAAGGCGTTACGCCAAAGGAGGAGAACACCATTAAGGTATCTGGCAAAGCTTGACTGTTATGGTTAATGACCTCAAACAAGTCCACCTCATCATTCATAAATTCGAGGGCAATTTTGCCTTGAGTGCGGCAGAATAGACTGTGTCCAATGATTTGATCCCCAAAGCTAAAAGCCACCACCAATGAGAGTCCACGAAAAAAAGGTTGAGATAACTTACGGCTCACAAAGGATAAACGCGGGTTACTTTCATAAACCAAGCTAAGTTGCAGCAGGGTCATAAAGTTTTGATGGTGGCTTTCGATAAACTCGACACGATAAGGAGTATTACGGTAGTACGGATGATCACTGCGTTCTATGGTCGATGCAAAAAGGTTAATTAACGCTAAACCTTCGTTGATGAATTTCTTATCCTCCCGATAAATATCAAACAGTTCAGAGCCAAATATTTCAACGATTTCAGACTGTTTAGCTAGGGATGGAATGTTAACGCCCCGCTCCCAACGGCTAATAGTGATGGAGTCTAACATATCGAACAGGCAGCTTTTTTGCCTGAGCAGACTACATAAATCTTCTTGAGATAAATTATTCTCACTGCGGGTGTGTTTTAAGAAATTGGAGAATGTCTGTGCACTTGTTTTGCTTTGATAGGAGATAGGTGTACAAATCATATCGCGTTCCATCTGAATTTTTTATTTTATCTAGCAGCTCCATATACGTCTTATGGTCGATGTCATCTACTGGCTCTGGATGTCTAAATGTAAAAGTAATCCAAATGCGTTGAAGTTTCTCGATGAAATAAAGTCCAGTGATTTTTTCGTCACTCATCACTCAGTTCCTCCATCTCAGCCTTTTATTCACCACGTTTTTTGCAATAGGAAAACGAGTATAAATGCCATTGTTTATCTGAGACCATGGCACAGTCAAAAAAGCGATGGAAAAAAGTGTCTAGTTATTCGTTCGGTTAAATCATTGCATCATAGATAAAACTGCAATCAACAGAACCCCCTATAAAACCGCATAAAATATAAGATTCACCAGCAAAGGCCATAAAACGCCAAATTGATTATTTATGCGCTAAATATTCAAAATATGGGATATAACCCTCGGGATTTTTCTCACTGAACCACGTTTTTTACGCATGGTTATTCACGTTTGGAATAGGCAAACCGCGACAGTATCAGCTTAGAGATATAACTAGGATAGTTTTAATAGCTTATGGCTTAAGCAAGCCAACTGCGAAAATAAATGGGTAATGGGCCGTCCAGCGTTTAAAGGAACGCCTATAATCACTGGCGTCGCTGAAGCATAAAGAAGAATACTGTGAGCATCTTGCGCAGGTCTCGCCAAGTTATAGCGTGCTTTGAGTAAACGGGTCTCATCAGCAAGTATCAGCGAGTTGGCCAAAGTTTAAATCCATCTCGGGCAAACTTAAGTTATCCCGCATTAGACACAAACGAATACCAGCCGCTAAGCCTAACCGCAGTTCGCATATAGTAGTGATTGACATATCCCTTGGCGCTGAATGACGGCAGCGCCGAAACCGATGGTTTGGCCGTTACGCATCTGCAAGTCGGCAGCGGCGTTTGGCAACAGGGAACGCTGGTGGAGCAAGACGGCTAAAACTACTTACCCGATGAGAATCAAACATTTAAATGGTTATCTTGGAGTTGTATCGTCAAACACCTTGACGTTAACTCTTGGCATTTAGCAGACTAAGATGAACAAAAGGCACAAAGTATAAAGCACAGGTGTTAGAGAAGGCGCTGGTATTGGTCCTAAAAATGAGCAACCGGCACATCTGATTGCAAATTGATGAATTAACTGGTTATGCACTATATATGCAAGTCTAAAACTATAATCCCCGAGATTTTTCTCACCTCAATGCAATAAAGTGAATAGTTAATCATAAAAAAGAGGTTAGCTGTATTCAACAGCTAACCTCTTCTCTTTAAATCAGGCGATAAATCAGATGTTCTATCATACAACTAGAGCCATGACTTCAAAACGACTCTTACAAAAGCTAACTCATACCAGAGCTAATTTTTTACGGGTACGAAAATAGCAAGCTGAGGCTCGTCACTGTAAATAACGAATGTAAAACTAACGCCTGTGAAAAACCATGCCCACTCAATTCGGCAGACATGGGATTAGCCGCGTTTAGTGCCCCACGGATCGTTGTCATCCGTCGATGGGCTTGGTCCTGAACGCTCAGCCATTTTTAAATCGTTTCGGGGTTCGCTGCGGCGCTGTGAGTTGCTATTCGATGAACCATATCCAGAGCCGGTGCCACGTCCCCCCGTAGGTTTTTTGCCTGAGCTTTTACCTGAACCATTACCAAAGCTCTTACCTGAGCCATAACCAGAGTTAGGACGTTTATTACCCGCTTCGTACTCGGCGCTGGCTTGTGCCTGCATTTTAGCGATAGATTCTATGGTGAGTTCCATCGGTTTACGCGGCGCGATACCTGAAGCAAAACCTCGTTCGCGTGGCTTAAGGTCAAACTGCTCACCGACGGCTTTAGGCATACGCTTGAATCGATACAGGTAAAAGTTTTCCACTTTCTCCCGCGCCCACTCAGTCTTCTTGAGGAAAATAATACAGGCCTCAATGGTCGGGTTGGTGTTAAAGCAACCTAGCTTTAATGCCGCGTATAAAATTTTCCAGCCATAAAAATCGACTAACTCAGTGATCATTGTCTCGAGTTTAAGGCCGTGTAATGGGTTGTTCTGTTGCTCTTCAATCATGGGAATTCCAAGTTCAGCCCTATTGGCTGATTTTACTGTATTAGTTTACGGTTTTGAGTTGTTAAACGAGTGACTCAATTCGCTACTAAAACTCGCGATTAGAGAAATCACTCAAGTTATGAAGTCATGAGCCACTGACGTTGTTACGGCAATAGCATAGGGCGTTAAGCCTTGTTACTCGTGATGCTTAGATCTTAAATCTTAAGGGCCTAAAGCCTCCAAACAGAGCCATTAAATATTAGCCGTAAAATCTGCTGCTCGACAAAACTGCGGGAATAATAACGGTAAATAAGCTAAACGCCTTCTTTTATTTGCGCTAGCGAGGTTTGGTATCGGCTTTAGGGCAAAGAAAATACGCCGCAGCTGACGGTTTTAATCTACATATCCGCGATATCACGCTAACAGGTATGAACTCAGCATCAAGCTCAAACCCGTTTCTAAATTTTACCTATGATCCGCTGATGCCTTGGGTCAGCCTCAAAATAAACGCAACTGAAACGGCTCGATTTATAGCTGCGCATCACATCCTTGCTCGCATCTTTAGCCCTTAGTCTGTATACTCCGCGACCTTATTATCCCAACTTTAATGTTTTGGCTTAGAGTGGGTGAAGCGCATGTTTCATTTTGAGGCTTGTTTGTCACAATCCCCGTTAGCAAATACCTAGGAAAGCTCCTTTGATCTCTACCGCGAACATCACGATGCAGTTTGGCCCTGAGCCATTGTTTGAAAACATTTCAGCGAAATTTGGCAACGGTCACCGCTATGGTTTGATCGGCGCGAATGGCTGTGGCAAATCGACCTTTATGAAGATCCTCAGCGGAGCGTTAGCGCCAACCTCTGGCAATGTGTCCATCACGCCCGGCTTAAAAGTCGGTACCCTAAGCCAAGATCAGTTCGCGTTTGAACAATACAGTGTGATCGATGCAGTGATCATGGGGGATGTTGCCCTGTGGAAAGTCAAACAGGAACGCGATGCAATCTACGCCAATCCGAATATGACCGAAGAAGATGGCATGCGCGTTGGCGATCTTGAAAGTGAATTTGCCGAAATGGATGGCTACAGCGCCGAAAGCCGCGCCGGTGAAATTCTGCTCGAAGCGGGTATTGAAGAATCTTTCCATTACGGCCTAATGCAACAAGTCGCACCGGGTTGGAAACTGCGGGTCCTGTTGGCACAAGCACTATTTGCCAACCCAGATATTTTGCTGCTCGACGAACCAACCAACAACTTGGACATACATACCATTAGCTGGTTAGAAGCCGAGTTGAACAAACGCAAATGCACCATGATCATTATTTCCCATGATAGGCACTTCTTAAATGCCGTATGTACCCACATGGCCGATATCGATTACGGCGAACTGCGCATTTACCCTGGTAACTACGAATACTTCCTCGCACAATCGTCTTTGATCCGTGAACAATTATTATCGGGCAACGCCAAGAAGAGTGCTGAAATCGAAGAACTGCAAGACTTCGTCAACCGCTTCGGTGCCAACGCATCTAAGGCAAAACAAGCCAGCTCGCGCGCGAAGAAAATGGACAAGATCAAGCTTGATGAAGTGAAATCATCAAGCCGTATTCACCCTTCTATTCGTTTCGATGCCGGCAAGAAAATGCATCGCCAAGCACTGATCCTCGAAGATTTGGCCCACGGGTTTGATGGTGAGCTGCTATTCGAAGGCGGCGACTTAATCCTCGAAGCCGGTGCAAAATTAGCGATTATCGGCGAAAACGGCGTGGGTAAAACCACTTTCCTGCGCTGCTTAGTCAATGATTTAGAACATAATAAAGGCGTGATCAAGTGGTCAGAAAACGCATCAATCGGCTACTGTCCACAAGACAGCAGTGACGAATTTGATAATGACTACACGTTAATGGATTGGATGTCACAGTGGCGCCAACCTAAGCACAACGATCTTATGGTACGCGCCATGTTAGGCCGTCTGCTGTTCACCGAAGATGACGCGAACAAGAAAGCCCGTAACTGTTCAGGCGGTGAGAAAAACCGCTTGTTATTCGGTAAGTTAATGATGCAAGACATCAATGTGCTGATCATGGACGAACCGACTAACCACATGGACATGGAAGCCATCGAAGCACTCAATAATGCGTTGAAAGACTTTGAAGGCACTTTGATATTCGTCAGTCATGACCGTGAGTTTGTATCGTCACTCGCAACACGTATCATTGATATTAAAGATAAAAAAGTGATTAACTTCCAGGGCACTTTCGATGAGTACCTTTCAAGCCAAGCTGAAATGGAAGCGAGAAAGAGCGCGTAATGTTATTAGGCTAACTTACGCCGATTAACCGAGCGTTATCGCATTAAAGAGTCGTCATTGGTTATCCTGTGACGACTTTTTGTTGGGCTAAATCTGACTAGTTACTCATTAGCTTATTAATTTTTTTAACCAATATCTCGCGATTTTTAGCCAGTTTAAAAATTGTCGGCAAATGTCGAATGACTATCGGCTCAGACTCGAATACCGCATCGCGATCTTGGGCTTGAATATAATCACGGATCTGAAGCATCATCTGTTTATTAAATGCCCAAAGTGAATGACCTTTAAACTCAAGGGAATAAAATGCGTCATTGGGCCATTCAAGTCGATGTTTCTGTTTTGCCATACACTGATAACAACAAATAAGACCAAGATCTGTACCATCTGTAAAAGCACTGTTTGCCCTATGTTCCCAAGTCGAAGTACCTTGGTATTTTTCTGGCAATTTTTCCCGCCAAGAAGCATCCAATAGCGGAGGGAAAAACAGCACACCTGGCCATTTATGGGCAAACCTTTGATTAAACAGCTTGATCTCAAACTGCCTACCCTCAAATAAATGCACATCTTTTTTCTCTAAACGAAAAACATGGGCAAAGGTAAAAGTGGCGCAGCCAGCACAATGGGGGCAAGTAACCTCAACTCCGTTTGGCAGGCTAAAAAACTCATAAAATCCTGTCATTG
This sequence comes from Shewanella sp. SM69, assembly GCF_025653985.1. Classification (NCBI taxonomy): domain Bacteria; kingdom Pseudomonadati; phylum Pseudomonadota; class Gammaproteobacteria; order Alteromonadales; family Shewanellaceae; genus Shewanella; species Shewanella sp. SM69. The sequence goes on from NZ_JAKKRV010000002.1 coordinate 129,095, forward strand.
ATACGACATTCCAAATGATTTAGAGACTAATTTGGAGCTCATCAATTTTCCAACCACCTTCATTTATCATGCTAATTCTTTGTTTTTCATTCGCCTCCGATGCATTACCACAGAGATCTTTTTGTGCATATTCAAGAACGGCCGTATCCCCTTCTATCATCTGCGACACTAAGGTGAGTGCTTTGCACTTGGCAGCCGCTTTTGAAAATGAAAGATAAGATGCGATCACTTCATCGCGGGACAGCTTCATCTGCTGCATATACTGTGGGAACTTAGACTCAACATCCGCTTGCTTACGTTGGGTATAGTAAGCCTTGTCCTCTTGATAACTCATCCCCTTCTGTACCTTAGCATTGTACTCGTCATACACTTCGCTCGGCGATTTAGGCGTTGTACAACCTATCAGCACAAGGACAGATATGGGCAGTAAGAAAATCGATTTCATCATCGAACCTCCAAAACTAGACATGTATTATCAATAAATTCCATGGTGCATTCATCTGCTTGTTGTCACTGAACGAGTGCGCCATATATATCCACCAAATACTCCTTATTCTCTTTGAAATCAATTACCTTGGCAGAAATTAAACCTTTACTATCAACAGGTAACAAAATCAATGAAGATAAAATGTAATGCCACCAAGATAACATGTAAATAGTTCATTGATTACTTTAGCTTGGCAGCGTTGCTCATTCAATTGCAGCACAGTTGCTTACCTTGGCGAGTGCTAAAAATAAGTGCCATAAAACTGTGAGCATGCTCTAAATTGCTGTATTTGACAGGTCATTGTCTAATGCATTAAAAGGCACAAAGGTCTTTTTATCGAGCCAGAGAGGCGAGCGATTTTGTCCTGCTAGCTGATAAGCCCAAGTCGTAATGGCTTCAGAGCGATCACTCTCACAGACAAAATATCGACTGAGTTCAGAGTGTAACGTTTGGCCATGCTGGATAATATTTTGCTCATACCAGTTATCTTTATGGTGCTGAGCGGCAAGGTGATCGCGTTTTTGATTATTACAACTGCTATGTGCGAGGACAAAATTATGACCTAAATCATTAGGATATCGTGCCCAAGGGATAAAATGATCCACTTCGCCTGTTTCTTTTAATGATTTTTGGCAATAGAAGCATTGGCCTTTTTGGATATCAAGCAGTACAGGTCTAGCATAGGTGATCGTCTGTCTGTCGCTACCAAACAGAAACTCACTTAAATTGCCTTTACTGCCTATAATGACCTGATTTGCTGGAAACTCGGCGATTTTTTGTACCCATTGAGTACGAGCCAATGACACCACTAAATCGTGAAATCGCCTGAAGCAAAATGCGATCCCCGGATTCAACTCGATGTAATTTTTCGTTTTATCATGGGGATAAAGGAAACATTCTTCATTACGTGACAAGTTTTGTAAGCGCCATAAGGGGCCATCTTTAAACGTACCGCGCGTTTTACGCAATAAAGCTGGATAACTAAGATGCGCTTTTAACTGGGATAGACTGTTAACACCTTGATGGCGTAGTTCAATCAAACTGTTGATCAAGGCTGATTGCTTTCCACTATTTTGGATCAAGACAAAATACCCATCATTGGCACCAAAAGGCAAAGAGTGTTGCCAGTAAAGTTCAATAAACTTCTCTACCAAATCATCAATACTGATCGCGGTTTTCAGCGCAGGATCGGCATTGAGTATTAATGGCCGTTCGATACAGATATCGGCGATCGTATGCAGTAAGGCAAATTTGTAAGTTGCAACGAAATCCCCTTCAACTAACAGACGTTGTAAATAGCTAATAAATTCAACTTGTCTTCTCGCATCAATCGGCATTCAGTCGCTCCTGAATAATAACGCTTGCTTCAGGTGCATTTACGTTTGGCATCAGTTTGGGTGTAAAAACTAACGTCTGCCAATCCACTTGTGAGCGACCGAGTTTATCGGTTTCATCTTGGCTCAAATCTAAAAGTCGTAGCTGACAATCTGCAGCAAGTGTGAGCAGTTCATCGGCACTGACTGGGTGCATAACGCGTGCATCGGGGCTTGGGCCATGGCGCAAACTGATGACTAAAAGTCCAGTCGAATTGAGTAAGCGTGAGAGTGTTGCTAGTGCAAGTGGGCGCTCTGAGGGAGATAAATGCATCCACACAGCGCTGAGTAAAATCAGATCAAACTGTTGCGCTAGGCCAACCACTTTTTGCAACTGAGGTAAACCATCTTCAATCCAACGCACGGGTAGATCCCGAGTTAACACCTGCCCCATTTTCGCTAAAACAACCGCAGGTTCGACTGCAATAATTTGTGTCTTTTTGCCCTGTGCTTTTTCGGCTAAATAATACACATCCCGGCCAGAACCAGCTCCCACATCCAATATCGACAATGTATTTTTAGTAAGTAGAGGCAAAAGATGATGCAACCAACTCGAATGCACTTCTTCAAAGGTTTTAGACAAATACTGTGCCGCGAGTATTTCGGCGTGGTCATTATAAAACACTGTGCTCACTGACAACGATCCTTTTGCAACAAGTGATTGTTTTTACAGACGCTAACTTATCACAGTCGTATTTGATAAAAAATACATGCCATCATTATCATGCTGTTTTGCATAAAATATTTAGCATTATACTGTTCGCGATCACTGTGCTGATTTCGGCTATTCGACCCAATATTCTTATCAATGCCTATGCAATCTCAGCATTTCCCCATCGTTTTTTTTGCAGTGGTTTACACTCTATGAGTGAGTGTAAAGATAAGTGCAATTGATTGAATCTGTTACATGCTTCTCCAGAGTAGTTTCCATTTCAGTGTGGGAGTAAACGGGTTTTAACGTCTTGGCGTAGCGTCTACATAGAGATTAAGACCTAGGGCTCAATTATTTAGGATATCTATTGCCTATGAGTTTTGAAGATTCGTTAGAGCAACTTAAACGACAGTTTCTACATGCACTGCCGGATAAAAAGAAACAAATCATTACCTTGTGGATTTCATTGCGTAAAAATTGGGACGCACACATGCTGTCTGCCGTATACCGAGAGGTGCATAACTTAAAAGGGTCGAGCGAGACCTTTGGGTTGTCAGATACCAAACACATAGTCGATAAACTGGAGTTGCTGCTTAAGGGGCTGCTCAATGCGCCAGCCCCCGAACTTCCTACGATCAAAGGCTTAGATACCCTCTTCCACCAGTTGTTACAAAACAATATGCGCGGCCAACCGTCGGCGCCGGTAGTGGAGGCGCAAATGCAGCAAAGCCCCTATAAACCATCAAAGGCGCGCCATGAGCACCATATTGCAATCATAGAAGACGATGGTAATGTCGGCGCTATGATCACAAAGCAGCTGCGAGAGTTCGGTTTTAGTGTGCAGCATTTTTTGAATTTCACGAGCTTTCTGGTAGTGCAAAATAAAACGCCCTTTGATCTGATTTTATTAGATTTAATTCTACCCGATTGGACTGAAGAGGCCTTGTTCGAAGCCGCCACTGAGTTTGAGAAGAATAATACCCGAGTGTTTGTTTTATCCTCGCGGGGAGATTTTGACATGCGGCTATTGGCCATTCGTGCCAATGTCAACGAATATTTTGTCAAACCCGCTGAGACCACTTTATTAGTGCGCAAAATCCATCAATCCCTCAAAATGTCAGAGAAACAACCCTTGAAGGTGTTACTGGTGGATGATCAACAATCTATGGTGGATTACTTTTCAAGTCTGTTACGCAGTCACGGTTTGATGGTAAAAGGGTTATCGAGTGCCGAGCAAGTCTTGCCTGCCCTTGAGCAATTTGAGCCTGATTTGTTTATCTTCGATTTGTACATGCCCGAAGTGAACGGGCTTGAGCTGGCAAAGATGATCCGTCAATTGGACAAATACACCTCGAGCCCAATTCTCGTGTTGAGCTCTGACGATACTATGCAGAATAAAGTCAGCATCATACAAGCGGGATCAGATGACTTAATTTCAAAGCAAACCGCGCCGAGTTTATTCGTCGCGCAGGTGATTTCCCGTGCTCAACGGGGTCATGACATTCGCAGTTCGGCTAGTCGCGACAGCTTAACTGGGCTGTTAAACCATACCCAAATTCTGGTAGCTGCTAGACGCTGTTTTAACGTAGCGAAACGGATTAACTCTCAAGTTTGTATCGCTATGTTCGATTTAGATCACTTCAAAAAGGTCAACGATACTTATGGTCATTCCGGTGGTGATAAGGTGTTGTTGGCATTTGCCCATCTGTTACAACAATCCTTACGTCAAACTGACTTTACCGGCCGCTACGGTGGTGAAGAATTTATGTTAGTGCTGCCAGATATGCAAAAACCACTGGCGATTGCCAAGTTGAATGCGATCCGTGAAAGCTTTAGCCATATCGTATTTGTTGAAGATGGCGTCGAATTTAAGGTGACGCTCAGCGGCGGTTTAGCCTTTTCGGATCAATGTGAGGAATTTCAAGATTGCCTGTTACTGGCAGATAAAAACCTTTACGAAGCTAAGCGTTTAGGTAGAAATCAGCTCGTGGTTTCTCCGACTGACTAACCCTAAACAGAATGAGTCACTGCAGCGCACAAATCAGTTCGGCGTAATGCTCTTCCTGCGAGACTCACGCTCTATTCGTTACTTTTTAATCCCACTCAGCGTGGGCGGTCACAGTGAGCTTAAATGGTTAATGAGCTTGCTCGGCATCTGCGATAACTCCACCACATAATCTACTGCACGGCACTTTATTGCTTCTCGTGGCATGCCAAATACCACACAACTTTGTTCATCTTGGGCAAATGTAGTGACGCCTTTTTGGTGTAGCGCCACCATGCCTTCGGCGCCATCTTTGCCCATACCGGTTAAAATCATCGCGCTGATATTGGGCGCGGCACATTGGGCCAAGGCCGTAAACATCACATCGACCGAAGGTCTGTGGCCACTGACCTTTTCATCTTGGGTTAATTTGACTTTATAACTACCACCCACTTTGATGATCTCAAGGTGATGATCCCCTGGTGCAACATAGGCATAACTAGGTAAGAGTCGTTCCCCATGCTCAGCTTCTTTGACAGTGATCCGTGACTGTCGGTTTAAACGTTCCGCAAAAGTTCGGGTAAACCCCGCTGGCATATGTTGGGTGATCACTATCGGCGGCATAGCCGCGGGTAAATGTTGTAATACATAAAGAATGGCTTCAGTACCGCCAGTAGATGCGCCTATCGCGACTAAATGCTGAGTCAGGGTTGTATTGGCCAATACTGGTCGCTTACTTGAAACAGGGCGTACTGGCTCAACAAATTTCTGCGGCTTGATGATTTTGGCTTTCGCGGCAGATTTGATCTTATCTAAAATCAAATCCTGATAATCATGGATACCTTGGGGCGAGTCTAATTTCGGTTTAGGGATAAAATCCACCGCGCCTAAGGCCAAGGCATTAAAGGTCGCATCCGCGCCCTGCTCGGTTAACGATGAAATCATCACTACCGCAGTGGGTCTGGCTTTCATCAAGCGGTCCAAAAATGTTAAACCATCTACTTTAGGCATTTCGATGTCTAAGGTAATCACATCGGGGCGAAATTGATTCACCAGATCCTTGGCCTCGTAGGCATCAGCAGCGAGCCCAACCAGAGACAGTTCAGAGTCTGCCTCAATCATTTTACCGAGCAAGCTGCGCATCAGCGCAGAATCGTCAACAACTAACACTTTGATCGTCATAACTTAATCACCAAATAGTTCAACGTCGCCGCCCGAAGGTAAATTACGAACCCGTAAACGGTACTCACTTTCCCTGTCAAGAATTGTGCTGTTATGCATGGATTTAATTTTGCGGACTTTCACTTTGCCCGTATGGGGAAAGAAATACACCTTACGTGGATACACATCGAGTAAATCGGCCGCAATGATAGGGATATTTTCGAGATTGAGGTATTCAATCACAAACTCCGCATTACGCTCACCAATATTGTGTACAGTAAAACTACGCAACATGTTGCCGCCACCAAACACCTTAGCTTCGAGTGAATTACGCTGCGCGCCAAGCTTGAGCAAGTCGTTGATTAATAGCTCCATTGCATATACACCGTAACGGGCTGAGTCGGCAAGCACCCCTGTGCAATTGCTGTTATCGCTTGGCAATAAGAAATGATTCATTCCGCCGATTTTGAGCTTAGGATCATACAAACACACGGACACACAGGAGCCTAACACTGTCACTATCATGGTATCTTCACGGGTGGCAAAATACTCGCCTGGCAAGATCTTCACTGCATCGCAACCAAAATGGTGGTCATGATAACGATTAGGCTCTGAAATGGCATATTCGATATTAGGTTTTAGCACTCATGAGCCCCTTCACTGGCCGATAGGTTGTTTGGCCTACGGCAGTGATAATTTGCGGGAACATGTTGAAATTTTCAGAATGCCCCGCAATATAAAGCCCATCCTCGCTGAGGGAGTTCATCATGTGTTTTAAAATGACTTCCTGGGTTTCTTTATCGAAATAAATCATTACATTTCGGCAAAAAATCACATCGATTGGCGTTTTTAACGACCAAAATGAATCGAGTAAATTGATGCGAATAAATTTGATCATTTGTTTTAATTCAGGCACCACGCGCACATTCCCCAACTGTGCTCCGCGTCCGCGGTGAAAAAACCGTTTCTTACGGATATCGCTGACAGTATCGATCCTGTCTAAGGGATAAATGCCCATTTCAGCCTTTTTAAGCACGCCGCTGTCGATATCGGAGGCAATGATCTCGATAGGCGTTTTAAAACTGTTGAAATGTTCAGCGACGACAATGGCTATTGAGTAAGGTTCTTCCCCTGTGCTACTGGCAGCACACCAGATCCTGCGCGTATCAGGGTTATCGATTAAATACTGTTTTAACACCTCAAAGTGATGCGGTTCCCTGAAAAAAGCCGTTTGATTAGTGGTTAACGCATTAATAAATTCTTGATGCTCGTTTTCATGACTTAATAGGTGCTCAAAATAAGCCGAAAATCCGGCTAATTTCAATGTCCTGATCCGCCGCACTAAACGGCTATACACCATAGCATCCTTGCTATCGGCGAGCTTGATCCCCGCTAAGCGATATAGCGTCGTCCTTGCGGTATTAAAATGCACCGAGGTATAGGCAAACTCTCGATCCAATGGTTTATTTTCGCTCAATTAAAATTCTTCCCATTCATCTTGATCTTGCTTTATGGGCTTCATCGCATTGGTTTTAGGTTTATCTGTAGCCCTTGCTCTTGCTACAGGTTGTAGCTGCTTAAGGGGTTTCACCGCTTTCGCTTTAGGCGCTGCTAATCGCGCGTTACTGTGCCTTGGGGCTTCATCCTCATCGTCTACGCGAAAGCTGGCAACACTGTCCGACAGTTGTTGTGCTTGGGATTGCATACTTTCAGCTGCAGCGGCCGCTTCTTCAACCAAGGCGGCGTTTTGCTGCGTCATTTCATCCATTTGCACTACGGCTTTACTGATCTCATCGATACCTATGGCCTGCTCATTAGAGGCTGAAGCTATCTCCGCCATGATGTCGTTCACCCGTTGAATGGCGATGACGATTTCCTTCATGGTATCGCCGGACTTACCGACAAGGCTGTTGCCACTCTCGATTTTAGACACAGAATCTGAAATCAATGCCTTGATATCTTTAGCGGCATTGGCCGAACGTTGGGCTAAGCTGCGCACTTCTGATGCGACCACAGCAAAGCCGCGCCCTTGTTCTCCTGCCCGCGCGGCTTCTACCGCGGCATTAAGCGCTAAGATATTGGTTTGGAATGCAATACCATCGATAACACCAATGATGTCGGCAATCTTACGCGCCGATTCATTAATCGATGCCATGGTCTGCACCACTTGCTGGATAAGCTCACCACCGTCCACCGCGACTTCCGAAGCTTTGGAGGCTAACGCATTGGCTTGACTGGCGTTATCTGCATTGAGTTTCACTGTACCTGTGAGCTCCTCCATGCTGGCCGAGGTTTGCTCTAGGTTCGAAGCTTGCTCTTCGGTGCGGCTGGATAAATCGGCGTTGCCTTGGGCTATTTCTGCCGAGGCGGTATTGATGGTATCTGCCGCTCGCTGGATATCTTGGATCATAAAGGATAACTTTTCAGCAGTTTGATTTGAGTAATTTTTCAAATCATCAAAGGTGCCTTCATAGTCGTTATAAATGCGAGTGGTCAAATCGCCATCCGCCAGCGCCATCAGCACCCGCGCCACATCTTGCAATCCACGTTCCGAGGTTTCAATTAACGAATTTAAATTGTTCGCCAGCATTAAAAAGAAACCTTGCTTACCATCTGTTTCCGCCCTTTGGGAGAAATCACCCGCAGCTGCGGCTGTGACTATGCGGGAAATTTCCTGCTCGGTTTGGACTTCAATGGTGCGGTCGAGCCACTCAACAACAGTCCCTAAGCGCTCACCTTCTTTAGACACAATCGGGCTGGCGGTTAAGCGAAAATGGCAACTCGCGACCTTAATAAGCGATTCATATTTACGGTCTAATTTATCGAGTAAACTTGCTTGGTGAGCAGGATTGCGGTGGAAGATATCCATCGAGCTGCCGAGGATTTTATCTACGGAAAAATGCGGTAAGGCTTGTCTGATCTCACTTTCAGAATGGCGCAACATAGTTTCGACCGAGCGATTCATATAAATGATCGTACGGTTAGCATCGGCTATCATGACGTTGGTACTGGTATTATTGAGCGCTTCGAGGATGCGCTGAGTTGCTCGCTCGGCTTCGATACTTTCGGTGCGGTCTATCCACTCAACACCTGTGCCTAAATGCTTATTTTCAGCCGTGATAATCGGCGTCAAAATCAACCTAAAAGTACGTTTGCCTATGGTGATTTGCGCGGTATGGGATTGGGTTAGACGCTCTAATAAATTGCGCTGATGTGCGGGATTTTTATGGAAAATGTCGATATTACTGCCAATCAGTTTGGCAACAGAGAACTGAGGTAACTCTTTACGAATATCGTCCTCTGCCTCTTGCAGTAAACGGACGACGGCTTTATTCGCATAAATAATATTGCGCTGACTGTCAGCGATCATAAAGCTGTTGCCACTGTTATCGAGTAGCTGAAAATAGCGCTGACGCTCTTCATCCCTTTGCTCACGCGCCTCATCATTGCCAAAAAATTTGAAGATACTCATTATTATTACTCCTGAACAGTCAGACTATTTGCATCAATTAGACCCAGCTCATCACTGCTGATCAGAGCCTGAATATTTACTAAAATGATCATCTTATCCTCGACCGTGGCTAAGCCTTTGAGGTAGCGGCTATCGAACGCCACCCCAAATTCTGGGGCAGGTAAAATTTCCTCCGCCGACAGCTTAATCACATCGGAGACGGCATCGACCACTATGCCGACAATACGTTCAAACACATTGAGCATAATAACGATAGTGAACTCGTTATAAGTGGCTGTTCCAACAGCAAATTTCATCCGCAAATCCACTATGGGCACTATGTCACCGCGCAAATTAATCACGCCTTTTATAAAACTGGGGGCGTTGGCGATTTTAGTGACCGACTCATAACCGCGAATTTCTTTGACGGACATAATGTCAAGGGCGTAGTGCTCTTCGCCTAACATAAAGCTTAAAAACTCCACCTCATCATGGGCGTTGTATTCCACTTTGGCGGTCATAGTTGATCGACTCTCCATGGCTATTTCCTTAATTTTTAATGTGCAGAGCGAGCGATTCGACATCGAGGATCAACGCGACGCTACCATCGCCCATGATGGTGGCGCCGGAAACTCCGGGGATCCTGCGATAATGTTTTTCAAGACTTTTAATCACCACTTGCTGCTGGCCAACTAAGGCATCAACGCACAGGCCAAAGCGCTTGTGGTTGCTTTCGAGCAATACGACTATGCCCTCTTCTGGGCAGCGGGCATTGGGCTCAATTTCCATCAGCTGATAAAGATTGAGCAGAGGTAAGTACTCTTCACGTACTTTTAAGAGTCTTTCTTTGGCGAGAAATTTAAGTTGTTCCGTTTGCGGCTGAATAGATTCTATGATGTGCACTAAGGGCAAAATGTAGATCTGATTTCCCACAGAAACCGTCATACCATCGACAATGGCGAGCGTGAGTGGCAACTGGATTTCAAAGGTTGAGCCTTGGCCCTCAGTGGACTCAATATCAATGCGTCCACCTAAGGCTTCAATATTACGGCGCACCACATCCATACCGACACCACGGCCAGACACATCTGTGACTTCCTCCGCAGTTGAAAATCCTGCGGCAAAAATCAATTGCCAAACTTGCTTGTCGCTACTGTTATCAGCCACTTGCAAACCGTTTTCCCGCGCCTTTTGAATAATGCGTTCACGATTTAAGCCTGCGCCGTTATCGTGCACAGCGATAACGATATTGCCGCCCCTTTGACTGGCTTTAAGGGATAACACACCTACTTCGGATTTACCCGCTGCGAGCCGTTTTTCAGGTTTTTCGATACCGTGATCTAAACTATTGCGCACTAAGTGGGTCAGCGGATCGACGAGCTTTTCAATCATTCCCTTGTCAATTTCTGTGTTGCCACCTTCAATCACGAGATTGACGTTTTTACCCAGTTGCTCAGAAAGATCCCTCACCAAACGATTGAAACGGTTAAACACAAAAGATACCGGCAGCATACGTACCGACATCACAGCTTCTTGCATCTCACGGGTATTACGTTCCAATTCATTGAGTGCGGTCTTGAGTCGCTCACCTAAATCGCCCGTCATCTCGTTACCAATGAGGGTCAACATAGACTGAGTGATCACCAGCTCGCCCGCGAGATTAACCAGGGTATCTATTTTGGAGGTTTCGACCCTTAAGGTGGCATCTTGGGCTGGCGTGGCTGATTTTTTAGTCGCTGTTTTCACCTCTGTGGTATTGGGCTTTGGGGCAACGGATGAGTTTGATGTTGCATTTGAACTCAGTATTGCAGGCGAGCTTGCTTTCACAGAAGGACTCGTGGGCACGGTTGAATCAGGTACGGTGGGCTCAGTCGCTTTGGCTTTAAATAGGGTGTTTTTGGATTGGCTACTTCCAGTTTCCTGGGCTTGATGTGCTCGAGTGGTCGCAGGCTTATAAACCTTCTGCACTAGCGGTTTTGAACTTAATAACTCGATTTCATTGGCGAAGGATTCTGGCGTTAATGCTTCAAAAAAACCAAAGCCTAACTCATCATCGTCAATTGTCACATCACACAGCTCAGCAATACACTCTTTATTATTTGCCACACTGTCAGCGCTGATGTCTTCCGCTTGATAAGCCTCATCAAAAAATCCAAAGTCTTCACCTTCGATGGCAATATCACGTGCCATTTCATCTTCAAAAAATCCAAAACCCAGATCTTCTGCCTCCACTGGTGCGGTCAGTGTTGCATTTATGATGGGAGTGCTAGCGGCGTCTGTACCATTACGTATCGCAACTGATGAACTAAAAGGCTCACCATTTAACGCTGCGACCAACTGACTTTTACTGTATTCGACCTCCTGCCAATCAATCTGCTCTTCTTCGCGGTACAAGCTCAAGATATGGGATAACGTGTCCACAGTACTCAGCAGTAAATCGATAATAGATGACGTTAATTGGAAGTTACCCTTACGCGTTTTATCCAGCAGGTTTTCCATCACATGGGTGACACTGGTTAATGCGGTAAAACCAAAAATACCACTGCCGCCTTTTATAGAATGTGCAGCACGGAAAATGGTGTTCAGTTCTTCAGGATCGGGAGAAGCAAGGTCCAATGCCAATAGCAATTGTTCCATATTTTCAAGATGTTCATGACTTTCTTCAAAAAAGACCTGATGGAACTCGGCCATATTGATGGACATAGCGCACCCCGTTGCAGTTAACCCAGCACTTTAGCCGTAATAGCCAACAACTTTTGAGGATCAAAGGGTTTTACCATCCATCCCGTCGCACCCGCGGCTTTCCCTTGGGCTTTCATATCATCGCCCGCTTCCGTGGTGAGCATAATGATCGGCGTACGCATAAATGCCGACATAGCACGTAAGGATTTAATTAAGGTCAGCCCATCCATTCGAGGCATGTTTTGGTCTGTCAGAATGAAGTCAAATCTCTGCCCATTACAGATATCGAGGGCTTCTCGACCATCTTTGGCCAGTACCACTTGATAATTAGCCGATTTAAGGGTCGCTTCGACCATTTGTCGAATCGCTGCGGAATCATCAACAATTAATATTCTTTTACTCATGCGCTATTCCATTATGACTTTAGTTATATTCCCTGGCGGTACTAATTCGTATGTCTTAGATAATTTTTTCACCAGCGATAGACCGCGCCCAGACAACTGAGGAATGTCCGCCATCAAATTTTCATCACCCTCAAAGCCTTTGCCACTGTCAGCCACGCTAATATGTAATTCATCCTGCGATGAACGCCAGATGATGCTCACTTTTACCCAATCATTTTCCGTGAGCCTATCTGCAAAACTGTCCCTAATACTATGGTACAGTTCGAAGCCTTCTGGATCATTTTTTAGTCGAGAATCTAATTTTAGTACACCATGATCAATGGCGTTGCTAAATAACTCTGCGACAACAGTAAAAACCCGTTGACAGAAATTAGTCGCAAATCCCAATATGCTGAGAAACTGATTCAATGAACTTAAATAATCAGCGCTGAGTAAAATAGGCCCTGCAATACTGACATCCCAGCAGAACTCACCATCCATAATGGCTTTAATACGACTAACATCACGATCTTGATGCCAAGTGTTTAATCGTTCAAAATCTAAGGTACAAATTGTGATGTCATCGGCAATATTTTCAGCAGAACAGTACTCATGCATATTATTCTCTAAATATTTGACTAGACCACCGGACAAATGAATAAATAGATCTTTTAATTTATCAATGCCAAATGGATTGCCGTCATGGGTATATTGCTCTATTAAACCATCACTAAAAAGACAAGCATGCCCATGGGATGGTAAATCAACCGTAACAATATCCGCTATAAAAGTATGCGGAGGTAAAATACCAAGGGCCATATTTGTCGATTTAAATTTATCGATGGATTGATTACTGACTGAATGAGAATGGTCAGTTTCTTTAATATTGTGGTTTGTTAAACAGTCAATTCCCCCCGTTTGAATATACACGGGGGGCATACCACCATTCCAAATGTGTAATTTATTACGATTAAAATCGGCTTCTAAAATAATACAGGCAACAAATCTGTCTTCAGGGTTTTCTCGGTGGAGCTTAGCATTCAGTTCATAAATAAAAGTAACTAAAGAAAATCCCTTTGAAACCATGGCCCTAAATGTACTGGCAACACGCATGATAGGCATGGCTGCACTCAGGCCATGACCCGTTGAATCGGCGAGAATTAAGAAGAAATTGCCATTAGGCGCTATGCCATTGAGGATAATATCACCGCTAAAATTGGCACTGGCTTGGCAGTAAGTATGTACAAAATCAAAGTTAGTATTATCAATATTGACTAAGTGCTCAAATAAATGCCGGGCCATGTGTTCTTCTCGGGCCTTTTCATAAAGCATTTTCTCAAGTTCAATTCTTTGATGCTCTACTTTATGCTGAAGTTGCACCCGGGTAAGTAAACATTCAACCTTGTACCAAAATATTTCAACATTTATCGGTTTAACAACAAAATCCAAAACCCCCATTCTAAAACAGGCTAACACGGATTGATTTTCTTTTGTCTCGCTCATGACGATAACAGGTGTTTCTTTTTTATCCTTATTCAACTTATCCAGTAACGCCAGTGCGGTACCATCCTTTAACCAATAGTTAATCAGAATTAAATCAACCGTATTTTGCGTTATTTCAAATAAACCTTCTTCTAGATCACTACAAACAATAACGTTGTAACCTTTGCTATGAATAAAGTCACTGATCCTTTGACTCGCAATAGCGTCATCATCGATAACTAAAATAAAATGTTCCGGCTGAGTAAGCGATACCATAATGAGTGTTACTCTATGATGTAGATTTTCTGCATATTGGCAATACTAAGGATTTCATTCGCCTGACCATGTGCACCTTTTACAGACGTAGAAATATGTAACTCCTGCGCCTTACGATGCAGCAGTACCATCATGCCTAAAGCAGAACTATCGAGGTAAAGCACTCGACTAAAATCTAAAATAATATGGTTAACCTCTGGAAGCGTTAAAATATCTTGATAATCACTGGTGAATTTCTTGTGGTAATAAAAGTCAAAGCGCTCTGGCAATGAAATAACTTTAATATTTGACATTTTGTTATCCCTAATTAAAAGAGTTCAATTTCACCACAGGTAATTTGATCCCTTGAAACGGGATTATGAGTCTCCTGACGTCGGCGACTCATTTGTATTGTGATATCATCCCCCTTAATGCCAAACTCCTGTTGTGACATAGTGGTGACGCGATTGAGCGATTCTTTTAAATGGTTTAGGGACTGATTTGTGTAAATCAGGCTTTGGGAAGTAATATCACTGAACTGCAATCCCCGAATAGTATCCGAGATGGCTTGTTCTAGTTCATGTGCGGATGAATCGATACGTTCAATCACTTGAGAATCCTTCTCTGCTTTAACGATAATCTGCCTTAGTGCAGTATCTATATCCTTTTTTGCATCAATAATATAAGTCATATCTTGAGCGGCGACTTTACTCACGTGTACGGTTAATTGTTCAATCTGAATTTGAATTGATTTAAGCTGTTTTTGTATGCTTTCACTAAAACCCGCGCTACGAGTAGATAAAGCGCGCACTTCATCTGCCACAACGGCAAAACCTCTACCCGCATCACCCGCCCGCGCCGCTTCAATTGCCGCATTTAAAGCCAGCAAATTAGTCTGGGACGAGATTTGATCTATGTCTTGCAAGGCTTTCATTGCTTGAGGCATAGACTCGTAGATGAGATTCACTTTTTCCAACAACTCCATAGTTGATGCCGACATTTCTATGGTGGATTGAATAAAGCGCTCTAACGTCATTGAGGTATTATTGGCAAATTGCTTCATTTGATCTGAATGGAATAACTCAGCATCATCAGTACTCTTAACGAGATCTGAAATAAATCCTGTCTGCTCCGTCATTAACCGCCCTAAACCATCGAATGACTCACCGAGCAAATTGACTGCGTCACCTTGCACCGCTAGCACACTGTCAATGTTAGCCTCGCAGCCGTTAAGTGTCGTGATTGACTCTTGATACAGATTGATATGGGCTTGCCAATCCGCGGCAAGTTGGTTGTTGAAGGACTTATCATCATGCTGTTGAACTGACTGCATTTGCTTATGCTGATAAAATTGCCACAGCAACATCATCAATACAGAAATAACCGGACCAATAGCCCACAATGTCATCAAACTCAGCGCATATCCAACGCCTGCCGCGAGCACCGCAACGACCCCATCCTTGTATGTCATATGGACTTCACAATAATTGTACAGTGATTAAAAAGTAGTTTCATATTGGGTGATTTTCAAACACGAAAGTGAAATTATTCACATTGTTACGTGTCGCAATGCGGAAAATGCAGTTATCGCGATATAAATCCTCAGCATTGAGCGCTAATTCTCAGTAAATTGCCGTAAATTCATGATTTGCTAATAAACTTGTCTTAATGGAACCCGAAACTTAACTGTGCAGTCCTCATACCCTAGGTTACACTGGAAGCGTCATAGATTGGGATGGGATCGCTTATGAGTCAACGTACATTAAACTCCTTATTTAAACCGACTTCCGTTGCCATTATCGGCGCTTCGAATACCGAAAAACGCGCGGGTAATGTGCTGATGAAAAACCTACTATCGAGTGGTTTTTCGGGGCCTATCATGCCAGTCACCCCTAAGTATCGGGCAGTGATGGGCGTGCTCGCCTATCCCAATATTGAAGCCTTACCCATCAAACCCGATTTAGCGGTTATTTGTACCCGCGCTTGCCGTGTGCCCACCATTGTTGAAACCCTTGCGCAATTTGGCTGTAAGGTGGCCATTATTATGGCAGCGGGAATGGCACAGGAATTTAACGAAGATGGCGTGAGCCTGCTCGACCTTGCCATGCAAAATGCTAAGCGTTACGGGATGCGCATTCTGGGGCCAAATAGCTTAGGAATGCTATTACCCCCATTGGGATTAAATGCCAGCTTAGCCCACGCCAGCGCCCTACCGGGCAAAATAGCATTTGTGTCTCAATCGGCTGCTATTTGTACAACGGTACTCGATTGGGCCAATAACAAAGGTATTGGCTTTTCCTCCTTTATCTCCCTCGGTGATGCCACCGACATTAACTTTGACGAACTGCTCGATTACCTTGGCCGCGATAGTCGCACCAGCGCCATCATGCTTTATATCGACTCAGTGAATGAGAAGCGCCATTTCCTCTCCGCTGCTCGAGCCGCTTCACGCAATAAACCAATTCTAGTGATTAAATCGGGCCGCAGCGCCGAAGGTGCCCGCGCCGCAAAATTGCATACGGGTGGTGTTGGCGGTAACGATGCAGTGTATGAAGCGGCGTTTCGCCGTGCAGGTATGTTGCGGGTTAACGATCTAATTGAACTGTTTGCCGCGGTTGAAAGCCTCGCGCATTCTAATCCGCTGCAAGGTGAACGCTTAGGAATTATCAGTAATGGTGGCGGCCCCGCGGTGTTAGCTGTGGATGAACTCATTATGCGCGGCGGTAAATTGGCTGAATTGTCAGATGACACCATAGCCAAATTAGAAGCCGTGTTACCGAATACTTGGTCAAGGCAAAACCCCATCGATATCATTGGTGATGCGAACGCATCACGATATGCTAAAGCTTTGACTATCTTGATGGATTCCAATGAACTTGACGCTATTTTGGTCTTGCACTCCCCTTCAGCACTCGGTGAAAGTGTTGAGATAGCTGATGCTTTGGTGAGTGTGATCCACGCGCATCCCAAAAAGAATCGCCTCAATATTTTGACGAACTGGAGCGGTGAAGACTCAGCTTATCAGGCACGAAAACGCTTCACTAAGGGCGGTATATCCACCTACCGTACACCCGAAGGTGCTGTGGGGGCCTTTATGCACATGGTTGAATACCGTCGTAACCAAAAACTGCTGCAAGAAGTGCCGCAATCGATCCCCGATAATATTCCGACAGATAGCCTCACGGCGCGCAAATTATTGCAAGCGGCTCAAGCTAAAGGAAAATCGGTACTGGAAACCCATGAGGCCAGCCCTATTTTGCGTGCTTATGGGCTTAACACTATAGACACTTGGTTTGTGAAAGATGCCGATGAAGCGGTGGCCATTGCGAATGAAGCGGGCTATCCCTTAGCGTTAAAAGTGCAATCCCCTAACATCTTGCATAAGTCCGATGTGCACGGAGTGATGCTCAATTTAACCTCGGCTGAAGATATCCGCCACGCCGCGAATGCGATTACCCAGAGGGTGCATCAAGCCAATCCCGAAGCCATTATTGAAGGCATGATAGTGCAGAAAATGGCGTTGACCGCTGGCGCGCAGGAAATCCGCGTGGCCGTGATAAGCGATCCCGTCTTTGGTCCTGCGATTTGCCTTGGCGAAGGTGGCTCAGAATGGGACCCCACCAATGATGCTGCCGTTGCCCTGCCTCCCCTGAATATGGCACTGGCGCGTTATATGGTGATCCAAGCGTTAAAGACCCATAAGTTAAAGGACAGACATTTACCACTGGGTCTAGACATGAATGCCCTGTGCGTGATGTTAACGCAAATATCCCATATTATTATCGATTGCCCTGAAATCGCCTCGTTAGATTTAAACCCAGTACTGGCCGCGGGTGAAAACATCACTCTGCTCGATGTGAATATCCGTTTGCATGATGCCAATGCCGACAGTTCATCGCGGATGGCCATCATGCCCTATCCGAAGGAATTAGAAGAATTCGCCGAGCTTAAAAATGGCCTTAAGGTAATGCTAAGGCCGATTTTGCCCGAAGATGAGCCTAAACATTTGGCCTTCGATAATTCGTTATCCGATGAAGACAGATACAAACGTTATTTTGGGGTGCGCTCGAAAATGACCCATGAAGAAATGGCGGTATTAACTCAAATCGATTACGCCCGTGAGATGGCCTTTATCGCCACGGCTAAGGGACCCGATGGCGATGACATCACCTTAGGTGCCGTGCGTGCATCTATTGACCCTGATAATACCGAGGCCGAGTTTGCCATGGCGGTGCGTGGCGATCATCAAGGTATAGGGTTAGGCAAATTGTTACTCGAAAAATTGATCAAATATTATCAGGCCAACGACACGCCCGTGCTCACCGGCTTTACCATGTTTGAGAATCGCAATATGGCCAGTCTTGCCAAGAGTCTCGGTTTTAAAGTGACCTTCGATATGGAGGAACATTTGATCAAAATGCACATGGATTTAAAACCGCCCAGTGATCAATAGCACCTACCCAGACAAACAAAAACGCCGCAAATCATTGCGGCGTTTTGTTATCCTAAGTAAATGATTATTTAACGAAATAGCGACCGAGCTAATACTTAACACCTTGAAACATCGACACTCGTACCCACATTCTCAGCCTCTAACACAGTTACGGCCTTCAGACTTAGCTTGGTACAGTGCTTTATCGGCGCGACTAAACAGCGTTTCAGCATCATCCCCCTGTTGCAATGAGGCCATCCCAATCGAGACAGTAATCGCGCCAAGGGAAAGTTTTTTGTCTTTCCCTACCGTTAAGCGCCGCTCAGAAATACGTTCACGCAGATTTTCAGCCACTTGCAATGCGTCGTGAAAATGGGTGTTAGGTAGCACCACCACAAATTCTTCGCCGCCATAACGCGCAACAAAGTCATCCCCACGCACACATTGCTTTAAGGCTAATGCGACATAGGCCAATACTTTATCACCCGTTAAATGACCATAGGTGTCGTTAAAGGCTTTAAAATTATCGATATCAATCAGTAAGAGACTACAGCGGGTCTGGTGATCTTGTGAACGGTAGATTTGATCCTGAATACTCAATTCATAGGCGCGGCGATTATGCAGAGACGTTAATTGGTCTGTCATCGCCGCGAGGCTAAGATTTTCCATTTCAGATTTAAGATTTTGTACTTCTTGACCCATGGTACACAGACTTTGCTCCATCTCACGGTTGTTGATAAGTAGCATCTGCATCTCATCGACCACACCATCAACCAGCTCGTTTAAGGTATTGATATCGGGATTAGTTTGTAATCGCAAACCAAACTCGGCTAATGAGCCAGAAAATGCCGCGGTTCCTTGACTCAACTGGCTGATTTTATTTAACAGGCTATTGATCAAGATTTGTGTTTCAATCTGAACATTTTCAATCACTTCTGGTGACTGTTCTTGGATAAAGGTTTTATAAAGACTAGTATTAACTTCCTTGGTAAAAGAGACAGAATTCGCCAAAAAACCATCAATCGCGCGATTTAAATCGAGATTTGTGCCTGCAAAATATTCATACCAAACAGTGTAATTTTCAGGAGTAACAGGAATATCGAGGGCAGACATTTGCGGCACGGCCAAACGCAAAATTTGCGCGGCAGAATCAAGTTCTTTATTTTCTGCAGTAGAAGACATAAATCGCGAACCATAGATTTGTTATGTTTTTGTATACATTAAGTTAACTCAACTGATTCAATTTGGATATGGGAGAAATCAATTATTATGACAGGGAGCAAAAGAAAAGAGGATGTTGCCATCCTCTTCCTCATCATGGTGTCGAACCAACTAGAACGAGCAAAACCTCGCGACAATTAAGTCCACAATTAACCGCGGCAGCGAGCAAGGATATCTAATTCAGGCTGATATACCTCAGTTTTGATATTCATTAGTCCCAATAGACTATCGAATAAATTGTCATGGGAGAAACCACCTTTCGCCGCATGCTCAGCCAAACAATCCATATCCAATTGATTATCTTGGCTAAAATCTTTTGATACCCAAGCAAGCATAGGAATGCTCGTCTGCTCAATCGGTGCGATACTGTAAGGCGCGCCATGTAAATACATGCCTTTTTCGCCTAAAGACTCGCCATGATCGCTCAGATACAACATGGCTGGATCAAATTTATCTTGTTGGTTTTCTAACTTTTTAACCACTTCGCTAATAATATAGTCAGTGTACAAAATACTATTGTCATAGGTATTCATCAGCTCATCTTCACTGCAGTTTTGTATATCACTGCGCTGACAATCCGGTGTGAACTTACGGTGTTCTGCTGGATAACGTAAGAAATAAGTCGGGCCATGACTACCAATAACATGCAATACAATCACAGTATCTTTGCGTTCTGCGTTGGCTAAGGCTTCATCTAATTTGTTCAGTAATACTTGGTCGAAACAATATTGGCCAGTGCACAACTTAGGATCACTGTTCAAATCAATGGTTATGTTTTCAACTTGGTCACACACCCCTTTACAGCCAGAATCATTGTCAAACCACTGTACTTTAATACCACCATGATCCAACACATCAACGGCGGTGTCTTGAGCATAGGCACGGCGTGAATCGTAATCTTCCCGTCCCATGCGAGAAAACATGCAAGGCAAAGATACTGCCGTTGCAGTGCCACATGAATGGGTATCTTTAAAGACTATTAATCCTTGGTCTTGAGTGTGGGCGTTGGTTGGCTTGTCGTAGCCATAATACTGATAACTCATTGAACGCGCGGTTTCCCCCACGACTAGAACTAATAAATTCGGTTTACCATTTGAGTTAGCACTGACATTTTTTGCATCGAGGCCAAGTTGCTGATATTCCATTGGCGTTTGCAAGTACTGCACATTGATGTACTTAGACACAGCACCGATAAAATACGTCGGCACGATATAACGTTTTAGCTCGTCGTTGTTACGGCCAAAGGCTGCGTAATCTTGAAAATAGAAGAAAGCAATAATGCCCAGTCCTGCCAACATCGCTAGCATAAAAAGCACTTTATGCAGTAGTTCTTTTAGGAAAGGTTTGTACTGAATATCCGCTTTATAGATAAGGTACGCGGGTAAAATCCCAGTCAGTAACATATTCATTATCGAAGCGAAATTCACATACATGAACGCTTCGGCATGATTGGTTTGAAAAGTGTTTTCTATCATGCCGTAATCGAAGACGACATTGTATTGGTAGGCAGCGAAGAACACACTCGATGATAACAAGGTGAGTAAGATGAAAAACGGTTTAACGAGATACTTCACCGTAAATAAGGAAAATACAAAACTGAGTGCAAAGGTTAAAAACAACGGCACAGTAGCGATGAAGATAGGATCGACATCAGGTTGTTTTTCAATGCCTTTCTTAATGATGCCAAACAATGGGATATTGAAAATACAGACGTAAAATAACGCTGTGATAAAAGTGAATCGATTCACCGATAGAGTCTTAAATCTTGCTAACACTGATAGCTCTCACTCAAATTAGTTGTTTGTCGAGAATAACTTAGTATTCTTAAGGTAGTCTTAGCCTTTGACAGTGAAATTTTTTCGCAATAGTAGCAAGCTCTCGGCAATGGCTCAAATTATCTGTGGGTATTGTTAACATTAAATAATAAATTTAAAAAAACGGCCGAACCTCAATAAGTTCGACCGTTTTCTGCTCCCCAACCTATTAGGGTCTTGCTCGGTTTTACCAGTGAAGAGTTAACAATTCATGCTAACCCAGCGGTAATTATCTTAATTGCTGTAATAAGTAGGCAAACGCCATTGAATTAAGTTCCGCGGCTTGATTATTATCTGCAGCGCCGGCGTGGCCACCTTCAATATTTTCGTAATACAAAACATCAATTTCCATGTCTTTCATCTTAGCAACCATCTTACGGGCGTGACCAGGGTGAACCCTATCATCACGGGTCGATGTGGTGAAAAAGACCTTTGGATAATGCACGTCTTTATGCAGATTATGGTAAGGAGAGTAAGTTTTAATGTAAGCCCATTCCTCAGGAATATCCGGATTACCGTATTCGCCCATCCAGCTGGCACCGGCGAGTAACTTATTGAATCTAAACATATCAAGCAGAGGTACTTGGCACACAACAGCGTTGTACAGATCCGGTCTGCGGGTAAATGCCGCCCCCATTAACAGGCCACCGTTGCTGCCACCTTGGATGCCTAAATGTTTACTTGACGTGATTTTACGGGCAATCAAATCTTCCGCTATTGCCTCGAAATCCTCATAGGCTTTATGTCGATTTTGCTTTAACGCAGCTTGATGCCAAGCTGGGCCATATTCGCCACCGCCACGAATGTTAGATAACACATAGACGCCGCCTTGCTCTAACCAGTTCTTACCAATGGTGGCCGAATAGGATGGACGCAGTGAGACTTCAAACCCACCATAGCCATAAAGTAGCGTAGGATTAGTGCCATCTAACTTAAGATCCTTAGCCATCACCACAAAGTACGGTACTTTAGTGCCATCTTTAGACGTCGCAAAGTATTGCTCAGTTTTAAACTTATCCGCAGCAAACTGTTGCGGCATACCTTTAATTTTCTTCGGATTTAAGGTTTTTGCATTAACCGTATAGAGGCTTGAAGGCTCAAGAAAACTGGTGTAATTCACAAAAAAATCATCACTGTCTTGCTCAACGTCCATTACCGTCAAGGCGCCATTCGCTTCGAATGGGACTTGGGTGCTTTGCCAAGCGCCCTTTTCGTCTTGCTCATACCGTACTAATTTGCTTTTCACGTTATCGAGCCAATTCACGAAAATCGCACTTTTACTAAAACTCAGCTGCGCTATCGATGCGGTCTGAGTCGGGCTCACAAATAAACTGAATTTGGCTTTTTGGGCGATAAGATCCGCCACATCGGCATACACGACCGCGCCTTGCTTAAAGTTACCGTCTTTGTTGGTTAAATCGCTCTTTAACTCAATAAATAACTTACCTTTAAAATAACCTTTAATCTCAGCATCTTGAGGTAATGGCAACCCAATGAGTTTGCCATCTTGATAGACATATTGGCTGGCGGTATAAAAAGTATGTGCCTCGGTGACTAAACTCAGCGGCGTTTTATCATCGAATAAAACCCAGCCTGATACTGCGACTGAGGTTTTGTCACCAGTGAAAATCGGTTTCGCTTGCTCGAGTGCTGTACCACGTTGCCAGAGTTTCACTTCCCGTGGATAACCTGAGTCAGTCATGCTTTGACCATCACCAAAATCAGTACCGACAAAGGCGTGGTCTTTATCTATCCAGCTCAGACTTGATTTGGCTTCTTTCAAAAAGAATGGCTTATCTTTGGTGGCAACAAAGGATTTAGTATTTAAATTAAATTCTCGCACTTCCACCGCATCGGCACCGCCGCGGGAAAGTGAGACAAAACAGCGCTCATTTTCGGGATACTGACAGCTAATATCCTTAAATACCCAATTGACGGATTCAGCTTTACCTAGGGCATCGATATCAAGCACAGTCTCCCATTTGGGATCGGGTTTAGCATATTCTTCCATGGTAGTGCGGCGGTAAATACCGCGCACATGGGTGTCATCCTTCCAAAAGTTGTATAACTTGTCGCCAATGTGGGTCGCGTAGGGAATGCGTTCTTTATCGTTCAGGATGGCGAGACTGTTCGCCACTAAGGTATCAAAACCTTTAAACGCTTTAATTTCGGCGGCAGATGCAGCATTTTGGGTTTTCACCCATTCCATAGGCTTAGCGCCTTCAACATCTTCTAACCAAATGTATTTATCTTCTTCTGCGTGAAGTTGACTGCTCATACCGAGCACTCCTGCAATGCACAAAGGCAGTAATTTATTATTCATTCTATTCCTTTTAAACAAAGTCCATCTTGAGATCTGCCCTTACATTACCTTAATTAATATCCAGTTCAACTATTAATCCAACAAGAATGTAACAAAAGGTAAGATACTGTAATAGCTGATGATTAATCTAGAATGAATCGCGTTTTTAAAGATGTCATGCTATAAAAAAGCGTCCACGAGGGACGCTTTTTAGTGGATGAAATAGGGTAAATTAAAACTCGTTATTCATGCGAGACAACAAATTGAGCAGCACGATACGTTCTTCACTGCTCATTTTAGCGGTGAGATCTGTGGTGAGTTGTAGATGTAATGCATCATGTTCAAGGAACAAAGTTTGGCCCTTTTCGGTTAACTCCACCAGAATCGAACGACGATCGGTTTCATGGGGACGACGTACAACCCACTCAGCTTCTACCATTTTGTCGATTTGGACCGTTAGTGTGCCTGTTGTGACACCAATTTTATCCGCCAGTTCTTTCATCCTCATAGCGCCGTGCACGCCGAGTAACTCAATGGTGTGCACCTGCGATAGGCTAAAACCTTTGTCACGCACAATGGCGTGTTCCCAAGACGACAGCTTTTCATAAAATTCAATAATCACATGATTTAATGCATGATCTGTTGAATGTGCGGCCGTTGAATGAGCAGTCGTTAAATTCAGGTTTGATGAATGATGATGTTCAACAGTCATTTAGGCTTCCTTAACCATACACTCGCGCTGACGGCAAGTATGGAGTTCAATAGTGATATGAGCCAATTCAGGAAATTGTGACAGTAACTGATTAAAATAACTGACATCTTTCGGTGAATGGGACACGATAGACACCATAATAGCATGGTGATCGGCACTCACTCGCCAAAGGTGTAAATCGGCCACTTGATGATCCGGTACGGCCTCAAGGGTTTCCACGACCTTACGCTGCAATGACGCTTTAACACCACCGTCAAGTAAGATAGGACTCGTTTGCTGAATGAGTCCCCATGACCAACGGCTAATAATCACAGCACCCACTATACCCATAACCGGATCGAGCCAAGTCAGTCCCATGTATTTACCAAACAACAAGGCCGCAATGGCGAGCACTGACGTTAACGCATCGGCTAATACGTGAAAATAGGCGGCGCGTAGGTTGTGATCATGACCACCGTGTGCCTTCTGACTCTCATGCTCATGCTCATGCTCATGCTCATGCTCATGCTCATGCTCATGCTCATGCTCATGCTCAGCAGCATGGTGCTCCTGTTTATGATGGCAATGGCTATGATCTTGATGACTTTCAACGTGTACATGTGAGTCATCATGTGTATGTGGACCCGCACCATGTGAATGAGCCGTATGGACGTGATCGTCATGAGAGGAGTGTGCTTCGCAGCTGTGATGAGCATGCTCGTCTTCATGATCATCTTGATGTCCATGATCGTGACTATGACCATGAGTGTGCCCATGGTCGTGGGTATGGTGATCTTTGAGTAAAAATACACTCAGCACATTAACGCTCAAACCTATGACAGCCACAAATATGGCTTCGTTAAAATGGATTTGCTCAGGATTAATCAGTCGCATTCCCGATTCAATCAACATCACCAGTGCCACAAGTCCTAGCGCTATTGCGCTGGTATAACCGCCAAGCACACTCACTTTGCCAGTACCGAAAGCAAATGCAGGATCGTTAGCGTGTTTACGGGCATACGAATAGGCGAATAACGTGATCATAAAGGCCGCGGCATGGGTTCCCATGTGCCAACCGTCGGCGAGCAGTGCCATAGAACCGTAAATGGTTCCGGCAGCAATTTCAGCCACCATAGTGATCACGGTTAAATACAGTACATAGCGAGTGTTCTTCTCGCCATCGCGGTTCTGACTCGAAAACTCATGGGCGTGCTGCCACTGGGCGAGTGAGTGCCCTTGGCTGCTTCCCGTAGTAGCTTGATGCCCTGTCGCTTGCTCGGCTGTCATTGATTTCATTGTATGGCCCCTGTTCCATTTCTATCGCTATTAATGGTGAAAAACTCGTCGCTTGAATTATAGTTTGAAAATCAAAATATATGAAGATCAAATTAACTATTTATCAAGATATACTGTTTTCAAACTTTTAAACGTGTATTTGAATCCCCATAATGCATCTGCCCTCCTGCCATCAGTCGAGACACTGATATGTGAATTA
Organism: Shewanella sp. SM69; assembly: GCF_025653985.1. NCBI lineage: Bacteria > Pseudomonadati > Pseudomonadota > Gammaproteobacteria > Alteromonadales > Shewanellaceae > Shewanella > Shewanella sp. SM69. The sequence goes on from NZ_JAKKRV010000002.1 coordinate 154,960, forward strand.
AGATAGGCAGCTAGACTAGGCAAAGGATATCAGGCAAGGTTTAATGGATTAGCGCTTGATTTATGAGTAAAAACAGCTCACATAGCTGAGTTAGATTGGCTTTATTATAGCCTTATGCAGTTATAGACAGACACAGCTGTGGCTTTTCAGTGCAAGTTGAAATCCAAGTTTTAAGGTTTTTATCTAGGCTATTTCGTATATTTTTCGCATGATATGAGTCATAAAACAGCCACAGCAAAGAATTGAAATAGCTGCGAACTTAACAAAATAAGTCATTGGAAAGTGTAATCAACCCTTATTATTCAGATTGATAAAGATTATTTGAATAAAAAATCGATTTTTTATTGAATAATTTAACCCTTTTTTACCTCTGCTGCGTTTATAGGGAGCAGAACACAGACAAATTTATCGACATCAATTCAGTTCGATTAGGAGAAATAAAATGAAATTGAAGACCTTATTTAGCGTTAGCGCTGTTCCCCTTGCATTTGCACTATTGTCATTCAATGCCGTGGCGGTGAGCCCACCACATCCAACAGGGTTAAATGCGCCTATGATCAGTATTCAACGTTTCGATCCAAAAGATTACAGCGCGCAGGAAGCCACTAAGATGTTCCCTGCTCCGGCAGCAGGTATGGTGCAGCACATTTTGAGTTTACCTAAATTAGAAAACGAAGATGACTACATGGTCGAAATCCAAATTGGTCAGACTCAAATGGTTGATTGCAATAAGCATGGATTAAACGGGGAGTTGAAGGAACTGACAGTACAAGGTTGGGGTTATAACTACTATCAAGTGGATGAAATCGCTGAAGGCCCAAGCACTATGATGGCCTGTTTCGAATTGGCGAAGAAAGAAGCTTTTGTACGTATTCCGGGTGAACTAAAAATGCGCTACGACAGTCGCTTGCCTAAGGTGTTTTATCTACCAGAAGGCGCTGAACTGCGTTTCAGAACTTGGAAAGTAGATTCAACCTATCAATATTCCAAGTAAATAGCCGAATTTAATTCTTGCGTCATCAATCAAATGCGCTTCGAGTCTTTGCTGATTGATAAAAGCAAAGACTCGAAGCGCATTAACTAGAATCGTTTGATTCTAACGACTTGCATAATTTCTATTTCAAAACCTGCTACAGTTTCTGTCTCTGGGTAATAGATGACATTGATCTTTTGCCCTTGCAGATTACGATACTTTTTGACCCGTCTAAACTTAAACGGCACGTCACAATCTTCAATCATAACAGTATGTTGTATCCACTCCGCCTTTTCCCTTTGCATATGCGAAACCACAGTCACACCTTCAGAGTGAACCAAATGTTCATGGGTGGCTAACATCTTTTTTACGGCCTTATTCATGTTCAACTCTTTTATCATCTAGTTGCGACAACAGTGACTCAACTTTCTGTTTAATTTCAGCATATCTCAATTTTTCACAGCGGCCGAAACCACTCAACTTACGCACTTGAAAACGACTCACCAAAGGAACTGACATGCCAGCAAGGCAACGACAATAGGTATCAAGTGATAAAGCATCTATGCCTTTGGCCGTTAAATGATGCTTCAACTCATGTAAATCAGCCAATATCTGCTGATCTGTCGGCCAAGTCGGTTCCGTCGAATAACTCAACTTAGCGAAATGACCGCGGCAGACACTGCAATGACCGCAGATAGCCGGCGTCTCATTATCATCAAAATAACGGGATAAATTGTGGCTTAAGCACGTCTCAAGTTCAAAAAAGCGGACTAACTGCGCTATTCGCGCAATTTCTTTCTGCTCTTTATCAAGAAAATAATGGTACAGCTCATCGATGAGTTCCGGACGCGCTAATGCGGCAACATCCACCCGATACACATCAGTAATTCGTTTGGTTTCTAATTCAATTAACTGATGTTCTGCTAAATATTCCAGCGCGGCCAACACGCGACTGCGTTCATGGCCCGTCGCACTGTACAAGGCATCAAAATCTAACGCGCCCCATATTTTCTTCATCTGCGTATGATTAAACATTTGCGTCAAAAACGCCTGCCGCTCTGGATTAAAGCGGCTCAAAATGGCGTGTTTGTCCACTAAAAATTTGTAATTAACATCGGCGTAATAAGCAAATAACGGCTTAACCACACCTAGAATTTCTAACTGCACAAGTAACGTTCTTAACGGCAACTGGCGAATATTACTCGCAGTCGACACGCCATTAAGCTGACATTCCCACTGAGCAGAATCTTGTTCAAGTCGAATAGCTTCAATGACTTGCGCTATACCTTCTCGCTCAGGCGTATCGCCATACACAAAATTTTCAACAGTATTGAGTCCATCAAGATTGGCTAAAGTCACACAATGGGATAACGCACCATCACGCCCTGCTCTGCCGATTTCTTGACTGTAGTTTTCAATGGATTTAGGCAAATCATAGTGGATCACAAAACGGATATTGCTCTTATCGATTCCCATACCAAAGGCGATGGTAGCAACAACCACTTGCAGCTTATCCTGCATAAAATCATTTTGAATTTGTTGACGTTTTTCATCTTCAAATCCAGCATGATAGGCACTGGCGACTATGCCTTGTTGGCATAAGAGTCGTGCGACTGTTTCGGCGGTTTGCTGTAACGTCACATACACAATACCAGCACCTGAGAATGATGTTATCTTGTTAACCAGTAAGGCATTTTTCTCTTGAGTCGACACGGGCAGAACTGTCAAATCTAAATTGGGTCGATAAAATCCCGTTTGTACTATGTGTTCGGGCGCAATATCGAAGCGCTTGGCCATATCCAGTTTCACTTTACGTGTCGCGGTGGCCGTCAATAACAGTACCAGCGGGATCTCAAGTTCGCGCCGATAATCGGGTAATTTAAGGTAATCAGGCCGAAAATTGTGGCCCCATTCTGAAATACAATGCGCCTCATCTACGACCAACATAGATAGCGGAACCGATTGAATAAACTGCCTAAAGCGTTCATTTTTGAAACGTTCCACCGACACCATTAAAATTTTCAGTTTGCCAGAGCGCGCATCTGTCATCACTTGCTGACTCTGCTCGGCGCTTAAGGTTGAATCTATGCTGGCCGCATGAATTCCCTTAGATTGTAAAAATTCCAGCTGATCTTTCATCAAGGCGAGTAAAGGCGAAATCACTAAACTCAAATGGGGTAACTGCAATGCTGTAAATTGATAGCAAAGGGATTTACCAGAACCCGTCGGAAAAATCGCTAAACTCGACTTCCCCGCCAACAGTTGTGTTATCGTTTGCGCTTGGCCAGGACGAAATTCAGAAAAACCGAAATCCTGCTGCAACAAACTAACGTATGGATTGGTTTCCGGAATGGGATTGAACATCAACCGTCCTTTACACTTATCCTTACCACCCACAAAATTCGGGCATACCGCAAGAAAAAGATTCAGCATTAAGTGAGTCGACTAGTCTAGCAAATTTTGACGTACTTTACGGAGTTAATTAGCAACAACTGAGTTTTCAAGCCAACTTAACTGCTCATCAGGAGCGTAATTATAGGTGCAGATTTCATTGCAACACAATGATTAATATATAATTAATTTACTTTTTTAGTCAGCAATTAAATATGAAAATAAAACCGATTTGTAAAAATTCGATCCGATATCTCCTATAAAAAAACAAGACGTCAGATGAATCTCAGCAAAAAATACATCTCCGATAAATTGAGCATTTAAGGTTTTCTAGCAAGATATAGATTGATCAGCGACGTCAGTTTGTCCTGAAATCTTTCTTCAAAACCATCAATGTCACGCCCTATAGAGACTAAATATTTAGTTGCCTGCTCACGCGAAAGCAGCTTATTTGCAAGACTATATTGCATCTCTTCTAAGGTTTTATCATATCTTGGGATCAATACCCAAGTGCCGACATCGACGTCAAAATGTTGCATCGCTTTCTGGGCTAAAGCACAAAAAGCCTCAATATGATCTACGCCATCAGGTCCGAGACAGCCAGGTTCAATTCGGCATAAAACCGCAATTTTCCTATCGTTTGCAATACTTAAACTCATCTCTAATGCCCCGCGTTATCTAGTCGTAAACATAAGATCTTAACAGTAATTTTACGTGTCTGCACAGATAAGTCACGGCTAACTTACCCTTATTAGATAATCCATTTTAGGCAATAGAACAACTTTAAAATCATATTCTTCAAAACATAGATCCGCGTTTTTTTGTTCTATTCATCAACAATGTCGTCTACAACATCCTCATCAGTATGTTGTAAAACATTAAGCGAAATATTTTCATTATGCTCTGACAATAGAGTATCAATGGCTTGGTCAAAACTGTCTAACTTTTGAGTTTCCATATAACGTTTTAACCTCAAAATAATATCCCTGCTCAGCTCAATATGAGACTTTTTTTGCCGTTTTTTTATTTGAGATAATTCTTTACGAACCATACGCCAGCCAAAATCAGTAAAATACTGATTGAGCATTTTGTTTACATTAGTAAGCTCGTTGTCGATCCGCTGTGCCTTTTTGCGTAATCGGACTAATTCATTTAGTTGTGTCACCAACTTAGTATAGAAAACCGTTTGTAACTCAGCGTCACAAAACCAATCCGGTTTAGATGCCACAGCTTCAGGATTGATAAGGCGATAAATTAAGGGTAAGGCAAAAATTAATTCTGCTTCCTCAAGCAATAATAATTTTCTCCCTGCTGTTGGTTTGTCTTGTTGATATATCCAGGCTTGCGGTTCCATAAATACGTTTCTTTAGCTAAGCATGCGTTTAATGCGGATGAAATAAATGGGACCTCATGCTAGTACAAATCGATAAGTATTAATATATGGTTCAACCATTTTATTGACTGGGAATCGATCCCTTATGCTTCATTTTGCCTTTGGCAGAAATAGCTCAACTCATAACAGGCTAAGAACCCGATAAGCGGTTGTCGTTATTAGCTTAAATTTCACCCAACACGCAAGCCTAGTTTAGCGGCATTCCATTCAAGAAAACCAATAAAATGGTTAAACCATTCTTTAAAATTATGCATCTGTGACTAACTAAGTTCGAAACCACTGCATAGAGAAAGTACGAATTTCATACTATCATTGCCTTTAATTTTATATCCGCTTAATTAATCGCCATTGCTAGAATAGGTTTATCTTGGCTATTTTTTAAACTAAAAAAACCAACTAAATGCTATTTAATGCGCCCTATTCCGATAACAGAAGTTTATTTGAACAAATAAGCACTCTACCAGTGATAATGACGATTATCACTGGTAGATGTAGGCGTGATTTGCGTATAATTACGCCTTCTTAATTCGATATCAGGTGACTTCAACGGCATGTCTAAAATAATCCGGACAAATAGTAATGCTCAAAATAACACCAATGTATCGAATGAAAAAGTGACTAGATCAGATCATCACAATAATAACCGTGCTGAACAGCCACGCTTTTTTGAAGAGACTTTCCTGCCACAATCTGTTCGAAGTGATTATTTAAGCGCCGCCGAAGAAACTGAATACGAAATTTCAGTCAACACTCGCCGTGTTTATAATACGAGCTTTAGTGTATTTAGCCGTTATTGTGCGGAGCACCAACTGCAGGCCCTGCCCGCAGATCCAAGAAGCGTAATTTCATTTATTGGTCAGCAAAAAGAATTGATCCAAGAAAGCACTGGCGTTCAACTTTCAAAGCAAACATTAACCACAAGGTTGGCAGCCATTCGCTACCATCATATTCAAGCAGGATTCCACTCGCCTACCGAACATCCACTGGTGATCAGAGTGATGCGTGGCTTGAGCAGAAATCAATCTCGCCATGTGAGTGATTATGATCAACAACCGATTATGTATGATGAAGTGGAAATGCTCATTCAAGCTATCGATGAACAAGTGCAACCATTAACCCGAGCAAGAGACAAAGCCATTATTCAGTTAGGATTACAAGGTGGGTTTCGCCGTTCTGAACTTGCAGATATAAAAGTTCAATATGTCAGTTTTTTACGCAATAAGCTAAAAGTTCGCCTACCTTATTCGAAGAGTAATCAGCAAGGTCAACGGGAATGGAAAGACCTACCGGATCATGAACCTTTTGCAGCACTCAACGCGGTAAAAAATTGGTTATCACTAGCCAATATAGAGGATGGACATTTATTTAGATCGCTTTCCCGTGATGGGAAATATTTACGCCCTTATCAAATAGTAGAACATCACTCTGAAGCTAATTCAAGTTTACATAAAAATAGTGGTTTTCTCACGGGAGACGATATTTATCGCATCATTAAAAAATATTGCACAAAAGCGGGCCTACCTGCAAAGTTTTATGGTGCCCACAGTCTGCGTAGTGGTTGTGTCACTCAACTCTATGAAAATGATAAAGATCATTTATACATTATGGCCAGAACTGGCCATACCGATCCGCGCTCACTTCGCCATTATTTAAAACCAAGAGACTAAAACCCAAAAGACTAAACTAGATCATGACTCGGTAAGAATCAGTTAGTTTTTTACCTAAAATAAAATAGCAATTATAACGTTAAAATAAACCTATCATGTTTATGAATAAAAATGATATTCAGTAATTTATATTAAAATTATTTCCAATTTTTAATTTGAAAAATAATTAAAGCAATAATTTCACATTATAGATTTTTATCTTGGATACAAGATTTGACATTATAGCAGAATAAAAATTCTAATTGAGATACTGCGACCTCAGCATCTTAGACCATAGCAAACTGCTGGTTAACATTTTCATAGCATATCGGGTTTATTGCTCACTGCAGTATTATTGTAATATAAAATCATCTTTATTGTCATATTGATACTTTAGCCTTAGTCACGAAATTTAATCCATCGTACTAGCCGGAGTAATATATGAGTAAGGCCACCTTTGATCCTACACTTTATAATAAAAGTAATAACGAGCCATTTAACCAAGTGTTGGATAAACATTTATCTCGCCGTAACTTCGTCAAAAGTGGTTTAGGCCTCAGTGCTATGACAGCTTTTGCCAGTGTAGGCTTAACTGCTTGCGGATCAGATGACACACCCGTTACAAAACCTGTTGATCCAGTGACACCTTTACCACCGACAAAAAGTACCGCCAAGCTAAACTTTACGTCAGTTGCGGGTTCTCGTTTAGATGCCGTCGTTGTGCCAGAAGGCTATACAGCGCAGGTACTTGCACCATGGGGCACGCCATTAAATGCAAAAGCAGCACCATGGAAAAGCGATGGTAGTAACACTGCCGATGACCAAGCGAACTCAGTCGGTATGCACCATGATGGCATGCATTTCTTTCCATTAAATGATTCGGGTAATGACGGTTTACTTTGCATTAACCATGAATACATTGATGAAGTTGCATTACATCCTGCAGGACAAACTTTTGATCCTACTTCAGGTTTGCGCACGATTATCGATGAGGTACGTAAAGAAATCAACGCCCATGGCGTATCGGTTGTACGGATAAAACTGGTTAATAATCAATGGGAAGTGGTTAGCAATGATAACCATAACCGCCGATTCACCGGTGCGACTGTAATGGATATTAGCGGTCCTCTCGCCTACTCTTCTCTACTCGAAACCCGCTATTCTCCCGACGGTAGTCAGGCTCGCGGTACATTAAATAACTGCGGTAATGGTTACACGCCTTGGGGCACTTATTTAACCTGTGAAGAAAACTGGCCAGGCTACTTCGCTAACCGTGGTACGTTAACTGCCGAGCAAAATCGCATTGGGATCAGCAAAACCAGCACACGTTATGGCTGGGATGATCTTGCAGGTCATGATGAAGAACGTCTCGATGAATTCGCGCGTTTTGATGTCACGCCAAAAGGTGCAAGTGCTCAAGATGACTATCGTAATGAAGCGAATGGTCACGGTTATATTGTTGAAATTGACCCTTTCAATCCAACATCGCGCGCAGTTAAACGTACTGCGCTTGGTCGTTTCCGCCATGAAGGCTGTACCTTTGGCAAATTAACCGAAGGTAAGCCAGTAGTGTTCTATTCTGGCCACGATTCACAATTCGAATACCTCTATAAATTTGTCTCGGCCGCGGCATGGGATGCAAAAGATGCTGACAGCAGCAATCGCATACAAACTGGCGATAAATATATGAATGAAGGTACTTTATATGCAGCTAAGTTTAATGCAAATGGTGGTGGTGTTTGGTTGCCTTTAACCTTAGATAGCCAGACTACGGACGGAAAAACCCTAGGCAATACTTTCGCTAGCTTAGCCGAGATTATTTTGAACACCGCGGGCGCAGCGGATCTTGTTGGTGCAACCCCTATGGATCGCCCTGAATGGTGTGCTGTCGATCCTTTCACAGGTTCAATTTATTTGACCCTGACCAACAACTCAAAACGAACTGAAACCAATCCAGCGAACCCAAGATTGAAAAACCACTTTGGCCATATTATTCGTTGGGATGAAAGTGACAAAGATACTGAATTTACATGGGATATCTTCGTATTCGGCTCACCAAGTGATGGTAACGCAGAAACAAACTTATCAGGCTTAACAGATCTTAACCAATTTGCCAGCCCAGACGGTTTGGCCTTCGATCAACGCGGTATTTTGTGGGTTCAAACCGACAATGGAGCCAAGGAGGTCGCAGAAGAAACCAACGATCAGATGCTAGCGATAGTGCCTTCAACGCTTGTTGATGGCCAAGAGAAACAGCTCGGCGTAACGGCTGATAACCAAATGGAATTAAAGCGTTTCTTTGTTGGACCAAACGACTGTGAGGTTACAGGTTTTGCTATTAGCCCTGATTACACATCTGTTTTTGCTAACATTCAGCATCCCGGTAATTGGCCTTATTCGTCCAATGCCGCTGAAAAAACGCCTGCGGGCACGACATTACGCCCTCGCGCCGCTACGGTCGTTATCCGTAAGTTAGATGGTAAAGAAGTCGCGGTATAAACAATTATGCTTGTGCGAGGTATCTTCTTAATATGAAGTTCCTATAAGTTAATTGCTACACATAAAAAATCCCCTCACTGTAGGGGATTTTTTATTTAAGAAGATAGTTAACTAGCCTTTTTCATAATAGATTAAATCCAACATCGATTAACTCTTACTACGACTTGCTTGTTCAAAGGCCAGTTCAAAAGCATCGGTAAAATCTGTAATTGGCAGAAGGTCCTCACGGCAACGGCGATTGCGGCCTAGTAAGGAAGATTCAACAAACAAATCAAACCAAGTACTTAAGGCTTTGCCATTAGCCGCTTCGCCAATCGCTCCTAAAGCCAATGATGCCACCTCGGCGGTGCCAAGTTGAAAATCATGACTACCTTTACGCAATGCATAGGTCGCGAGCGTGTCGGGATCGAAGGAAAGCAACGGCAGTGAGTGTAAGTAAGGACTCTTACGGAACATTTTAATCGCTTCACGCCAACTGCCATCGAGCATGATTAGCAGCGGCCGTTTACCTTCGGCCAATGTCGACATCGGCACTTGGTTCAGTACGGTTTGCCCTTGCTCTGCATACTGGGCAGGAAACACTAAATAGGGTTGATATTGCGGCGAATTCAGCAAAGCAAGCAACTCAGCTTCAGGTTCTGTACGTGACCAAATATAGGCGTGGGTATCAGGAATAAGATCCGCTATGAGTCGTCCGCTATTAGTCGGCTTTAACACCTCATCGTTATACATAATCAGCAGAAAACTGGCGTGAGTATCTAACTGACGGCGTAGCGCACAGGTACAGAACTGCTCACCTAAGAGGCATAATGGACAGCGGATCAGTTTTTTACCGCGGGCACCAAAGGGTTTAGTCGAAATAGACTTACGGTACTGATATAAATGGTGCACTGCATGGGGGGCTAAAGCCATAAAAACCAATTCTCTATCAAACTTATTAAGGATCGCGACCACATCAGTTAGCACTTTTAATCGCGGTGGCGCAGTTTATCCCTTGGCCATCAATGGTGCAATCGCGTAATACATTATCATGATAAAAGGCCGGTGTCAGTGGTTGTGGTTTCATCTGCAGCCTAACGTCAGCGAGATAATTTAAGAGCACAGAGCAACCATCTCTTAAAACATCTGTAATGTATTAATCTGTGTTGCCACTTAGTATGCAACACTAAACCGACCAAATTAACGTTTAACTTACTTATTGGGAGAGTATTGAAACTAAATATCAGTAATGACTTAACTTAGTGTGGAATTGCCCTAATATCATGCGAAAATCTACTCTACAAATACAATCTCAATGAAAGGTCAATTATGCACCCAAAAGCCCCGATCGCTTCTATACCGTTATTAAGCGGTGTACTGCTCACTGCTACGCTATTTTCTACTGTCACTACGGCCCAAACGCTTAATACCAAAGACATCCAGTCAATTGTAGATTCCGCAGTTAAACCACTGATGGCCGAGTATGCTATTCCCGGTGCAGTAATTGGCATCACCATAGAAGGTAAACAGTATTTTTACCAATATGGCGTCAGTTCTAAAACCTCTGGGCAAAGTGTGACTGAAGATACCCTGTTCGAGATTGGCTCTATCAGTAAAACCTTTACCGCAACACTGGCTAACTATGCACAGGGCGAAGGTAAATTAACACTCACGGACATGGCCAGTGATTATGTTCCAGCATTAAAAGGCAGCCATTTTGATAAGATTAGTCTCATCAATTTAGCCACCCACACAGCGGGGGATTTGCCGATGCAAGTTCCTGATAAGGTCACTAATAACGCAGAGTTAATGGATTACCTTAAGCATTGGCAACCATCATTTGCCGCGGGGACCCACAGAAATTACGCCAATCCGAGTATTGGGCTGCTTGGCATGATTGCCGCGCAGAGTTTAGGGCAAACGTTTCCACAAATACTTGAGCAAACACTATTTCCACAATTGGGTATGACAAACAGCTATCTCAAGGTGCCGAGCAGCAAAATGGCCGATTATGCCCAAGGCTACGATAAGCAAGACATGCCAGTGCGGGTCAATCCAGGGGTATTAGCCGATGAAGCCTATGGCGTTAAAACCTCAGCAAAGGATTTACTGCAATTTGTTGAGGCCAATATGCAAATGCACCCGCTTACCAAACCACTGCAAACGGCACTCGATGAGACCCACACGGGATACTTTGATGTGGGCATGATGACCCAAGATATGATTTGGGAGCATTACTCATATCCTATTGATCTTGATAAAATACTTATGGGCCATACTCAGGAAGTCGTGTTTGGCAGTACACCCGTTAAACCCATAGTGCCGCCCCTCGCGCCGCAGCAAAATGTGTGGATTAATAAAACAGGCTCAACTGGCGGTTTTGCCGCTTATGCAGCCTTTATTCCTGCAAAAAAACTCGGCATTGTACTGCTGAGTAATAAAAACACCCCCGTTCCGCCACGGGTCACTGTGGGCTACCAGATTTTAACTGGGATCGAAAAGTTGCAAAAATAACCATGCACTAGGATAGAGGAGATAAGTATATTGGTGCTATCTCCTTTTTCTTAACAATATTCTTGTCGTTACTGATTTATGGCTGACACCTTGCTGCTAACTCACAGTTTCCTTGCAATCTCTCTTTTCTCATGGCGGCTTGTAAGAAAAGATGCACCGCAGGGTTAATCCTTGCGTTAATTCATTTGCAACTCATCGACCTAGTTAACAGACAAATAACCTATCGTAAGTTTAGCTTTACAGCTTAAAATCAGGATAAAAACTTATGCATCGCATTAAAAATTATTTCGTTAAATCAATATGATTGACACTTGAAGTTACGCTTTTAGGGAGTAAGATGCGCGCAAATACCTTAAGTGACCTTTTTCGGAAATATCATGTCAGGCACGCCACATTCTCCTATTCATCACGATGTCGCTCCAGCGGCGAGTCAGTCTAGCCTACTGTTAATGATTGTCTTTATGGTCGCCTGTGGCCAAATGGCGCAGACGATTTTTGTACCTGCCCTTCCACAAATCGCACTCGGGCTCCATGTGGACGCCAGCCAACTACAAGCCGTGATGGCCTGTTACTTACTCTCCTACGGGATGTTTCAATTTGTGTATGGCCCAGTGTCAGATCGCGTTGGCCGCAAAATGCCGCTCGTTGTGGGTATCGCAATTTTCGTTCTAGGCGCTGTATTCGCGGCGAAGGCCACAAGCTTTAACCAACTAATTATGGCAAGCCTTATCCAAGGATTAGGCACAGCCAGCGCAGGCGCATTGTGCCGTAGCATTCCCCGCGATCATTACTTTGGCGACCGACTGGTAAAATTTAATAGCTATGTCTCTATGGCCGTAGTGTTTTTACCTTTGCTTGCACCATTTATCGGCAGCGCCACTGCGGCCTATTTTGGCTGGCAAGCCGTATACTGGGTATTAGCGGGATTCGGTGTCGTGGTCTGGCTGTTGTTAATATTCCTCTTTAAAGAGTCTTTACCTAAGGCGCAACGGGAACATCAAGCCGTTTTCAAATCCTATAAGCATGTCCTGCGCCATAGAGCGTTTCGCGCTTATTTATTTTCATTGATCGCCACCTTTGCCGGTATTGCGGCGTTTGAAGCCATTGCTGGCGTACTCTATGGCCAATATCTCGGACTGACACCTTTTATGGTCAGTTGTTATTTTGTTGCGCCAATTCCTGGCTACTTACTGGGGGCACTCATCGCGGGCCGACAGAATAAGCCACAAAGGGTTGTTTACCAAGGTGTTGCGTTACTCGGTGCTGGCGCATTATTTATGTTGATCCCAGGTCTTTTTAATTTAGTGGTCGGCTGGAGTTTACTTGTTGGATCGATTTTATTCTTCAGTGGTGCAGGCATGCTGTTCCCTACCCTAACATCTGCTGCGTTAGAGCCATTTCCACGTCAGGCGGGGATTGCGGGCGCATTACTGGGGGGATTACAAAATTTTGGTGCCGGACTTGCCGCATTAACTATGTCTTTAGTGCCTATGGGCGGCCAGTTAAGCATAGGTTTATTGAGTGCTGTAATGGTAGTTTTAGTGATCCTGTCTCTGTATTACGCCAAAGATCAAAATGATACTCACCAGAATTTAATGCCACAGATTTAATGCATATGATTTGAAGCGACAATTCTTGGTTTAAGCTAAATCTATTACCATCAGTCAATAAAAAGCCCACATTTTTGTGGGCTTTTTAAATCGATAAGACACTCTAATAAATCAAAAATATCGATTAATTTATTGCTTCTATAGCTTTAATCGTTACAAAATGCGACGCAGTAAAAAGTCAGCTTTAAGGCGACGAATTCGGGTCATGATCTTCTTCACTGGCGCAGGATAGCTCTGTAAGGTATCCACTTGGCTGTAGTGATATAACCGCTGTGTGTGTTCAAGAATATGCGCCTGCTCGGCTTCAAACTGGGCTTTCCAGCAGCCAATTTCATCTTGGATCAACAAACCATTCTCAAGATCCAGCGCCCAAGCTCTTGGATTCAAGTTCGAGCCTGTGATCAAATGCTTATTACCGTCGGCACTGATGCCCTTGAGGTGATAACTGTTGATACCATGTTTCCACAAATGGATATTCAGCTGACCATTATCAATCGCCCACTGTTGGCGTTTAGCGAACTTACGCAATGATTGCTCATACATATAGGGCAAGGCACCTATGGTTGAGAAATCCTGCTCTGGCGGAATATAAAAATCGTTAGCCGTCTTGTCGCCCACAACGATATCGATGCGTTTGCCATTGCGTAAATGCTTAGCTAAAGCGCGCACTAAAATGTACGGCGGATTGAAATAGGGTGTGCAAATAAACAGCGAGTCTTTTGACTCTTCCACCAAGGCGACAACCACTTTATTGAGCAAGTTTTTCTTACGTCCTAGCCCAAGTAACGGCGTGATGCGATTACCATCACGGGTCTCCTTAAACTGATACTCAGCGTCAGACAGTCTCAGCTTAAAGCTACGCATGTCCGTCTTTGGTGGTAGCACTTCTTGCTCAGCATCTTGCGTTAATGAACACACAGCTGGATCAGAAATGATATTTTTCTGGATCATCGCGCGCATACTGCGCGCTAATTCGGCAGACTCAATCAAGTGATAACGATCGAAACGGTACTTATCGTGTTGTTGCAAATAGATATTATTGAGACTGGCACCGCTATAAATCACGGCATCATCGATAATAAATCCCTTAAGATGCAACACACCCATAAATTCACGGGATTTGACGGGTACACCTAAGATATCGATGGGATGTTCGGCTTCAGCCATAACTCTACGGTACATCAAATAGTTGCCGCTATCACCTTTATGGCCAATCAAGCCACGTCTCGCACGGTGAAAATCGACTAACACTTTGATATCAAGCGTTGGATTTGCCGCTTTGGCATCCATGAGGGCTTGTAATATCTCACGACCCGCTTCGTCATCTTCTAAATACAGCGCCGCAATATAAATACTGTGCTTGGCGCTCGCAATACGAGCGAGTAATTCTGCCTTGAAACGGCATGGCGTGAGCAACCACGTTAAAGCCTCGGGTTGAACGGCTATTCCACCAAGCTTATCTAGCAAGGCATCCTCCTTTAAACATGCTGACCACCCCGATAGGAAGCACTGGGGTTCAGTGATAAAAACATCACAGCAATATGTGTTAACTCTGGATAGGCCTCTGTCACTGCCAACCTGATCGTTTGTTCTACTTTAAGATGTATATCAGGGTCCTTAGGGAACCAGAGTAACTCAACTTGGACAAAGCGTTGATCAATTTTTCCATTTCGAAAACTGATGCTTGGGATCCAATCTAATGTGAAACTCTCTGCATTACCTTTACATATATCCGCCAATGACTGCAGTAATGTTTGGCTGAACGCTGCAACGACCGCTTGTGGTAAGCCGCGCATACTAATATGTGGCATGGTTTAGTTGTTACCTAAGAACCTAAAATCGTAAGGGGTAGAAATTACCGACTTCACCTCGTCTCGGCAAGACTTTTCTCCCAAAAGTCTTGTTAAACCTAACGGTTTTGCTGGTAATTTGACCTCACGCGATTTTATTCCACTTCAGTGCACCGATTTGCCTAAAAATCTTCTTCATTTATCCTTGCTTGAAATCGCATTTTACAGTGAGTATTCTCGGCATTATTTGCCCGTCCACACAATATTTCTCCCTAAATAGGGTGATTCTTAACGCTACAAATCAGTCCAAATTTCACTGAACTGCGCCCAAAATGTCTGCCAAATCACAAAATAATCTTCAAACCCATTTCATTCACCCCGAATCTACTGATTTAGCGTAAACTAAACCGCCTATTTGCGATTAGACCATACGATACAAGATTAAGACTATGAACAAAAAAATTCTGCTGACGTTAGCACTGACATTGCTGTTTGCTTGGGGTATTTTCCATTTTAAAACCCAGTTAGGGTTACTCATCCTGCCTTTGTTTATTGGGCTGGTATTGTTTGTTACCCTACGTTTATATCGCTTGATGGAAAAGGATGACGGCAGCAGTGAGGATTAACCGCACACAATACCAACCTAATCTTAATGATGTTTTGATAAAAATGGCCAATAGCTAACATGGAAACGTTACTGAAAACCACTCTATATGCCGGCCTGCTCCTAGCCGCAAGTCATAATATGGCCTATGCAGAGCAACATGATTCTAGGCCGATAAGTGCTCAAACCACTTCGCTTAGCCAAGCAATCAGCAAGATCAGCCCTCGACATTCACAAATCGCCTTACTGGCAATGGATATGTCGAACAATCAAGTGATCTATAGCCAACAAGCTGAGACCTTGTTTATTCCAGCCAGTACCCAAAAGCTGCTCACTGCAGTCAGTGCTGTGGCTCAGCTTGGGCCTGATTTTCGTTATGTCACACAATTATGGACAGATGCACCAATAAGCAAGGGCCATATCGCAGGCAGTGCTTATCTGCGTTTTAGTGGCGATCCCACGCTGACTCAAGCCGATCTCAAGGCCATTTTTGCCAATCTCGTAAAACAAGGCATTAATCGTATTGACGGACATCTGTATTTACTCGGCGATAAACAGGAACAATTGCAAGCTCCCGGTTGGGTATGGGATGACTTAGGTATTTGTTTTGCTGCGCCTGTATCTAGCTATATTATCAATCAAAACTGTGTCTATGGTCAGTTTAGCCCCAGCTCTACCAGCAAACCTTCACAGGTAAGTCTGCGTGCAGGAAGTTATGGGGTCAAAATCAGCAACGATGCGGTGTTTGATCAAAAGGCGAGCCGCGAATTTTGCCAACTTGATATGGTCAGATTAGGTCAAAATAACTACCATTTACGCGGCTGTTACCCTGGCTGTGAGGCGATACCACTGGCGATTGCGATCAGCGATCCGTTCAAATTTGCCCAAGATAACCTCACCTCCCTACTTAAAGGCGAGATGTCTCTTGCGGGTAAAGTACAACTCGGCACTAGCTTACCCCAAAAGGCAAAACTAATTGCCAGCCATAGCTCGGCGCCTTTACCTGAGCTGCTCGAGACTATGCTGCTCAAGTCAGATAATTTGATTGCCGATAGCCTTTTTAAGCAACTTGGTAAAAGTTATTTTAAGACCCAAGGCAGCTTTACCAATGGTGCCGCTGCCATGCAGCGAATTTTAACGAATTTAGGCATAGATTTGAGTAACGCCAATATTGTGGATGGTTCAGGATTGTCACGCTATAACTTGCTCAATGCCAAGCAGTTAGCCGCGGTGTTGGCGCTAATCCACCAAGATAGCCGCTTTAGTCCGTTAATCACGAGTCTGCCACAGGCAGGGATCAGCGGCACCTTAAGATATCGTATGGGCTACAACAAGCCGCCGCTTAAACAGCAAATTTTTGCTAAAACAGGCTCGATGCAAGGCGTGTCTAACTTAGCGGGCTTTATCCGTTTGCCCCAGCATAACGATACCTTGTTTGTAATCCTTGAGAATGGCATGAGTCCTGAATTGAAGAATCAACATAAACCCTCATTCAATGCCGAGTTTCTTAAACAATTGATTTCAGTGCTGCAACCGTCATCAACCACTGCGACTGTGAATACTGCGGCTCACTAGAGTCATTAATTAACTGCTACAGAGTAAAAAACTTGCATAAAAAAGCACTGAGTCATCAGTGCTTTTTCAGTTTTTATCTAAACGAATATACCGAAGCCTTGTTAAAACAACTCCGCAGGCATCGCCATAGTCGTCGCATCACCAGCTCTGACTTGAGCGATATGGTAATCCGCTTTTGGCAATAACTTATCAAAATAGAACTTAGCCAAATAGACTTTCTGCTCGGCGAAAGCTTTATCTTCATGATCCGCGACCTTATCGACCATAGCCAACCAGTAGAAACCATAAAGGGTGTAACCAAAGGCATCTAAAAAGTCGACCGCGCACGCATTAATAAGTGCAGGCTGAGCCACTTTGCGATCATTAACTGACTCGGCAACGATGACCAAGGCATCTAAACGTGCACATACTGCCGCCACTTTCACCGCATCAACATGGGTGAATGTCCGCATTTGTGCCTTCAAGTCTGCCACAAATTCGTTTAATGCGGCTAAGTTATCGCCGGTGACTTTACGACCGAGGAAATCAATGGCTTGAATGCCATTGGTGCCTTCATAAATCTGAGCGATACGGGTATCACGGACTAATTGCTCAATACCTGTTTCACGAATATAACCATGTCCACCAAAGACTTGTTGCGCCATGATAGTCGCATCTAGACCCCGATCGGTTAAAAATGCTTTCGCCACTGGCGTTAATAAACCCACATAACGCGCCGCTTTGGCCTTAACCTCATCTTGGGCATATTTTGCTAAATCCAGCTGTTGTCCTGTAAACACAGACAAAGCACGGCCCGCTTCTGTCATCGCACGAATAGTCAACAACATACGGCGCACATCGCCGTGGACAATAATGGGATCAGAATCACTGCCCGTCGGTGAGCCGCCAGCGGCGATGCCTTGATTACGCTCTTTAGCGTAATCGGCCGCCATCTGGTACGCCGCCTGCGCACTGCCAAGTCCTTGAATACCAATCGCTAAACGCTCATAGTTCATCATAGTGAACATGCATACGAGGCCGCGATTAGGCTCGCCAATCAAGAAACCTTGGGCATTATCAAAATTCATCACACAGGTCGCAGAACCTTTAAGGCCCATCTTATGCTCGATAGACCCCACTGATACACCATTGGCATTGGCTAAGCTGCCATCGGTATTTACCGATATTTTAGGTACCAGAAAGAGTGAAATCCCTTTACTATCCGGCAGCTTAGCAAGCACTAAGTGGATGACGTTTTCAGTTAAATCATGATCGCCACCCGTGATAAAAATCTTGCTGCCCGTGATGGCATAACTACCATCATCCTGCGGTAAAGCTCGAGTGCGAATATTACGCAGATCAGAACCCGCTTGCGGCTCCGTCATATCCATAGCACCCGCCCATTCGCCGGAATATAACTTAGGCAAATAAGCTTGTTTCAATTCTTCGCTGCCGTGGGCATTGATACATAAAGCCGCTCCCGCGGTTAACGAGCCATAAAGCGTAAACGCATTACAAGCACTGTAAGCCATTTCGTCGACTAAGATCCCCAGCATCTTCGGCATCCCCATGCCACCAAATTCAGGATCGCCACACAAACCAATCCAACCGCCCTGGGAATACTGCTCATAAACGGCTTTATAGCCATCAGGGGTAGTCACTTGATTGTCTTGATGCAACACGCCCTGCTCATCGCCCGTCCGGTTCAGCGGATGGATCAACTCACAGCTGATCTTGGCTGCTTCTTCCAAAATAGCATTGGCCGTGTCGATATCGACCATTTCTGCAATCTCAGGCAATTGTGCCCAAGTGTTTGGAGCATCAAATACCTGTTCCAGTAGGAAACGCATATCCGTCAACGGGGCTTGGTAAGGATTCATTGGTAGACTCTTAAACGTAGGATTAAAACAGTTGTTTTAATTTATACCAGTTCACTGTAGAAAACAATCTCATTACAAATACAGCCGCGAATAATATAAAAGTATGCGAGTGTGCGAGCTAAATATAAATTTAACCCATAAAAAAACCCTTAAGCTTGAACTTAAGGGTCTCTATTTTATAAGCTTTCCCACAGGATTGTCTTAGCGTTAGGTCACAGGCTTGTGGCAATTACCACATTAAATCATCAGGAATTGCGTAATCTGCATAGGGATCATCTTCAACGACCACAGCTTTAGATTCATCCTGTTGCCACAGATAACCACACCACTGCGGCACCAGCAGTTTAACTCGCTCGGCTAACTTATGTGGTACTAAGTAACTCTTATCTTCGTAACGCACTATGCCTAACTGCCCTTTAAGCAATTCTGCCTGCAGTTTTTCATCTATGTATAAAGAATAAATTTTATTATCAAGAGTATAGTTAAATTTCACTTCAGCATAAGCTGGGATCTTAATCGCAGACTTAGTGAACTCTGTGATTAAACCGCGCACCTGTCCACGCTCAGATGCCTCAGCAAAACGTTGCTCATTTAGCACTTTATCTTTTTGCGCCTGCAACCGTTTTTGCTCGGCCACTTCTTGCTTAAAAGCACTTGAGCCATCATCTATTCGTGATTTTTTGTCACGGCGTTTTTGAGTCTTAACATCGCGAACCTTTTGTTTACTGGCAAGCCCTGCTTTGAGTAGCTGCTCTTGTAATGCATTAGCCATGGATCATTACCTACTTAATTTCTATAAAATCAAAGCTCTCGATTTTGAATATCAATAATCTAAAACCAAACTACATTTTTGCGGCCAGTTCGCCAAGCTCTGTCATCGCTATACTGGCGCCGCCAAGTGACCAACCGCCATCAACCGGCAGCACAACTCCCGTAATATAGGAAGCTAATTCAGAGCCTAAGAATAGTGCGGCATTGGCGATATCCTGACCTGCGCCGTTGCGTTTTAGCGGAACGGATTGGGCAACCTTTTGCTGTAATGCGGCGCTGGGGGCAAGGCGATTAAAACCTTCAGTATTGGCGATGGGGCCAGGCATAATCGAATTAATTCTCAGCCCTTCACAGCCCCACTCTAACGCTAAAGTTCGCGTTAGCATATCCACACCCGCTTTAGCCGCACACACATGTACTTGCATTGGCATAGCGATCGAAGCCTGCGGCGCCGAAATCTGGATAATATTGCCATTGGGGCGACGCAGCAAAGGATAAGCCTGCTTTAGCACTTGAAAACTGCCGAGCAAATCAATGTCCATCACCGACTTAAAACCATTGGCTGAAAGCTTTGCGGCGCTGGCGGGGAAATTCCCCGCCGCGCCGCTTACCAGTACATCGATAAAACCAAACTCAGAAGCGATTTTATCAAAACCAACGTCAAGGGCGCTAAGATCGCGCACATCAAAACTCACACCCAAATGAATTCCGTCAGGATTGGCCTGTTGCAACTGCAATACCGCGGCATCGATTTTATCTTGACTACGGCTCCCAACGGCCACATTTGCGCCAGCCTGTGCGAACGCAATGGCAATCGCGAGATTTATCCCACTGGTTCCTCCGACAACGACAACATTTTTACCTTGATAGTTAAACATCGTAGCATTAAACATGGGCG
Organism: Shewanella sp. SM69; assembly: GCF_025653985.1. Classification (NCBI taxonomy): domain Bacteria; kingdom Pseudomonadati; phylum Pseudomonadota; class Gammaproteobacteria; order Alteromonadales; family Shewanellaceae; genus Shewanella; species Shewanella sp. SM69. Next base: position 175,462 of record NZ_JAKKRV010000002.1, read on the forward strand.
TTCTCCGTGAACAGTGAGATAAGCACTCAGGGTGTGATTCATTATTCTATGCTGTCATTCAAGATACTATTTCAACTTTTATCCATCATATCAAGGATACCAACAAGCGATTCCAAGCCTTTTTTATTTAAACGACCGTCAAACGACTTTCAAACCGCGCTTTAGACGGCTAGTGTGGCGTCTATGCCAATGATTGGTGAATCGCTTGCAATGTTGCTAACGGGTCGGCAGCTTTGGTGATTGGGCGGCCAATCACTAAGTAATCAGAACCCGCTGCTATCGCTTGAGGTGGCGTCATCACCCGGTGTTGATCGCCAGCATCACTGCCAACAGGGCGGATCCCCGGCGTCACGAGTTTGAAATCCTGACCTAACAGCGATTTTAACGCTGTCGCTTCTTGGGCGGAACACACCACGCCATCGAGTCCCGCTTGCTGCGTGAGCTTCGCCAAACGTTGCACATGCTCAAACGCAGGAACATTGATGCCGAGTAATTTAAGATCGTCATCACTCATCGAGGTTAATACCGTGACCGCGATCAGCATAGGCGCTTTATCGCCGTATGGCAGTAAGGCTTTTTTAGCCGCTTCCATCATGGCTAAGCCACCGCTGGCATGTACGTTCGTCATCCATACGCCCAGCTCTGCAGCAGCGGCCACGGCTTTGGCGACAGTATTGGGAATATCGTGAAATTTCAAATCAAGAAATAAATCAAAACCACGATCATGGATATCTTTCACCAGTTGCGGGCCAAACAAGGTAAACATTTCTTTGCCGACTTTAAGGCGGCACATGTTGGGATCGAGTTTTTCTATCAGTTGTAAAGCATGGTTTTTATTATCGTAATCAAGCGCTACGAGGATAGGTTTAGTCGTCATCATCTCTCCAACGAGGTTACACAAACTGTGTATTCTTCTAATAGATTATTCGCCGTCTAGGCCTCGGATCCGTTTAATGCTGCCCCAGTTTTTACAGGAAGGACAATGCCAGTAAAGGGCATGTGAAGGAAAACCACACTCCTTACAACGGTAACTCGGACGGAATTTAATTTGTTGTTCAACGAGCTGCTCTAGCATAGTTAAACTTTGCTTAGCTTGCCCTTCTTCGGCTTGGCGCAAATGCATTTGCATCAAGTGCTGAAAACCTTTCATGGTCGGATGGCGATATAACGCATCGAGTACCATGGTCTCTGCCGCTTTAATCTCATCAAGACTTATCATGTGCTGCGCTAAGGCGACAACCACTGATGCACCCGCACCATCGGCCATGGCCCCTGCGAGTAACTCTTGGAAGCCTTCTTTATCTTGCGTGTCGCGATAAACTTGTTTAGCTGTGGGGATTGCATCGGCAAAAAGCTCGATATCGGCTTTTTTTAGTTGCAGCAGCATTTGCTTACACTGGGCATAATCTTGAATATCGAGGAATTTTTTCGCTAGGGTCAATAATGCACGACCGCATTGAGGATCTTGCTTCAGCGCTTGCTGTAGCAGTTTAATTTTCTGCGCATCATCACTGGCTTCATCGGCTAATTGGCAATAGAAATGTGCCGTTAACGGCTTTAAAACTTGCTGACGCTTACGACTCAAACGCTTAGTGATATCAATGGCTTTCTGCCACTCTTTAATCACCTGATAAATAGCAATAAGCTGAGTTTCAGACTCTTCACTGTGATCGTCTTGGCTGACCAAGTTGATAAAGATTTCTTCAGCCCTGTCGTAAAAACCTGCTGCTAGATAATCTTTACCCAGCTCCATCATAGCGATGTCACGCTGCTCATTAGTTAATGTAGGCCGCGCGATTAAATTTTGATGGATACGAATAGAGCGGTCGACCTCTCCTCGCTTACGGAACAGCGAACCGAGTGACAGATGGGTATCTATGGTTTCATCGTCAACATCTAGCATACTGATAAACAAATCGACAGCTTTATCCGATTCGTTCGACAGTAAGAAATTGAGGCCAGTAAAATAATCCCGGCTCAATTGTTTACGTTGATTACTTTGATTCTGCCTTATGCTCCGTCGCCCCATATACCAACCATAGGCGGCAGCAATGGGAAGCAACAGAAAGAGGATCTCAAGCATATTAGGCGTCTACATCCTGAGGGATTTTAGCGATCACTTGATTTAGTTTCTTTTTAGTTGCCGCTAAACTTAATTTCAAGCGGACAATATAGTAGCTAGCAAATAACCAACTCAAAATAAAACCAGCAAAAAAGACAATCGCTAAGACAACAGGTAAACGATATTCACCCTGTGCGACAAAATAGCTGATGGTCACCACTTGTTCGTTGCGCGCGCCAAAAATCAACGCCAGAATAAATAACAGTGCCACAAGCACAGTTGCTACAAATGATTTCACGCTGCACTCCCTAAACGCGTTTCAATTTAATGATTATCCAAGAAATTTACTAAGCTGACCAGCATTGCCTTGCAATAGATACAAAAAAGCCTCCTAACGGAGGCTTTTTACTATGCGGTCAATCACACATTAACGGCGTCAACACGCTCGCGCAGTTCTTTGCCTGGCTTAAAGTGCGGGACGTATTTACCTTCCAAATCGACTGATGAACCAGTCTTTGGATTACGGCCAGTCCGCGGTGCACGATAGTGAAGCGAGAAACTACCAAAGCCACGGATCTCAATACGATCACCGCTTTCTAATGTTGTTGCCATTTGCTCCAACATTTCTTTGATTGCGCCTTCAACCTCTTTCGCCGACAGCTGCGACTGCCTGGTGGCGAGTTTTTCGATAAGTTCAGATTTCGTCATCCTAGCTATCCCCTATTATCAAGCCAAACACAGTCGCCTAATGGGGAGAGATGTCTCCCCAAACAACAGGCGATTATTTACGAGCTGCTTTAAACGCTTCAGCCATTGCATTGCTAATAACAGCGTCATCTTGTTTGTTCAGAGTCGCCATTACTTCTTTCTCTTCAGCTTCGTCTTTCGCTTTGATTGACAGGCTGATAGAGCGGTTCTTACGGTCAACACCCATGAACTTAGCTTCGATTGCATCACCTACATTATAGACAGTAGATGCATCTTCGATACGCTCACGTGAAATGTCAGCTACACGGATGTAACCTTCAACAGTGTCAGCCAGTTCAACAGTCACACCTTTAGCATCAACAGCAGAAACAGTACCGTTTACGATAGTACCTTTCTTCTTGTCAGCCAAGTATGCGTTGAATGGATCATCTTCAGTTTGCTTAACACCTAAGCTGATGCGCTCACGCTCTGGATCTACAGACAGAACCACTGCATGGATTTCATCGCCTTTCTTGTATTCAGAAACTGCGTCTTCGCCAGTACCGTTCCAAGAAATGTCAGACAGGTGAACTAGACCATCGATACCGCCGTCAAGACCGATAAAGATACCGAAGTCAGTGATTGACTTGATCTTACCAGAAACCTTGTCGCCTTTGTTGTAACGAGTTGCGAAGTCATCCCATGGATTGGTCTTACATTGTTTCAGACCTAGAGAAATACGACGACGCTCTTCATCGATGTCCAGAACCAGAACTTCAACTTCATCACCTAAGTTAACCACTTTAGATGGGTGAATGTTCTTGTTAGTCCAATCCATTTCAGAAACGTGAACCAGACCTTCAACGCCTTCTTCGATTTCTACGAAGCAACCGTAGTCAGTTAGGTTAGTAACGCGACCAGTTAAACGTGTGTTTTCTGGGTAGCGTTTGCTGATTTCTAACCATGGATCTTCGCCAAGTTGTTTCAGACCTAGAGACACACGAGTGCGCTCACGATCGTACTTCAGTACTTTAACGTTGATTTCATCGCCAACATTGACGATTTCTGATGGATGTTTAACACGTTTCCACGCCATATCAGTGATATGTAGCAGACCGTCAACACCACCTAAATCTACGAATGCACCGTAGTCAGTCAGGTTCTTAACGATACCCTTAACTGCTTGACCTTCTTGCAGGTTTTCTAACAGTGCATCACGCTCAGCGCTGCTTTCTGATTCGATAACTGCACGACGAGAAACAACAACGTTGTTACGCTTCTGGTCTAGCTTGATAACTTTGAATTCTAATTCTTTGTACTCTAAGTGAGCGGTGTCGCGAACTGGGCGCACGTCAACTAGAGAACCTGGTAAGAAAGCACGGATACCGTTTAATTCAACAGTGAAACCGCCTTTAACTTTACCATTGATGATACCGATTACAGTTTCAGCATCTTCATAAGCTTTTTCCAGAACGATCCAAGCTTCATGACGTTTCGCTTTTTCGCGAGACAGTTGAGTCTCACCGAAGCCGTCTTCAACAGAGTCAAGAGCTACGTCAACTTCATCGCCAACTTGAATTTCTAAAACGCCTTGAGCGTTTTTGAATTGTTCAGCTGGGATTGGGCTTTCAGACTTCAGACCCGCGTCAACCAGTACCATACCGTTTTTGATTGATACAACAGTACCACGAACGATAGAGCCTGGACGGAATTCCAGAGTTTGAAGGGATTGTTCAAATAGATCAGCAAAAGATTCAGTCATGTTTAGGTTACTTTCTTTATTAAACCACTGTCCGTCCTAGACGTGGAGTCAGTCAAATTATCCGTATCATCCTTAATACGAATACCTATCCGGTGGGCTAACTTAGTTAGTGCCGGATAATTTTTGGTTGATAAAGTTAAGCGCAAGCGCTAGCACTTCATCAATACCCTTACCGCTAGTATCGATAATGAGCGCGTCCTCGGCGGGGACTAAAGGAGCCACCGGACGATTCATATCGCGGTCATCACGTTCGATAATTTCACTTAAAAGGCGCTCGATATTAACATCGAAGCCCTTGTCCTGCAACTGATTATAGCGTCTTTGGGCACGCTCTTCAGCTGAGGCGGTTAAATATAATTTTGCCGGCGCACTTGGGAAAACGACTGTACCCATGTCACGACCATCGGCAATTAATCCTGGCGCCGTTTTAAAGGCCCGTTGGCGACGTAATAAGGCTTCTCTCACCCGTGGAAAGGCAGCGACTTTTGAAGCGGCATTCGAGCACTCTTGGGTGCGAATGTCGTTGGTGACGTCTTCACCTTCCAATATCACTTGAACCGGATCTTTATCATTGCCTGTTAGAAACTTCACATCCAGATGTGCCGCTAACAACGTGATAGACTCTTCATTTTCCAGTTCAACGTTATGATGAATTGCTGCAAGCGCAAGAACTCGGTAAATGGCACCACTATCAAGTAGTTGCCAACCTAGATGCTGAGCCAATAATTGACTAATTGTACCTTTGCCAGCACCACTTGGGCCGTCGATTGTGACTACAGGAGCCCGTTCAGACATACATTCCTCCGCAAAAAATAACCATCATCCGTGAGTTCATCAAGTGAGCCCCCGAAAATGAGCGCGCCGCATTGTACAACAAAAGACAAACAAAATCCGTGGATTTTTTATGAAGATTAGCAGCCGCACAAATACGGCTTGCTATTCTTGGCATCGATGGTTGTCACAATGACGAAACAAACAGACTTAGCCTTGCAGGCTCGCAAACTGCTTAAAGTAGTCAGGGAATGTTTTAGAAGTACAGTCAGGATCATTGATGGTGATACCGCAATCGGCAAATGCCAGCATAGAAAAGCACATGGCCATGCGGTGATCATTGTAGGTATCAATTTCAGCGGTGTTAATCACGGCAGGCGGAGTGATTTTAATGTAGTCATTCCCCTCTTCAACCTCGGCGCCCACTTTTCGCAGTTCAGTTGCCATAGCCGCTAACCGGTCGGTTTCTTTAATACGCCAGTTATAGATATTGCGAATAACCGTCGTGCCTTTAGCAAATAAGGCTGCGGTTGCAATGGTCATGGCCGCATCGGGAATGTGGTTCATGTCTAAGTCGACGGCCGTTAATTGGGAGCCACGTGCAATAATATAGTCATCGCCCCACTCGATATCTGCGCCCATTTTTTCGAGCACATCGGCAAATTTTACATCGCCTTGAATACTCAAACGGCCCACACCCGTGACTTTGACTTCGCCGCCCTTAATCGCCCCTGCCGCGAGGAAATATGATGCCGATGACGCATCGCCTTCTACCAGTACTTTACCCGGTGATATATAACGCTGGCCTGCAACAATCTCAAAACGCGCGTAGTCATGGTTAATGACGTTAACGCCGAACTGCGCCATCAAGGCGATAGTGATATCGATATAAGGCTTAGAGACTAACTCACCTTTGACATGGATATTGACGCTGCCCTTAGCAAGCGGCGCCACCATCAACAAAGCCGTTAAAAACTGGCTCGATAAATCGCCTGCAATTTCAACATCACCGCCATTAAGGCCTGTGGCATTAATTGTCAGTGGCGGGAAACCGTCATTTTTAAGATAAACAATATTGGCACCGAGTTGCCTTAAGGCATCGACTAAATCGCCAATCGGACGCTCTTCCATACGTGGTTCGCCCGTGAGGGTAAATTCACCTTGGCCTAAGGTTAAGGCGGCGCATAAGGGGCGCATTGCGGTTCCCGCATTGCCTAAAAACAATTCCTGCGCGGATGCTGAGGAAATCACACCACCTAAACCATCGAGTTCACACACAGTATTGTTTTGCGATAAACGGTAGTTCACCCCTAACTGCTTGAGGGAGGCCAACATGTGGCGGATATCATCTGAGTCGAGCAGATTGGTGAGCGTAGTCGTACCTTGGGCTAAGGTGGCCAATAATAAGGCTCGATTTGAAATACTTTTTGAGCCCGGAATATTGATTTCACCGCGGACTTGCACAACAGGTTCAAGACGTAATTGCTTCATGAATAAATCTTCTTTCTCTATAGGGCGTCATCATCACGATCACGCGGACTGAATACGCAAAATGGCAACTTCACGCTACAGCGCGTCAAGTTAAGATTACAAATAAAAGGAGATTGGGGCCTTGTTGGTGCTTCGTCGTTATAAAATTACCGATTGTCGCTAAGGATTCAACCGTTTTTTCGAGAAAAATGGCATTTTGGTCAGATTATTTGCTGAGATCAGTGTAAAAATAACAAAAACGCAAAATTTAAGCGGTTAATTTATGATTTAATCGTATTTTTGGCAGACTTTTTTGCCAAGATAACTGGTGTGTAATCACAGTTTTCACTTTAAATACTTTACCTTTCCGCGCTATTCTAAGCTCCAAACGATAAATAACGCATATCTGATACAAACAATCACGTTTGCACTATAACCAGAAAGGTAGATGGAGCTATGTTTAACTCACTCATCGCAATGCCAGCAGATCCCATCCTTGGCTTGTTGACTCAGTACCGCGAAGACACCCACCCGCAAAAAGTTGATTTAGGTGTGGGCGTTTATAAAGATCCTACCGGCGTTACTCCTATTCTAAGCTGCGTGAAAAAAGCCGAGAAATTCCGTCTCGATACCGAAACCACTAAAGTGTATATCGGTCCAACCGGCTCGCCACAATTCAACACCTTGATGACTGAACTCGCCTTTGGTGCTGGTCACAGTGCCATCATAGCTAACCGTATCCGCACTGTATCGACACCCGGTGGTACTGGTGCACTGCGCGTGGCCGGCGACTTTATCAAGCGCTGCAACCCGAATGCGGTGTTATGGGTAAGCGACCCAACTTGGGCTAACCATGTCGGTTTGTTCGAAGCGGCTGGCATTACCGTTAAAACCTATCCGTATTATGACTACGATAGCAAATCATTGAAATTTGATGAGATGCTTGCTGCCCTATCGCAAGTGAGTCCAGATGATGTGGTGTTATTCCACGCCTGTTGCCATAACCCGAGCGGAATGGATTTAACCACAGAACAATGGGATAAAGTGGTTGCCCTGACAAAAGAGCAAGGCTTTACCCCACTGATTGACATGGCATACCAAGGCTTTGGTGATGGCGTTGATATTGATGCCTACGGCGTGCGTCAAATGGCGGCAGCGGTCGATAATATGATCCTTTGCAGCTCATGCTCGAAAAACTTCGGTTTATACCGTGAGCGTATCGGTTCGTGTTCTGTGATTGCCAAAGATGCCAATACCGCCAATGTCGCGCAATCTGTGCTGCTTTATGTGGTTCGCTGCCTCTACTCTATGCCACCTGCCCATGGCGCGGCGATTGTTGAGACGATTTTAGGATCAAAAGAATTAACCCAAGAATGGCTTGATGAGCTGAAAGTGATGCGCGATCGCATCAACGGCAACCGCGCCATTTTAGTGGATAAACTTAAAGCCAATGGCGTAAACCGTGACTTTAGCTTTATCGCCCGCCAAAAAGGTATGTTCTCTTTCCTTGGGGTGGCTCCAGAGCAAGTAGCGCGCCTACAAAAAGAATTCAGCATCTATATGGTAGGTTCAAGCCGCATCAGTATTGCTGGGATCAGTGAAGATAACGTCGATTACTTAGCCCAATCAATTGCTAAAGTGCTCTAAGCGCCGCTGAGTTTATCTGCACCGCTCACTCTGCTGTATTCCCGCAATAAAGGGATACAGCAGAGTTCATTTACCGCCTAATGTGTTAAATTTTTCATTCATCCCACCCGATCAGTTTTGGCAGTTCATTAACCTCAGTTTCATATTCACAATATGACAAGCAAGGCCACGTCTCACTGTTCAAGCATTTATTTTTAATCGTAAAACCACATTCTAGTGATTTTGACATCGCGGCGTTATCGCAATAAGCCACAAATTGTGACCTCGGTCGGCGGATTTCCATTTCATTAATCAGGACTGCGGCAATTTTCACTTTTTAAAGCCAACGCCACTGAGTAGATTAGTGGTTATCATAGAACTTGTGGATATTCCGCCATGTTATTACCAGATAGATTAGTGCAAATCGTCACCAACCCGCTGCTTTCACCCAAGCAAAAATCCAACTATTTAGCATTAGAAGCGGAAGCCAGTTTGCCCTATATGTCGATATCGCCCGAGGTAAAAGCGGCGATGAATGACGGTATTATTTGCGACATGTTTGAAGGCCATGCGCCGTTTAAACCACGCTATGTGTTGCCAGATTATGCCCGCTACCTTCAACAAGGCTCTGAATACTTAGAGTTATCTGCGGCAAAAAACTTGGACGAAGCCATCAATGCCTTAACGATTCTGTATCATCACGTGCCATCGGTGACCAATATCCCCGTGTATTTAGGTCAGCTGGATGACATTTTGATGCCTTTCGTTGAAGGAATAGATGCGGAAGTCCTTTATCGTAAATTAAAACTGTTCTGGATCATGCTCGACCGAACCCTGCCCGATGCCTTTATGCATGTGAATATTGGCCCTACAGATAACATCGTTTGCCGCACCCTACTGCGCATTGATGCCGAGTTAAAACAAGTTGCCCCCAATTTGACCTTTATGTACGACCCCGCCGTCACACCGGATGAATTGTTGTTGCTTGCGACCACCAATATTTGTCAGTGCAGTAAGCCGCATATCGCGAATTACCCTCTGCATGCCAGTGCGTTTGATGAGCGCGGTTTTGGTATTGTCAGTTGCTACAACGCGTTGCCGTTAGCGGGCGGCGCCAATACCTTAGTTCGACTTAATCTTAAAGAAGTTGCGTTAAAGGCCAATTCTATAAACGATTTTTTTGATACTGTATTGCCAAACTACTGCTCACTCACCTTTGAGCTCATTGAAGCGCGCTCGGCATTTTTGCATCAAGAATCACACTTCTTTGACAGCTTTTTAGTTAAAGAGCAATTGATCGATGAATCGCGCTTTGCACCCATGTTTGGTATTTACGGCATGGCAGAAGCCGTGAATATTCTGCGGACATTCACTGCAACTGATGCAACGAAGTTATCTCAACGAGATCAACACACTGACTATGGTCATCAGGCAGATGCAAATCAACTTGGCTACCGTATTTCTGCTGCGCTCGATGCCATAGTGAAATCCACACCCGTCGCACATGGTTACCATGGGCGGGCACTACTGCATTCACAGGGCGGTATTAGTATCGACAACGATGTGACTCCTGGCGTTCGCATCCCCTATGGCACTGAACCGAATCCCATCGCCCATATTCAAGCCCTAGCGCAACATCATCAGTATTATACGGCGGGGATTAGCGATATTTTGACCATAGATGAAACCGTGAAATCCAATCCTCAAGCCATGTTCCAACTGTGTAAAGCCGCACTTGAGTTAGGTTTTAGGGAGTTTACCGCCAATGTCGCCTCTAACGATTTAATGCGCGTGACTGGCTATATGGTAAAACGCTCAGATATTGAAGCGTTTAAACAGTGCGGCTCGCGTCTCAATACCACAGGCTTAGCCGCAGAAGCTGCGGTTAATACGGGAATATTGCAACGCCAAGCACGAGTTATCGCCCATGAGCACTCCCCCCTGTGTTGTTAAATGAACCGGCCATAAATAAACAGGCAATAGTCAGTCAGCTATTGCCCTTTTCCTGTGTCGACGGGCCTGGCAGCAGGCTCGTGTTATTCTTGCAGGGCTGCAACTATCAATGCAAAAACTGCCATAACCCACATACCATAGGTTTATGCGATGCCTGTGGCGAATGTGTCGCCACCTGCCCTGACAATGCGCTGACATTAATAAACCTCAATGATAAGCCTCGCATTCACTGGGATAGTGAGCGTTGTAGCCAATGCGATACCTGCCTTGCCGTGTGCCCGAAACAAGCGAGCCCTAAGGTCTGTCGTTACACAGTCGAGGAGATACTGACGATTCTCCATAGTCAGCGTCACTTTATTAATGGTATTACGGTTAGCGGCGGCGAAGCGAGTCTGCAACTGCCATTTATTCTTGCGTTATTTAAAGGAATTAAGGCGACAGAGTCGTTATCACACTTAACTTGCATGCTCGACACCAATGGCAGTTTGAGCCTAACGGGATGGCATAAACTGCTGCCGTTTTTAGATGGCGCTATGGTGGATCTTAAAGCGTGGCAACAGGATACCCATAGGTATATTACCGGTCGTGATAACCATGCCGTGTTCAAATCAATCCAATTATTAGCTAAACAGCAAAAACTGTATGAGGTGAGATTGCTGCACATTCCGAGCATCACGGATTACGAGGACGAAATAGACGCACTAGCGACCTATTTACTTCTGCTAGGCCCAGATACACGAGTTAAGTTAAATGCCTTTCACCATCATGGTGTTGTCGATGAAGCACTCAATTGGCCAAGCTGTAAACAAGCCGATATTGAACGCTTAGCCGCAACGCTTGCAAAGCGAGGCGTAACCAATCTCGTGTTACCTTCCATATACCTTTAACGACTGCAAAGCAAAATTTGCTCATAAAGCCAGCGTAGTGCGGGATCTTTCATGCTTTGACTATGCCAAACTAGGCTGTAAGCCACTTTGCCATATTCTATGGGTAAAGATTTAATCGTTAAGCCTTGAGCTTGGCTAGCGATGGATGCCCAGCGGCGCGAGCAGGTAAAGAGCAACTCACTGTGATGGCACATTAACGCCGCACTGCCAAAGTCTGGGACCGAAATGGGAACGGCACGTTTTTTAGATTGCTGGGCGAGCAAAATATCAAAAAAAGGCGTACTGAGATCCGTATCGGTAATGCCAATATGGCTAAAACTCAGGTAATCATCGAAGCTGATATGCGGCTGTTTAGCCAAGGGATGGGATGAATTCATCAGGCAGATCATTTCATCGCTAAACAAGGTTTCCCACACCAGATCGTCTTGAAGAGGTTTAGGTTGACTTAGATCATGGGGTAACAGCACAAAGTCTAATGTACCTTTAAGCAATCCATCAAAACCAATATTGTCTTTACTGTAAATATCGAGGCGGATATTAGGAGCCAAGCTCAGAATATGGGCACTGAGCTTGGCGGCCAGCAGTTCAAAGGTGCTTTCTCGCATCGCAAGCGAAAAACGCCCCTCAAAATGAGCAGGGTTAAACGCATCCTGACTCATGATCTGATTCATATCATTGATCATCTGTTGCACGCTTGGCCCTAATCGTCTTGCCAATGGGGTTGCTACCAGTGAGTTGCCGTTACGATAGAACAGTTCATCGTTTAAACTGTCCCTGAGCTGGCTTAAGGTTTTACTGACGGATGAGGGGCTTAAACATAAACGTTCGGCGCTGGCGGTTACACTCAGGGTATCGAGCATCACATGCAAAGTGATCAAATGCTTCATACTAATCCGCGAAAGCTTGGCCAAATCCATCTGTAACATCCTATTGATTTATCGTGTATACACATCTAAAGATACGTTCTTTTAATTATGATAAACAATAATATACAACTAACCCAGCATCTTACTCAGTAATGCGCGTCAGCTCACAGGCTTTCTCAAAACGAGTGTTCTTGAAGGCCTCTGGTCTCAACGTCATCTTGCTTAACGCCATTGTCGATAAATTAAAGTTAACAAAAAAGCGAATGCATTTGAGCATTCGCTTTTGGGATGTCTCACTTGAGATGGCTAACTGATGATCAACATTCAATAAGCATAACGTTGATATTCAGGCAGCAAAGCCTAGACGCTAAGCGTCGCAAGCTAATGAGTGACTCAATACAGCTAAGCCTAGCTATGTTTGTTTGCAAACTCATTCATAAACTTGACCAAAGCAACTACGCCATCGAGTGGCATTGCATTATAGAGGCTAGCACGCATACCCCCTACGATACGATGGCCCTTTAAGGCAACGAGTCCAGCTATTTGGGCTTGCTTTAGGAACTCACTATCGAGCGCTTCGTTGACTAATTGGAAAGTCACGTTCATTTGTGAGCGGTTCGCTGCAACAACCCCATTACGGTAGAAAGCATTACCATCAATGCATTGATATAACATCTGCGCTTTTTGTTGATTAATTTTTGCAATACTCGCAATGCCGCCAATGGACTTAAGCCAAGCAAAGACTTCAGCGGCGAGATACCAAGCAAAGGTTGGCGGTGTGTTGAACATAGAGTCATGCTCAACGGCTAAACGATAGTCCATGATGGACGACTGCGGTAAACTCGGCAGTTTTAACATGTCATCGCGCACTATCACTATCGACAGACCCGATGGACCTATGTTCTTTTGTGCGCCAGCGTAAATCAAACCGTAGCGGCTGACGTCGATTTCACGTGACATAATGGTTGACGATAAATCGGCAACAATTGGCCAAGGTGAGTCTAATTCATCAAAAATTTCGATACCATCTACTGTCTCATTAGGGCAGTAGTGAACATAGCGATAATCGGCATCGATTTTATGTAAATCAGGCAAGACAACCGCATTGAGTCCATTGTGTTTTTCAACAATATTCAAGCTATCAATCTGCGCTTCACCCACGAGCTTTTGTGCTTCGGCTAACGCGGCAGATGACCATTGACCACTGACTAAATACAGGGCTCGGCCATGATTACCTAAAAAATTATTCACAACAGCGGAGAACTGCCCACGACCACCGCCGTGCATAAATAGCACATGGTAATTTGTGGGGATCTGCATCAGTTCACGTAAATCGGACTCGGCTTGTTGTGTAAGCGCGATGAACTCTTTACTTCGGTGGCTGATTTCCATCACGGAAACGCCTTGGCCATTCCAATCAAGTAATTCCTGTTGTGCTTTTTTCATTACCGCTGCGGGTAACATTGCAGGTCCAGCACAGAAATTATAAATCGCGCTCACTGACACTCTCCTTAATCCCAACCATGATGTAGGTATTGATAAATACGAAACCATTCTAAAACGAACAATGCTATCAACATCAATGCCATTAAAAAAACGAGCGTCCAATTGGACGCTCGTTAATATGACACTTAATTACTCTTCGTCTTGCTCATCATCAGCAAGTTCGTCTTCATCTTCGTCCAACTCTTCTTCGTCATCCAGCGCTTCTTCAAGAGCCTCGTCAGCTAATTCGCCTTCGACAATGACAGGAACAATCGGTAAACCGTTTTCATCCAGCTCGACTTCATCTTCTTCAGTTTGGATTTCGTCGATACGTTGTAGGCCGACCACTTTCTCGTCGCCCGCAGTGCGGATAATCGTTACACCTTGAGTATTACGGCCAATGATGGACACGCCGCTCGCAGGTGTACGCACTAAGGTACCTTTATCACTGATGAGCATCAGTTCGTCGTTAAGACCGACTTGAACAGCCCCAACAACAGCGCCGTTACGTTCGCTCACCTTGATTGAAACCACACCTTTAGTCGCACGGCTCTTCGCAGGATATTCAGACAGTTGCGTCCGTTTACCGTAACCATTTTCAGTCACAGTCAGAATCGCGCCATCGCCTTTGGGTACGATAAGCGACACGACTTTCTGGCCTTCTTCTAAACGGATACCACGAACGCCTGTTGCAGTACGGCCCATAGGGCGTAAGGACAAGACTTCTTCACCGGTTTCAGGATCGGTTTTCACTTCGCCAGTTTCAGAATCACGAACTTTCTCACCAAAGCGAACCACTTTCCCTTCGTTCGAGAACAACATGATTTCGTCATCACCGTTAGTGATATCGACACCGATCAGTTGGTCACCGTCTTTGAGGTTAACGGCGATAATGCCGTTTGCACGTGGGTTGCTATAAGCAGTTAGTGCGGTTTTCTTCACAGTACCGTGTGAGGTGGCCATGATGATGTACTTGTCAGCCGCGTATTCACGTACTGGCAGAATCGCAGTAATGCGCTCGCCATCGGATAACGGCAGCAAGTTAACAATTGGACGACCACGGGCCGTACGGCTCGCTAATGGCAATTGATACACTTTGAGCCAGTACATCTTACCAAAGTCAGAGAAGCACAAAATGGTGTCATGGGTATTGGCAACTAACAGCTTCTCGACGAAATCTTCATCTTTCACTTTCGTCGCGGCTTTACCTTTACCACCACGGCGCTGGGCTTGGTAATCGGTCAAGGGTTGATACTTGGCATAACCTAAGTGCGACAGTGTTACCACAACGTCTTCTTCGTTGATCAAGTCTTCAAGACTCATATCGACTTCGTTGGCATTGATCACTGTACGGCGCGCATCACCATATTCTTCAAGGATTTGAACTAATTCTTCCTTGATCACTTCCATCAAACGCTCAGGACTGCGCAGAATAAACAGCAGACCCGCGATAAATTCAAGCAGTTCTTCGTATTCGGCGATGATCTTATCGTGCTCAAGACCGGTCAAACGGTGTAAACGCAGTTCCAGAATGGCCTGAGCTTGTTGCTCAGTCAGGAAATATTGACCGTCACGAATACCGTATTGTGGCTCTAACCACTCTGGACGCGCGGCGTCATCGCCCGCTTTTTCCAGCATGCCTTGAACGTGGCCTAATTCCCAACCTTGCTCAACCAATTTCACTTTGGCATCCGCAGGCGTGGGTGAGGCTTTGATCAGTGCAATAATCGGGTCAATGTTAGCCAGTGCAACCGCCAGCGCTTCCAAAATATGGGCACGCTCACGGGCTTTACGCAGTTCAAATACGGTACGACGCGTCACCACTTCACGGCGATGCAGAATAAAGCATTCGAGCATTTCTTTAAGGTTAAACAGTTTAGGCTGACCATTGGTCAGGGCCACCATGTTAATCCCGAAAGAACACTGCATTTGCGTTTGAGCATAAAGGTTATTGAGTACAACCTCGCCCACTTCACCGCGCTTAATTTCGATAACGATACGCATACCGTCTTTATCAGACTCGTCGCGTAGACCGCTGATCCCTTCAAGCTTTTTATCTTTAACCAGCTCGGCAATCTTCTCGATTAAACGGGCTTTGTTCACTTGATACGGGATTTCAGTGACGATAATGCGCTCACGGCCATTATCTTCGGTTTCCACATCTGCCAGAGCACGCATGATCGCACGGCCACGGCCAGTTTTATAGGCATCAATAATGCCTTTACGGCCATTGATAATCGCTGCAGTGGGGAAATCCGGACCTGGAATGTATTCCATCAACTGTTCAATCGACAGTGAAGGCTCTTCAATCAATGCCAAACAGCCTTTCACTACTTCCGTTAGGTTGTGTGGTGGGATGTTGGTTGCCATACCCACGGCAATACCCGATGAACCGTTAATTAACAGGTTAGGTACGCGTGTAGGTAATACAGCTGGGATCTGTTCTGTGCCGTCGTAGTTAGGGACGAAATCCACTGTCTCTTTTTCAAGATCGGCCAGTAATTGGTGCGCTAACTTATCCATACGGATTTCGGTATAACGCATTGCCGCCGCTGAGTCACCGTCGACCGAACCGAAGTTACCTTGGCCGTCTACTAAGGTGTAACGCAGTGAGAATGGCTGGGCCATACGGACGATAGTGTCATAAACAGCAGAATCACCATGGGGGTGATATTTACCGATGACGTCACCAACCACACGGGCAGATTTTTTGTAAGGCTTGTTCCAATCGTTCTTCAATTCACTCATGGCAAACAGAACGCGGCGATGAACCGGCTTTAAGCCGTCGCGCACGTCTGGTAATGCACGTCCCACGATAACGCTCATGGCGTAATCAAGGTACGAATTCTTTAGTTCGTCTTCGATATTAATTGGCGAAATAGATGATGCCAGATCAGTCATAAACTGCTCGTTCCCCTGAAAAATAGCCGACAACGTATAATCCGTATCATTGCCTAGCCCAAAAACGTGATTTGGCATTCTAACACAGTTATTTAATGTCGCCAGACCTATCATTATCGAATTGAGAGTCTGGTGGCTTAATAGATGAAAACACTGTCAATTTGGTCGTTTGTGCGATAAACAAGCGTTGAAATTCACGGCTTACGATGAGGAAAAATCGTCAAAGGGATAAAGTAAAAGGTCGATACGGAGCACAACAATTAACATAAAAGCAGATAACTGCTGAAAATTCACTCAACCACAAGGGCTTAGCTCAGTCGAGCACTTTGTTTATCAAACATAGTCGTTATAATAGCCGCACAATAAAGCTTCTTCAGGTAATAGCATGCATCAGAATACCAATGTAGACCCACAGGAAATCGCAAAGTTTGAACGTATGGCCGAAACTTGGTGGGATCTCAACGGCGAATTTAAGCCGCTGCATCTATTAAACCCGCTGCGCTTAAACTATATCGATCAAACCGCTGGCGGTATTTTCGGCAAGAAAGTGCTCGATGTCGGCTGTGGTGGCGGCATTTTGTCTGAAAGCATGGCCCGCATCGGCGCCGAGGTTGATGGCTTAGATATGGGTGATGAGCCCTTAGAAGTCGCGCGCCTACATGCCCTCGAAACGGGCGTGAGCATTAATTATGTAAAAAATACTGCCGAGGCCCACAGCCAAGATCATCAAGCCTATTACGATGTGGTGACCTGCATGGAAATGCTCGAACATGTACCCGATCCACAATCTGTGATTAAAGCATGCTGTGACATGGTCAAACCCGGTGGTCATGTGTTTTTCTCCACCATCAACCGCAACATTAAATCCTACGTGCACACCATTTTAGGTGCGGAATATTTGCTAAAAATGCTGCCAGTTGGCACCCACGAGCATAAAAAATTCATTAAGCCTTCGGAGCTGATTGAGCTAGTAGATAATACCGATCTTATCTGTACCGATGCCTTAGGGATAAGCTACAACCCATTGACGGGCATTTTTAAGTACACGCCTAAAGTTGATGTGAATTACATGATAGCGACGCGTAAGGTTGATTAATATGAGTCTGGCACAGATCAAAGGCGTACTGTTCGATCTCGATGGCACCTTAGCCGATACCGCGCCGGATCTGGTGCAGGCCCTCAATTTAAGTCTTCAAGACGTCGGCATCGCCGCGCAGCCGTTAGCGGCCATGCGCTACGCCGCATCCCACGGCAGTTTTGCCTTAGTCGATGCCGCGATCCCTGATGCGGCAGAAGATCTTCGATCTCAAGTACAGCAAGGACTGCTCGCCCACTATCAGCGTATAAATGGCGATCATTGTGCGCTATTTACAGGCATAGCAGCATTACTCGATTGGCTCGAGTTAACTCAGCTGCCGTTTGGGGTGATCACCAACAAGCCTGCGCGCTTTACCCGTCCCTTATTGCGAAAACTGAATTTACACTTGCGTATGCCCGTTATCATCAGTGGCGATTCAACAAAACACCCAAAACCCCACACTGCACCTATGCTGTTAGGCGCACAACAGCTGAACTGTGCTCCAGAGCACATTTTGTATCTTGGGGATGCCGAGCGAGATCTGCTCGCGGCCGAGGCTGCTGGCATGTTAGGCGGCGTGGCCCTATGGGGTTATCTGGGCGTGAACGACAAGCCGTTGCAATGGCCTGCGCACGCGCATTTTGCAAGCCCAACTGAGCTACATCAAGCACTAATCGAAGCACTGGCTTAACAACATCAACCAAAAACAGCGCCTACAATGCTCACGAATAAGGCATACAATACGTAACTTCACTGACGGACATCAGTGTGTCAGCATACTATTTATGACCCACGGAAAAAGTCAGGCGGATAAAAGATCGGCACTCGTGAGCGATCGCGATCTAAAGAAAAGATCGCCTAAAAATCCCCCATGAGTGTGACACGCTAACCTGAAATTGAGCTTCAAGGTTAGTCGTTACTAACGCAAAAGTTTATCCTCACGTTATCCACAAGATGTCCCCTGAATTCAGACTTGCAAATAGGGGCAAACCTCACTATCTTGTATCCCATATAATTTAAAACACCATATCTTGTGTATAGGTAACAATCAGACACACTAGAAGCTCGCCGCTTAATTGACTCGTTTGTAACCAGTCAGCTGTATTTAAGGGACGATTATTGATTGTTTTACAAGGATACGTACGGTGATTTTGCTCACCTAAATACATATAAGAACCAAGGCCTATCTCCAAATGAATAGCACTATGACAGTCACAAAACGCTGTGGCGATCGTGAGAATATCGATCTCGAAAAAATACACCGCGTAATTACTTGGGCAGCCAAGGGATTAAAAAACGTTTCTGTTTCGGAAGTTGAACTTCGCTCGCACCTACAGTTTTTCGATGGCATCCCAACCGAAGCTATCCATGAAACCATTATCAAGGCTGCGGCGGATTTAATTTCTCCAGAATCACCGGACTATCAGTTCCTTGCTGCCCGTTTAGCGGTGTTTCATTTGCGTAAGAAGGCCTTCGGTCAGTTCGAGCCGCCAGCATTGTATGCTCACGTGACTAAATTGGTTGAGCTGGGTAAATACGATCAACACATTTTAAGAGATTACACCCGCGAAGAGCTGGATGTGATGGATACCTATATCGACCACTGGCGCGATATGGATTTTTCCTACGCTGCAGTAAAACAGCTTGAAGGCAAGTATTTAGTTCAAAACCGTGTGACCCACGAAATCTACGAGAGCGCGCAGTTCCTTTACATTTTGGTTGCGGCTTGCTTATTTGCCCGTTATCCAAAACAGACGCGCCTGAAATACGTTAAAGATTTCTATGACGCGGTATCAACTTTTAAACTGTCGCTGCCAACGCCAATTATGGCCGGTGTGCGCACCCCAACGCGTCAGTTTAGCTCTTGCGTACTGATCGAATGTGGTGACAGCTTAGATTCCATCAATGCGACCGCTTCATCTATCGTGAAATACGTCAGCCAACGTGCGGGTATCGGTATTAACGCCGGTCGTATTCGCGCCTTAGGTAGCCCAATCCGTGGTGGTGAAGCCTTCCACACAGGTTGCTTACCTTTCTATAAGTATTTCCAAACCGCAGTGAAGTCGTGTTCTCAAGGCGGCGTGCGTGGCGGTGCTGCGACCCTGTTCTACCCTATTTGGCACTTAGAAGTCGAATCTCTGCTGGTATTGAAAAATAACCGCGGCGTCGAAGACAACCGTATCCGTCATTTAGACTACGGTGTGCAGTTGAACAAAGTGATGTATCAACGTCTGATCAAAGGCGAGAACATCAGTTTATTTAGCCCATCTGACGTACCTGGCTTGTACGATGCTTTCTTTGAAGATCAAAACGAATTCGAACGTTTATATGTGCAATATGAGCAAGACAGCAACATTCGTAAGAAAACAATAAAAGCAGTTGAGCTGTTTTCACTGATGATGCAAGAGCGTGCTTCAACGGGCCGTATCTACATTCAGAACGTGGATCACTGCAACACTCACAGCCCGTTCGATTCAAAAGTCGCGCCGATCAGACAGTCTAACCTGTGTCTTGAAATCGCCCTGCCGACTAAACCATTGAACAACATCGATGATCCTGAAGGTGAAATCGCGCTTTGTACGCTGTCAGCACTTAACTTAGGTTCTATCAAAGAGTTATCTGATATTGAGCCATTAGCCAACCTCGCCGTACGCGCACTGGATAATCTATTGGATTATCAAGATTACCCTATCAAGGCCGCGCAAATCGCCTCGATGAATCGCCGTACCTTAGGCATAGGCGTGATCAACTTCGCTAACTATTTAGCGAAAAATGGCATGAAGTATTCCGATGGTAGCGCGAACGCTTTAACCCACAGAACCTTCGAAGCGATTCAGTACTATTTACTGAAAGCCTCAATGAACTTGGCCAAAGAGCAAGGTGCGTGTCCGTTATTCCACGAGACCACTTACTCTCAAGGTATTTTGCCAATCGATACCTACAAACGTGACCTAGATAAAATTTGTGCTGAACCATTGCACTTAGACTGGGAATCACTGCGTAGCGATATCAAGCAATATGGCCTGCGTAACTCAACGCTGTCGGCATTAATGCCATCAGAAACCTCGTCGCAAATCTCCAATGCGACCAATGGTATTGAGCCACCACGTGGACTTATCAGCGTGAAATCGAGCAAAGACGGTCAGCTAAAACAAGTGGTACCTGATTTCGATACACTGAAAGATAGCTATGAATTGCTGTGGAAAATGCCAAGCAACGACGGTTACTTACAGCTGGTGGGTATTATGCAGAAATTCGTTGACCAAGCAATTTCGGCTAACACTAACTACGATCCTTCACGTTTTGAAGGCCGTAAAGTACCCATGCAAACCCTGCTGAAAGATTTGCTCAATGCTTACAAGTTAGGTGTTAAAACGCTTTACTACCATAACACTCGCGATGGTGCGTCGGATTCACACGATGACATCACCAATTTAGAGAAAGAAGATGACGGTTGCGCCGGCGGCGCATGTAAAATCTAGTCTTTAACTTTAACGTTAACGGTTTTATAGGGATCCCTATTTAGTGGATCCCTATCCATTGGAAAAATAGCACCATGGCCTACTCTACCTTCTGTCAAACACCCAACGATGCCACCCGTGAACCTATGTTTTTAGGTCAATCGGTCAACGTGGCTCGTTACGATCAACAAAAATATGAAGTGTTCGAAAAACTGATAGAAAAGCAGTTATCTTTCTTTTGGCGCCCAGAAGAAGTAGACGTCAGTCGCGATAAGATTGACTACGGTGCATTGCCTGATCATGAAAAACACATCTTTATTTCGAACCTGAAATACCAAACCCTACTCGACTCGATTCAAGGCCGCTCGCCCAATGTGGCCTTTTTGCCGCTGGTGTCACTGCCTGAATTAGAAACTTGGATTGAGACTTGGTCTTTCTCTGAGACGATTCACTCGCGCTCATACACCCACATCATTCGTAATATCGTTAACGATCCTTCAGTGATCTTCGACGATATCGTCGTGAACAAAGAAATCTTAAGCCGTGCGACCGATATCGCCGCTTATTACGATCATTTGATCCAACTGACTCAGATATTCCATTTACTCGGTGCAGGAACCCATGTTATCGATGGCAAAGAAGTTATCGTAAATACCCGCACCCTGAAAAAAGCCTTGTACCTGTGCATGATGTCAGTCAACGCCCTAGAAGCTATTCGTTTCTATGTTAGCTTTGCGTGCTCATTTGCCTTTGCTGAACGTAAGCTCATGGAAGGTAACGCGAAAATCATTCGCTTAATCGCCCGTGATGAAGCCTTACACTTAAACAGCACTCAGCATATTTTAAGCATAATGCAAGGCGGTAAAGACGATCCAGAAATGGGTGAAATTGCTGCAGAATGCCAACAGGAAGCTTTCGATTTATTCTTCAAAGCCGCAGAGCAAGAAAAAGAATGGGCCAAATACCTGTTCAAAGACGGCTCTATGATAGGTTTGAATGAACAGATCCTGTGCCAATACGTTGAGTTTATTACTAATCAACGCATGAAGTCGGTGAATCTACCGCAACCATACCCAGAAATAACCAATCCATTACCTTGGATGAAAAACTGGTTAGAAAGCGATGCAGTGCAAGTTGCACCACAGGAAGTTGAAGTCTCTTCATACCTTGTCGGCCAAATCGACTCCGCGGTTGATGGTGATGAGTTCCTCGACTTCGATCTATAAGACACTTAAAAGTGACGTTACAAAATGGCATTAAAACAGTGACATCAAAAAAACGGCCACAAAATCTGTTTGCGAAGGCGCCAATCGTGCGCCTTCAAGGTCAACCTGTGTTGCTCTTTACCGAGCAACAAGGCACTTTGCTGCAAGCGCTCGAAGCCAAAAAAGTCAAAATCTTCTCAGAATGTCGCAACGGTTTCTGCGGTGCCTGCAAAACACGCGTCATCAGCGGAAAAGTCAGCTACTTAAACGAACCCTTAGCCGAACTCAAACATGATGAATGTTTGCCCTGCTGCTGTGTACCAACAGAAGATTTAGAGCTGGATCTATCACCTGAAGGTGCAACTGTGGTCACCTATACGTGTCAATCTCATCAGAATAAAGCCAGTTTGGCTAAGTCAAAGCAAACACAAAATGTAGCAAGTGACACACGCACGCAGAAACAGGCAGTGTTTGAAGACTCATAACGGCAAGACTCGATTGTTCAATAAGCTGCTTTAAACAAGATGTGGCGTTAAAACCCAAAATCGCTTTAAAACAAAAATGAGCTTTTAAACAAAGAGTAGCTTTAAGACAAACAGCCCCTTTCAATACAGCCTTATTCAATCCGCGCCATTAGATACCAAACGTTTTAAAACCCACTATTTTCCCTTCCCTCTATTTTCAATGCATTCACACTAAAAAACCTAAAACAAACTAAAACAAACTAAAACAAACTAAAACAAACTAAAACAAACTAAAACAAACTAAAACAAACTAAAACAAAAAAGCCTGAACACAAGTTCAGGCTTTCAGGATCTAAAATTGAATACGTTAAGGTTTAAAACGTAAGGCTTATCGACTTTCTATAAACGCATTGCCAGTTCAGCGCCTTGGCGGATTGCACGCTTAGCATCAAGCTCTGCCGCGACATCTACGCCACCAATCAGATGCATAGGCAGGCCCGTAGCTTTCATCTCATCCACTAACGTGCGATTCGATTCTTGCCCAGCACACAAAACGACGTTATCGACAGCTAGCACTTCAGTTGTTTCACCCACACGAATATGCAGTCCTGCCTCATCAAACTTGTCGTAACTCACGCCCGTTTTCATCTTCACATCATGTTGCTTAAGCACAAGACGGTGGATCCAGCCTGTTGTTTTGCCTAAGCCCTTGCCCATCTTAGACGTTTTACGTTGCAGTAAAAACACCTTACGATGATCAGTTGTGTCGGAATGAGGTTCAGTTAGGCCGCCCGCATGCTGGTAAGTTTTATCTATGCCCCACTGTTGTAGCCATTTATCGGGGTCCAAGGTGCTCGACTGGCGCTCACACAAAAAGTGTGCCATATCGAACCCTATACCGCCGGCGCCAATCAAGGCCACCGTATTACCGACAGTCACTTCACCCGAGAGCACTTTTTGATAATCGACCACCCGTGGGTCATCAAAGCCGGGTAAGAATAAATCACGCGGCACAACGCCAGAGGCGATTACCACTTCATCAAACTTTTCCGTCGCCAACACACTGGCATCGAGGCGAGTATTTAATCTCAGCTCCACCTTATGCAACTTAATTTGGTTTATAAAGTAACGAATAGTCTCGTTAAACTCTTCTTTCCCAGGGATTTTACGGGCGAGATTAAACTGACCACCCACCTCAGATTTCGCTTCAAACAAGACAACGTGATGGCCTCGCATGGCGGCATAAACAGAAAACGCCATGCCCGCAGGGCCTGCCCCCATCACCGCAATACGCTTTTTATTTGCTGTGGGTAAGAAGTTGATTTCAGTCTCATAACAGGCGCGAGGATTCACTAAGCAAGTTGCGCGCTTGAGGGAAAAAGTATGATCAAGACAAGCTTGGTTACAGCCAATGCAGGTGTTGATAAGCTCCGGCGTGTTCGCCGCAGCCTTATTCACAAACTCAGGATCAGCAAGGAAAGGCCGCGCCATCGACACCATGTCAGCTTGACCAGAGGCGATAATCTGCTCACCAATCTCAGGGGTATTAATGCGGTTAGTCGCAATTAAGGGAACAGAGACAGATTGTTTGAGCTTTTCTGTCACCCACGCAAAGGCGCCGCGGGGCACACTTGTCGCAATGGTCGGTACGCGCGCTTCATGCCAGCCAATGCCCGTATTTAGAATGGACACACCAGCTTGCTCTAACCACTGGGCCAGTTGCACCACTTCATCCCAAGTCGAACCGTTATCCACCAGATCGAGCATGGATAAACGGAAGATAATGATGAAATCTTTACCAACTTTTGCCCGTATCGCGTTAACAATCTCAATAGGGAATTGCGCCCGTTTTTCAAACACACCGCCCCATTCATCGGTGCGAGTGTTGGTTCGCGCACTGACAAACTGATTAATCAAATATCCTTCAGAGCCCATCACCTCAACACCATCGTAACCGGCTTTTTTAGCGAGAGCGGCGGAACTGGCGTAATCCTTAATGGTCGAGCGCACTTGACGGCTGGACATCGCAGACGGCGTAAAGGGTGTAATGGGTGACTTAATCTTACTTGGTGCTTGGGAAAAAGGATGATAGCCATAACGTCCCGCATGCAAAATTTGCATACAGATCTTACCGCCAGCCTCATGCACCGCCTGCGTTACCACGCGATGCTTACCCACTTGCCAAGGAAAACTCAGCTGACAGGCATGGGGCGTAAGGCGACCACGAAGATTGGGGGAAATACCACCCGTCACAATCAAACCTACACCGCCCAGAGCGCGTTCTTTGTAGAACGCTGCCAGTTTCTCAAATCCGCCCTTTTCTTCTTCCAAACCTGTGTGCATTGAGCCCATAAGCACGCGGTTTTTGAGCTGGGTAAATCCCAGATCTAAGGGTTCTAATAAATGGGGAAACGACATTCAAACATCCTTTTAAAACAAGTGATTTAAATCAGCATACCTTGTGTCAAATCTAAGCTCAACCGTTGGATCGAGGCCATCAGTCAAAATCCTTTACAATTGTGTTTAGCCTGTAGCGCCATTTTCAGTTAGCATTGGCAGATTGGACTTATAAAGGAGTGGCAGATGTCCGCTAACCCATCGTTTTTCAAGAGAATATGTTTGTTTATTTGGCACACCCTGAACGGGACGCGTAAACTCATCCTCAATCTAATCTTTTTTGGACTCTTAGCCGCGATCATTATCTCCATTGGCAGTAGCGAAGATATCCAAGTTGAAGATAATTCGGCACTGGTGCTTAATTTAGCCGGCTCTATTGTCGATCAGAAACAACAAGTCGATCCCTTAGAAGCCGCATTCAAACAAGGCCAAAATGCCAACGCCGATGGTGAAATCCTACTCGCCGATGTGCTTTATGTCATTGACAATGCAGCGCAAGATCAACGTATTAGCGTACTAGTGCTCGATCTGGTCGATCTTAAACGTGCAGGGATCAGCAAACTACAATCTATCGGAAATGCACTCAATCGCTTTAAAGAGAGCGGTAAAAAAGTCATCGCCATCGGCAACTACTACGAGCAAAATCAATATTTCCTCGCCAGTTTTGCCGACACCATTTACCTCAATCCCCAAGGCGGTGTCTCGCTTGATGGCCTGAGTATGTACAACCAATATTTCAAATCGGCCTTAGAAAAACTCAAAGTCAAAGCGCATATTTTCCGCGTGGGGACCTTTAAATCTGCAGTTGAACCCTACATACGTGACAATATGTCAGATGCTGCGCGGGAAGCCAGTAGTGCACTGTTAGCCGATGTATGGCAAAGCTACACACAAACTGTCGCAGGCAATCGTAATATCGAACCGAATTCTCTGGTGCCCGACGCAACCACTTATTTGGCAGAGCTCGATAAAGCCAATGGCGATTCAGCCACAATGGCAATCAACATGAAATGGGTTGATAACCTAGCGACCACAGAAGATTTTCGTAAAACCATGCTAGAAACCGTAGGAAAAGCCAGCAGTGGTGACAGTTTCAAGCAAGTCAGTTTTTATGATTACTTAACCTTAGTGACGCCATTACCCAGCTTTGTAGAGCAAGACAGTGTTGGTATTATTGTGGCAAGTGGCACAATTTTGAACGGCACTCAACCTGCGGGCCAAATTGGCGGCGAAAGCACCGCCGAACTGCTACGTAAGGCACGTTTTGATAAGCACATTAAAGCCTTAGTATTACGTGTTGATAGCCCTGGCGGTAGCGCCTTTGCCTCTGAGCAAATTCGTCAAGAATTACTGGCACTTAAAGCAGCGGGTAAACCCGTGGTTGTGAGCATGGGCAGTTTAGCCGCATCCGGTGGTTACTGGATTTCAGCCAGTGCCGACTATATCTTCGCAACGCCAACGACGCTCACGGGTTCGATTGGGATCTTTGGCATGATCACTACCTTTGAAGATTCATTGGCCAGTATAGGCGTGCATACCGATGGTGTATCGACCTCAGAATGGGCAGGATTATCTATTACCCGCACACTTTCCCCTCAGATTGAAGCGATTATCCAACGTCATATTGAACGCGGCTATTCAGACTTTATCTCCCTGGTCGCCAAAGAACGTAAGATGACCATAGAAGAAGTCGATAAGATTGCTCAAGGCCGTGTGTGGAGCGGTAAAAAGGCTCTTGAGCTTGGCTTAGTCGATGAACTGGGTGATTTAGATGAGGCGATTGCTAAAGCCGCTAAACTCGCGGATATGACGCTATTTGATACCCGCGTCATCGAGCAAGAGCTGACACCCGAACAAAAATTCATGCAGCAGATGTTTGCCTCAGTATCGAGCTACCTGCCCGCCTCACTGAGCCAATCATCGATGTTAGAGCAAATGCTAGCGCAATTGACCAGCAGCTTGAAAACGTTAACCTCTTTTGATGATCCAAATAACGTCTACATCTACTGTGATAGTTGCAATATGATGAACTAAATCTGCCAGCGTCTAGGTTGCTGCTCGCAACTTCAAGATGATGATAAAGACAAAGCCCGGATCTCCGGGCTTTTTTATTGGGTTTATGTCAGTTAAATCGTATAATTCGGCCACTTGAAGCTAAGAAAACGACAAGAATGACTAAACGCTCCATTTATGTTGCCTATACTGGCGGCACCATCGGTATGCAAAAGACCGATAACGGCTTCGTCCCTGTGGCAGGATTCCTGACTCAGTGCGTGCAATCTATGCCTGAGTTTTACCATGAAGAAATGCCGACATTCGTGATCCACGAATACTGCCCGCTTATCGACTCTTCCAATATGGCGCCGACCGATTGGCAGATGATCGCTGACGATATACAAGCTAATTACGATAAATACGATGGCTTTGTGATCCTCCATGGCACTGACACCATGGCGTACACGGCTTCGGCGCTGTCGTTTATGCTGCAAGGCTTGTCAAAACCTGTGATAGTGACGGGATCGCAAATCCCCCTCGCCCAGCTACGCTCAGACGGCCAAACCAATTTATTGAATTCACTCTACATAGCGGCGAATTATCCAGTTGCGGAAGTGTGTTTATTCTTCAATAACAAACTCTTTAGGGGCAATCGCTCGACTAAGGCCCATGCCGACGGTTTCGATGCTTTCGCTTCACCCAACTTCCCGCTACTGCTTGAGGCGGGGATCAAAATCAATCTACGCGCAGGCAAAATCACGGTAGCCAACGATACCCCATTAGAAGTCGCTCATATCAGCCCACAACCTGTCGGTGTGGTGACCTTGTATCCTGGGATATCGACACAGATTTTTGAGAACATTCTGCAACAGCCAGTTAAAGCCCTCATACTGCTGACATTTGGTGTGGGTAACGCACCGCAGGATGCCGCCTTACTCAAAACCTTAAGGCAAGCAGATGAACGTGGCATAGTGCTGGTGAATCTAACCCAATGTTTCCAAGGTAAGGTGAATATGGGCGGCTACGCCACAGGCAATGCATTAGCCAAAGCAGGCGTGATCAGTGGCGCCGATATGACTATAGAAGCGGCCTTAGCAAAACTGCATTATTTGCTATCTAAAAATTTGCAACCAGCTGAGATAAAGGCGGCCATGTTACAAAATCTAGTCGGTGAACTGAGCATAGATTAAAGATAGTGTCTTCTAATCTGTTTGTTCTGTTTGTTGCCCTCAAACGCTAGCAACAAAAAAGCCCATATTTAATGGGCTTTTTTGATTTAAACTCAGACTAGATTTCAGCTCAGACTAAACAGCACTAAATGAATATTTATTTTAAGACTTTTGCGGACCAAGATTTGCATTGAAGTTATTTGATATCAAATCAATGTTAGTCTTGATATCACTAACAAAAGATAAAATGCCAATCCCCTTGCCAACCTCAGACTTACGCCTAATACCTATAATAAAACACCCCTTACATGCCAATCAGTGCGGCCAGTCAGAAATTATAAATCCTGCGCTTTAAAGCCGGCAATTGGCTCACCACGGAATTGCTTTTTCAGCTCGGCCTTAGACAGCTCATTAATTTTACCGTCAGATGCAATAGTGAAATGCTCTGTTTGCTCAAGCTTACGTGCTTGATACAACATCACCACCTGCAGAGTCGATTCACGCTGAGTCTCACTCAACATAGTACCATCCTCCCACTTACCCAGCTCTGCAGCACTGCGAAGCCTTTCATAGACTTCAACGGGCATTTGGTCGATCACTTGATTGATATCCGTCATACACTTTTCCGCTTATGTAACACGATTCTGACTCGTGTAATGAGATAACCTACAAAACCAAACACAAAGCATATTCCGGCGATATTCGCACGCATACCTTCGGCGGGTTCCCCACCCCAAAACCAAATCACCACACCAGCAATGAACAAGGTCATAGCAACGAAACTCTGATTCATTAAGCTGCTGGACTTTTGAATATGGCTAATGCGCGATAAGGACTCATTGTCGCCATCGGTTTTTGCTTGGCAATGGGGGCATGAAGGCGCTTTGCTCGACATACGTTTACGACACACCGGACATTCAATTAATGCCATATCAGCCTCGCCCTAACGTAACTTATCAACAACGGCGAGCATGGCAATTAGCGATGCTTCACCTAAATAAATACTGCGTTCTGGTGACCAACCCACAAAAGGATCGGCCAGATTGTTATTGTCTTTAAACGGCATCTCAAGGGTATTTGATAAACACTTGAAGGTCTGGGCAACCCAATTAGACGCTACGGTCAGATTCGCTTGACCGGGCTCATCTTTATCATACCCATACTGAGTTTGAAAATCGGCACTGGCTAAGGTCAATGCTTGACTAAAGTCCGCTTGCAGCTGCGCGAGTTTATCATTATAAGCGGGGACGCCTTCACAACCCGCTAGAAACACATAAGGTAAGCCTTCATCACCATGCACATCATAAAACAGGTCAACACCCGTTTGCTGCATCTTGTTGACGACGTGATATACCTCAGGGCTTTTTTCTAAACTCGGTGTTTGCCACTCGCGGTTAAGATTAATCCCAATCGCGTTAGTGCGCAGATGGCCTCTGACACTGCCATCGGGATTCATGTTGGGCACTATATAGAAATTGGCCTTATCAAGCAGCGCCTTTGCCGTGGGACAGTCATTATCGAGTAAACGATTCACTAGGCCTTCAACTAACCATTCAGCCATCGTTTCACCCGGATGTTGTCTGGCGGTGATCCAAATATTGCGTTTAGAAGGATCGCCATTCCCTACTTTCATCAGAGTAATATCGCGGCCATCTAAGGTCAGGCCTAAATGCTCTAAATTGACATCTGGGTGTAACTGGGCGCCGCTGAGTAAATCTAAATGACGCTCATAGCTGTAGGGTGCAAAGTAAGCGATTTGAATGGCATCGCAATCTAACTCTATGCTAATGCTCAGTTTACCGTCTTGATATTGAGTCGGAATACGGAACCAATGCTGGCGATCATAACTGGCCACCGCCTGATAATCTTCCCATCCCTTGGTATAAGAAGCGGTTCCCGCATTGATAATATTCAAGGTGTAATGGTTACCCACCTCACCTTCAAATCGAAAATTGAACCATTGATAAAACTCACCACCCGCATCAGGGCGGATAGCAAGTTGAATATCGTCTTTATTATCAAGATTGACGACTTGGATATTTCCGCCATCAAAGTTGGCACTGATCCGCATAATGATTCCTAATAGGTTGTTAAAACTAAGGGCAATTTAATGGCGTGCGACAGATAGCACACGGCACATTTTATTATATGGCCGATAGAATAAACCAAAACATCCCAAGGGGAAAACGAAAGCCATTAAATTCAGTCAAGACACTTGCAATCGGCCTTTAATTGACCAGTTAACACGCCTAAAATCCACAAAAAATGAGCCTTTCACTATAAGTTAATGAAGATATTAGACCATAAAACTATAACCTTGGCCTCGTACTGTATTAATCAAGTTACGCGGCAAACTGATGTTAGCTAACTTGCGGCGAGTGTTACTAATGTGCATGTCCAGATTACGGTCAAATCGGCCCAAATCTTTCTGTAGCACTGAGCGCTGCAACTCTTGCTTAGTGATGACTTGGCCTTTTCTTTCAAAAAGATATTTAAATAATTTAAACTCGGTTTGGGTCAAATCGACATAGCGGGTGCCAATAGTGATCCTATAACTCATTTCATCGAAGTTAATCACTTTAGCCGCCACAGTCGCCATTTGCGGCGAGTGAGAGTGACCGGCACAGAGACGCCGCTCTAAGGCTCGTAAGCGGACAAAAATCTCTTTTATGCTAAACGGCTTACTCAGAAAATCATCTGCTCCCAATTCATAACCAGTGATGCGATCATCTTCATTATCACGTGCTGAGATCATCAGTACCGGCGTTGAACATTCACGCGCTTTTAGCAACTCAAACCCATTCATCTGTGGCATCACTAAATCAAGCACTATGATGTCTGGAGCAAAACTTTCAATGCATGCCAGCCCCTCGATGCCATTAACCGCACACTTAACCTCATGCCCTTGCGTACATAAGGCATCAGCTAACCAAACGCTAAACAATGGATCATCATCGACCAAGAGTATTTTACTCATCCTTAAAGCCCAAACGAGAATCTATATCATTTATATTACCATGCGAATCGAGACGACTCTAGCGCTATTACATTCGTTAAGAAGTGTGATGTTGAAAACTGTGAACAAAATACGATATTAACAACCAATCAACTGATGATTAGCGACTCTAAAATCATCTCGTAAACTCCCAATAAAAAAGCGCCCTAAGGCGCTTTTTAGAAACTAAGAGTCTGAACTTAGCTTAGAATTTAACAGTTACACCACCGTAAATCACGCGGCCGACTGTGTCATATACTTGTGGAACTGTACCACCATCGCTACCGTTAGAAACAGTAACTGGTTTTTCATCAGTGAAATTCTTAACGCCTAAACTGACAGTCGTCATATCATTGATATGATAAGTACCAGAAATGTTATGGTACAAAATTGAGTCTACATCAGTACCTTGAGCTAGATCTGTCATTCCGCCGATATAACGATTGAAGTACATAACACTCCAATCATCTTGACCTGCTGACAAGCTAAAGTTGTTACGAACTCGAGCATAAGCACCAAAGTTACCATCAATAGTACCAGTATAGCTTTCACCATCCTGCTCGAAGTTAACTAAGTAAGTTGTGTCATTGTTTAGTTTCCAATCTAAACCAATAAGCTCAAAGCTGTAGGCTAAGTTGAAATCTACACCACTCGTGTCTTGTGTACCCACGTTAGTTAAAGCATTCGTTAAATTATCTAAATCGCCATTAGCGCCGATATTGAAAATTTCACAAGATGCTGCACCTGTTGCATCGCCATCTACTTGGAATCTATGACATGCATCTAGACCTGCTTGAGTGTCCATACGCGCAATCGCGTTATCAACTTTGAAACTCCAGTAATCCAAAGTCACAGACATACCATCAAGATAGCTTGGCGAATACACTAAACCAGCCGTATAAGACTCTGATTCTTCAGGTTTTAAATCTGGATCTGATGTACGATTTACTAAAATTTGTGGATCTTGAGCATTGCCCCATGGATCATCTAAATAATCAAACGAACCTGAGTTACCACCATACAATTCAGCAACACTTGGAGCACGGAAACCAGTAGCCGCTACACCACGAACCATTAACTCATCCGTTGCTGCATAAGTTAAGCCAATCTTCCAAGTGGTTGCTTTACCAAAAGTAGAGTAATCATCTAAACGTAGCGCAAATTCACCCGTTAATTTCTCAGTGAAAGGCACACTTACTTCTTGGAAAATAGAAATAACGTTATAGTTACCATCTGTAGGGTCTTGTTGAGCAGCAGTACTTTCACCAGCAACAACTACAGGATCAGGATTATAAAAACCACTTTCACGACGGTATTCTGCACCAATCGCAAAACCAACGGCACCTGCTTTTAAATCAAACAATTCGCCATTTAAACCAGCAGAAAGTGTTTGTTGCTCATTACCACCATTTGCTTGCTCTGAATAACCGATTTCGTTAATCATTTGCTGTGTTAATGGGGTGCCACTAAACCATGCATTAGGATTTGCATAGATCGAATCAAGCATATCTGATGCATTGATAGAATTATCTATTGCAGTTTTAGCTTGGTTTTTACCATAGGTGTAGGTTACATCCCAGTTCATACCAGTATGAACATCTAAGGTGCCCGCTAAGCCACCTGATAAACGCCAAGTATCAGTATCCTGAGTATAAATACGAGGACCTACATCGTTAGTCCGGCGACGATAGTTAACTAAACCCTTATCATCGGCTTTAATACCTGCTGCGATCATGCCGCTATCAAGCGTTACACATGGAGCTCCGGCTGGAACGCCCGCCGCGCCACAAACATTTAGCATAAGATCAGCGGGTTGAGCAGCCATTTGCTGGTTAGAACGACGGTTGGTATAAATAGCATCTGCAGTTAACACAACATCATTACCTAACTCTTGAGTCATGTTAGCAAATAAACTACGACGTTCACTTGGTGTTTGATAGTAACTATCTTGGGTAAAATCATAACCGTATGAACGGTCTACCCAGTTGCCATTGGCATCTTTAATCTTGCCGCCTAAAGTACCTTCAGGGATAAATGAACTTGCACCAGGTTCAGTCCAATCACGGTCACCTTGGATCACGCCACGACGGTCAGAAAAAGCAGCACCAAAGGTGTAATTACCACCATCGGTATTGAAACCGTATAGTGCACTTACGTCGCCATTTTTACCGTCACCCTTGTCAGTGCCACTACCGTTAAAATCGAGCTGGAAACCTTCAAAGTCTTTCTTAGTAATAATATTCACTACACCAGCAATCGCATCAGAACCGTAAACAGCTGAAGCGCCGTCTTTCAGAATTTCAACACGTGCAATCATAGCGACTGGAATAGAGTTCAAATCCACAGAGCTGTTAGCACCGGAACCAGAGTTCACCATGCGGCGACCGTTTAATAACACAAGCGTACGTTGTGAACCCATGCCACGTAAATCAACTTGTGCAACACCGTCAGCACCGTTGTTTGTTGTTGAACCAATTGCCGCACCCGCCATCGAAGTCTGTACTTGCAGCATTTGGTCAACAGAAGTAAAACCTTCCGCTTTAATCGCAGCAGCATCAATAACGGTCACAGGAGATGCTGTTTCCATATCTTGGCGTTGAATGCGTGAACCTGTCACTTCAATACGTTCAACTTTTGCTTTTTCTTCAGCAGCAAATGCGCTTGACGTAACAAATGCACCAGTAGTGATAGATGCAACGATAGCTAAGTTAATAGCTGACGCTACTTTAGTTCTTTTGATCATGTATGAATGCTCCCTAGATCTTACTATTATTTTTATGCTTACAGCTTGTACAGCTATTGCTGTACTAGTGTTGCACCTGATACTGAGGATTCACTTTAACTCCGTCAATGCTCAAAATTTTAACCAATAAAAACATATTGTTAATTATTATGATTTACTTGGTTAATTAATTTGAATGTTATTTTTTAATACCCTTATTTAACACACTTATACAGAGTTAATCACCACGAGATGGATATTAAGCAGGCTTTAAACCTGTTAATGAGAAACATAAGTGCAACATTTCGCACATTAAAAAATGTGATGCGGATCACACTTTTTAATCCTTATTAAAGTTATCTAGAAGAACAGTGTATTGATTAACTATTGTTAAATCTGCATATCTAGCAATATCCACAGATAGCCAAAGCGCTAAAATACCGATAAACATAGATAAATTGCATTAAAACAGAGATGCATTATGTATCAATTGTGCTAATTATGCATTTTAACAACGTCTAAAATTATAGTTTAACAATTAAGGTGCAAATAATTCTACACGCCTTTGAAATGACTATTTGTTACTGATCTTGCTTATTAATTTTGAATATAAGTATTAGCTTCCAATCCCCCTAAACACTCACTATTTCTTATTCCTAAATAAATGACTTACACCTCATACGGACCACATTCAAGGACAAATTTTCTTTATAAAAAAAGCGACCACTTAGGTCGCCTCTTATAGTCTGTATCATCAAACTGATATTTACTCGGGTTTGATCAACTCAAAATGTTGATATGCCCGTGCGGTTGCAATACGGCCGCGGGGCGTGCGTTGGATAAAACCTTGCTGGATCAAAAAGGGCTCTAGCACATCTTCAATGGTTTCGCGTTCTTCGCCTATGGCTGCGGCTAAGTTATCGAGTCCAACTGGGCCACCCATAAACTTATCGATAATGGCGAGTAGTAACTTGCGGTCCATGTAATCGAAACCTTCATTATCGACATCCAGTAAGTCTAGTGCATGGTCGGCAACAAACTTAGTGACAGCGCCATCATGCTTCACCTGCGCGTAATCCCGCACGCGGCGAAGCAATCGGTTAGCTATCCGCGGTGTACCGCGTGAACGGCGTGCGATTTCAAATGCACCTTCAGCATCAATATCCAGTTCCATCACCTGCGCCGAACGCGTGACTATGGTGCTTAAATCTTTGATGTTATAGAATTCAAGCCGTAGCGGGATCCCAAAACGCGCCCGAAGTGGTGAAGTCAAAGCCCCTGCCCGTGTTGTCGCCCCCACTAGAGTGAACGGCGGTAAATCAAGCTTGATAGAACGTGCCGCTGGCCCTTCACCTATCATGATATCCAGCTGGTAATCTTCCATCGCTGGATACAAAATCTCTTCTACCACTGGGCTTAATCGGTGGATTTCATCGATGAATAACACATCACCGGATTCGAGATTGGTCAAAAGTGCGGCGAGATCGCCCGCTTTTTCCAGCACAGGCCCCGAGGTGGATTTAATGTTCACCCCCATCTCGTTCGCCACAATCATGGCTAAGGTGGTTTTACCCAATCCCGGCGGACCGTAAATCAACATATGATCTAAGGCTTCATTACGATTCTTTGCCGCTTGAATAAACACCTTAAGCTGTGCCCGAGTATCATCTTGACCCGTGTATTCATCGAGCATTTTAGGACGCATCGCCCTGTCGATGGATTCATCTTGAGCTTGGATCTGCGGCTGGATGAGTCTGTCTGCCTCAATCATTGTTATTCCTTATCGCAGCTTTCATCTTAATTATCATCATTGTTCAATTAAAGCATCGATTTAAGGGCGGCTTTGATCAGAGTTTCTGAATCCATGCCCTCTTTGTAGGCTGCAGAAACCGATTTGCTCGCCTGCGGTGGTTTATAACCCAGCGAAATTAAAGCTGAAATAGCATCTTCTTCGGCGCTATTGACTGTCGGTGCGGGTGAGTAATTGGATTGCAGCACGAACTCACGCTCTGAGCCTGCTGAGGC
Source organism: Shewanella sp. SM69 (assembly GCF_025653985.1). Classification (NCBI taxonomy): domain Bacteria; kingdom Pseudomonadati; phylum Pseudomonadota; class Gammaproteobacteria; order Alteromonadales; family Shewanellaceae; genus Shewanella; species Shewanella sp. SM69. Next base: position 211,443 of record NZ_JAKKRV010000002.1, read on the forward strand.
TTCCATCAAGCTCTTGAGCTTATCGCGCATTTCTACCAGTAACCGCTCGGCGGTCTTCTTACCAACACCAGGTAATTTCACTAAGGTCACTATGTCATCGCGCTCAACGCAGCCCACAAATTCTCCGGCTGTCATGCCTGATAAAATGGTCAGTGCGAGCTTGGGGCCGACACCATTGGTCTTGATCAGTAAGCGAAATAACGCCCTTTCCTGCTTAGTGATAAAACCATAGAGAAGCTGTGCATCTTCACGCACCACAAAGTGGGTGTAGACCATAGTTTCATGATTAACTTCAGGCAGCTCATAAAAGCTAGTAAGCGGCATCTGCAACTCGTAACCAACACCATTAACATCGATCAAAATTTCTGGTGCTTGTTTCTCAACGAGCACGCCCCGTAAACGACCTATCATCTGTACCGTCCGTATGTTCTTGCCGTTGCCCGGCCACTCAATGCAATTAAACTCTGGCTGGTGTGATAATGACACACAGCAACACCGAGTGCATCTGCGGCGTCAGCTTGTGGGGCTGCAGGTAATTTAAGTAGTTGTTGGATCATGTGTTGTACTTGGGCTTTCTGCGCTCGCCCCGTACCCACGACTGCGCTCTTAATTTGAGTCGCACTGTATTCGGCCACAGGTAAATTGGCGACTGTGGCAGCAACAATGGCCGCGCCGCGTGCTTGGCCTAACTTGAGCGCAGAATCGGCATTTTTTGCCATAAATACGCGCTCAATCGCAAATTCGTCCGGTTGATACTGACGAATAATCTCAGTGATCCCATCAAATATTTGCTTGAGCCTGCCAGGCAGCTCTTCAGACGAAGTGCGAATACAACCACTGCCGAGGTAAATCTGATGCCGTCCCTGACATTGGATCACGCCGTAGCCTGTGATCCGTGAACCTGGGTCAACACCTAAAATAATTGCCATTCAATACCTTATAGGGGATCTACATTTGCATCCCTGTTCCTACGTTAGCATTTGCGAGCTGAAATGGGCATCAATTGACGCCCCAATTCAGCGCACAGTCAATCTAGCCTAGGCTTGCCATCACATCATCGGAGATTTCCGCATTATGATACACCTCTTGCACATCATCGTGATCTTCAAGGGTATCGATAAGGCGCATAAATTTTTCGGCGGTTTCTAGATCAAGCTCAGCTTTCGTCGAGGCTATCATCGCGATTTCGGCATTATCCGCCACAAAATGGGCTTTATCGAGCGCCTCTTTCACCATATAGAAATCAACGGGATCAGTAAAAACATCCACCGCACCATCATCATAGCTGACAATATCTTCCGCGCCCGCTTCAAGCGCCGCTTCCATCAATGCATCTTCATCAGTTCCCGGCGCATAGGATAACACCCCACGCTTAGTGAACAGATAAGAAACCGACCCATCCGTGCCTAAGTTACCGCCCGATTTACTAAACGCATTACGTACACCACTCACAGTACGATTACGATTGTCCGTCATGGTTTCAACCATCACAGCGGTGCCGCCTGGGCCATAACCTTCATAGAGAATGGTTTCGAGTTGCTGGCCTTCTAATTCACCGGCGCCGCGTTTAATCGCACGCTCAACCGTGTCTCGGGTCATATTGCCACCAAGGGCTTTATCGATGGCGACACGTAATCGTGGATTGGAGTCGGGATCTGAGCCACCTTCACGGGCTGCAACGGTTAACTCGCGAATGAATTTAGTAAAGAGTTTACCGCGTTTAGCATCTTGAGCCGCTTTACGGTGCTTAATGTTGGCCCATTTACTGTGACCTGCCATGGGAAGTCTCCTCTACTTAGGTATCATCTAGGTGCCATCGCAAAGCTTATCAAGAGCCGAAGGTGGAATGAGACTAAATAACGGCTATTTACTTAAAGGATTGAACTAACAGATATTGATAAGCGGTGGAATGACGGTTCACTAAAACAAACCGAGGCTCATGCCTCGGTTTTCGGTACGACTAAAAATAACTGATAAGGGTTAACCCAAATCGACTTACACAAAAACGAGTTACACTAAAACGATTTACATAATGTCGATTTGAATAAGGTCGATTTACAAAAGTCGCCTTACAAAGCCCTCTTACAAAAGATCAGTCTTCCGCTTTAACGGCTTTCTCAACCACAGCAATACCCAGTTCAGCTAACTGCTGCGGATTGGCAAAACCAGGCGCGTTAGTCAGCGGACAAGCTGCAGTGGTGGTTTTCGGGAACGCCATCACATCGCGGATTGAGCTTGCGCCCGTCATCAGCATGATGATGCGGTCTAAACCAAACGCTAAACCTGCATGTGGCGGTGTGCCGTAACGCAGCGCTTCTAACAGGAAGCCGAATTTCTCTTTAGCTTCATCGTCAGTAATACCCAGAATACGGAATACCGCAGACTGCATTTCTTGGTTGTGGATACGCACTGAACCACCGCCTAATTCGCAGCCGTTTAATACCATATCGTAAGCATCAGAAACGCGATTTGTTGGGTTAGCTTCAAGTTCAGCTGCCGTTACGCCGCGCGGTGCGGTGAACGGATGGTGAACCGCGTGGAAGTTGCCGTTGATTTTCTCAAACATTGGGAAGTCAACTACCCACAGTGGACGCCATTCACCTTGCAATAAGCTGAAATCTTCGCCCGCTTTAAGACGCAGTGCGCCCATAGATTCGGCAACCACAGTCGCCTGATCTGCACCAAACAGGATAATGTCACCAGTTTGCACGCCAGTGCGGCTCACGATTTCATTGACTATGCTTTCGTTTAAGAATTTCAGCACAGGTGATTGAATGCCTTCTAAGCCAAGGCTTAGGTCATTAATCTTCATCCACGCTAAGCCTTTAGCGCCATAGATGCCAACAAACTTAGTGTAATCATCGATTTGCTTACGAGACAGTGCAGCGCCGCCCGGAATACGCAGTGCAGCAACACGACCTTCTTCATCGTTCGCAGGACCAGAGAATACCGCAAATTCCACTTCTTTGAGTAAATCGGCAATGTCCACCAGCTCTAATGGGTTACGTAAATCTGGCTTATCTGAACCAAAACGACGCATCGCTTCGTTGTAGGTCATGCGCGGGAACTCGCCGAGATCGACGTTCAGCATTTCAAGGAACAGACCACGCATCATCTCTTCGGTTTTCGCCATCACTTGCTCAGAGCTCATGAAAGACGTTTCGATATCGATTTGGGTGAATTCTGGCTGACGGTCGGCACGTAAGTCTTCATCACGGAAGCATTTTACGATTTGGTAGTAACGATCAAAGCCTGACATCATCAGTAACTGTTTAAACAGCTGTGGCGATTGTGGCAAGGCAAAGAACTGACCTTTATAAGTACGGCTTGGTACTAAATAATCGCGGGCACCTTCTGGGGTTGCCTTAGTCAGGATCGGTGTTTCTATGTCTAAGAAACCGTTTGAATCGAGGAAACGACGCACAGAACTGGTCACTTTAGCGCGGAAAATTAATCGCTGCGCCATTTCTGGACGACGTAAATCTAAGTAACGATACTTAAGACGTTGCTCTTCGCTGTTGTTCTGGTAGTTATCCATGCTCAATGGCAGTGGATCGGCAGCATTGATAATCGTCAAGGCTTGACCTAAGACTTCAATCTCACCCGTCTTCATTTGACCATTGACTTGGCTATCAGGACGGGCACGAACTAAGCCTTTGACCTGAACGCAAAATTCGGCGCGCAGCGTGCTAGCGACATTGAACACCTCAGGTAAGTCTGGATCATAGACCACTTGGATGAGACCTTCTCTGTCTCTTAAATCTAAAAAGACAACGCCACCCAAATCACGGCTACGATTAACCCAACCTACCAAGGTAACTTCTTGTCCAACGTGAGACTTATTGACGTCTCCACAATAATGACTGCGCATCTAACTCTATCCTTTATCCGGAAACCGGTGCTTTGGAAATAATCAAAACGAGATAAAAGCGGCATTATAGTAAAATAATGCCGATTACCAAAGTACTTCACACTTAGGCGGTGAAGTATCAAACAGTTTTACGCCCTTGACTAGAGGCGAACGCACTATCTGAGCATGAGCGTTCAAAAAAACATCAAGCTGAGCGATAACAACGCCCGCCGCTACTTTTTGCTTGGTACATCAGCTGATCGGCTTTTTTTAATAAACCTATCGCGGTGTCACCATCGCGGGGGTAAATCACCACGCCAATACTAACCGCTATGCTGACACTGACGCCTTGAATAAGCAAAGGGCTCGACAGTGCCTGTAGAATATTATCAGCAACTTGGGTAACGGCATCGAGATCTTGCACACGATTTAGCAGGATAACAAACTCATCGCCGCCAAATCGCGCAACGGTATCTGATCCACGGATAACCTTGGTTAACTTTTGGGCGACCAGTACCAGTAATTCATCGCCAATGGGATGACCGTGTTGGTCATTGATTTGTTTAAAACCATCGAGATCGATGAATAACAAAGCGAAATGTGCCTGTTCTCTGCGATGAGATAGCAAAGCTTGGGTTAGTCTGTCATCAAGTAAGGCACGATTGGGCAACTGAGTTAAAGCATCATGATTAGCCACATGCAACAAACGTTTTTCTGCCACTAATCGCTGGGTGATCTCACGATTTAAGCGACGATTCACTAATAACACCGCCACCATCACTAAGCACAAGATTATCACGCCAAACACAATATAACGCAGCCATTGCAGATATTTAGCACTCTCTGTCGCCACAGAAAATGACACCCAGCGCGTATATATTTTTTGCTGATGTTGAGCATCAACCAAAGCCAAAGCTTTGTTAATCAACGGCACCAGCGGCGCAAATTGAGGATAAACACCAATATGACTGTGTTGATCGGCGAGATCACTGAGCAGCGACATTTTCAGTGTCGGATAGTGGCTGGTTTTAAGCTCAGAAGCTAAAGTCACCACTTTATCGATAAACACATCCGCATTGCCATTCGTCACGGCCGCTAATCCGGCCTGCGTATTTGGCACTATGACTAACTTGAGCGAAGGCTCCAGACTCATCAATTGCGCCACCAAATGATATCCCTCAACCACGGCCACCCTTTGACCTGCGAGCTGAGCAATATTAAAAACCGAGACTTGTTCCAGTTGCGACACTAAGGCCCACGGCGATGGCCAATAGGCTTCACTAAACGCTAAACGCTGCTGGCGCTCCGCCGTTTGCGCGACACTGCCGGCTAAACTCACCTCGCCCTTTTGCAACGCCTCGATTAACGAATGCCAATCATCAAAGGCAACGGGCGTGAGCTTAAGTTTGAGTTGTTCCTTGAGCAATTTGACGATATCGCTATTGATCCCCGCAAACTCACCCTGCTCATCCATAAACTCCATCGGTGGCCATTGCTTTAAATAACCGACTTTGAGTTCGCCTACACTTTCCACATAGGCCTGTTCTGCGGGGCTTAGGCTGACATGGCGCTCAGCTTGGGTAAAAACATGATCTTTAGGATTGAGCATCCATTTATGTTCAATCTCAGCAAATTCTTGATTGCTAATACTGTTAAACCCATTGGCTATCCTCTGTGTAAGGCCAGCATCATCGCTACGGGTCAGCACATAAATGTTGGTGCTAAATTCGAGATCAGGATACTGGCTAAAGTCAGACCAGCCTTTATTGAGCAGTAAATAATGGGATGTCCATGCACCCGCGGCGATAAAACCGACAACTTCTCCAGACCTCGCCCCCGCCACCATGGCATCCATACTGTCGTAATAACGCAGTGACACTTGGGGTAATGCTTTACGCAAATCCACCAAATAAGGCGCTGTAGGCACCACACCAATACGTTTACCTTTTAAGCTGTCTAAATCGGTTAACTGTTGCTGATAGAGAAAGAGTCGACTCTTCACTGTATATAAATGCCAAGCCTGAGTAAGGCCCGTTTTAACATCATCACTTTCAGGATAACCTATATGGGCATCGGCGAGACCACGACGAACATCGTCCACGCTGGAGTTCATATCACCAGAAATAAAATCAACGGCAATACCCGTTTTCTCAGACCAAAGCTGCCACATGTCCACATACAAACCATGGGGTAAACCATCAACACCTAAGTCCACAAAAGGCTCGGCGCCCAGTTGCATCGAAATAACAATCCCAGCTTGTTGACGTTGATAGCCAAGCCAACGTCGCTCCGTTTGCTGAATAAAGTGCGCATCGAGCGCAGTGAAACCTTTATTGATTTTATCGACTAATGCAAGATTGCCCTTTTGAACTGCGGGTACAAACTGCATCGCCTTAATTTGAAGGCGGGCAGTATTGGGAAAGTTTGCGGCAATCTCTTGGGATGAGTCGGGATCTTTCAAATAGCCTTCTAACCCCGCAAAGACTACGATCTCGCCCGCGGCGACCCCTGCCAATAATTTCTCACGACTTTCGTAGCGTTTAAACACAAGCTGCGGTTCGATACGGTGTAATTCCGCTTCATGGGATGAGGCCGCTACCACACCAATTTGAAAGGGGATCAGTTCTTTGATGGATTTTTTGCCCTGCAAGGATTTATGCAAATACAAAAAAGTACCCACATCCGCAATGGGCACTGCAAAATCAAATTCTTGCTCTCGCTCTGGGGTTTTCCCCATGCCGATATGCACTTGCGCCTTACCTTGCCGCAGTTGATCAAGGGACTCATGCCAGTGGCGCGCCACAAAAACGACTTGGGTATGGCTTTGTTTAGCCCACTCTTTCCATAAATCAACCAGTAATCCAGTCGGCTCGCCATCGTTGTCGACATATTGATAGGGAAAGCTATCCTCACCCATAACGATGATTAATGGCTCAGAGGACAACGGACTTGCCTGCCCCGTTATACTCAAAAAACAGCTGCACAAGATCACAATTAAGTGGATCACAAACTTCAAGTTGAGCCCTTAGTACTTGATGTACATGTAACGATTTTGTTATCTATTAAGTATTAGACAAAAATTTATCGCAAATTACTAGCATGAGACTTGCTGCTAATCGCTCTGATTCGTTAAAATGCACAGTTGAATTCCCATGAAAAATCTCAGATGAACGTTTCTCAAGACACTATCTACGCTCAAGCGAGCGAGCATATTAGCGATTTCCAGTTTGATAACCGTGTAGCAGGCGTATTCAGTGACATGATCCGCCGCTCAGTGCCTGGATATACGCAAATTATCAATACCATAGGCGATTTTGCAGATCGTTTCGTCATGCCAAATACTCAAATTTACGATTTGGGTTGCTCACTCGGTGCCGCGACCTTAAGTATTCGTCGCCAAATCCAAGGCCGCCAATGTCGCATTATTGCTGTAGATAACAGTGAATCTATGGTCGCACGCTGCCAAGAGAACCTGAATGCCTATGTCAGCGATACGGATGTCGATCTGGTTTGCGGTGATATTCGCGATATCGATATTCAAAATGCCTCACTGGTGGTACTCAATTTTACCTTGCAGTTTTTACCGCCAGAAGACAGAGAAACCCTGATAGCCAAAATTTATCAGGGCCTAAACCCCGGTGGGATTTTAGTGCTGTCGGAAAAAATTCGCTTCGAAGATGCTCCTATCCAAACCTTATTGGAAGAGCAACATTTAGACTTTAAACGCGCTAATGGTTACAGCGAACTTGAGATCAGCCAAAAACGCAGTGCGCTGGAAAATGTCATGAAGCCAGACACCTTAGCCACGCATCAACAACGACTCACCAGCCAAGGCTTTAGTCACTTTAGTCTCTGGTTCCAATGCTTTAACTTTGCTTCTATGGTGGCCATCAAGTGATCAGCTTTAGCTCGTTTTACCAACAAATCGCCGATTCGAATCTACAGCACTGGCTAGAAACCCTGCCGAGCATTTTAGGCAAGTGGCAACGGGAGCATAAACACGGCAACCTGCCAAAGTGGGAAAAAGTGCTCAACAAGCTGCACTATCCAGCACCCGACCAAGTGGATTTTGTTGATAGCGTGACCGTCGGTAGCGGCGAGCAACTCAGCCCAGGCGAAAAAGAGAAGCTAGAAAACCTGCTGCGTCTGTTTATGCCATGGCGTAAAGGCCCCTTCCACATTCATGGCATACATATCGATACCGAATGGCGCAGTGACTGGAAATGGAACCGCGTTAAGCAACATATTTCGCCGCTAAACAACCGCACTGTGCTCGATGTCGGTTGTGGCAGCGGCTATCACATGTGGCGCATGTTGGGCTCAGGTGCTAAGCGCGTCGTCGGTATCGACCCTTCGCCGTTGTTTTTATGTCAATTTGAGGCGGTAAAACGATTAGCGGGCACACATCACCCTGTGCACTTGTTGCCTCTTGGCATTGAAGAGCTGCCACCGCTTGATGCATTTGACACGGTTTTCTCCATGGGCGTTTTGTATCACAGACGTTCGCCTATCGATCACTTGTTACAGCTGCGTGATCAATTGCGCACCGGTGGTGAGCTCGTGCTAGAAACCTTGGTGATAGATGGAGACGAAAATGCCGTACTCGTGCCTCAAGATAGATATGGCAAAATGAATAATGTATGGTTCATTCCGTCCGTTGCCGCGCTCATGCTATGGTTAAAAAAGTGTGATTTCACTGATATCCGTTGTGTCGATACCGATGTCACAGCCCTTGCCGAGCAACGCCGTACCGACTGGATGCCCAACGAATCACTGGTTGAATACCTAGATCCTAACGACATCACCAAAACGGTTGAAGGTTATCCTGCGCCCAAACGCGCCACGATTATCGCGGTGAAAAATCAGCCTAATCAGGATTTAAACTAACCTTTTCAGTCTGAAGTAAGCAAATATCAGTCATTGCGTCCTCAAGGTTTGAGTTGGTAATGACTGATATCAAAAGCCGAAAGATCACCATTCCTCTAGTTCATCTGGAATATGTAAGTGTTCAGCAGCTCATTATAACTCCTTCCTTGAATAGCAATACATTGGCGACTCCCACCCTTATCGTTGACATCCAGAACAGAACAGGGTTTCATGCATAACAATGACTTGAAGCTAACTCAATTGGATACTAAGTCAAAGTTAACTCATTCCATCACAGATGCAGAACACATAACCCATGTTAAAACCCACTTTACTGGTTAGCCTGTTTGGCTTGAGCCTTTATGTTACGAATGCCGCCTATGCGGCGCCAAGCCCTGTTCCCCTTTTAGTTGAACAATGCCTGCGTTTGCCAAGTATTGATCTTGCGACTGTGTTCGCCAATGCGCGTTTAACTGCGTCTGAATTAACCTTGGCCCAGCGCGCGCTTATTTTTGAGCAACAGATGTTAGGGCTTAATAATATCAACGACAGGCTCAACTATTACCGTGGGTTTAACTTACCAAGTGAGGAACGCGAGGGTCTACTGCAATGCCAGCTACACCTCGCCGACACCCTGTCGCAACTTCTCAGCCAAACTGAATTGAGCCAACTCGCCTACGCCTTAGCCCAAGGCAATGCAGAACAAATACTGCTGAGCCAACAGCTTAAACAATTGCTACAACAACATTGGCGCGCCGAGGAGAAAGCGAAATTACATACAGCGCAAGCCAGCATAGGCCAAGGGTTAGCCAGTCAACAATTTAGTCTTGCCTTCAATGACAGCCAATGCCAACCTGAAGTGACTCAGCAACATCATCTGCATAAAAAAGAGGATAAAAGTGACGAGCCGAAGCCCGACAGTTCAAAGCAGAGCGACTTTTCTGGCACTATCGCCAGTTACTTACTGACGCAAGAAAACGCCGTATGTCGCAAAAATGTATGGCAGGCCTACCAAGCCAGAGCCAGTGAAACCAATCAAACGGCATTAGAGCGAATTGCTGAGCAGCGCCAACAAGCTTCCACTGCTGCAGGCTTTACCGATTACAGCGCATTAGTGCTTAGTTCGCAGCAGTTATCATCCCCTGAATTAGTCAAAGCCTTTCTCGATAGCCAAACCCAAGATCTGCAAGTGGCTCCCTGGGATATTGGGCGAACCCTGTCACAACAAGCATCAGCCAAGGGGCCGACATGGCAAACCTCTGACGTCTTGAGTCGCAGCTTTACTTATCTGCAAGAGTTTGGTTTACACTTTGAGACCATAGCAACCGCCAACGCCGAGAAAACACCAACCGTTCCTAATCGGCCGCATATCGTCAGGGTCTACCACCAGCAAAGATTGTTGGGTGAAATCTATGTGGCTTACAACCATAATCCACAGCAAGGTAGTCAACAGCAGACATTGCGTCAAAGTGTACTCGGCCAGCAATTTGGACAACAAGCTTTAGATCTCAAGCCACAGCTGAGTAACTACAAAGACATTGAGCAATTAACCGAGTCTATCGCAGAGGCTGTCACTTCCCTTGCTAAAGCGAGCCATTTCTACCTCAACAATGCCATGGGACAGAGTCAAGATAGCTATTTTGTGGCGAGTCTTTGGTTAGCAGAAGTACTGCGCCATCAACTCTTTCCGCAGTTTGAGCACACCTATTTACAGGAGCGTGAAACACTGGCTAAAGCTTATTCGAAGCAGCTTAAAGTCTTTCGCGCTAAGGTTGCAGTCAACTTTTACCAAAACTCAAGTGCACAAGTCTACCCCGATCTCGGTGCGGAGTTTAATGCGAGCTTTGGTCAAGACTGGCCACAAACACAGGATTATCCTTATAGCTTCAATGCTATCGCCAACGAAGGACCGCTCTACTACCAATCACTCTGGCAAGCATCGCTAGCCCAGCTGGTAGCTCAATCTACATTCAACTGCCAAGACAAACTAAAATTATTCAATGTATTAGTCATCAATGAAGACGCTTTGAGCTTAAGTGACCAATTAAAAGCGGTCATTGGCGCCCCCGTTGATAGTGCTGCGCTGATCCAAAGAATTTCAAATAGCACCGCTTCAGAACATGCTGACAATTCCAACAATCAAGCTTTCGACGCAACAGGTTCTTGTGCGTTTTAAGTGTTAATGCTTAGGATGTGTTTGTGACTCGCTCGGGCGCAAACACTGAAAATCGTCATGATTAGCCTCTCTATCCCCTTAATAACTTAGCGCGACATAACTATCTATATGTCGTGAGAATGACTGACTCTATGATATTTAATTGAAAAATTCGTAAGAAGTGGCCACTATAAGCCTCAATCTATCGTTTTTTTGAGATTATAATGACTCGAGCTAAATCTACCTTAGAACAATGGCGTATTTTGCAAGCGGTGGTCGATTTTGGCGGCTATGCCCAAGCGGCCGAAAAACTCAACAAGAGTCAATCGTCACTTAACCATGCCGTTGCCAAATTACAGCATCAATTAGGTATCGAGCTACTCGAAGTCAAAGGCCGTAAAGCCTATCTCACCCCGCAGGGCGAAGTGCTGCTGCGCCGCTCACGGCATGTCACCCAAGCCGTCAACGAGTTAGAACAACTTGCGAGTAATCTTGAACAAGGGTGGGAGCCGACACTCACGATTGCCCGTGAAATTATCTATCCGATGGAAAGCTTAGTGTGTGCCCTCAATGCGTTTCTGCCCCACAGTCGTGGCACTCGAATCATCATGCTGGACTCAGTGATCACCGGTACTCAAGAGCTCATTCTGCAGAGTAAAGTCGATATTGCTATCTGTGCAGGGGTGCCGCCTAAAGGGTATTTATCCGAACCCTTATGTGAACAAGAACTCTACCTCGTCTGTCATCCAAATCACCCACTCGCTGATTTAGGCACAATTGAAGACGATAAACTATTGGCACAATATTTACAGTTAGTGATTAAAGATACTGGTGTACAATCCAACATTGATATCGGCTGGCTCAAAGCTGAGCAGCGCTGGACAGTCTCTAACTTCCATGAAGCTAAAGTCATTTTAAATCAAGGTATTGGTTTCTGTTGGATCCCCTCTTTCTTAGTCCAAGAAGAATTGGCTTCGGGTAATCTAGTACGTTTACATCTTGAGGGTAGCCAAAAACGTCGCATCATGTTGAGCTTAGTTATCCCTAATAGGGATCAACAAGGGCCTGCATCAAAACTGCTTGCTTCCTTGATTTTAAAACAGCATGGAATTGAAACGACGAATAGTCATTAACAGCAAGATACCAAACGAGTTATCAATTCGAGTGAGCAAAACGATAAGTGCTAACTGCTGATTAAATGGTTAGTTCTTAGTGGTACTGAGAAGTTGTTTCGAAAAAGATGATGAACAGCGAATCATGGGAATAGTTAAAGCCTAATCTTACACACTAAAGTCGACATAGCGCGCTTGTTGATCACCCAAATATTGTGGCTGAATAAATCCCGTCTCCTGTAAAAGGTCATCCTTCACATATAACTCGCTCTGCAAAGACACATTCGTATTCGCGCTAGCACTGATATTTGAAGACTGCTCATTTACATCGTTTGCGGACAAAACATCCGTAGATTGCAAATTGCTAAGCAGCTCATTTGAAGATGCCAGATACGAAGACTGAATATTGGCTTGCGACGTCATATCGACACGAGCTGAAGGTCCAGCACTGGCTTGTGCAACCGCGACATAATAACGGCTTGCAGCACTATCGGATCTTGAGATAAAACCCGTCGCTAAATCCGCTGAAGTTGAAGCTTCTCCAAATGCTAAAGTTGCGGTCGGTGGCTCAATCGTTTCCACTGTGGTCGATGTAGTGACTGAGTCACTGATATCAGAAGAGGTTTTCGAACCAGTATCAATGACTCTCGTGTTGGCCGTTTGCGCCTCGATCGCTTGTTTTAGCTTATCAAGCGCAGTAGAGGCGGGGGTGAATACAGCCTCTTGGGGCTGAGCAATATTACCGGACTCATCAACGTCTCCCGTCACTACAGGTGTATGTTTTTCTAACGGTGGCAACTCTTTGATTTGTGCATCTGCGTCTATTAATGTTTGAGTCGTTTGCAAGTCAACAATTTGTTTTTGTCGCTCCTCTGCCAGCATCACCTTAGCTTCATTCATTTTTTGCAAGGCTTCCGCGGCAACACGGATATCCGCTGATGACGGGTCAACAGGAGCCATTGCTGCGGCATAAACTTGCTTCATTTTGTTTATCGTTGCAAGCGGGTCGCCTCCCACTGGAGAGACATCAATCTGCACTTCGCCATCGGTGGCGTAACGTTGGCCATCAGCACCCTTTTCATACTTAAAACTCGGGCTCTGAGCGTATTGTCCTCCGACGGTTGCGTGGGCATGCTCATGGGCTTTAACCTCTGAATCTCGAGTTTTAAGTTCATCGACTTGCTGTTGCTGTTGAGCCTGTACTTTTTCTTGGGCTTGTATCTCTTGTTCCTGAGCCTGCTGAACCAGTGATTGCTGCTTTGCCTCTTCCGCTGCTGCTATTTGCTGTTTCCGCGATTCTTCTTCCTGTACTTGCTTTTCAAGCTGATTATCATTTGGGGCAAAGACAGCAGCTAAGACTTGTTGACTATCATCTGGATTAGACGCTGTCGCAGGAGCATCTACAGGACCAGCTTGAGCCTGAGCTTCACCGAAAACTTGAGTAAATTGTTCTAACACAGTCGGTTGAGCAACATCATTGCTAGCTGATTGATCTAAGGCTTGCGCAGAGTTTGACTGACCAACAGGCCCTGCACTCGTTGCTATACTCTTATTTACAGCACTCTTATTTACAGAACTGTTGATTGCAGAATCGGACGTAGTGGGATCAACTAACACAGTTCCAGTAAAGACAGTTTGTGGTCCAAGCACTGCAGCTAAATCAGGCATTATTGGAGAAACATCACCCGTGCTAGATGGATTGAAAGCAGGAATATCAGTACCACTAGTGCCAATTGATGGACTCAGAGGCGTAAAAATATCAACGGGAATATTGCTCGTTACACTGAGATTTGGACTTATTGTAGCCAAGGAATTTACCCCAATTCCGCTATTACTCGTACCCGCGACTGGCGAAAATACCTGAGTAGAAATAGGTGCCGCAATCTGTCCCCCGCGTACACCAGAAATGGATCTTGGTCCTGTTAACAAACTAAAACTCGCATCGGCATGTAAGCTAGCTCGATCATTTAACGTATTTACCTGAGGATTGCTCCTTGGCGTTGGTACGGAAAAAGGAGCGACCTCGAGTACTTGGCTTGCACCATTCAGTACAGGAAGTACAGATGCAGCAGTTGATGAAACAGCACTAGAAGCAGCAAAAGACACATTCGGTGATGAGTGGAGAGATTGAGAAACTTTAGCAGCTAATGAAGTAATAGGCGTGGCTTGAACTGGAGCAAATGAAGTTCCAGTAACCTGTAGTTCATGGACACCACTCGCTTCAATTTTTGAGGAGCCTGCTGTGTGAGCGCTGGCTCCTTGATAAGTGCTATTAGCGTGACTCTGGCTTAGATTCGAGCTGAGCATCTTATCATGTGCCGAAAATGAAGAGGATGGCGCTCCAACCTTAGGTGATAGCGCCACAACCGACATGATATTTACACCTTAATATTAATGATCGAACCTATCGTTTCTGAGTCAGTTTCAATCACTTCTGTTGAAGCTTCACCTTGTCTTAATGACTCATTAGCTGCCAGTAATGCCGAGGTTTTATCGGGCTGGGCAACATCTCTAGCAGGCTCAGCCGGAGATGCACTTTGCGTCGGTGTCGGTTTAGCCACATCTATTGTTGCTTGAGTGAGCCCAGATTGCGCACTTTGCAAGCCTTGCAGACCGGATGAATAAGCAGATTGGATTTGCATAACGGTATTCCTGCACGCTGTGATTAATGGGTTAATTATTAACCAACGGATTACAAAAGTACAGGTTTTATCCGCATTCTCGGCCTTAATTTACTGTCTGTTCTATCTAGTGATCCAATTAGCTTCCCAATCTTTAAATACCGGATTAAAACCCTGCCGTTGCATCTGTTCGATAACTTGCTCGACACTGCGATCATCGCTTATCTCAAATTGATCGAGTTGACTGTCAGGCGCTTGATAGCCTCCCGGTTGTGTCGAACTGCCCGCACTGATTTGAGTGATCCCAAGTGGCAAAAGATTATCCCTCAGCTCAGGACTTTCCCTTGTCGACATGCTGATATCAAGCTGTTGATTAAAAAGTCTAAATGCACAAATCATTTGCACTAAACCTAGATCCGATAGCATGACTTTTGGGGTGATCCCGCCAGTACAAGGTCGTAACCTTGGTAGCGAAAGACTAAAGCGGGTGCGCCAATAGCGTCGCTCTAAATAGTCGAGATGATATCCCATCATTAACGCATCTAAACGCCAATCATCCAGCCCCAGTAATACCCCAAGACCAATTTTATCGACGCCCGCCGCCGCAACTCTGTCCGGTGTTGCTAAACGATAGGCAAAATCCATTTTTTTACCTCGAGAATGGTGACGAGCATAAGTTTCGGGCTGATAGGTCTCCTGATAAATCATCACAGCATCTAAACCTAGCGCGACTAACTGGCAATAATGGTCCTCACTCATGGGCTGGACCTCCATCGCCAAATGGCTAAATTGCTGCTTTACCAGCGGCAACATTTGCTTGAAATAATCGATGCCGACCTTAGTTTCATGCTCACCTGACACCAGTAAAATAGAATCGAAGCCCCTATCTTTGATAATGGCCATTTCGGCCATCAACTCCTGCTCATTCAAGGTCTTGCGTTTGAGTTTGTTACTCATGCTAAAGCCACAGTAATCACACTCATTAGCGCACAGATTCGAGACGTATAGCGGTAAATACATGCCCAGATTCGCGCCAAATCGCTGCCGCGTTAGCGCCGCAGAGTGCTGCGCCATGGTTTCGATATAAGGTTCCGCCGCAGGTGATAGCAAGGCCAATAAGCTACGTAAATCCCCTGCTGGACTCACTAACGCCCGCTCAACATCTTGGGCAGTGCAAGAATACAAATCGAGTAACAGTTTATCCCGTGGGATCTTGGCAAATTCCGCTACAAAACTCATTGGTTTAAAAATCCCGTCAGAGGACTGGTATGTACCGCGCCCGTTTGTACTCGGCCAAGCCCAGCTTCAAAGGCCCGTCTGCCGCATTGCACCGCCTCTTTAAAGCACTCGGCCATCACTATCGGCGACGCGCTGCTGGCGATGGCGGTGTTGACGAGCACCGCATCGGCGCCCAGCTCCATTGCCCGCGCTGCCTGTGAAGGCGCGCCAATACCGGCATCGATCACCACTGGCACCCGCGCCTGCTCTATGATGATTTTTAAAAAGCTTTCAGTGACTAAACCTTGATTACTGCCAATCGGACTCGCCAGTGGCATAACCGCAGCACAGCCCACTTCTTCCAAACGACGGCACAGCACAGGATCGGCATGCACGTAGGGCAACACGATAAAGCCTTTCTCACAGAGGATTCTAGCCGCCTCTAAGGTTTCAATCGCATCGGGCATTAGGTACTTAGGATCCGGGTGGATTTCGAGCTTAATCCAATGAGTTCCCAGCATTTCACGGGCAAGCTCAGCCGCAAACACCGCTTCCTTGGCGTTTCTCGCCCCCGAAGTATTAGGCAATAGCCGGACACCCGCTTGACGTAACGGCGTGAGTAAATCATCAAGCCCCATTTTAAAATCAATTCTTTTCATCGCAACTGTCACTAACTGCGATTTTGAAGCCGTTATCGCCTCAAGCATCACTTGGCTATTGCTGAATTTTCCCGTTCCGGTAAATAACCGTGATTCAAACTCCACATCGGCAATCGTTAACATACTAGCCTCCCGCTACAGCTGAAAAAAGTTCTAATTTATCTTCATGTTGGCAGAGAATCGATTGCCAGCGATTACGCGGAACCACCTCTGCATTCAACACGATAGCAACTGAGTCGAGGGCTATATCTTGCGCGAGGATCACAGCCGCGAGTGAAGTCGGTTCCGTTAATGGCTGCGGGACATTATTTATGTGAATTAAAATCATATCAAACCTCCATACTTTATAGTTTGCTGAGCTTATCGGATGATGAACGAACCTCTTTTGGACCACATACGTCACAATGGGGATCCCGCGTTAATGTCGCCGCTGTCCATGAAAGTGATTTAGCGTCGAAGCGCCAAAAACCTCCCAACAAGGCACTTTTAGGTTCATCACAACTATCCACATTCAACAAGAGTTGCATGGCCACCAAAGATTGCATTGACGCCATGACGCCTACGCTCGGCCCGAGTACGCCTTGGGTACTGCAGCTCTGCGACACTCTCGTTTGTGCGGGGAAAATACAGTGATAACAACCACCATAGGGGAACCGCATTTGGTCGACTGCAAACAATTGACCGCTAAATGCTGCGATTGACGCACTGACTAAAGGCAAAGCCGCTTCGATACAGCTGTGATTAATGGCTTGGCGAGTCGCGAAGTTATCGGTGCAGTCAAGCACAAGTACTCTTTTACCTTGTTGTTTTAATTGTAAAACCTCAGCGAAGTGATGGGCTGATGTCGCAGCACTAAATACTGTTTCATAGGCAGTAACAGTGCAATGCGGTGCTATGCCATTGAGCTTTTGCTTGGCAACTCGCGCCTTATTGAGTCCAATATCGGCATCGTTGAATAACAATTGTCTTGGCAGATTTGATACTTCAACCTTATCCATATCGATTAAGGTCAAGCGACCAATACCTGCACAGGCCAGATATTGCGCCGCCAATTGCCCTAAACCGCCAAGACCGATAATAGCGACACCAGCGTCGGCCAGTTGTAATTGCCCAGCCTCACCCACTTCTGGCAATAAGACTTGCCGAGAATAACGGATGAAATCGGCATCACTGAGTGCATGGCCGCAGTGTTCATTGTCGCTGTGTATATGACCGCAAAGAACCTCTGCGTGAGCAAGCAGTGGGTTTTTACTCATGCTTAGCACCCAACTCATGGTTTACAGCCAGTTCTTCAGACAAGCTACATTGCTCCCAAGCTTGGCTCAGCTCTGCAAACGCAGCTAACGGATCCTTAGCTTTCGTTATTGCGCGCACTACAGCAATATTGCCAACCCCTGTGGCTTTCACCTTTGCCAGATTTGTTAAGTCAATACCGCCAATGGCGACCAAGGGATAATGATCTTGGAGTAACGCCACATAGTGTTTAAGTTTTGCGAGCCCTTGGGGCGCCGAAGGCATTTGCTTCGTCGTGGTTGGGAATATATGCCCAAGCGCTATGTAGGATGGCGAGTATTGGTGCGCCAATAGCAACTCGAAATAACTGTGGCTCGATATGCCTAGCGCGAGCCCCGCGGCTTGAATGGCCGCTAAGTCGGTAACGGCGAGATCTTCTTGGCCTAAATGTACCCCAAAGGCATGGTATTTTATCGCTAACTGCCAGTGATCATTGATAAAAAGCTGCGCATTAAAATGCTTACCTAAGGCAATGGCCGTTTGAATTTGTGCTTCTAATTCGGAGCCAATTAACTCAGGTTCGCCTGACTCACATCTACTTAGCGCAGATTTACCTAAATCAGATTCGGCTAACTCTGCAGTAGTTAACTCGCTGATGTCGGTTTTTATCCGTAACTGCACGGTTTTAACGCCCGCAGCTAACAAACCCTCCAGCATGGTTAAGTCACTCACCACAGGGTAAACACCAAGATCGGCATCGAGCACTTTAAAACCGTGGGATAAAATATTTTGAGGTGGCGTCGAGGCTATTCTTACCTGAGAGGTAGCCTGATCTGTTGCAGATAAAACTGTTGCAACTAAATCACACCTAACATCAAGATGTTGATTGAGGTGATGACTAATAAAATTGCCATCACACAGATTTATCTTGGCATAGCGGGACACATCATTAGGCCAACCCGTTCGGGCCAACGGCCCTGGACCTTGCCCTAAACCAATCGCCGCGCTTAAGCCTTGACTCACATAGGCTTTCGCAACCACCACCGCATCTTGCAATACAAAACCTTGCGCTAACACAGCGGCAATGGCCGATGACAAAGTACAGCCGCTACCATGGTTATGACGGGTATTAACCCGCTGGCAGGCTAACCAGAAACGCCCATTTTGATGTAGTTTAGAGCTTGCGCGCACTTGACGACAAACTAGATAATCCTCGGCAAGCGCAAGGTCCCAGCCGTTGCTATCAAGAGCGATAACATGAACATTAGCCTGAGTTTGAGCATAAGTGCTAGCGTGAGTTTGAGCATGAGTATCAGCAAGAATGTCAGTGCTGCCAAAGCTTACATCGCCCCCTTTGGCGAGCACACTGCAATCAAGACTCTGGGATAAAGCCAGTGCAGCAGCAGCGAATTGCGCTTTCGTTGAAACATCACTGTGAGTTAATCGCCCAAGTTCAAGCACATTGGGCGTGATAAGTTCGATTAAACCTTTGAAAGGCTTAAAATCTAAGGCTGATTTGGCCGCACTTTTTATATCCTGACAGTTATCTACTGCTAATGCATCGCCACAACTGGCGACCATCACAGGATCGACAATCACAGGCACAGATGGATAGTGGATTTTAAAACTCGCGATCCAATCTGCCAGCAATGCCACTTGAGTTTGATCTGCCAGTAAGCCGATTTTAATTGCTTTGGGTGGTAAGTCGGAAAGTAAAGTCGTCAGCTGAGCCATTAACATCGCCGCTGATACGGGCTCAACTAAAGTGACCGCCACAGAGCTTTGCGCCGTCACTGTGGTGATCACGCTGCAACCGTGGCAGCCCAAATCCTGAATCGTGGCCAAGTCCGCCTGAATACCGGCACCGCCGCCGCTGTCTGAACCGGCTATAGTCCAGACAAACGCGGGGTACTCGGTATTCATGGGCAATTTCCCCCCATGAATACCCAGCATCATTAGGCTTCCTCAGCTTCGGCGACGAGCTTGTCTTTCACGTGATAGATCTCGGCGCCCGAAGCAGCAAATTGTGCCGATTTTAGCGCCATAGCCGCTTCCAACTCCTGCGGCGTCTTGACTGTGACTTGCATGGCTTGGTCATCAGCTTCAACTTGATCCGCCTTCGCTTGTGCCGCCTCTAAGCCAGCGGCATAGGCGCGCACATCTTGGGTGATTTTCATCGAACAAAATTTAGGGCCGCACATAGAGCAAAAATGCGCGACTTTAGCGGATTCCTGCGGTAAGGATTCATCGTGATAAGCACGTGCGGTTTCAGGATCGAGTCCTAAGTTATATTGATCTTCCCAGCGGAATTCGAACCGCGCCTTTGCCAGCGCATTATCACGAATTTGCGCACTCGGATGACCTTTCGCCACATCGGCGGCGTGGGCGGCAATCTTATAAGCAATCAAACCTTGCTTAACATCTTGTTTATTCGGTAATCCTAAGTGTTCTTTTGGCGTGACATAACACAACATAGCGCAGCCGTACCAAGCAATCATGGCCGCGCCTATGCCGGAGGTGAAATGATCATACCCAGGTGCGATATCGGTGATTTGCGGGCCAAGCGTGTAAAACGGCGCCTCATCGCAGTGAGCTAACTGCTTGTCCATGTTCTCTTTAATGAGCTGCATCGGGATATGTCCCGGCCCTTCGATAATGGTTTGCACGTCGTATTCCCACGCGATTTTGACTAGCTCACCTAAGGTTTCAAGCTCTGCAAACTGGGCAGCATCATTAGCGTCGGCAATCGATCCGGGACGCATACCATCACCTAAAGACAGGGATACATCGTAGGCAACGCAAAGTTCACAGATCTCACGAAAATGGCTGTAGAGGAAGTTTTCCTTGTGATGACTCAGGCACCATTTGGCCATAATTGAACCGCCGCGGGAAACGATCCCAGTGACGCGTTTAGCCGTCATCTGCACATAACGCAGCAGCACACCAGCATGAATAGTAAAGTAATCAACACCTTGCTCAGCTTGTTCAATCAAGGTATCGCGGAACACTTCCCAGGTTAAATCTTCTGCCACGCCGTTCACTTTCTCCAGCGCTTGATAAATCGGCACTGTGCCAATGGGCACTGGCGAGTTACGGATGATCCACTCGCGGGTTTCGTGGATATAACGACCTGTGGATAAATCCATTACCGTATCTGCGCCCCAACGGGTAGACCAGACGAGCTTTTCCACTTCTTCCTCGATGGAAGAGGTCACCGCCGAGTTACCGATATTGGCGTTCACTTTCACCAGAAAGTTACGCCCGATGATCATAGGTTCGGCTTCGGGATGGTTAATATTCAGCGGAATAATCGCGCGGCCACGGGCGACTTCAACGCGGACAAATTCGGCGGTAATCGGTTCGCCGACTAAGGCACCAAAAGCTTCGCCCTTGGCTTTACGATTGAGGATTTCATCCTGTACTTCGGCAAGTGCCATGTTCTCGCGGATCGCCACATATTCCATTTCGGGCGTGATAATCCCTTGACGGGCATAGTGTAATTGACTGACTCGTTTACCCTGCAGCGCTCTGCGTGGGCGGACAATGGCACTCGAACCTGCCTCAAAACGCAGATGTTCTAAACCGTCATCGGCGAGTCTTTGTTGGGTAAAGTCTGAGGTCGCGCAGGGTAATTGCTCTGTATCGTTGCGGGCTAGGATCCAGTTTTGTCTTAATTTACTCAGGCCTAGACGCACATTGATATCGGCCTCAGGATCGGAATAAGGTCCGGCGCAATCATACACGCGGATTGGCGGATTTTTTTCCATGATAGGCGCATCATCGGTACCGCCGATAAGCGTGTCAGTCTGCAGGATTTGCCGCATGCCAACGCGAATATCGGCATTGGAACCTTCGAGATAAATCTTTTGTGAATTAGGATGTTGCAGCGGCGCTAACGTATCGATAAAGGCTTGAGCCTGCGCGCGGGTTTCGCGGCGACTCGGCGCCTTAGGCACGATTGATTGACTAGACTCAGCCGATTTATTAGGCACTGTCGATTTATTAGGGATTGTCGATTCTGGTGCTGTGATTTCTATCGCATTGGCAGCTACAGCTGGGTTTGGGTTTGAACTGGACATAAGCAATCTCACGTTAAAAAATGGAGTTGCTTGTCTGGAGAATTGAGTTGTTGATAGCTGGACATGGCAATCAACTTTTGTGGCCAACACTGGCTTCAAAAATTGAGTTACCCTGCTCAATAACGATTAAATCTAAACATTAAGGCTTAAAACACTGCTGAGTAAACAGGTGTTCAAGCCGTCTATTTTAGCGATTTAATGTGTGTTATTACGCTTGTTTCCTTCGCAGGTTTTAACCTGATCAGGTTCAACGGATCCCGAATAAACGGTCTCAGCCAAGAGGCACTCCGACAAGATGAGTGGGCAGTATAGACAGAAGCGGCAGCAACAAACAAGGAAAAAAGCAATTAAAAACCTTAACCACCAATCCAAAATAAAGATTCATAATTAATTGTTTTTAATTGATTAAATAAAATTAAACTAAAAAATCCATAATTAGCATGAAAATAAATCATAAAAGAAAGTCACTATTTATGGGGTTTGAGCATCATTTTGTTTAATCGAGATTGAATGGCATCATCAATAGCTTGATTGATTTTTTTGCCACTGCAGTCAAATGGGAAGCCTAAATTTTCGGCGTAAGGATTAACTTGAGTGCCGACTTGTACCACGCGATAACACGTATCACCTTTACGCACAATACGATTTGGATCTAAGGGTAAATCTAGGCTCGTTGTGCCACCGAAATCATCGGCGTTAGGGACAAATAGCACCTCCATCTCTGGGCTCATTTCACTCATATTCGATTTCCGGGTGAACTTATCGGCCTGTTCAATGACGAGATCATCGAGCGCTTGCTCGCGCTGACGTTCAAAATATTGCTGGGTGAATAAACTCATGCTTGAGCTTGTCGCTATTGTGCTCTCACCTTCTGCTGTGGGCGAGCTCTTAGCGCCAATCTGCGGCTTTAATTCTGAGGCATCCAACGTATTCGTTGGTTTTGTTGCCATCGTTTCAGTGGGTTGTTCATCACTTGGGGCAATTGATTGAGTTTTCTTTGATTGAGATTGGCTCGATTGAGTGATGTTCGGTTTAACCGTATCTGGGTTCACTTTTTCCGACTCTACTTTTTCAGAGACGGCCTTTTCGGGTGCTATTGTTTCAGGCATGACCTTTTCAAGTATTGGCAGAGGCTTCACTTGAGTTTGAGGTGTGGGAACAATTGTAGGCGTAACAGAACTTGTCGCTTCAGTCTTATCCTCGGCCTTGATCTCAGTTTCGGACTCTGAGGTTTCGGCTTTCTCTACCGCGGGAGCATAAATAAAGTAAGCCTTGATCGCTGCCACTTTAGGGCCACGGCTTTCTATTTCCTTCAATCCAAAGGGATTTAACTGCGGGCGCCACAAAATGCAGATAAGTAAAAATAAACACACATGCACTAAGATCACAAAAAATAACAGACTTAATCCTTTGAAATATGGCTGACGAGTATGTAACCCCAATCCTTGAGCACGGGTTTGTATTGTCCTAGACAGTTCAAGTTTGGATTCAGATTCAGCAACCAATTTATCTTGATCTTGATGTTCAGCATGGATTTCTTGCAGTACCAAATCTTGAGCCTGCTCATGATATATAGCTTGGGTGTCATGTTCAGTGACTAAAAGGCCTGCACCGCGATTGAACGCTGACGGCTCGGCAGCAGTGGTAAAAAAAGGCGTTTGAGCAGTATCCAGATCACCGAGGTGATGATCAAATGCAATAAAAGTCTCGCCTTCTGGCGATGTGCCCGAAAAAAGCAAAGCACTATCAGTATCATCTCCAATCGCTATTGCTGTAGGAGATACTGTCAATAAAGGCGCGGCCTTGGGTTGATGTTGAAAAGGCAAAATCCATCCTTAGGTTTTGTATAGTATCCATTGATTTCAATGATGCTTAACGTGGAACGATTACACTCAAATCCAATATCAATCCAATATCGGGTTGGTGAATATTGAAAGCGAATTATCTATTGATTGCATTTACTTACGAGTGCTCAACGCAGATTAGAGGAGGCAAACAGAGCAAAGTTCAATGCGAATGCAACCTGCTACAAGCACAGTACTTTACGCCAGTGCTTGATAAGCCACTTGCCAGTTAAGACAAATAAGGCTGGGAATTGGGATCATAATCGCGCTAAATTGAATGTTAAATCTCACGTCTTGAAGCGAATAGCATCATCAATGCGATGCACTGATGGGAGTGCAAGACGGCGTTAAAAATCTAAAAGATGAAAAATAGAAGCCAACCATAAATTTAAGCTTACAAGTGTACGCTTAAATATGGTGATTTATTTTTCTAACTGATAGACTCAGTCATTATCGTTTACGAGTGTGTATCTACCATGTCGAGTCAAAGTGTTACCGAACAGCCAAACACAGTTAAAAACCCGGTAAAATCTGGACCATATAGTATCAAAGAAGAGATCGCTAACAGTGTATCCCATGGCCTAGGTGTCATTGCGGGGATTGTGGCATTGGTGCTCATGCTGCTTAAAGGTCAAGATCACCTAACGCCAATTCAACTTACGGGCGTAACCATTTATGGTGCGAGCATCATAGTGCTTTTCCTATGCTCGACGTTATATCACAGCGTTAGCCATTCAGGCTGGAAACATAAACTGAAGATCGCCGATCACTGCGCTATTTACTGTTTAATTGCAGGAACTTACACACCTTTGATGCTGATAAGCTTACAAGGCACGCAGTCGATAGTGATTTTAACGGCCATTTGGTCGCTTGCAATTGGTGGGATCCTATTTAAGACGTTATTTATTCACAAATTCAAAAAGTTAAGCCTAGTGTTGTATCTCTCTATGGGTTGGCTATGTGTTACTGTGATGGGCGATTTAACGGCGGCGATGTCAGAGGTAGGCTTTAATCTATTAATCTTAGGCGGGTTATTTTACACCTTAGGAGTTGTGTTCTACGTCGGTAAACGCATTCCATTCAACCATGCCATTTGGCATTTGTTTGTGCTCGGCGGTGCCATGAGTCACTTTCTGTGTATATATCTGACTGTTATTTAAATGACTATGATTTAACTGATGGTAATATAACTGGCTCTGATTTAAATGACTGTGACTTAACAGATGGTGATTCAGCTGACGGTGATTTATCTATGGGTCAAAGCTAAAAGTCGTTAATTATCTATTCATGCACTTCCTCGAACACTCTCTCAAACACTGCAATCAAGTACGGCTATTCAATTCAGTAAACAGCGACGCTAATAGCGTCGCTTGTTCTGCTCTGCCACACTGGCGCCAAAGCGCAATAATGCATTCTACAGTGCACAAGCCCCCTTCTTGCTGATTACGCCGCAATATAAAGGCGGATTCAGGCATAAGTGGCGGCAAACTGACTCGTGCAGCCGTTTTAAGATAGGGGCTCTGGCGCAGCATCTTACGCGCCTCCTGCCAAGTCGCATCTAAAATCACCACTTGGCTCGGCATTCGTTGTGCTGCTATGAGTGTGGATTGCGCAGGCACTAACAAGGCTTGTGCGTTCGAGAGCGATGGCTCAGCTAAATTCGTCTCTAAGGGGTTAATATCAGTGGGCATAGCAAACTCAGTATCACTTGCAGGAAACAACAGCTTGGCTTGCTGGGATGCCAACATAGCCACTAAATCGTTATCAGGTGCCGTTCTCGACCAGACGATGCTTTTCACCTCTTCAGGGAATGCGGCTAACGCGAGTTGGCCAGTATTCGTTTTGCGGGTTAACTCGCGTTCGTGGGTCAATAAAATAATCTGCATTGTCTTCCCTGCTGCGGCAAAAGAGTGAGAAATTGTCTTAAACATCCACTGAGTCAGGCACAGACTCGAAGCACATCCACTTAAAAAATCAGGTTAAAATAACGGCGTTCAATCGCCAATAAACCAAGAAAACTAAGTTTGACATGAAATAAAATCATAGTTTAAAGTTATGATTTAAAATGATAAAACTTAAAAAAATTCCAACACTATCTTTTTTAGCAAAAAAGTTTCACGCTCTATTGATTGGCCTTTATGGGGATGATTACGCTGAATATCTTCATTATGGGCGATTGCTTGATGAATATTGAGCCATTCAGGCCGCATGCCATTTTTAATCTCGTGGGCTTCTAATCGAGTCTCACCTAAACCACGCTCGCCCAAGGTGGTGTCGATACGGCACACATAACAGAATGACTCCATGTGCACCGCGTTCGCCCCCTCACGGTACCAAGGTCGAAACTCTTCATAGCGACCAAAGGGCGCTAACACTTGAATGTCTAAGGCACCGGTTTCTTCCTGTAGCTCGCGGATCAGTCCATCTTCAAGACTCTCGCCATCGTCAATTCCGCCGCCGGGTAAGCTATAGTCGCGGTATTTTTGGGTATAAAGTAGCAAAATATCTTCACCCGATAACACTATCGCGCGGGCAGCTCTGCGATAAAAAACGCGGGCCGTCTGTAGGTTAACCGCAGGATCTTGGGTGGTTCTCAATAAACGCATCGTCGTAGCCATTTGCCGAAAAGGAGTCGCAGCATAAACGAAAATACACCAAATGCAGATCAAAAACTGCCACAGAGGCAATAATCACACTCAGTCCAGTCCGAGTGATTAATAGATTTTAACGATTACAAGATTGATTGTTAACGGTTTATGCTAAAATCGTTTTGCCCATAATATTAACAACGAGATCGCGATGCATCATCTCTTTCGCCTGATCCTCATCTTTGGTGCTCATCTTTGGTTCTCATCTTAGTTCTCAGCGTAATCCCCAAGCGGCAAAAATGCTCAAGAACATTCAAGCTCACTCATACTCACTCAAGAGCTGGGCCAATTGCTGCTGATAGGCGTGAATAATTTCAGGAGTTTGCTTGTGCGCCGGCATGCGTTGGTAATGGCCAATCAGCTGCGACAGGTAGCGTTGTGCTCGCGGCAGGTTTGCTTCATCTAATGTCTGCCACATTAACGACCCCGTAGCAGTGATAGATAGACCATTTGGAGCAGCGATTGTACTGACATGGAGGATTTCGTAGAAACGTTGATTCTCTTCCAATAAGTGTTCCGACTTAAGCCCTAGCCCTAAGGCCGAAAGTGATTGCCTGACATAGTAATTATGATGCACGGGACACAAAATAAATTCGAGGGGCCGCAGTGGGTGTTTGGCTAGAATTGCCCGCACTAATTCCACCAGCAATTCACCACCCACGCCAGCGATGATAATCAACTGTTTATCATTGTCACTGGTTTGCGCGAGCGGTAAAGTCGCGACATCAAGGCAATGCACTTGCCACTGACTATGACGACTTAAATTGGGGTCTATGTCTGGGTTTAAGTTTGGATCTAAGTGTGGATTAAGGCCTGATATGTCAGCGGGAAAGAAACGTTGTAAACGCAGTTCAAGCGCCTGCATTAGCGAAGGGACACAATCAACAAAATGTACGTGGCGGGCAGCGCTCCTTTCTAACAACAGCATACCAAGCAAACCATGATCGCAGCAGCAATCCCAAATATGATCGTAATAACCTGTGATCATGCTGTTTATCTGTTGTAAACGTTGGCTAATTTTCACGGTTTGACCTTACTACTGCGGCTTTTAATGCTGTTAATCCCACTATAAATCGCACTTTGCCCTGCACTTTTAAGAAAAAAGAAAGCGCGCAGTTTACTCGAGTCAAAAGCAAACCACATCTTTTGTTCGTGCCCTCGCAGTGCTTCACGTCACGTCTGTTACGCCACGCCTTAATGTGGTGAATACGTATGCAGGCCGTTGCGGTTAAAAAGCCATCGCCACTAGTATGCTGTGAGTCACATTCATTATAAAAATAAGGATCAAGGAATGTTCATCAAGACCAACCCTATTCAGTTTACTCGCAGCGACTTAACTGCCCGTCACTTAACAGACTGCCACTTAACAAACAGCCACACTCGCCAGAGCTCATCGCGACAAAAACTATCGCAAGCGCTATTAAGCCCTACAGCCCTCGCCCTTGCGGTCACGAGTCTTTTTAGTGCCAACGTATTTGCCAAAACCGTTACCGTCAGCTCACCCAACCAACAAATTCAAATCAGCTTGAGTGATGATACCGGCCGCCCCGAATATAAAATTGATTTTCGCGGTAAAACAGTCATAGAACCGAGCCGCTTAGGCTTAGTTTTTCAATCCCTTGGCGAACTCGGTCAAGGATTACAGATAAAAAGCAGCGATAAAAAAAGTGCTGATGAAAAGTGGCAACAACCTTGGGGCGAACAGGAATGGATCCGCGATCAACACAATCAACTGACTGCTGTATTAAGTAATGGCAAGGTGCAACTCGAAATCGAATTTAAAGCCTTTGACGATGGGATTGGCTTTCGCTATCACTTAGCCCCACAAGCTGCCCTGCCCGCCAATTCGCCGCTATTAATCACTAACGAGTTAACCGAGTTCAATGTCGGCAATAGCGCTAAAGCCACAGCATGGTGGATCCCTGCCCGCGGCTGGAATCGCTACGAATATTTATATCGCACCACAGCGCTTAAAGACGTCGATAGAGCCCATACCCCCTTCACCTTTAAACTCGCAGACGGTACGCACTTAAGTATCCACGAAGCCGCCTTGGTGGACTTTGCCGCCATGACCTTAGATCAACAGCGCGATGGCAAACTTAAGGCCGATCTCACGCCTTGGTCCGACGGTATTCGCGTCAAAACCCAAGTGGGTTTTTATACGCCATGGCGCACCATTCAAATTGCCGACAAAGCAACTGGGCTGCTCAATTCGCACCTCATCCTAAACCTCAATGAACCCAATAAACTCGGCGATGTTACTTGGGTAAAACCAGGGAAATACGTCGGTATTTGGTGGGGAATGCACTTAAACGAAAATACCTGGGGCTCGGGCCCAACCCATGGCGCAACCACCAGTGAAACAAAGCGTTATATGGATTTTGCCGCCAAATATCAGTTTGATGGTGTACTGGTAGAAGGTTGGAATGAAGGTTGGGACGGCGACTGGTTCCACAACGGCGATCAATTTAGCTTTACCAAGGCCTATGCTGATTTCGATCTGCCCGCCATCACAGCCTACGGAGCAAAACAAAATGTACGTTTAATCGGCCACCATGAAACCGCAGGTTCAGTCACGCATTATCGCGAGCAAATGGCTGATGCCTTCACTCTGTATGAGCAGCATGGTGTTACTCAAGTCAAGACGGGCTATGTCGCCGATGGTGGCCAGATCAAGCGCATAGATGACAAAGGCATTACCCGTCACGAGTGGCACGACGGCCAATTTATGGTCGGTGAGTATTTGCACAATGTCGCTGAAGCAGCGAAACACCACATCAGTATCAATACCCACGAGCCGATCAAAGACACAGGCCTGCGCCGAACCTATCCGAACTGGATCTCCCGCGAAGGTGCCCGCGGCCAAGAGTACAATGCTTGGGGGAGCCCACCAAACAGCACTGAACACACGGCCATGTTACCCTTTACCCGCATGCTTGCGGGTCCAATGGACTTTACCCCAGGAATTTTTGACTTAGCGCCCAAGGGGTTGGATGCTGAAAATCGTGTGCAAACCACATTGACCAAACAGCTCGCCTTGTACGTTGTGCTCTATAGCCCAATCCAAATGGCAGCGGATCTGCCGCGCAATTATGAAAAGCACTTAGATGCCTTCCAATTTATCCGCGATGTGCCCACAGATTGGTATCAAAGTGTCGCGCTTGCCGGTGAAGTCGGTGACTATATTGTCTTTGCCCGCCAAGCGAAGGATCAAGGTGATTGGTACTTAGGCGCACTCACGGATGAAACTGCACGCAAGGTCACGGTCAAACTGGATTTCCTCTCCCCGAATAAACGTTATCAAGCGCAGATTTACCGCGATGGCGCAAAAGCCGATTGGAAAACCAACCCCTATGATTATGTGATAGAAACAAAAGAGGTGAGTGCTAAAGATAGCCTAAACCTCGCACTCGCCAGCAGTGGCGGCACGGCAATAAGGTTCAAAGTGCTTTAGGTTTGGTTTTAAAATCAGTGCGTTAACAACGTGTTTGAACGAATGTGAAAATACAGAGTAAAAAAACAAAAAGTCACCAAGGATATACCTTGTCCTTGGTGACTTTTTATCGCCAACTAACACCAGTTGATCCCAGTACAAACGTAAAAGTTGATCATGGTCGAGGCGTCTATTCAGCTAGTGCCAATTAGCTGTCAAATCGGTATAAACCGAATAAACAGGTTGTAAATGCTTCTGGCTAACCAGCAACAGCATAGACAGACCATGCCAGTCCAAGGCAAATGCGTACAACCAACACAGGTGCAAAAATGCCTCAGTTAGATTAATCTGACCTTCCTTTCTTCCTTATGGTGCTCAGCTTGCGATATCGGGCAAATTTATTAGAAATGCGCAGCTTTAAACGTTTCGAAACTGAACTCGCGCACTTAGGCTTTAGCCATTTCCAACCCTTAGCGCCACTTCGCCCTTGGGTGCAGCGCTACTTTCATTTGCGCGTTGCGACTAATTTACCACAGAGCATTGAACAGACATTTTATCCGGACGGCGGCACTAGCCTGCATTTCTATTTCCCAACGCCAACGCTTACTCAAACGCTAAGAGGCGAAGAACCTCAAGTGTTATTTCACTGTGGTCAGAGCCGACATTCCCACGCCTTTTTACCAGGAATCGAGCTGATAACCGTTCGTTTTCACCCCGGCGGCGCGTTTCATTTACTCGGCATTGAACTGCAAGATATTATGTCTACTTCATCAGTGACGACTATTGATGCGACGCAATTGCAGCTAACAGGATTGGATCAACTGCTATCGCAACTGGCGGAAACCAATCTGCCAGCCCAACGCGTCGCTCTACTTGAGCACTGGTTATTGCAGCTCAACCAGCGGCAATATGATGTGCCCTTATCTCGACATAAAAGCGCTATGATTAGCTTAGTGCAGGCGAGTTTACCAAAGCTTACTCAAACCCAAGCCAGTTTAGAGGATTTCTATAGACAACTGCCCCTAAGTCGCCGCCAGTTTGAACGAAGATTTAAACAAGAAACCGGATTATCACCCGCGCAGTTACTGCAATTAAACAGAGTCAAAATCGCCCGAAACTTACTCAGCCAATCACCTAACCTCAGCCTAGTGCAGGTCGCATTCGATTGCGGATTTTACGATCAAGCCCATCTACATCAACACTTTGTACGGGTGACACAGCAAACTCCAGGACAATACAAAAAGCGTAAAATGTCGCAAATATCCAATCCTACGTCGCGCTAACCGCTTAGATTGAAGCCTCAGCTTATAGGAGGCTTTTATGTCAGAACGTATACCACGCCAGCAAATTTACCAGCTACAACCCGTACTCGCTAACGCACTGCTCAGCTTAGACAAAGCAGCCGGCGACTCCCACTTTTCGCCATTACTGGTGCATTTAGTCAAGCTTAGAGCATCGCAACTCAATGGCTGCGCATTTTGTCAGCGAATGCACGCCGAGGAAGCCAGAAGCGACGGTGAAGAACAGCTGCGTTTAGATTTACTTGCCGCTTGGCAGGAGGTCGATGGAATCTTTAATGAACGGGAACGTGCAGCACTGCTCTGGACGGAAATCTTAACCCAAGTTGCTACTGCGCCCGTGCATGATAGTCAATATGCAGCGCTTACTGAGCATTATTCCGAGAAAGAAATTGTCGACCTCACCAGCTTAATCATTGCCATTAATGGCTGGAACCGCGTCGCGATTGCCTTCCACTTGCAACCCATCTAGCGGCACATAAATGGACAAATAAACAGGGCACCGAATCGGGTGCCCTGCTTGTTAATATCACGATGTAGTTCTTATCACTATACCATTTGTATAACTAACTTAATGTCAGTGCCACTATTTTAAGTGGATGATTGTCATCGAACGAAGGGAAATCCTCATGGGGATCGAGCCAAGTGTGCGTAGTGACTGTACGGCCTTGTTTTTCAACGCAGCGCACTAAACTGTCAAACCATGCTTGGCGCTCGACTTTCGCCACATTGTTACAGCAAACGATAGTGCCACCGACTTTGGTCGCCATTAATGCGGGCTTAAACAAACCTTGATAATCATTAACCAAATCGACAATACCAAAAGCACTCTTGGCATAACGCGGCGGATCGAGAAATACCAGATCAAACTGGGTTTGCGCCAATTTGGGATAACTCGGTAATTTTTGATTGCGGCGCCCTCCCACACTCAAGCCTGCCAATTGGCGCAATGCCGGAAACGCATCACTCTGCACAAACTCACATACATTCGACACCTGATTTAACGCCGCATTCGCTTTGCCCGTCGCTAAAGCAAAGGAAGAAAAATCAACATTCATCACCTGAGTCGCGCCGCCGATGGCTGCCGCAGTACCAATGCCGCAGGTGTAGGAAAACAAATTCAGCACGGTTTTATCTTGGCTGTGTGCCCGCACATATTCGCGGCCAACACGCATATCAAGGAATAACAGCGGATCTTGTCCTTCGTGGCGCAGTTTAGTGCTGAACTTGATGCCATTTTCCTGCATTACTCGCTCAGAACTCGCGATCTCTGTCAGTGCGGGTGATAAGGCATTCAATACACGGGAATGGCCTAATGAACGATCGTTATACACTATCGGCAAATCGGCCTGTTGTAACAAAACAGTGCCGACATCAACCAACTCTTCGTCGGTTAAGGTCTGATGAAAACTCTGCACTAACCAAACATCGCCGTAGCGATCGACATTCAAGCCACTGACGCCTTCGACTGTCCCATGGAACACCCGAAAACAATCGGTTTGATCCTGTTCTGCTTGTTGTAAAAAATCATGGCGTTTCGCCAGAGCCGTCGATAACAGCGTTTGAATAGACATAAAAAGCGGGACTCGCGCAGCGGAAACCTGCGTAAGGTTTCAAGAGGGAAAACGGCATAATACCAAACTAGGTCGCAGAATATCGGAAAAGTTCGCCCCAAAAACAGCATAAACACTGACTAACACCCAAATGGGGGGAACTCTATGTCCCCCCAACCCGCCAAGCCTGTTATAACCAAGTACACGGAATAATTTTCAAACAAAGATGTAGGTTAAATCACTTCAAGCAACGGCTCTAACCCTGGCGCCGTTTTAGTCGGCACAAACTCTATCACCTCAAACTCAGCGACATCGGCAATGCAGAAAGGATCTTGCTGCAAAATAGCCTCTAGCGCCGCGCGACTTTCAGCCTTGGCGAGGATGACGCCACCGGTACGTGGCACCTTACGACCCGAGGCGACAAAAGTCCCTGCGGCATAATACTCATCAAGATAAGCAATATGGGCGGCTAAATGTAACTCCACTTCTGCAATTGGCTTTTTATAAGTAAGCGAGACAACAAACATAGGGATCCTTTAATCAACTGAAAAAATTTAAAATAATCGAACGAAAAACGCTTAATCTGGTGATAATCATAAGCTAAGTACCTATCTGATCCCACCATATCTAGGCTGGCTATTATCATAGTGCAGAGTGCGCGACTTTCGAGTCAAGCTATCGGCATCCGTACTGGATATTTATTGCATGCTGACTCTGATTAAGCCCATTGAATTCGCCGTCAGTTATGCTGCGGTTGATTTTATCACTCAGTTAACATCCGCAATAACAATACCCTTTTTTCTAAAAAATAATGCAATGACTGATCATCAAGTATTCTAACAATATGAGAGAGTTATTTGAGCATTCCAGCAAGCCTATAACTATTGATAAACTGTCCAAATGCGTTACATCTATGTTTCCATCCAGTTACTAAGCCATGATGAATACGTATGTAAGCAGTTGTGCAAAAATCTACGCCGAGGCTACTATAAATCCGCTCGTTTCACCCTCTGCTTGTGGGGTTTGAAATCTGTGAGGTCGTTTCTGATAGGGTTACATACAAGGATTGCTATCAGGCTTAAGTTCTTTCTGCTGACTGGCTTTAGGCCACTCACTTGGGCTAACACCTTTGAATTAAGGTGTTAGGTCCCAATTTGAAATGAATTTATCGGCGAATATGCTTCTGAGGGAGGAGTATATTCGCCATTTTTTCACAGAGTACACTCATTCATGGCATGCGCGAAACTACCATGAATAAGCCATGAATCTGACTCTTAGCTTTTATTGTATGCTCTTGGCTGTGATGAAATAGCTCACCACATAAAAGCAAAGTACAGTGCCAATCCATTGCTAGGCAAAACAATTAAAACAATAAGCACTCAAGGCAGAACGACTGCCAGCAACAGAAAGGAAGTTCAATGTCTTCGAATTACCAGCAAGATCCCCATCAAGCCGCTGCGCCTCAGTTGCCGCATTCATTCAAGCAACAACCTGAGTTGAATTTCTGGCAAATTTTTAATATGTGTTTCGGTTTTTTAGGTATTCAATTTGGATTTGCCCTGCAAAATGCCAACGTCAGCCGCATTTTTCAAACCTTAGGGGCTTCTATCGATGAAATTCCCATTCTGTGGATTGCCGCACCACTGACGGGTTTATTGGTTCAACCTATTATTGGTTATTTGAGTGATAACACTTGGGGACGCCTTGGCCGTCGCCGCCCCTATTTTTTGATTGGCGCGATTTTTACTACCCTTGCCATTTTTATCATGCCGCACTCGCCTACCCTGTGGATTGCCGCCGGCATGTTATGGATCATGGATGCCTCGATCAACATCGCCATGGAGCCGTTTCGCGCCTTCGTCGGTGACAATTTACCGAAAAGCCAGCGTACCCAAGGCTATGCCATGCAAAGCTTTTTCATCGGTATTGGCGCTGTGGTCGCTTCGGCCTTACCCTATATTTTGACTCACTTTTTTGATGTTGCGAATACTGCACCAGCGGGTGAAATTGCCGATTCAGTGCGTTATGCCTTCTATTTTGGCGGCACAGTATTATTGCTCGCGGTCAGTTGGACTGTCGTATCGTCAAGAGAATATTCCCCTGAAGAATTAGCCAGCTTTAACGCAAAACAAGTCAATGCTGAAGATCAAACTTTAGCCCGCACTCGTACCCGCAAGGACTATCAATTTGCCTCCATCGTGTGGATGGGTCTCGGCGCCCTGCTCACCTTCGCTATTTGGGCTCAGGATTTAGATAAGCAGTTGTATATCTTGAGCTTAGGAATTTTCGCCTTTGGCCCATTGCAATTGTATTGCGCGCTGCGTTTGGGCAATTCACAACCCGCTGAACGCAATAAGCTCGGCATGGTATTTAGCGTGGTCGATGACTTGTTCCATATGCCCAAAGCCATGCATCAACTGGCGATCGTGCAGTTTTTCTCTTGGTTCGCACTGTTTGCCATGTGGATTTACACCACTGCCGCCGTGACTTCTTACCATTTTGGCAGCAGCGATGTGTTGTCCCAAGCTTATAACGACGGCGCAGATTGGGTCGGCGTACTGTTCGCCTCCTACAATGGTTTTGCCGCCATTGCCGCGATTTTTATTCCTATGCTGGCTAAGCGTATTGGCATCAAGCTGACCCACACAGTCAATATGTTCTGTGGTGGTATAGGTTTGATTAGTTTCTTTTTTATTAAAGACCCAAGCCTGTTATGGCTGCCTATGATAGGTGTCGGTATCGCGTGGGCGTCAATTTTATCTGTGCCCTACGCCATGTTGTCGGGCATGTTACCCCCGCAAAAAATGGGCGTTTACATGGGGATTTTTAACTTCTTCATCGTGATCCCGCAGCTTCTTGCCGCCAGTGTGCTGGGTTTAGTGCTCAATGGTCTGTTCGATGGTCAACCTATTTATGCACTGATCACAGGTGGCGTCTTGATGATGTGTGCAGGCATTGCCGTATTATTTGTCGACCAAGACATTGTCGAACAAAATAACTCAAATAATCAAAGTGAAGCGATGAACCGCAAGACCCACTTAATCACGAAAGCCACAAGCAAATTAACACATAAAAGTTAGCTCTTTATAACAGCGATACACATTAGGCGACATGCAGCAATGCATGTTAAGCGCGGTGAATTCGGTCATTTGGCTAATCACAGCAGCATAAAATATCTTTATCAATTTCAATCACTATAAAAATAAAACCATTATTTGGGGAGAACGAGATGGAATCGAGTCCTACGCCGCAGCAGGATCTGCACACCAACCAAAACCGTCACACACAAGCGTTAACAAAGCGCAGCCGCCTAGCGCTTGCCGTCGCCGCAAGTCTATTAGGGACAATAGGATTCACAGCCTGTTCACCCACATCGAATTCAGCAACAACTGCCACAAGTGTGAATGCAGCGCCAAGTGTGCAGCAGGTTGCGCCCGGCGCACCAGGTAAAGCGCCGACTTGGGCATTTTCGGGTAAAACTGGTATTGGGACGTCTTACGAGCCTTATACCCAAGGTCAATATCAAGATGCCAAGCAAAATCCCATTAGCCGCGTTTGGTTCTCCCTCGCCCAAGGTATTTTAACCGAAACCATGTATGGTCTTATCCATAATGCGCAGCTCAAAGAACTGCAATTTGTGGTCACAGGTAATGGCTTTGTCGATACCGAAAAAGAGAACACCATCAGCAGCATAGAATATTTAGATACCGATGCTAACGGTCGCCCGCAATCCCTTGCCTATAAAATTATCAATAAAGATGTTGAAGGTAAGTATCAGATTGAAAAGCATATCTTTACCGATCCAGACCGCGACACTTTGATGATGCGTGTCACCTTTACTGCCTTTGAAGACGGCATTACACCGCATTTGTATGTCAATCCGCATATCGATAACGCGGGCGCCAATGATATCGGCCGCATCGACACTCATACAAAGAATCAGGCGCTGGTGGCCTATACCGCCGCCAAAGACAGTAGCGTAATGACGGTAAAATCCGATCTGAATTTTGTGCAGGCAACCACTGGCTTTGTCGGCGTCTCCGATGGCCTAGCCGATTTGGCCGATAACGGCAAACTCGATACGCCCTATCAAACGACCAGTGCGCAAGATAAATCGACCGTTGGCAATATCGCCTTTACCGCGAGTTACCCTACGCTCATCAAAGCCAAACCCGTCACTTTTAATCTCGCCATCGGTTTTGGTAAAGATGAAGCACAAAGTTTAGCCAATGCCGATGCCACCTTGGCCGCAGGTTATGATGCTGTGCTCAGCCATTACAATGCAGGCTGGCAGGGTTACCTAAGCTCACTGCCCGCCATCGCTAACATGGCTAACAACACCACAGATAACGGCAAGCTGCTGTATACCAGCGCTATGGTCTTGAAAGCGCAGGAAGATAAAACCTATGCCGGCGCACTGATCGCTTCGCTTTCTAACCCTTGGGGCGATACGGTTTCGGCAGCCGTGCCGAGCACTGGCTATAAAGCGGTATGGCCGCGCGACTTTTACCAATGCGCCATGGCATTCCTCGCCATGGGTGACACGCAAACGCCCAAAGTGGCCTTCGAATACCTGAAAAAAGTGCAAGTGACCGAAAAGACGCCCAGCTTTACGGGTACGCCCGGTTGGTTCCTGCAAAAGACCCATGTGGATGGCCAAATTGAATGGGTCGGCGTGCAACTCGATCAAACTGCCATGCCTATCATGCTCGGCTGGAAACTCTGGCAAGCGGGCGTACTCACCCCTGATGAGATCAGTCACTGGTATCAAGAGATGCTCAAAGGTGCAGCGGACTTTTTGATCAGCGGCGGTGAGGTCAATCTGGATTGGAATCACACCCAAATCACCCCACCTAAAACTCAGCAAGAACGTTGGGAAGAACAAGCGGGTTACTCCCCCTCAACAACGGCTGCAGTGATCGCAGGTCTTGTTGCCGCGAGTGACATCGCCAAAGAAGCCAAAGATCCCGACTCCAGCAGCCGTTATCTTGCCGCCGCAAAAGGTTTAAGTGATAGCTTAGAAAAGCACTTAGTCACCACTCAAGGACTATTGAAGAACAGCGCAGGCGTCAGCGCGCCCTACTATTTACGTTTAAGCCCGAATGGCAAGCCAAACACCAGCGATAAACTGGCGGCAAATAACGGTAAGCAAGGTTTAGATCAGCGTCA
Organism: Shewanella sp. SM69; assembly: GCF_025653985.1. Classification (NCBI taxonomy): domain Bacteria; kingdom Pseudomonadati; phylum Pseudomonadota; class Gammaproteobacteria; order Alteromonadales; family Shewanellaceae; genus Shewanella; species Shewanella sp. SM69. The sequence continues at coordinate 249,181 of NZ_JAKKRV010000002.1, forward strand.
GATCCTCGATGGCGGATTTTTAGAACTAGTACGTTATGGCGTGCGCGGTGCAACCGACAAGCTGATCAATCAAAGCCTTCAATTGATTGATAACACTGAACTTGAACCAAACCTACGCCTTAAATATGAGTTTAGCGCCAAAGATGGCAGCACTATCCCAGGCTTTAGACGTTATGGCAACGACGGCTACGGTGAGGATACGGTTTCTGGCAATAACTACGCAGAATCCGGCAGCAACAGCGCCGATCAACGCGGTCGAATCTGGCCCTTCTTCACCGGCGAGCGCGGTCATTTTGAGCTATCACTCGCCCAAGCAAAAGGTGAGCTAACTGGCAATAACGCGCAGCAAACCAAGCAGCAGTTGATCAACACCTATGTGCAAGGCATGGAAACCTTTGCGAATGCGGGCATGATGTTACCCGAGCAAGCGTGGGACGGTGTCGGCGATGCCACCCGCTATCATTACCAACTCGGACAAGGCACCAACTCTGCCACACCGCTTGCCTGGACCCATGCCGAATACATCAAACTGGTGCGCTCAATGACCGATGGCCAAGTCTGGGATTATTACCCTATCGTCCCAGCGGCATTGAAATGACAAGTTGAAATAGCCAATTAAAATAGCGCATTAGCTTAACAATACTTTGATAAATTGAAGGCTAGAACAGCATCCTAGATGTTGTTCTAGCTTTTTATAGACGGTTTTATGATGCCTGATTTAGCGCCCGCTTTTCATAGGCTTATGCTGCGGGTAATCTTGCGGCGTGCAACCAAATTGCATTTTAAAGGCGGCACTGAAACTGCTGACACTCAAATAACCTAAACTATGGGCCACCATAGTTGTGCTCTCCCCTTGGCTTAAGCTCTCAAGCGAATTTAACAAACGAAACCTTTGCCGCCATTGTCGATAAGTGAGCCCAGTTTCAGCTTTGAATAGTCGCTCAATCGTTCTCACACTCGCGCCGCCCATTTCGGCTAACTCGGTCAGTGAGTAACTCACTTTTGGACGTCGGATCAGCGTTTGGATTAATCGGCTGAGTCTTGGATCTGAGCCAGCGGGTAAATGGGCATCCAGACTGTCCAGAGTTTGAAGCTCATCGATGGCAACCAAACCCAGCCGATGCAGTTGTCCACTGTCCATAAGATGTGAACTTTCACAAAGTTTAAGCACTAATTCGCGCATCAGCGCTGTCATAGTCACCATCACCACTTGCGTATCCTGTGGCCTAACGCCATAGCTAGGGTCAATATAAATATTGCGAGTATGGGCGTGGGTTTCACTGTTCACTTGATGGGGCAGATTGCAAGGGATCCAAACGGCATGGGTTGAGGGGACCACCCAGACGGCATTTTCACTGCGAACACGTAACAAACCTTTGGCGGCCCAAAGTAGCTGACCCCGCGGGTGCGAGTGAGGTTCGATGCCCGCTTCCGCCACCATATTGCGAGTATGGGTCAGCACGGGCCGATTGGCATCTATGATAAACGCCGCATCACTGGGTGTTAACAATGTCGCTTTAGGAACATACTTTGACACATTACCTTCTTAAAACGCCAAACCAAATCAGTTATCTTAGTAGGCATCTTTTACGTATTCAACCCAATAGGTCGGTAAACATGAAACGTTTTATTGGCGTTAAACAGCTAGCGTTTTTCAGTGCACTGTTGATCGCTACTTTACTTGCGCTTTTTCCGCTAAGTCAGCATCCCGCGGTGTTTTCCTACAGCGCAGGCGTAGTGTTAGTGACCTTGATGTTTTGGAGCACAGGTTTCTTCCCGCCCTTTATGGCGGGGTTAATCTTTTTTGCCCTTGCCACCATTTTTAAACTCATTGAGCCGAGTATACTTTTCTCCGGATTCGGCTCAACTGCGGTGTGGTTAATCATTTCGGGGTTTGTGATCGGCAGTGCAATCACTCAGTCAGGTTTAAGTCGCAGAATGGCCAGTTTGATTGCCCCCATACTGACCTCAAGTTATCCACGCTTGATTGCGGGTTTGGTCTTTAGTGCCGTGCTGCTTGGCTTTGTGATGCCCTCATCCGTTGGCCGTGCTGTGGTCATGGTGCCAATTGGTATGGCGGTAGCTGAGCAAGTCGGTTTTGCTCGTGGTAGCCATGGGCGGATAGGCATTGCGACCGCCTTGGCACTGGCGTGCAACATGCCCAGTTTTGCCGTGTTGCCCGCGAATATTCCCAACATGATATTGGCAGGTTCCAGTGAGAATCTATTCAATATCCATTTTGGTTATACCGAGTATCTCTTATTGCATTTTCCAATCCTTGGCTTACTCAAATCGATATTGATTGTGGCGCTAGTCGTTTTCCTATTTCCTGCAAAAATTGATAACAACCAGCCTGAACGCGTTATTGAAAAAGAAGCTTATAACCTTGGTATGCAAAAGAAAGTTGCACTGTTACTGGCTATTACTTTGCTCTTTTGGGTGACTGACTCGCTGCACGGCATTAATCCCGCTTGGGTAGGATTAACAACGGCTATCTTGTTATTGCTCCCAAAATGGGGAGTGCTTGAGCCTAAGAATTTTAATAGTTCAGTGGATTTGTCGACCGTCATTTTTGTCGCGGCGGCCTTAGGTCTGGGAGCATTGGTCAATCATTCCGGGCTCGGCACTGCGCTAGGTCAACTGTTCAGTGAATGGTTACCCTTGCAGCAAGGGGCATCGTTCCTGAATTTTATGTCGTTATCGTTAATCGCGACGCTAACGGGATTAGTGGCAACGGTTCCTGGCGTGCCGACTGTGTTATCCCCCATGGCGGCAGACTTTGCCAATGCAACTGGCTTCTCCACCCCTGCGGTATTAATGACGCAGGTGATCGGGTTTTCAACCGTGATTTTTCCTTATCAGGTGGCTCCTTTGATTTTGGCGATGCAATTATCCCAAGAGCCATTAACTAAACTACTTCGCATTACCTTACCTCTAGCGGCAATAACTCTAGTTGCACTCATGCCACTGGATTATTTATGGTGGCTATGGCTCGGTTGGATAGCCTAAACCCTCACCATTGGCGGTATTCATGCCGCCAATGGTGGATTTTAGAGCGGTTATATCAAGAACTCACAAGGCCCACGTCCAAAGCGCGATGCTCAGGTGACTGAGTAAAACTCAATTACTTGATCTTGAGTTGGTAAACACTCGTGGTGCCACTAACTTCATTGCCTATGATTAACAAAGGATTACCATTAGGGCTTTTATCGGCACTGACAAATTTCATCCCTTCTGGTCCTAAATCACCCGCCAATGTTGCATCACCTTTGACTGCACCTGTAGCAGTATCGACAACGAAGTCAGCGTCAAAATCACGGTTCACAACATAGTCGACAAAATGCACATCGAAAGGATTAGTCACGTCATAGATCATAAAGCCAGAGGTACGTTCTAAACCAACAAAGGCATATAGTCGTTGACCAATTTGGCCTAGGGCTAAAGCTTCTGGCTCTGGCCCCTTGTCATCGCTGCGACTATCACCTTTATTTTCTTCGTTGTTATTGTTGAACTTATCCCCCAGTAGTGCGGCGGTAATACGTTCAAAATCACTGCCACTGTCAAACACTTGCTGGCCATCAGCATTCCAAATCGAGAATGAACGAGCACCAAAGCTCACGACTTTGTCGTAGTCGCCATCCTTACCATCGTCCCCCATGCTCGTCGTTACCTTGAGACGCGCTAATTGGGTTTTATCTTTTGCGGCGGCAAATTGTGGGTGATTCGGGTCGAGCACTAAATCCCCTGCGCGGGCTTCTTCCGAAAAAGCCGCATAGTCACGGGAGTCACCTTCATTCGCAGTCACAATAAAGTCAGTGTTATTCCAACGGTAGCTAGCAAGGGTATCGGGTTGATACATGCCGTACACCCCTGTGTAGCTTTGCAGGTTAACAAGATTATCTTTGTCACTCGCATCAATTTTATTCACATCAAGCCCGTAATCTTTGAGGCCTAGCGGTAAAATCTTCGAGACTTTCGCATTGGCGATATCAATCACGGCAATAGCATTGTTCTCTTGTAAACTGACAAATGCACGGCGGTTATCTTGGCTAAGGGCGATATATTCAGGTTCTAAATCCTGCGCCACACTCGCCATTGGGCCATTAATTTTAATGTCTGCGGTGATTTCAGTTGCACGCGCACCGCCCTGATTAAACGCACTAAAATTTATGATGGTCGCAGTAGCTGCGGGCTTACCGTCAGTAATAGCAATCAACGCAACACTGCCTTCAGGATCTAAGGTATAAGCAGGATTAGGTTCGCCTTCATTGGCCACGAGTAAGGTTTTACCATCATGGGTGAACACCACATTATCGGGTAAAGCACCGACTTCGACGGCGCTGATAAACTGCGGAGCATCTGTGCCATTAAGCTGATAAAAAGCCACAAAACCATTGGCTTGGGTTTTATTGCCTGCAGAGTCACCACGCTCAATGGCAGCCGCTAACAAGTTGCCTGAAATACTCACGCTGTTAACGCTACCCATAAAGGTTTGACCCACATCCTTAGCAACATCGAGTTCTACTAATTTTTCAAGATTATTCAATGCTAAAGGATCTGTGGCGTTTGATGCAGTCGCTAATAAGCTGCCATCGATAATATCGACTTTGCCGCTAATCGCATTGACCACAAAAATACGGTTAGATGCACTGTGATATTCAACGATTTCGGCGGCACTTAAGCCATAAACGCCAGTCTGATGACGACCAATCAACTCTGCTTTTAAGCTTGCAGTTTGTGGCTGGCAAACATATTGGGTTTGCGCGACTGCAATTTCACTGTTATCCAATTGTCCATTATGGTTGGCATCTAATCCGGTATCGATACGCTGACCACCGGCGGGACAATGTGCATCACCGATATTCAATGCCGTCACTTTAACCAGTGAATTTAAGCCGTTGTCGCCTTTATCACCTGCTGCGCCATCATCACCGCTGCAAGCACCGAGTAATAAGCTCGCCATAATGGCGGCTGCAAGCGGGAGTCGTTGTGTTTTCATCTTGTCATTCCTGAATATTTTATTTTTAGTAGGGTGAAGCTAAAGCCCACTAAATTAGTCAGCATAAAAGACACCTAGATGACAAAGCAGTGACACTCAGATGACAACTAACACTTTTGAATGAAGCATATTGGAGGATAACGGCTCGAGCCGCCAAGGCTATACCTCGATTATCGAGACTTACTACTTAGTTACAATTTAATCGGTAAAATACGGTAAAGAAATCATCGCAAAGATTGGTTTATTTGTCCTAGCGCTTTACTATGCTATTGCTTAATGCCTTACCGTGAAAATTGATCGAAGCACAATTAACTTTTCCCCAAACACTGCCAATTAGCGCAAGATGCTGGCTAAAAATGGACGGATTAGAGTGAATTGTCCTAGTACAATTTAAACCACGCCGCATAACCCTGAGAAATACGCTTTCAATTCTTTCGCCACCCGAGGTAACAGTGGACCCACAATCACAACCTTCTGCCCATAACGGTAGACGTATACCGAATTTAGCACTGCTTATTCCCATGCTAGCGGCGATTGTCGCGATCACACCATTGGCCATCGACATGTACTTACCTGCGATGTCGACATTGGCCCTTAGTTTTCATACCGATATTACAACAGTGCAACAATCCCTGAGTATCTACTTAGCAGGTTATGCACTGGGCATGTTGTGTTTCGGTCCCTTAGCTGACCGCATTGGCCGTCGCCCTATGGTGATAATGGGGCTGAGTGGCTTTATGCTAACCAGTTTACTGATTGGTTTTGCTGGTCAAGTCGAAGTCTTTCTTGGGCTACGCTTTTTGCAGGCCTTTATCGGCGCAGCAGCGACTGTGGTGGTACCGGGATACATCAAAGAAGTCTATGGCGATAATACCGCCAAAGGTATGTCTTACGTGAGTTTAATCATGATGTTAGCGCCATTATTGGCCCCTAGTATTGGCAGCGTGATCTTAGAACTCGGTGATTGGCATTTAATCTTCTTCATTCAATCTGCCTATGCCGCGACCCTGTTATTACTCGTGCTGTTTGCGCTAAAAATGCCCAGCGATAAAGATATGGATACCCGCAGCCAAAAATCGTTTCTTGGTGCCTATGCGACCGTATTTTCCCGACCTGGCGTTAAGTTGAACATTGCCAGCGGCGTGTTAACGTCTTTTGCGTTTTTCTGTTATCTCACCGCATCCCCCTTCGTTTATATGGAAGTCTTTGCCTTAGATAAATCCTATTTTGCCATCTTGTTTAGCACCAACGTTGGTGCCTTGATGTTGGCCAATATCATTAATACTCGCATTGTCGGCCGCTATGGTTCGCTGCGTATGTTGCACGTATCGACCTTTTTTGGCGCTATTGCGGGAGCTGGTTTATTAACCGTCAACCTACTGGATATGAGCTATCATTTTACCGTGATCATGCTTATTCCTTTGATGGGCAGCCTAGGGGTGATGTCGGTCAACGCCGATGCGATAGTGCTGATGAAGTTCAAACAAGAAACCGGAACGGCAACGGCGGTTATTGGCACCTTAAGATTTGGCTGTGGCGCGTTAGCGGGGCCATTATTAGCGGTGTTCTATGATGGCACAGCAGTGCCCTTCTCTGCCCTCATGTTAGGCTCTATTGTGTTAGTCGGTATTTGCCAATTTAATCGTCCAAAGCATCAAATACAGCCGACGATTTAAGGATCTATTTTTAAGGGTCTATTTCTAAGAGCCATGGATACCAATGCCACATCGGCAACACATGTTTGATCGCATAAAACAGCGCATTGGCTTTCACTAATGTAGATAATAAGTAATATTTAATCGCAACAGTTAAGTATCTGCTTATCTAACGTCCCACACCAAAACGGCACTTTTAGTGCCGTTTTTGCTTTTTAAGAATCTAACAATTTGAAAAATATAAGATAAACCCATAAATCAGCCTAGATTACTTGGCGATTCCAGCAAGTTATCCAGCCATTCAAACGTGAAATTGTTTCAAGTTGGTTATTTTTTACATAAAAGGCTTGAAATGTTGTTTTTTTTGAATATGATGAAATTCTGTTCATTGCAACAGTTGCTGCATCCTAAGGATGAGTCACTTGTCTTCTACGAAGTCAGTTCAGCATTTCGGAGTCTGAATTACCCTTCAGGCTTAATTTTTAGAGCGATTACCGTCGCTGTAACAAAATACTGTTTACCGTAACGGTACTATGCAATAGGAGTTCCACATGGAGATGTTATCCGGCGCCAGCATGATAGTGCGTTCTTTGATTGATGAAGGTGTAAAGCATATTTTCGGCTATCCTGGCGGTTCAGTTTTAGATATCTACGACGCCCTGCACGTTATCCCAGGTATTGAACACATACTCGTTCGCCACGAACAAGCCGCCGTACACATGGCCGATGGCTACGCCCGTGCCACGGGTAAAGTGGGTGTGGTATTAGTCACTTCAGGACCCGGTGCCACCAACGCGATTACCGGTATTGCCACCGCCTACATGGACTCTATTCCCCTCGTCGTATTATCGGGTCAAGTACCGAGCAACCTTATCGGTAATGACGCCTTCCAAGAATGCGATATGATCGGTATCTCTCGCCCTGTGGTGAAACACAGCTTTTTAGTTAAAGATCCCACTCAAATCCCTGAAACGATAAAAAAAGCCTTTTATATTGCCTCTACCGGCCGTCCTGGGCCAGTGGTCGTCGACCTACCAAAAGATTGCTTAAACCCAGCGCTGCTGCACGAATATATTTATCCCGAAAACGTGAAAATGCGCTCGTACAACCCGACAACCTCGGGGCATAAAGGACAGATCCGTCGTGGAATACAGGCACTATTAGCGGCTAAAAAGCCTGTGCTCTATGTCGGTGGCGGCGCCATTATCTCGGGTTGTGATAAGCAAATTTTACAATTAGCTGAGAGATTAAATATTCCCGTCGTCAGCACACTCATGGGACTGGGGGCTTTTCCAAGTACCCACAAAAACAGCCTAGGCATGCTAGGAATGCACGGTCGCTACGAAGCCAACATGACTATGCATAACTGCGATTTGATCTTCGGTATTGGTGTGCGCTTCGACGATAGAACCACTAATAATGTGGAAAAATATTGCCCGAACGCGACCATTTTGCACATAGATATCGATCCCTCGTCTATTTCAAAAACTATCCATGTCGACATTCCCATCGTAGGGTCGGCCGACAGTATTTTAGACAGCATGTTGACACTGTTAGATGAATCGAACGAGCACAATGACAACGATGCCATCGCCACTTGGTGGAATGATATTGAGCAATGGCGCGGCCGCGATTGTCTGGCCTATGACAAAAACAGTGGTCGCATCAAACCACAGCAAGTGATTGAAACCTTGTATAAGCTGACCAATGGCGATGCCTATGTCGCCTCTGATGTTGGCCAGCACCAGATGTTTGCCGCCTTGTACTATCCGTTCGATAAGCCGCGCCGCTGGATCAACTCAGGGGGTCTAGGCACCATGGGATTTGGCCTACCCGCCGCGATGGGGGTTAAAATGGCGATGCCTGATGCCACAGTTGTCTGTGTCACGGGTGATGGTTCAATTCAGATGAACATTCAAGAGCTTTCGACCGCACTGCAATATGATACGCCGGTTAAAATTATCAACTTAAACAATCGTTTCCTTGGCATGGTTAAACAATGGCAGGACATGATTTACTCTGGCCGTCACTCACATTCCTATATGGATTCAGTACCTAATTTTGCCAAAATTGCCGAGGCCTATGGCCATGTAGGTATGACGATCAGCGATCCCGCCGAACTTGAGTCAAAAATGGCAGAAGCGCTGGCGATGAAAGACAGACTGGTCTTTATCGACATCATGGTGGATGAAACTGAGCACGTGTATCCCATGTTGATCCGTGGTGGTGCGATGAATGAAATGTGGCTGACCAAGACGGAGAAATGCTAATGCGTCGAATTATATCTGTATTATTAGAAAACCAATCCGGCGCCCTTTCTCGTGTGGTCGGTTTGTTTTCACAGCGCGGCTATAACATTGAAAGTTTAACGGTGGCGCCAACGGACGATATCACACTGTCGCGGCTTAACATCACGGTCGTTGCCGATGAAATGGTGTTAGAGCAGATAGAGAAGCAGCTACATAAGTTAATCGATGTGTTAAAAGTTTCGAATATTACCGAGTCTGCTTATATTGAACGGGAATTAGCCCTTATTAAGGTCCGCGCCCAAGGCGAGTTTAGGGAAGAAGTTAAACGGATGGCGGACATTTTCCGCGGCCAAATTGTCGATGTCACCGCCAATTTATATACCATCCAAATGGTCGGCACATCAGAGAAACTCGATGCGTTTATCCATGCGCTAGGTGAAGTGACTAAATTGGTCGAAGTCTCTCGCTCCGGCGTGGTGGGTTTAGCTCGCGGAGAAAAGGCCATGAAAGCGTAACTTTCTCACGGAAATCTCGTGGACATTTTTTTGCGTAAACACAAAAACATCAAGGGGAGCATTATGCTCCCCTTGTTTTTAGGTGGTTACCGCAGTGTCAATTATGACTGGCTGTCTAGCAAGCGCGATGAAGTGATCTCGATTTTGCGTGGTTTCAACGCTTCAGGGATTTCACGCACTAAATCAATATTGAGTAAGCCATTTTCTAAACTTGCGCCGAGCACAGTGACATAGTCTGCCAGTTGGAAAGTGCGCTCAAAACCGCGTTCCGCTATGCCTTGGTATAAATATTTACGCTCGGTTTGGCTTTCAGCTTTATTGCCTTTCACCAGTAATTTCTCACCTTCACTGCTGATCTCAAGTTCATTCATTGAGAATCCGGCCACGGCCATAGTAATGCGATAGCGATTTTCGCCTAATAATTCAATATTATATGGGGGATAGCCAGTATTGCCATTATTAGCGGCGGCATGTTCTGCCAGCTGAGCTAAACGGTCAAAACCAATGGCACTACGGTACAGGGGAGCTAGATCATAATTACGCATATTCATATCCTTGTCTTAAGCAATATGGAGAATTGGCGGACGGTTTTCACGATGAAAACGCTTGTAGAGTCTGCCGAGTTAAATCTTCTGTCCTTACGGCACAGAATTCACACTAGGATCCTCATCGAGCGATCCTGAAATAGATATAAGGACGGGAGAGAAAATTTCAAGCAAGAAAATTAAAAAAATGTGCAAAATTTAAAAAGACTAATAAAAACAAAATTTTATTAAGTTTTAACACTTTGAATTGACGTATGATTTGTATAAAGGGATTAGCATCATTGCAATATGGAAATCTATATTCGCTAAATTGCAGCCAATAAAAAAGGAGCCTAAGCTCCTTTTTCAGTCTTAGCATCGAATTAACGAGTGCGTGGACACAATTCTTCAGCGCTGAAGAAGTAAGCAATTTCACGAGCAGCAGATTCAACAGCATCTGAACCGTGAGCCGCGTTTTCGTCAATGCTTTCTGCAAAATCAGCACGGATTGTACCAGGAGCCGCTTGAGCTGGGTTAGTTGCACCTAAAATTTCACGGTGAGCTAAAACAGCGTTTTCGCCTTCTAATACTTGGACCATGATTGGACCAGAAGTCATGAATGCAACCAGAGCACCGAAGAAGCCGCGCTCGCTATGCTCAGCATAGAAACCTTCAGCTTGTTCTTTGGTCAGGTGTAACATTTTTGATGCAACGATCTTAAGACCAGCAGTTTCAAAACGATTGTAGATAGCACCGATGTGGTTTTTTGCAACAGCATCAGGTTTGATAATAGAAAATGTGCGTTCGATCGCCATAACTAGCTTCCTTTGTCAGCAAGTTTAAAAAATTCGCGCGGATTATACGAAATTTAAAAGCTAAATCCTATCTTTATAGCAAATTAGTCTGAGATATTGCGCACATTCGCTTTATTCGTAATCAGCTTGATCACACAAAAGACCCCGCTAGGATGAAAATATCTTAGCAGGGTCCATTAACTCATTAAAAAATGGGATTATTTTCTATTTTTTGCCCAAATACCTGCCCAAGCAATCAAAGCGACTAAAATGACTGCGGGAGCAAGATCTAACAAGTGATGGAATAAACCGACACCGCCATGCCCTGGATGAGCCCAAGCCATTGAAGGGACAAGCATACATAACAATACAAGCAAAAGTTTCATGTGAACATCCTTGCAGTTGCGATAACAAAGTTAAGCCATTTAAATGCCTTAACCAATATACAACAAGGTACGATATCCGCTAAAAATGAACTTGACTGTGATCAAACTCTCGCCAAATATTCTCTGCGCCGCTGCAAATACGTGAGGTAAATCACCTTAGTTAAACGTCAAAAGGACAAGATGCCTCACATAAAAAGCCGTATCACCACTGCGCTCACTACTTTTCATCAATCCAACACTGCTGAATCGCTTCCAGTATTTTTTCATTACAGTGCTTGGGATCATCGGCAAAATCATCCAAGGCTAACACCCACTCATACAATTGGGTGAAATGCAGCTGAGTAGGATTCACCTCTGGGTGTGCTTCGAGTAATTCCAACGCAATATCTAACGAATCTATCCATGTTAATGTCATCGTTTTCCCCTATTCGGTTCGCTTTAATGGGTAAGTTCTTGCTAAACGGCGTTACCCAAAAGGAGGTGAATCAAGTGTTGATATTCCGTAGTCAATACTCGACAGCAAGGGCACTAACCCTGTGCTTGCGTCACCTTTTTCACTTTAATCGCATTTTTTTCAACAAAATCAATAATAGCACCCGCCACATCTTTCGTGGTGGCGCCTTCAATTCCTTCAAGACCGGGTGAAGAGTTCACTTCCATGATCACAGGACCGTGGTTTGAGCGTAGCAAGTCAACACCAGCCACATTAAGCCCCATGGTCTTAGCCGCACGAATGGCGACTGAGCGTTCCTCTGGGGTTAATTTGACTAAACTTGCCGTGCCACCACGGTGCAAGTTAGAGCGGAACTCACCGGGCATAGCTTGACGCTTCATGGCGGCAATTACTTTATCGCCGAGCACAAAGCAGCGAATGTCAGCGCCATTGGCTTCTTTAATATATTCCTGCACCATGATGTTGGCTTTAAGGCCCATAAAGGCTTCAATCACGCTCTCAGCCGCTTTACGGGTCTCGGCTAATACCACGCCAATACCTTGGGTGCCTTCGAGTAATTTAATCACCAGAGGCGCGCCACCCACCATATCAATCAAGTCGGGGATATCACTCGGTTTATTGGCAAAACCAGTAATGGGTAAGCCAATACCGCGGCGTGACATCAACTGCATAGAACGCAATTTGTCACGTGAGCGGGAGATCCCAACAGAATCATTTAAAGCATATACGCCCATCATCTCAAACTGACGCAACACCGCCGAGCCATAAAAGGTAATCGACGCCCCAATGCGGGGGATCACTGCATCAAATGCGGGTAACTCTCGCCCACCAATGTGGATACTCGATTGCCGCATGTTGATATTCATATAACATTCAAGGGGATTGATTACGTGTACTTCGTGACCACGTAATTGAGCCGCTTCAACGAGTCGCTTCGTTGAATATAACTCAGGCCCTTGCGATAAAATCGCTATTCTCATTTGGTCTCCGGCAACCATTAATTTTGAGCGCATAATACGCCTGCGCAGGGATAAATCAAACAACTAGAGGCATAGACAAGATTAGTTGCACAAATGCTCAACGCCAAAAGCAAAAAACCAGTCACGTGGACTGGTTTTAACAATTATCGCGGCAGCATTAATTGCCTTCGCTGACCATGTTAACCGTGTATTTAGGGATCTCAATCACCATGTCAGTGTCGACCACTTTCGCCTGACAAGATAGACGGCTTTCGGGCTCAAGTCCCCAAGCTTTGTCTAACATGTCATCTTCCAGCTCATCACTTGGCTCAAGATCATTAAAGCCTTCACGCACGATACAGTGACACGTCGTGCAAGCACAGGACTTTTCACATGCATGCTCGATATTGATGCCATTACGCAGCGCAACATCAAGAATGGTCTCACCAACATTCGCCTCAAGCACTGCACCATCTGGGCACAACTCGGCATGGGGAAGAAAGACTAATTGGGGCATTACATCACCTATATGTTGTCGATCGACTGGCCTTTGAATGCCACTCGAATAGAATTGTCCATACGTCTGGCAGCAAAATCTTGGGTTTGCTCATCCAGTTTTTCAATCGCGAGCTTAATCGCATCGGCATCATCGCCCGCGGCAACTTGCGCCACATTGGCCATAGTGGCATCGATTTGTCCACGCTCATCGGCATTCAGCAAGTCGCCATCTTTCGCTAACGCGGCATGTAAAGACTCGAGTACCCTCGCCGCCTCCACTTGCTGCTCGGCCAGCATACGACGACCGATATCGTCTTTGGCATACTTCATCGAATCTTTCAGCATAGTGGCAATTTCAGTATCCGATAAACCAAAAGATGGCTTAACTTGAATGCTAGATTGCACGCCGGTGGATTTCTCCATCGCGGTCACGCTGAGTAAACCATCGGCATCCACTTGGAAAGTCACACGAATGTGCGCAGCGCCTGCGGCTAACGGCGGAATACCTTTTAGCGTAAAACGCGCCAGTGAGCGACAATCGGCGACGAGCTCACGCTCGCCCTGCACCACATGGAATGCCATGGCCGTTTGACCATCTTTGAAGGTAGTAAATTCCTGTGCTCGCGCAACCGGAATCGTCGTATTACGCGACACCACTTTTTCCACTAAGCCGCCCATGGTTTCTATGCCTAATGACAAAGGGATCACGTCGAGGAGCAGCAAATCAGATTCAGGTTTATTACCCACTAAAATGTCGGCTTGAATAGCTGCACCAATAGCGACAACACGATCGGGATCGATAGACGTCAGTGGTGGTTTACCGAAGAAAGCTTCAACCTGTTCACGCACTAATGGCACGCGCGTTGAACCGCCAACCATCACAGTTTCAAGCACTTCATCCGTCGTCACGCTCGCGTCACGCAGGGTACGGCGGCAGCTAGCAATGGTCTTCTTAACCAACGCCGCAATCATGGCATCAAATTCAGCTTTAGAAACGATTTGCGTGAGTTCAGTCCCATCAGCAAGAATCACTTTTGCTTCAGTTTCTGCAGCATCCGTTAAGGCTTCTTTGACTCGACGCGATTCAATCAACAGTTGACGGCTTAATTGTGAGTCGATGTCGCTAAGCTGCCACACTTGTTGCATATGTGCTTGCAGTAAATTATCGAAATCATCGCCACCAAGCGCTGAATCACCACCGGTGGCTAACACTTCGAATACACCGCGATTCAAACGCAAAATAGAAATATCGAAGGTACCGCCGCCTAAGTCATATATGGCAATTACGCCCTCTTGCTTAGAGTCTAAGCCGTAGGCAATCGCAGCAGCCGTCGGTTCATTCAACAGACGTAGCACTTTAACACCCAGCAAAGCTGCAGCATCTTTCGTGCCTTGGCGCTGGGCATCATCAAAATAAGCCGGTACGGTTATCACCACACCTTGCAGTTCGCCGCCTAAGGTCTTTTCAGCGCGGGCGATCAGCGGACGTAAAATCTCCGCAGACACTTGCACGGGATTTACTTGGCCTTGGGGAGTCACGAATAAAGGTAAACCGTTTTCGCTTTCGGCAAACTCGTAGGGGAATGATTGCTCGCCGGCTTTGATATCAGCCAAACTCCGGCCCATAAAACGCTTAACCGAAACGATCGTGTTTTGCGGATCCTGCGCCGAACTCAACGCCGCAAGGGCGCCGACTTCGACTGAATCTTGGGTATAACGCACGATAGAAGGTAATGAATGTTGTCCAAGTTCGTCCGGCAGGGTTGCCGTCTCTCCACTTCGAACAGCCGCCACCAAAGAATTGGTCGTACCTAAATCGATGCCAACGGCAAGTCTATGTTGGTGCGGCGCGGCACTTTGACCGGGCTCAGCTATCTGCAAAAGGGCCATATATATCCAACTTAGTAATGCCAACTCAAGCGTGCTTGAGTCAGCAAAGTAACATAAACACGGAAAATCAATCTAACAGAGCGTCTTCGACTCTGGTCAACTCGTCGTGTAATTTTGCCATAAATTTGAGTTTGCGAACTTGATCTGCCGCTAACAATGCATCTTCAGCCTGCTCACTGGTTAACAGTTGAGTCAATAGCTGAGTGAGTTGCGCGCGGTACTGCGCAAACGATTGATATAGCTCGTCAATACTAGCTTGAGGATCGGCACTATCGCGTATGTCTTCCAACGCCTCGCGCCATTCCATTTGCTGCATCAAGAAGCCAGTATCTTTCACTGTGGTGGTTTCATGGCTTAATTCAATGCCACGCAGCGACAACATATGCTCGGCGCGGCGAATGGGATCTTTTAAGGTTTGAAAACCATCATTGACTTGCGCCGTGCGCTGCACCGACAGCAGTTTTTGCTGCTCAGTATCATTGGCAAATTTATCGGGATGAACCGCCCGTTGCAGTTCGCGATAGCGTTCTGCAAGTAAGGCGGTATCAATATCGAAGGCAGGGGAAAATTTAAACAGCTCGAAATAATTCATGCGTCAACTTTAGCGGTTAAACAGTGAAACTCTCACCGCAACCACACTCACCTTTTGCGTTAGGATTGTTAAATTGGAAGCCTTCATTCAGCCCTTCTTTAACAAAATCCAGCTCGATCCCTTGAAGATAGATGAGGCTCTTAGCATCGATGATGATTTTCACATCTTCGATATCAAACACTTCATCGTCATCATTTAAAGAATCAACGAACTCAAGTACATAAGCCATACCAGAACAGCCTGATGTTCTTAAGCCGAGACGCAGGCCTACACCTTTGCCTCGGTTGACTAAGAAAGATCTGACACGATCGGCTGCCGCTGGGGTCATTGTAATCGCCATCTTAACTCCAGATGTTACTTAGCTTGTTTCGATTTGTACTCGTCGATAGCAGCTTTAATGGCATCTTCAGCCAAAATTGAACAGTGGATCTTCACCGGTGGCAATGCCAATTCTTCAGCGATATCAGTGTTCTTAATCGCCGCAGCTTGTTCGATAGTCTTGCCTTTAACCCACTCAGTTACCAGTGAGCTAGACGCAATCGCGCTACCACAACCGTAAGTTTTGAACTTAGCGTCTTGAATGATGCCATCAGCACCAATTTTCAACTGAAGTTTCATCACGTCACCGCAAGCAGGCGCGCCTACCATACCGGTCACGACCGAAGGATCGTTTTTATCAAAAGAACCAACGTTACGTGGGTTCTCATAATGATCTATCACTTTTTCACTGTAAGCCATGGTACTGCTCCAAAATTATCTATTGTAAAGGTCAGAATTAATGATGTGCCCATTGAACTTGGTTCAGGTCGATTCCATCTTTAAACATTTCCCACAAAGGAGACATTTCTCTTAATTTATCAATAGATTGAGTAATTACTTCGATAGCGTGATCAATTTCTTCTTCGGTTGTGAAACGGCCGATAGAGAAACGAATCGAGCTATGTGCCATTTCATCGTTTAAGCCAAGCGCACGTAATACGTAGCTAGGCTCTAGACTGGCTGAGGTACAAGCCGAACCCGATGAAACCGCTAAATCTTTCAGTGCCATCATTAACGACTCGCCTTCAACATAGTTGAAGCTGACGTTGAGGCTACCGCTAACACGCTCAATCGCATCACCATTGATATAGGTTTCTTCAATGTGCTTGATGCCATTCCATAATTTGTCACGTAATGCACCGATACGAGCGTCATCAGAGGCCATTTCCGCTTTTGCGATTGCAGCAGCTTCACCTAAACCTACGATTTGATGCGTTGGTAACGTACCGCTACGCATACCACGCTCATGGCCACCACCGTGCATTTGCGCTTCTAAGCGAATGCGTGGCTTACGACGAACATATAGCGCGCCGATGCCTTTAGGGCCATACATTTTGTGACCAGAAATCGAGATCAAATCCACTTTAGTGGCTTGCACATCGATAGGCACTTTGCCTGCACTTTGCGCTGCATCCATGTGGAAAATAATGCCTTTTGAACGGCATAGCTCACCGATTGCATCGATATCGTGGATCACACCGATTTCGTTATTCACGTGCATGATGCTGACAAGGATAGTGTCGTCACGCATTGCCGCTTCTAAACGTTCCATCGGAATGATGCCGTTAGCCGCTGGCTCTAAATAAGTCACTTCGAAACCTTCACGCTCTAATTGGCGACAGGTATCAAGAACGGCTTTATGTTCAGTCTTACTGGTGATGATGTGCTTACCTTTCTTGTGATAGAAATGAGCAACACCTTTAATCGCTAAGTTGTTTGATTCCGTCGCGCCAGAGGTAAACACAATTTCGCGGTGATCGGCGTTAATTAACTCGGCAATTTGATTGCGAGCAATATCCACCGCTTCTTCAGCTTGCCAGCCGTAGCGATGTGAACGTGAGGCTGGATTACCAAAGATGCCGTCCATTGTCATGCATTGGAACATCTTTTCCGCGACTCTTGGATCAACAGGCGTGGTGGCGGCATAATCTAAATAGATAGGAAGCTTCATAACACACTCCGTACTGAGCAGTCTCTGCCGAGGCTACATACAACGTACAAAAATTATTTTTATCGTATAACAAAGTTCAGTTATAAACTGACTCTTTGTTCCTTTTGCATAGTGTCTTGCTTAAGCGAGATAAATTGCACATCTCGTTTCTGCATCAAGCCAGCAAGACTGATACCATCTAAAAAATCTGAAATTTGTTTGCTTAAATCGCCCCAAAGTGAATGGGTTAAGCAGCGAGTTCCACTCTGACAATTGCCAAGTCCTTGGCAACGAGTCGCATCGACAGACTCGTCTACAGCATGGACAACCATGCCGACTGAAATATCATTGGCTTCTAGGCCTAAGCGATAACCACCGCCCGGTCCACGTACACTGGCAACTAAACCGTGTTTTCTTAGCTTAGCGAAGAGTTGTTCCAGATAGGAAAGCGAAATCCCTTGTCTTTCAGAGATATCCGCTAAGGGAACTGGTCCCGATGCTGAGTGGATTGCCACATCTAGCATAGCGGTTACTGCATAACGACCTTTTGATGTAAGTTTCATAACTACCATAGCTCCCGAACAGGTATGCATTATTTCAACATACCCGAGTAATTCAGTCAAGTATTAAAACCTACTAAAACACTCAAGTATATGAGTGTGCACATAACCAATACCCTTTCATCTTGGTGGGGTATTTAACCTTTTTCTAGCCTAAGATTCAATGCTAAAGCGCCAATTAATCGACATCTAGCACGATATAAACGCAGGATAAAAGTGATCTCGGTACTATGGCGCGATCAAACTCAGGTTTGATCGCAATATGCGCCTTTACAACAGGATGAGCTAAAGTAAAACGCTAAACGAAACCCTTGTGAGGGTCAGCCCTTAAGCAAGTTAGACCACTAAGTTAAATCATTTCGTTGAACCATTTCTTGAAACTTAGATACTCGGATCAAACTCATCTAATGCACTATGGCGTTTTTCCGCTGCCGCTTTTTCTGCATCATTAAACTCGCCCATATCCAGCTCTGGCAGCTTTTCAGTGCAGACATTGCCACCCAGCCCTTGAATGGCTTGACACAACTCTTGAACTTTCGAGTCCATCAAATGCATGTGATCGAGCATCTGCCCTATTGCATTGGCCACCGGATCGGGATTATCCGGTGATACCGCGTACGCATCGAAGCCATATTTTTTTGCCATCGCGCTGCGGCGTTCAGTTTTCTCTTTCGATTGCGGTGACGGTGTAGCCACCACGCGCCCAGGAATCCCCACAACCGTGGTATCTTTGGGCACATCTTTCACCACAACAGAATTCGAACCCACACGCGCACCATCGTGCATGGTAATAGGACCGAGGATTTTTGCCCCTGCGCCCACCACCACGTTATTGGCTAACGTCGGGTGACGTTTCCCCGCCTGCCAGGTGGTTCCACCAAGCGTGACACCGTGATAAAGAGTGCAATCATCACCAATCTCAGCCGTTTCACCTATCACAACGCCCATACCGTGGTCGATAAAAAATCGATGACCTATGGTTGCACCAGGATGGATTTCAACCCCTGTCAACCAACGGGAAAACGTCGATAAACAACGTGCCGTTAAGCGCCAATCGCGCTTCCATAGCTTATGGCTTATCCGATGCAACCAAATGGCATGCATGCCTGGATAGTTAACCAAGATCTCAAACGCGCTACGCGCCGCAGGATCACGGTGATATATAGATTCAATATCTTCTTTTAGCCTAGCTATCACGCCCATTGTTTATCCTTCGCGATTAGTGTTAATTATTAAGGTTTGGCTATTTTTCTTTAGCACCCGCCACTTTCTCAATTGACGTCAAAATGCCCCTGAGGATATTCATTTCCTGACTCTCAATCCGTGCACGACTAAACAAGCGGCGAAGTTTCATCATCACTTGTCCAGGATGGTTCTTGATGATAAATCCTGTTGATAACAGTGTCGTTTCAAGGTGTGCGAAAAAACGTTCCTGATCGGCAGCCAAGGGATACTCAGTCAGCTCTTCTTCGGCCACTTCTTTTTGCGCGAGATGGGCAACGCGGGTTTCATAACAAATGATTTGTACGGCTTGTGCCAGATTAAGCGAGCTGTACTCTGGATTTGCAGGGATAGCCACATGATAAGTGCACTGTTGCAGCTCTTCATTGCTTAAACCATGGTTTTCACGGCCAAACACAATCGCAACAGGGCCTTTAAGTGCCTCGGTCGCTAATTTCACCCCAGCTTGTCTTGGCTCTAACATGGGCCAGTCTAAGGTGCGACTGCGCGCGCTGGTTGCAATCACTAGACTGCAATCGGCAATCGCTTCAGCAAGTGAATCCACTTTCACAAGATGTTTCAGAATATCCGATGCACCCGCGGCTAATGCTATGGAATGACCGTCGGGTTCAACCCGGGGTTCTGCAAGATACAGAGTAGACAGACCCATAGTCTTCATCGCTCTGGCAGTAGAACCAATATTGCCGGGGTGCGAAGTCCCCACTAAAACCACTCGAATATTACTTAGCATGAAACAACTTAATTTAATTCATAAAACGTTGGGGACGAATATTATCACAGCCATTGCCGAATGCTTATATGAAAATCGGTATTTGATATAACTATCAAATCGAGTATAATACCGCCCGCTATTTTAACGTTCTTTAACATCCAGGGGATTGCAATGCATCCGATGCTGACGATTGCTGTACGCGCTGCCCGCGCGGCCGGCCAAACTATTATGCGCGCCTATACTGAACTTGACCGTATCGAAGTCAGTTCAAAAGGTATCAACGATTTTGTTACCAGTGTAGACAAGGAAGCAGAAGCGACAATTACTTACCAAATTCGTAAATCTTACCCTGATCACACTATCGTGGGTGAAGAGAAAGGCGAAAACCGCGGTGAGAATAAAGACTATGTTTGGATAGTCGACCCTCTGGATGGCACTAACAACTTTGTTAGAGGCATTCCCCACTTCGCGGTTTCAATCGCTCTGCAATACAAAGGCAAGACTGAAGTTGCCGTTGTTTACGATCCTGTCCGTGAAGAACTCTTTACCGCTGTACGTGGTAAAGGCGCCAAACTCAATGATTTCCGTCTGCGTGTGACCAACGTGAATGAATTAGCGCCTACCATGATTGGTACTGGCTTCCCATTCAAAGCGCGTCAACACACTGAAACTTACATGGCTATTTTCGGCGAAGTCTTCGGCCAATGTGCTGACTTACGTCGCGCAGGTTCTGCCGCATTAGATTTAGCCTATGTTGCCGCGGGTCGTTTGGACGGTTTCTTTGAAATCGGCTTAAAGCCATGGGACATCGCTGCTGGCGATCTGATTTGCCGCGAAGCAGGCGGTACAGTGACTGATTTTACTGGCAACCATAACTATTTGGTTTCGGGCAACATCGTTGCTGGCTCACCTAAGGTGACCACAGAATTAGTGAAGATCATGCGTCCATTATTGAACGAAGGCTTAAAGCGTTAATCAAGATTAACACTTAGCTTTAAATAAACGCATAAAACAGATACAAAAAAGGCCAGTGGTAATCTCTTTAAGAGCGCCCACTGGCCTTTTTGTTTATGTGGTTTTCATTCTAAAGCCTTAAGTACTCGAGTCATCAAGTCCTCAGTCGCCACAATTTCGTATTTAGAAATAGTATAGTAATTAAGCAATAGTCATTGGGAAGAAAGGAGTGTCCTGAAAACATCTGCACTGATTTCAGCCCAAATCGGCTAACAGGACGAACAACCACTTATCCAGTTATCTACCCGCTAACGCTTGTGCTGGTGCAATTTGGCTCGCCTTCCAAGCGGGATACAAAGTCGCGATTAAACTCATCACAAACGCCATCACAATCACCAGTACTGCATCCGAAACATGCAACTCAGACGGTAAAAAATCGACAAAGTAAACATCGGCCGAGAGCAGTTGAATACCGAGTAACTGCTCAACTGAGCTCGCAATCGCACTTAAATTCAGCGCCACACTAATGCCAATAATGCCGCCAAGACCACAGCCAAGCAGACCATTTAACGCGCCCTGCACCATGAAAATCCCCATCACAGCCAAACGACTCAGGCCCATGGTCATCAAAATCGCAATTTCGGACGCTTTATCCCGCACCGCCATCACTAAGGTGGAGACGATGTTAAAGCAGGCCACACCAATCACCAACACTAGAACTAAATACATCACAGTACGAACTAACTGAATATCTTGATATAAATGCCCTTGGGTACGTGTCCAGTCACTGATATACACAGACTGCTTTTGCGCATAACCGAGTTCGCGCACTTTTACTGGTGCATCAAACACTTTATCGACGCTAATACGCACACCCGTTACACCGTTATTCATGTTCAAGATCTGCGCCGCGTATTGCAATGGAATATAAGCGGTTGTCAGTTCAAGCTCGCCGCCCAGATGATAGGTGCCTGACACCACAAAACGATGGCTCTTCGCCGCACGTAAACTGCCTGCCGCGTCGGGATCGATATCCTGCACATATAAGGCCAGCGTATCACCCACCTCAAGCCCCAACTTAGTCAATAAACTCTCGCCAAGGACGATATGATTCTCATCTTGGCTCAGACTCTGCCAGCTTGCATCACTCATAAACTGTGACAAAGTTGAAACCTTCGTTTCTTCTTTCGGATCAATACCCACCACGGCTAAGCCTTGAAAACCACCAGGCTTCTGCACTAAACCTT
The DNA here is from genome assembly GCF_025653985.1 of Shewanella sp. SM69. NCBI lineage: Bacteria > Pseudomonadati > Pseudomonadota > Gammaproteobacteria > Alteromonadales > Shewanellaceae > Shewanella > Shewanella sp. SM69. Next base: position 271,380 of record NZ_JAKKRV010000002.1, read on the forward strand.
GCATGCGAATAAAGGGGGCAGCACCACGAATACCTTCAATTTGTAGTGCACCTTGCGCAACACTCTGCCAATTGACGATAGGTTCGTCCACCCCGACAATGTCCGCCTGCGGCACTACACCCAGTAATCTTTGCTCTAGCTCGCGCTCAAAACCATTCATTGCAGACAGAACTATGATCAATACCGCCACACCTAAAGCGATACCGGCAGTCGATGCAAAGGAAATAAAACTAATAAAACTGTTGGATTGGCGGGCGCGATAAAAACGCCAACCAATGGATAGGGCTAACGGTCCTTTCATACTTGGGTTTCCGCCGCTAATTGCAAGTAACCGTTTTTCATCATCAGTTGGCGGTCCATACGGGCAGCCAATTTATGATCATGGGTCACCACCACAAACGCCGTGCCTAACTGATCGGCCAGCTCGCGGATCAACTCATAAACCGCATCGCCACTGTTAGCATCTAAATTACCCGTAGGTTCATCGGCCAGCACTAACTTAGGTTTATTAATCAACGCCCTTGCGATAGCGACACGCTGACGTTCGCCGCCCGATAATTCGGCGGGGATGTGAGTCATGCGATGGCCTAGCCCTACCCGCTCCAATAAGACTTTGGCATCGGCGAGTGCTTGTTTACGGTCTTTACCTTGAATAAATGCCGGCATAGCGACATTTTCTAGCGCAGTGAATTCAGGCAATAAATGATGGAATTGATAAATAAAGCCGAGATCTTGATTGCGGATCTGCGCTTGGCGCGCACTAGACACTTGGTATAAATCTTCGCCTAGCAACAAGACTTTGCCCGCGGTTGGCTCATCCAAAGTGCCCATAATATGCAGCAGTGTGCTCTTACCTGAGCCTGAGCTGCCGACAATCGCCAACTGCTCGCCCTTAAACACCTGCAAATCGACATTAGACAACACTTGCGTGGTCACGGCGCCATCATGGTAACTCTTACTGACACTCTGCACTTGCAGTAACACGTCTTGCATTGAAGTTCTCTCTTAAACATGCTTTGGCATCGATTTATTTCATTAAATCAATACATTAAATTATTTTCATCTTGGCAAACCATCACTCACGGATGAATGCCCATGGGTGACGACTAATCATAAAAGCTCACGGGTTACTCGTATCTCAACGCAGTTGCGGGTTGCACACTGGCCGCACGCAGCGCGGGATATAAGGTCGCCAACAAGGTGACCAATAGCGTGCCTATCACGATCACTGACAACTGCATCAACTCCAGTTTTACTGGCAAACTCTGTCCCGCACCTAAAATCGAAATGCCTAAGGTCGTCATAATGCCATTCAGATTCAAGGTGATAAGTATACCTACCGCGAGCCCAAGCACTAAACCGAGTACTGCATTGAGCGAACCCTGCACCACAAAAATGCCCATCACGGCGGGCGTGGTTACACCTTGGGTTTTTAGCACTGCCACATCCGTGGTTTTATCGACCACCATCATCACTAGCGCCGAAACAATATTGAATGCGGCCACGGCCACAATCAGGCTCAGCATCAGCGACATCATGTTCTTTTCCATTTTTACCGCACCAAACAAGTGACCATAGGTATCACGCCAATCGCTGGTTGTTACCTTAATATCTTGTTTAGCGAGAACATCCTGCACTTTAGACGCTAAAGCGGGCGCGCTAAAGGGATCGGTTAAATAGAGTCTAAGCTGATCAATAGCCTCACTCGGTTGGCGCATTAGACGTTTTGCATCTTGATAATGGATATATGCAACGCCGGCATCAACCTGAGAGCCCATTTCAAAAATGCCAGATACCAAGAACTTACGTTGACTCGGAACTGGGCCTAATGGGGAGTACACCACACCATCGCCACTCAATAATCGTACCGTATCACCGGGAGCAACTTTGAGTTGCCGTGCGAGCTCAGATCCTAAAATCACCTTGAAGTCGCCACTCGCCAACTGTTCAAATGCACCTGAGTAAGTATGCTGCGCAACGGAGGATAACTTTTGTGCTAATTCGGGAAACACCCCATAAACCTGCACAGCGCGAATATTCGACGCAGATTGCACCATGGCCTGCGTCGACACGCTCGGTGTAATGCCTAACACCCCCGGTAAGGCTTTAAGCGCACTCGCCTGCTTTGTCCAATCGACTAATGGCGCTTCGCTATAAAGGGTTAATTGTGGCACTGCACCTAAGATACGTTGCTTAAGTTGGCCTTCAAGGCCATTCATCACTGAGCTGACAACGATCAAGGCTGCAACGCCTAAAAAAATGCCCGAAACGGCAAATAAGGTAATGAACGACGCGAACGCGTTCGCTTTTTTGGCCCGCCAATAACGGTAACCAATATAGAAAGGGAATCCTGGATTCATTGAAAGAGGGTTGCGTCCTGTGTGCTGAACTTGCTAAATCATGAAGATGGGCACGATAATAGGGGTATTGGTCCTATAAATAAAGAGGCAAGCCTTGTTCACTGACACCAATCCGTATTTTAGTGTGCCTCACCACTTTACCGCCTACCTAAGCCAATGGCCGAGTTCCCAGCCATTACCCTCAGAAATGGCACTGAGATCAATGCAATCATTAGGCATTCAACTACTCAGCGAAGTCAAAACACTCGAAGCTAACTGCTTGCTACAGCTGCGCCATTTAGATAACGAGGCAAAAGTTGTCGTGGATTTTTTAAAGCTGCAATCCCGCAAAGTAGATCTAGTGCTGCAACATGTATTAGAAAAAGAAACCCAAGAGGGCGAAAAATGCTTTGGTAACCAATTTGGTGGTAGTGGCCTGAGATTACTCACCCCAACAGCCTTAGACATTGGCTCCCACTATAAAATTACTCTGTTTATTCACGACGAATTAGTTGCCATTCTCTGTTTTGGCAAAGTCATCGCCACTCAAGCACAAAAAATAGCACAAGCCGAAGGCGATATGAGTCGTAATGACAGAACAGAACAACATACTCAACCTGAACATCTACAATGGCAAACCGACTTTGAATTCAGTCAAATTCTTGAATCTGACGTGGAGCAATTAGTCAAAGCCAGCCTCAATGTGCAACAGAAACAACTCAAGTTACGCAAACTCGCCAGAGACGAGCGTCAATAGCCGCTGACTTTTCTCTGGCACCTACGCCATCAAGTCTCTACAATGTCTGCAACTCTTTGTGAATGAATCAGTTTATCGCACGCCAATGACTCACATATCAGCCCTAACGCCGCCAGCCGTCAAAAATGGCACTCAAATTCAGACTCTGTCCACCGTGGGCGGGGTTTGCCAAGCAGTTACACTCGCCAATTTAGCGCGTCAACATAAGGGAACGACCTTAGTCGTCACCAGTGACACGCCAAGCGCCTTAAGCTTAGAGTTAGAGCTAAGTTATTTGCTCAGTAAAACAGGCATTAAGGTCAGATTATTCCCTGACCGCGAAACCTTGCCCTACGACAGTTTTTCGCCCCATCAGGATTTAATTTCCCAGCGACTCGAAACGCTATCGCAGCTGTCTCAGATTGAGCAAAATATCGTTATCGTGCCCGTCACCACCTTGATGATGCGCCTGCCACCTAAGGCCTATTTAAGCGCCAACGTGTTTGTGCTCAAAAAGGGGGATAGCTACAAGTTACACGATGTACGCCAGCATTTAACCGACACTGGCTACCATTCGGTGGAGCAAGTGTATGAACATGGCGAGTTTGCCATTCGCGGATCGATTCTGGATATCTTCCCAACAGGGATGAATATGCCACTGCGCATCGAGCTATTCGATGAAGAAGTGGAAACCATTCGCCATTTTGATCCAGAAACCCAACGCTCATTGCAACCTGTCGACTCGATTCGCCTATTGCCCGCGAAGGAATTCCCAACCGACAGTTCGGCCATCGAAGGTTTTAGGCAAAGATACCGCCGCCGTTTCGAGGTCATAGTCAAAGAGCCGGAATCGGTTTATCAGCTAGTGAGCCGTAACTTGATGCCGGCGGGGATCGAAAACTATCTACCGCTGTTTTTTGATGACACCGCCACCCTATTCGATTACTTGCCCAAGGACACTCAACTCGTCACCTTAGGCGATATCGAAAAGTCGGCGCGCGCCCATCTGCAAGAAGTCGAACATCGCTATCAAGACAGACGCGTCGATCCGCTGCGGCCATTACTGGCGCCTAAAGAGCTGTATTTACTCATAGAAGAGTTATTTGCCGCCTTTAAACCGCTGCCACGTTATCAAATGCAAGTGCCAACAGATGGCACTGAAACAACGAAAGCGGTTGTTATTGCCGCCAGCACCCTGCCCGACATCAGCGCCAATCATAAATTAAAGCAACCGCTGCTAGCGCTGCAAGATTATGCCAGCAGCGCCAAACGCATGTTGTTTAGCGCTGAGTCCGAGGGTCGCCGCGAAGCGCTGCTTGAATTGCTCGCTAAAATTCAGTTAAAACCTGCACTGTTTAACCATTTTGATGAATTTATTCAAAGTGATGCCAAGTTAGGCCTTATCGTATCACCGCTGTCACGCGGTTGTTTGCTGCAGCTCAGCGCCAAAGAAAGTATCAGTATCATTTGTGAGACTGAACTCTTCGGCCATCGTATTTCCCAGCAACGTCGCCGTGAGAAACAGCGTCAGATCAGTAATGATGCCCTGATTAAAAACTTGGCCGAACTCAAAGTTGGCCAGCCCATAGTGCATTTAGAACACGGCGTTGCACTTTATAGGGGCTTAGTCACCTTAGATACGGGTGGACTGGTCGCAGAATACTTGCAATTAGAATACGCTGGCGGTGACAAACTGTATGTGCCAGTGTCTTCATTGCATCTCATCAGCCGTTACAGTGTTGGCGCCGATGAAGACGCCCACTTAAATAAACTCGGCAACGAGACGTGGGCTAAAGCCAAGAAAAAGGCGATTGAAAAAATCCGCGACGTCGCGGCCGAGCTGCTCGATGTCTATGCCCGTCGCCAAGCGCGTCCCGGCGAAAGCTGCGCCATTGACGAAGAAGAATACGCTCAATTCGCCCGCGGCTTCCCCTTCGAAGAAACCGTTGATCAAGAAAGCGCCATCATCGCCGTGTTAGCCGATATGCAATCGCCGACCGCAATGGACAGATTAGTCTGTGGCGATGTGGGCTTTGGTAAAACCGAAGTCGCCATGCGCGCCGCCTTTGTGGCCGTCAACGCTGGCAAACAAGTGGTCGTGCTAGTTCCGACCACACTGCTTGCCCAGCAACACTATGAAAACTTTAAAGACAGATTTGCCGACTGGCCCGTGGTCACTGAAGTGATGTCACGCTTTCGTACCGCCAAAGAGCAGACTCAAGTGCTGCAACAATTGGAAGAAGGCAAAGTCGATATCGTGATCGGTACCCACAAGTTACTGCAATCTGAGGCCAAGTTTGAAAACTTAGGCCTGTTGATTATCGACGAAGAACACAGATTCGGTGTGCGTCAAAAAGAGAAAATCAAAGCGCTGCGCGCCAACGTGGATATCTTAACCCTGACCGCGACGCCCATTCCGCGCACCTTAAACATGGCCATGTCGGGTATGCGCGATTTATCGATTATCGCCACCCCGCCCGCCAAACGTTTAGCAGTGAAAACCTTTGTGCGGGAATCGGATCCCGCGACTGTGCGCGAGGCTATTTTGCGGGAAATTCTCCGTGGCGGCCAAGTGTATTACCTACACAATAATGTTGAAAGTATTGAGAAATGTGCCCAAGGCATTATCGATTTATTGCCTGAAGCGCGAGTCGTTGTTGCCCACGGTCAAATGCGTGAGCGCGATCTAGAACGGGTAATGTCAGACTTTTACCATCAAAGATTCAACGTGTTAGTCTGTACCACTATTATCGAAACTGGTATCGACGTCCCAAGTGCCAACACCATTATTATTGAGCGCGCCGATACCTTTGGTCTGGCACAGTTACACCAATTACGCGGCCGCGTCGGACGCTCGCACCATCAGGCCTACGCTTATTTGATGACGCCGCATCCCAAACGTATGACCCCAGATGCGCGCAAACGTTTAGAAGCCATTGATGCTCTTGAAGATCTCGGTGCGGGCTTTATGCTGGCGACCCAAGATTTAGAGATCCGCGGCGCAGGTGAACTCTTGGGCGATGAACAGAGTGGCCATATTTCTAAAATTGGTTTTAGCTTGTACATGGAAATGCTCGAAGCGGCAGTCAAAGCCTTAAAACAAGGCAAAGAACCGTCACTGGCGCAAATGCTCAATCAGCAATGCGAAATTGAACTGCGTATCCCCGCCCTACTGCCAGAAGCCTATGTGAGCGACGTAAATATTCGTCTGTCGCTCTATAAACGCATCGCAGGTTGTGAAACACAGGCGGCGCTGGATGAGTTAAAAGTCGAATTGATCGACCGTTTTGGCTTATTACCTGAACCGACGCGTAACTTAATGGAAATGACCCTCTATAAACATGAGGCGACTCGCTTAGGTGCGACTAAAATAGAAGTGCACAGTAAAGGTGGCAGCATCGAATTTAGTGATGATCATGTCATAGATCCTGTGTTTATTATTGGATTACTCCAAAGCCAGCCACAAATCTATCGAATGGAAGGACCGAATAAGTTAAAGTTCAGCCTTGCAGCCGAAACCAGTAAAGACAGGCTCGCTTTAGTGAAACTCTTGCTAGAACAATTATCGCAACATCGTCTTGGAGATAAATAGTGTTACGTAAACTCGCGGTCTCTATCGCTACACTCATTGCACTATCACACAGCCAGGTCGTCCAAGCAGAAGCTTGGTTCGAGGTTGAAGTCTATGTGTTTGAACGCCAAAGTCAGTCAAGTGAACAATGGCCTGATGCGCCGAACAAGACGAAAACCGATAACGCAATAGACTTAATCTCCCCAGCTATCGCGCAAGCAATCACGCCGATACCCAGCGCATCTGCGCCTTGCACACTGGTCTTTGATGCCGATGCAAATAGCCACTGCGCTGAAACCTTAAACGGTACCTCGACGTCAGAACCTATGCCTGCCGCGCCTGCGAGTGTGGAATATCGTTACCCGCCGGTGATCCCATCAGAAATCAGCAGCGCACAGATCAGTTATCCTACAGCCAATGGCAACCCAGTATTGTTAACCCGCAGCCAAAGTCAGTTCGCGAGCATTATCAATAGTATTTCCCGCGAACGTGGTACGCGCAGTTTACTGCACATAGCTTGGCAACAACCTATGCGTGGTAAGAGTGGCTCAGTACCCATACGCTTATTTGCGGGTAAAGATTTCTCAGGTACTTATCACTTCGATGGCAGAAAAATCATTAAGCAAGCTCAAGCAGAGCCTATGACTAATGCCGATGGCACACCAATGCTTGCACCTGCTGTATCACCAGTATGGGAGTTAGATGGCACGCTGAATATCTATTTAAGCCACTATTTGTATATTGAAACCGCATTGCACTTGCGCAAAGAAGGCAGAAAATTAATGCCAGCCGTACCCAGTGATGCGGCTGATACCAGCGCAACACTCACGGCACCCAAAGTCATGACACCATTTTTAATGTTTGTGCCTTTGGAGCAAAACCGCCGTGTGAAGAGTGAAGAAATCCATTATTTAGATCATCCCGAAATGGGCATGGTGATCCAAATCCGCAAGATGGCGCAACCCAGTGCAATGCAAAATAATCAGAATGCCGAATCAATACAGACTGTTGGCCAATACTGAACAAACGCACAACCCGCACAATTCTTAAGCTAACACGGTACGTTTAAATTAAGACTGAACGATGGAGAAATCGAGGTAGATATCATCAGCCTCGTCTTCTCCTACCGTTACGGTTAATCCCTCGGTACAAGGCACACCTACTTCGCACCAAGCAATTAAAGCATTAACGGCAATGTCACTGCCTTGGGCGAGTACTTCAACACTGCCATCGCGGCAATTGGTTACATATCCTGTCACGCCCAAGGCTCTGGCCTTAGTCAAGGTCGCATGACGGCAACCAACACCTTGCACTTTTCCCGTCAAATTAATTAATACTCGCTTCATCTCACGCTCCTTTTTCACGGAACCTTGTTATAGAAATAAGCATAGCCGCAATTATCCAAAGGCTAAGTGTTAACCTATGGATTTGTAGAGCAAAAAACAAACAATATTTAAATTTAGGCAAAAAAACAGCTAACAAGACTGCTGTTAGCTGTGTCGGGCGACATACGCAAAGGGATATCCAATAAATGGACAAATAAAACAGCAACTCTGTATCATTTTGTTACAAAATAGCAAGGGTCGCTACTTTACACAATAAATAATTATTTTCAAGAGTTTGAAAAGTAAAACTATCCATCCCGAATGAATATAATGCTTTTAGCTGAAAATCAACTCGTACACCCATCTGCATTGTTCATGTTTAAAAACACCCCTGTGATAACCGAAGAAGTATGAAGGCGTGTTAACGTTTAACGCTAAGATTGTGTTTGTTCTGGCAAGTTAGTAAACGCGAAACGAGGGTTTGAGAAGTGAGCCCTCTAATGACAAGCGGCGCGTATGCCTGACGATAAAGCAAGGCAGCAAACTAGATACAAAAAAGCAAAAAACCGGCCTAATTAGCCGGTTTTTGCTTGATTATGTGGGTTGGTGATGAAGTACTACTCGCTGATCATCAGACCATTTTGATAGCGATACTCGGATGAGGGTTCACCATTAAAGTAGTACACCGACCTGCCGTGCAGTTGATTATCAAGATACTCATCACTTTGCAGCAGGCTGCCATCTTCGTTAAAACTATAGCCTTTGCCTTGCAATTGACCTTTATCATCATACTGAGCCTGCCCTAATAAATGGCCATTGGCGGAAAAGGCTTGCCAGTGACCCACTTCGTGTCCTGCTTTATAGTTGCCATGCCAGAGCTTAACCATGCTGTAGCTGCTTTCATCTTGCAGCAGCCATTGGCCTTCACGCTGACCGTTAACATACTGACCTTGGGCTTGCAGTTGTTTATCAAAGCCACGCAGTAAATACGCGCCATGTAACTTAGCGTTTTTATAAAACTCTCGGCGCATTATCGTGCCATCGGCTGCGATTTCTGTTTGTTCACCACTCAGCTCACCTTGTTGGTTAAACTGCTCATTGCGCGTCGTATCCGCGTTTTTTGTGACCCACTTGCCGGACTTTAACCCTAAGTGATATTGGCCGCTGACAAAGCCGCCGTCCTCGGCCTTATCTTCTCGATATGCACCGTGCATTTGACCTTTGCGGTAGTTTATCCGCCTGATATAACCGTTCCAGCCAGCACCGATATACAAGCCATCGTATCGCCCCTTGAGTTGTTCATCACGTTCAATCAGCTCTCCTGCTGCATCAAAACGCTGACGTAAGCTCCAGTCTTTTGCTGTATCTTGCTGATATTGATAAGTTAACTTACCCGCAGAATCGAAGCGCTGTTCAGTGCTAGTCTGACCTTTAGCGAGGTATTGCGTGTCGGTTTGGGTCGCAACGTTACCGGCATTATCATAGGTAATATGTTGAATTTCACGACCATCCTTATCATACTTTTGCAGCTCTGCTAACCGCCCTTGTTCATCAAAACGCTGCTGGTTTCCCACCTGCTTATCATGCTCATAGTGTTTAATCTCTTGCAGCACATCGGCAGCTCGGTAAATCAACACTTCGCCGTGTATTTTCCCCTTAAGATAAAACTCTTTAGTGTATAACCAGCCTTCTTTTGTCCAATACAGTCGCTCGCCTTCTCTTTTCCCCGCCACCATATTAACGGTTTGCTCCGGCTGACCATTGTTATGAAAACTTTCATATAGCCCTTCCATACCGTTAGCGCCGTAGGTTACGCGTGTTTGCAACTGGCCATTGTTAAAATAACTTTGCGATAATCCTAATTCAGCACCATTCACACGATGCTGAAGCTCCCTTAATTGACCATTAGTATGGTAACTTTTCTGCTCTCCATGCAACTGGCCATGCTGGTAGTGGTACTCTCCCGAGAGCGCTCCGTCTTCCCAATAATGCAGATGCGTGCCCTGATAACGCCCTTGTGCATCGCTACTGCCCTTGCGAGACAGTTGACCATCGGGATAGAAAAACTCGAAATCACCAACGATAAAACTCTCGGCTAAATTGGGACTGTTGACGCTGCCCTTAAAAACGGGTTTATCCGTCTCCAGATAAAAGAGTTGTAGCGGCCACTCACCATTTTGCTCTGTCGGCGCTTGCTCCTGATAATAAATGGCTTCACCAGGCACATCGCTAAGCCGCCATAGTTCGTCGAGTAAAATTCGCTCAGCCGACAGATTAAACGACATAAGTAGCGCAGATAATAGTAATAAGACTCTCATATTCTGCTCCTTAAGGTAACGCAGGGAATGTATTAACCCACTGTTTATTGACCGGTTCGCCGCTTATCGTCAGCTGCTCTATCTGTGCTGCGCGCCCCGCCAGTACAAACCAGCGTTCCTCACGTAATACTTGCTGCAACGGACGCTGATAAAAATCACTGCTGTCACCTTGAATAGCAGGAGCTAGCTGTAAATTTTGCGCATTTAAAAAACGATAGCGCCGCATAAAGTCGGCCACGGTTTGATGGGTATCAACATTCGGCAACTGAGTGATATCAATCAACCAGCTTTGCTCGGGTTGATACGCTAGCGCTTGCCATTTGGGCGTACCGGTACAGGCCAAAGTGCTGCTGACATTGATGTCGTAAAAATTGCGGCGGATCCCATCGGCGCTAGTCAGTTGGTACAGCACAAACTTATCCAGCCCTCCACCAAAACCCGTGTTGTTAGTGCTTGTGTTTGTCCATTGCAGTGTGTGCTCGTTGACCTTAGGTGCATCGACAACACTGAGCGTGCACACCGCTGCCTGCTCGGAAGTTAACAGCAAACTGACGCCGTATTTGGCCACGACTTGCGGCTCAAGTAAAGCGGGGTCTTCAGGTGCAGTAACTTGCGGCTGATTAACATAGGACGCATACATATCATCACTATAAAGCAGTTGTTGCTGCACCGGCGGATAAGCGACATTTTGCGCGTAATCTTGAGTCGGAATAAAACGAATGTTCTTAGTCAGTTCACCACTGTCAACCACAGTATTCACATAGAGTGTCAGCGTGGGCGGCGCTGCGGGAAAGGTAAACTGTGTGATCGATTCATATTGTGTCGATGAGGCCAACGCCAGCATATTTTGCTCTGCCGGGGTTAACCAATCCGGTCCAGTGGGCGGCGGTGAAAGATATTTCACCATAGCGCCTTCGGCACCGTCAAAGCGTCTGTATAACCAAGATTTGTCAGTGCTGCCTCGCGATTTCAGCAAATAACTGAATGGTTTATCTGGGATTGGCGAGAGTTCCAGCTGTATATCTTCATACTGCAAGGCCACAGTTTTGCTGGGATCGGGGGTCAGGTTAAGTTTAACCAATTTCGCGCTGCGATAATGGGCAGTCGCGCGAAACTCAGCAACCTGAGCTAAGAGGTCATTCGGCGCATTCCAACCGATAAGCAAATTCTGCTGCTCAGACTGATGGAAACCATCCTGTTCTGGATAACTATAACTACCTACCTTGCTCAATTGCAGCGGCAGTACTGTGCCATCCGCACTGTGTGCTGTGATATCGGTTAAGCTAAACCCGCCTTCGGGTTTAAAACCTGAAAAGTCATACTGATAAGTCAGCTTTAATAAATCATCTTGCTGGTAAAAGTAGCCCGCATCATAGGCAAATACAGCATCTTGGGTTAAGGTCTTATTGACGTTATCCAACACAACGTCAGGTTGTTTTTGATACTCAAATACTGGGAAATCATAAAAACCTAAATACTGCGTCAGATCGCCCAACTGGCGCTCCTGCGGCAACATAATAACGTTGCTGCGCACTGTGCCCTTATAGCCGTAGCGCTCAAACGGCGCTTCTGCCACTAAGGCTAACTGCGCTAACCAACCCCGCTCACGTTCTAACATCAACTGACCGTATATTTTGGCTTGATCGCCGCCACTTTCAACTTTGGCTAACACATGCGTATCTGTGACTTGCAATACAGTAAGCTTGGCATTGGGGTGGCCTTGATAGGTAGGAAGCGCGACAACCGCCCCCGCTTTGGCGGGTATGGTGCTAAGAAAGGCCGATGAGCTAAAGAGCTTTTTCAGTTCCTGCTCAAGCTCTGCGCCGCGTTCAGCCAACAGCGCCTGCCATACAGGTTTGTTCAATGCACTGAATTCTTTAACGCTGCCATCGTCTAGATTTAAAGAAAATTCAAACCCCTGCGAGAAAATAGCGTGCATTTCTGGATTACGATCGGCCCGCTGGCCACTACTGACGCCGCTCCCTTGGCCATCGCGCATGTTCATATAATCGACATGCACTTGAAACCGACTGTTTTTGCCTGTTTCGAGGACCTTATAACGCAGCAATTGATGTGACGTGGCGTTAACCGTTTCGGTACGCTGACCATTGTCTACAGTGATGTTAGTGGTGCTATACAGCTGATACGAGCGCTCTTCCCCTTTTTCAGGCGTAAACTCAACATCAGCATCCCCAAAAGAACAGGCCGATAATAAACAGCATGCAACTACGCTAACCAAGTACTTCATGGTTATTCCTTGTATCTCAAATAGTAAGCGCCGCATTATGCCCTTTCATGCCCAGTAAATAAAATGCTTTGCTATTTATGCCAGTTCAGCGCGATACCTGAGTGCGCGACTAAAACATCCTTTTTAGATAGTCACAGGTACTGCAATACCAATCTTAGGCAAGTTTTTAATGACGAATTCCGGCATCAATAACTGATGCAAAAAGCTAGCTGTGCTGCATTAATTGTCATTGTTTCCCAGTGACTCGCCGATTATTTAATAAGAAATATCCCTATAGGCTCGACGGCGGCATCCATGCCGCCAACGGTCATTGGTACAACAATGCCAATCTTAACTATCACTTTCGCAGTTCGTTTAGCTAAAAAGCTATTGCCCCTTTACTTGTTAACATATTTACTCAGAGGTAGATCGTGTTACTGGAAACTCAGTACTTTTCCTCATGGCTGGCGGTTGAGATCTAATGTCAGAATACCTCCAAAATTATGTGTGTGTGATAGTGGGTATTCGCAAACTAATAGATGTTATTCTTTGACTTAATTAATCTAAATCTATTAATATCCAATAAGACATCCATCATGTTGATGATAATTTATATTGGATACTTCATTCGCTAGCAGCATAACAACCGATTTATCTAACGCATTCTTTTACTGTCCTAAGGATGGAGCTCCATCTATTCAGATAGGTGAATTTATGGCTGGAGATATCGTTTTCTGGCTCAAATATAATGATGAAGAAGTAAATAAATGTGCTAGCAGACTGATTAAAGAGTTAGGAAGTGAATTAGGTATCAGTAATATCCAGAGTGCAAAGGAGATACTTCTAAAGTTTTGCTCGTATGCATTTAATACTATTGATGCAGATTTTTTATCGTTAACTAGTCTGGATGAGCCAGTAAAATCCATATTCTCACAACAGCATCGCAATATTCTAAGTGCTTTGTTTGTAGACCACATCGACTCTCAAAAGGCTCCTAAACCATACGTCTACACTATTCGCTATGCTAATACAGACGGGGTACATAGGCTCACTAATAACTTATGTATTTATGGTTCAGGTCAAATAGAAAACCTACTTGGCGATATGAGAGCGCGAACTGGAATAAATTTCCCACTAAAAGAACTGGATGATAAACATTTACGCCGTGAGCCTATCGGGAGGTATAAGCTGCTACCTGATAGTTCTGCTGTTTTGGTTTATGCACGCTCAATAAATGAAGCTGCCGAAGATCTAGATCGGTTATTTGGTGCACTATGTGCGACTATCGATGCTCCTTTGAGAATCAATCAAGAGACAGTTGATTGTAGAATTAATTATTTTGATTCTACGAGCATTACTACTACACAAATAAGATCTAATCTACCTTCTGTTTATGAGATAAACTTGAGCGATGAAGTTCTAGGCAATCTACAGAAGATTTTTTCTTCTCCCACTAAGAGAATGAAATCTGCACTATCTTTTATCGCTCATGGGTGGACCCATGATAAACGAGAGAGGTTCCTAAACCATTTCATTGCGTTAGATGCTCTGTATAGTATAGAAAGAAGTAACAAGGCTTCTATAATTGGTGGGGTGAGTAGAGACGCCAGTGATATAGTTGGTATTGAATCAAAAATAAAAACTATTTATGAATTGAGGAGTAAGTTTGTACATGGGGAAATATCAACATTCTCAAACCATGGCAAATACCCTAAATTTGTTGATGAACACGGTATCGACCCGATTGAATCATTGTTTGAGATTGTAAGAATATGCGTTCTCAACTATCAAGGGATATACAAAGTAGAGCAACCTGATACGGTTAACCTTCGAGTACCCAAAGGGCTCGTTAGAGAGTTTGAGAAGAAGATAAGTGAATATTGTAGAACATAGAATATTCACAAACTAAACAATAGCATCAACACTAGACGATATGTTAAATGACTGTGCTATACCTGATTTAATTGGTTGGCTGCTAATTTAGCAAAATCACTTACTAGCTTTTATCCAAAAATTAGCTAGTGAATCAGACTTTCCTAGTCTGGTTCATAGGGTAACATCCAGTCATAGATATCAACTAATTACTCTTCAAACGGTATAAAAAACGCTACCGCAAAAAAGCAAATTCCTATAGCATCATTTATACCAATTGACACGGATGTGGCAGCGGCCAAGTCCGACAAGCGATTTATGCCCTGCAAACAGCGCAGCGCATAAATACTAAGACGTTAGCTTTTTGTAGGGATAACAATGTCAACAACAGCATCATTAAAGTGTAAGTATTGTGAAAAATATAATGAAGTCGATGCGTGTTTTTTTGATGACTTTATGACCAGCAATGAAATTAATCTTTCATTTCATTGCGGAATATGTGGTAAAGATAACATTTATAGCAATCTCACACAGTCAGAACTGGAAGAAATAATTAATCCTTCAAGTGAATTAGTAAGACAGGCGGAATTCTTAGGTATCTCTGCTGCAAAACTTAGTGCATATGTTTATCCTCCGGATGTAATGAAGGAGGCCGATTTAGATAGAAGAAAAATTCGTGGTTTGTCTATAAAAGAGTACCTAAAATCATGTCGTCAGAGCTACCCAAAAAAGGAAGGGCAGAATTGGTGGCTCGTTTATCAATTAAAGACATTAGATGCTGTTGTGCTCTTTCGTAGAGATTTTAAGTCATATAGGCTTCTAGATGGGAAAGGTATATATCTTGAATTTGGAAACATTATAGAATTAGGAGATTACGTACGTGAAAGAATCTAAAAGCACTGCGGGGGCTCGCTGTCTAGGAGCTGTTCACCGTGGTTCTAGACAGTTGCTATGATATTACCAAGTCATCTGCATTGTAGTGATGAATAATCTGTGGGTATTGACCTGCACACCAAGAACCTTGCCCAATATGTGTCCCGCATCAATATGCGCCTACAAAGTTGAGGGATGGATATACAAAAAAATTATGCCGAGGATGTTTAATAACCTCCTCGGCATTTATTATTTAAGAGATAGTGGTTTAAAATCAAGAAGGGAACTATCAAACTCCACAGACAACAATTTATCTTTGAAAGCTTCGGATATTATTATATTAAATGCACCACCCCACTCATACAAACGAAAGGCGTCTAAGTTTTCAGGTATTTTTTCCTTATAGACAACGGGTTCAATAAAAAATCGCCCACGCTTTGATTCCCAAACTTCTGGAATGTAGCCCAGAGGCCAACGTTCAATTTTAGAACATTCCCAATCAACGCAGTCAATGTAATTAAATACATGCATCAACACATACTTTAAATTGTTATGCCTATTTATAAATGGTATTAACTGGACACCACTAACATTAATATCGCCCTCAAAAAAGACATCCTCATTAAACGCCAATAACCTGGTTCCAACCGAGACCACCGGAGGTGATTTACCTTCTTTTAAGGCATTGAAATATAAAACACCTTTGAATCCAGATTGAATCGCAGATAGTTTCACATCACTTAATTCATTTCCTTCGCCATCTATAAAAAATGAACTAGGATTCATATAATTCATCCATTTTTTACTTTCCGAATTTATACCTAATTTATAGTAATTCATTATTTGTTAACCTTCGTCGATATGTCAGTGCCAGCAGTAGTATCATTAAACTAGGATCCTATCTCTAAGCGCGGCGCCGCCTTCATTAAAGAAGGGAGATATTTATTAGACTCCTTTGTACAGCCGAATGTGTTTCCCAGCGCTGTTATCAATGTTGCTTTGTCCATAACTGGCAACACGATCCCTGAATCACTCGAGTTTATAAAAAAAAAGGTGATAACACTAGATTCTGAAGAGCACAATTTTTCAGTGTTATTAGAAATGTCCCCGCATTTTTCTGGCATTTCTTTTGGATATTTCTGGCCATTTCATGGCCAGTTAGCATCGTCTTACTTACGGGTTCTATCCTATTTGTACTCGATTCAAGAGTTACTCGCCATTCCCTCACCGATGACATTCGCAGTGGAATAGAGAAAGAAGAGTTTTTCTTAGTTTATCAGCCAGTGATGTGCCGAGAACGGTAAAGCCAAGGGAGTCGAGGCATTAGTACGTTGGCAACACCCGCAAATGGGCTAGTGCGACCTGATTTGTTTATTCCCATTGCCGAAGAGGACAAATTAATTGTTCCATTAACCAACTATATTTTTGAGCGGGCATTAAAAGATTTTACTGATATGAAGGTTGACTCGGGCTTTAGGATTGCGTTCAACGTGGCGCCAGCGCATTGAAAGCTTACGCCAGTTGGGGATTTTAATGGCTATCGATAACTTTGGTACTGGGCAAACAACCTTATCTTTGTTACAAACCATGCCATTGGATTACTTGAAAATCGGTAAGACGTTACTAAAGAATAGCTAATCCGAATCTGGCTAAGAAGAGCCAATTATCTAATAAGGTTTTGTCCAAAAGTGTGTTGCGTATGTCTTTTAAATCTACAGGTTACGTGAATGCACGAAAGGTGAGCCATGGTGATTGGCGAGACGACCGTCCGCCCCATGGACGGGGCGGTCGAGCATCCAAGGATGGACTGGCTGCGTGTCGGTGAGTCAATGCCATGGCAAGCCTGTGCAAGTAGATACCAGCCAACGCTAATCCCCTAAAAAAAAACCAAAAGTCGCAGCCACTCGAGACTACTTTCCTACACATTTCAGTCCAAAACCAATACAGTCGATTTTATAATCTAGAGCCCTCAATGTGCTCTACTTAAAAATATTCCCAATAGCCACAGTCATATTCAAAGTCGCAATGTCCGCCACATGAAGTACGAAAGCCAAACCATAAGGCGGAATAGCCGATGAGATAAATCCACTCCCCCCTCTTAAATATAAAAAGAGGAGTGATACTTTTATTCAATCGATATCAATCAAGCCAACTTAAAGGCTTTTATTTTGGGCAGATGGGCAGCGAGCTGGGGGAATTTGTGGGGTTGAACGTCATCCCAATCAATCGAATAATAGGCGCTTAATTCACTGGCGAGTTGCTGATTATCGAACATCTCATCATTCACAGAAAATATGCACATGGCCTTGTGGGTATTCTTTTCGCGAAATTGCGACACACACTTATTGGCGATATCGGCATATTCTTCTGGGCGGTCAATCTTGCCCTGCATATTATTTTCTGGGTGCAAATTAGGGTTAATCAGCACAGATTTAAGACCATTTAAAAATCCAATCCGCTCGGCCCAATAAGCGCCGAGTCCTACGCCAACCATTAACGGCGCGGGATCGTCGCTATGCTGCATTTGCTTGGCGACTTCCTTAAGCAAGTGTTGCATGTCGTGCTTAGGGTGCAAGGTGCTGTAACTGATCAAACGCACATCAGGGTCAATAAATTGCAACTGACGCATTTTTTCGTGATTACCTGGGCTAGTCGCATCAAATCCATGAAGATAGAAAATCATATCAAGGCCTTTTAATCATTTTTAATCACAGTGAATTAACTAACCCTAGCAAAAGAGTGATCTCACACCTTGCGCTACATCAAACTTTCGCCTGTTGAGCCAAACAAATTTGCTCGGCAAGCTGCTTGGCATTTTCCCAACGAGCCGTATTATCGAGCGCCGCTGCCGTTTGCGAGGCATTGGGTTTAAGTAAACTCGCAGGATACTGTGGCGCGCTCGCAGGCCAAGTAAAGCCATCGAGTAGCGACATTACGCCCGCATTATCATTACACACTAAAATCATGTCGCAACCTGCGGCTAAGGCGGCGCTGGCCCTTGCACGGTAATCGCCCGCAAATCCTGCGCCTTGCATGCCGAGATCGTCGGAGAAAATCACCCCGTTAAAGCCAAGTTCTTTACGCAACACTTGTTTTAGCCAGTATTCAGAGAAGCCCGCAGAGTTAGGGTCGACTTTAGGGTAAACCACGTGCGCGGGCATCACGCCTAATAACTTTTCTTTTGCGATCAATTCTTTAAACGGCAGGATATCCTTTGCAAAAATCGCCTCGGCATCGCGATCATCAATGGGTTTCTCGTAGTGCGAATCCGCCACTACACTGCCGTGCCCGGGGAAATGTTTACCCACGGCGCCCATGCCAGCTGCGGCCATGCCAGCAATAAAGCTTTCGGCCAATGTAATAACCTCGGCGGGCTCTGGGCTAAAGCTGCGTTTACCTATGACTTGGCTCACGCCGTTTAAGTCCAATACGGGCGCGAAACTTAAGTCGATATCGCAAGCCAGTAATTCAATCGCCATCAAGAAACCGAGCTCACAGGCCCAACGCTTGGCCAATACCATATCGCCCTTTGCTGCGGGTAAAATGTCGCCCATGGCGGGAATAATGGTAAAGCCATCACGGAAACGTTGTACTCGGCCCCCCTCGTGATCTACGGCGATTAATATTTCTGGGCGTATTTGGCGTATCTGTTGTACCAGACGGATCAACTGATCACGGCTCGAAAAATTGCGGGAAAATAGGATTAAACCACCCACCTGTGGATGGCGTAGCATCTCAGATTCAGCCTCACTGACGTCCAACGACAGTAAATCCAACATTAAATAGCTCATACTTCTCCCTAAAAATATTCATTAATACTCAAAAAATAACCACTCAAGCCATAAGTAGTCCTCGCTCACAAAAAAGCTAAAAAAAGCGAGCCACCTACTCTTGTAGCGCTGTCGAAGCCTGTATTCTTGGCCATAAAATGGCCTGTAAAAAAGTCCCAATTAAGTTCAGCTTATCCGAACTATTACGTATAAAAAAAACTAATGTGAATTGTCACACTAATCTATGGGATACTGGCGTTAGAGTATCACACAAGCAGATTTCGCATGAAAGAACGCCGCCACTGACCAGAGTACACGCGCAAGATTAGCGTGCTTCAATCTGCAGAGCGAGCAATCCCATGCACTCAGACTAAAATAATAAACAAGACACAACAGGACTTCTATCATGATTAGCGTATTTGACATGTTCAAGATCGGCATAGGTCCATCGAGTTCACATACCGTCGGCCCAATGAAAGCGGGCAAAATTTTTATGCAAAACCTGACTGACTCAGGACTCGTGACCCAGATTGATGAATTAAGAGCCGAACTCTTTGGCTCCCTCGGCCAAACAGGCAAAGGCCACGGCACGGGCAAAGCAGTGATTTTAGGCTTAATGGGCGAAGATCCCGAAACCGTGGACACTGACAGTATCGACGGTATTTTAGAACACGTCTCCAAGGACGAAACCTTAACTCTACACTGTGGCAAAGTAGTTAAGTTTACCCGTGAGCAAGGCATTACCTATCACAGACGCAAAACGCTACCTGCGCATGCTAACGCCATGACCTTGTACGCTTACTGTAAAGGAGAATGCATTTTTGATCGCACTTACTACTCAGTGGGCGGCGGCTTTATTTTAGATGAAGACGAAATCAGCCAACGTAATGCATCGCCAGCCTCACAAATTGAATCGGCTCCTTTTGATTTTGTGAGTGCGGCTCATTTACTGGAATTATGCGGTGAGCAAGGTCTCAGCATTTCTTCTTTAATGATGGCGAACGAACTGAGTTTAGCCACTGAAGATGAAGTCAAAGCCAAGCTGTGGAATATTTGGCAGACGATGAAAACCTGTATCGAACGCGGTTATCAGAAGGAAGGCATTTTACCTGGCGGCCTAAAACTGCGTCGTCGTGCTCCTGCACTGTACCGTCGTTTGAAAGCCGAAGGCCGTAACAATGTCGATCCATTAACCGCTATGGATTGGGTCGATTTATTCGCACTGTCGGTCAACGAGCAAAATGCGGCCGGTGATCGCGTCGTCACTGCGCCAACAAACGGTGCTGCGGGAATTATTCCTGCCGTATTATGCTATTACGATACCTTCGTACAAGAAGTGGATATCGATGTCTGCGCCCGTTATCTATTAACTGCCGCTGCGATTGGTATTTTGTACAAGAAAAATGCCTCAATTTCGGGCGCCGAAGTCGGTTGCCAAGGTGAAGTGGGCGTGGCCTGTTCTATGGCCGCTGGCGCACTGACTGAAATCATGGGCGGTACAGTTGAGCACGTTGAAAACGCGGCTGAAATCGGCATGGAACATAACTTAGGTTTAACCTGCGATCCTGTGGGCGGCCTAGTGCAAGTGCCTTGTATCGAACGTAATGCCATGGGCGCGATCAAAGCGATCAACGCTTCTCGTATGGCCCTACGCGGTGACGGTAACCATAAGGTTTCACTGGATAAAGTGATCAAAACCATGATGGATACCGGCAGAGATATGCGCAGTAAATACAAAGAAACCGCCAAAGGTGGTTTAGCGGTCAACATTGTTGAGTGCTAAGTGCAGAGTGTTAACTCACTTTCGCTAATTGCTTAAATCGCACCATAAAAAATGCCGCAACTCAGTGAGTTGCGGCATTTTTCAGTCAGTATTTGAATTCTTATTACATTAACTGGATTACGATTTTTTCTGGGAATACTGCGAAATAATACCCGCCCAAGCTTTTTCTATTTCAGGGATTAACTGCGTAAATGCCGTTTTTTCGGTAATCACACGCAAATCATCTACCGCTTCAGACGTTCCCCATACGCTAGCATTTCCCGTCTCTTTCGCGGTAGATTCGGCAAGTCCATAAAGATATTCAGTCCGAACATCAAAAAATGCAGCAGAAACAGTCGTCGTTACACTGATCTCTTTATTCTTTAAGAAACCCAAAGACACCACATTGAGTGGAGCAAACTGTTGTTCACCCGCATGGAATGAAGTATCGAAGGTATAGATAAGTAAGATATCAGCTTTTAATCTCGCAGCGGCTTCTCGTAAGGATTTTATCGAGTCCAAATTCTCAGGGAGTAAAATGCGATTTAATGGCGCAATACCTGACACTTGTGGCATTTTAGCTAACCGAGCAAAGTCAGCTTCCGTCTCAACTTCGCGGGTCGTCACCACGCTATAACGACCTGTACCAAAACTGCTTACTCGATAGGATAAATAACCGGGAGCTTGAATACGCGCTACCGAAAGATTTGCAGGAAATACCGCAGCAGGCTCTTTGGACATAAGTAAGTTGATATCCGATTCAGCTAACGAACTCAGCTGCACACTACCACCTGGGGTGGTGTACGATGCACATCCCCCTAATATCAACAATGCGCCTAACATGGCAAGTTTAACGATCCTCATCAAATCTCCTTTAAATACGTTTCAAATCCCTAAATATTGAATACTAACTTACTGTTGATAAATGTTTTATTCAACCAAATTAATGTGCAAGCGTGACATATTTCTAAGCTATCCAACGACCAAGAGACAGTATTGGGTAAACAAAAAGCGCAGTGATAAACCAATATCACTGCGCCTTTAATATCAATATCTTAAATAACTTTAGGGCTTAAAATACAGACTATGGAACTTAAGGTGTTCTTCAATAAAACTTGCGATAAAGTAGTAGCTATGATCGTAACCCGGCTGCATGCGCACATCTAAGGGATAGCCCTTAGCTTGGGCGATATCCACCAGCGATTGTGGCATCAATTGGGTATCTAAAAAGCTGTCAGCTTCACCTTGGTCAATCAGTACTGGCACTTCGCTAATCGCGAGCTTAAGCAACTCGCAGGCATCATACTGCCGCCAATGTTCACGATTTTCACCTAAGTACTCGCTAAAGGCTTTAATACCCCAAGGTACATTACTTGGATTCGAAATCGGGCTAAAGGCCGAAATTGAGCTGTATCTGTGCGGATTACTCAGACCAATCACCAAAGCACCATGACCGCCCATTGAATGGCCGGAGATGGCGCGCTGGGTAGTGACAGGAAAATGCGCTTCAATCAAGGTAGGCAGCTCATGGACTATGTAATCGTACATTTTGTAATGACGATTCCAAGGTGCTTTTGTCGCATTGAGGTAAAAACCCGCGCCTAAGCCTAAATCGTAAGCTTTATCCGCCGCATCGGGCACATCGTCACCGCGAGGACTGGTATCAGGGGCGACAATCGCCATCCCAAGTACTGCTGCCATGCGCTGTGCACCCGCCTTCTGCATAAAGTTTTCATCGGTACAGGTTAGACCTGAAAGCCAATACAGCACAGGCACAGGTTTATTCACCGCCTCAGGCGGCAGATAAATGGCAAAGCGCATCTCGCAGTTTAACGACTGAGATTGATGGCGATACTGCTTATGCCAACCGCCAAAACTCTTGTTACAACTGATATTTTCTATGGTCATACAAGTCCTTTTAAGCTCAATCTTTTAGTGCTATTTATAACGTTAGTCTTAGCGTTAGTCATGGCGCTTATCGTCAGCTCCGTTGGCAACACAGCAGACAGATTTGCACCTGTCTGCCCGTTAGTCACATCAAGCTGAAGCATCAACTTAGCGTGCAAAATCGCTTATTTATCAAAATGGATCACGCTACGGATGCTCTTACCTTGGTGCATTAGCTCGAACGCTTCATTGATTTGCTCCAGTCCCATAGTATGGGTGATAAAATCATCGAGCTTAAATTCACCCGCCAAGTAACGCTCAACAATCTGTGGTAACTCTGAGCGCCCTTTCACACCGCCAAAGGCAGAACCGCGCCACACTCGGCCAGTAACCAGTTGGAATGGACGGGTTGAAATCTCTTGACCAGCACCGGCAACACCTATGATCACCGACTCACCCCACCCTTTATGACAACACTCTAAGGCGCTGCGCATCACGTTGACGTTGCCGATACACTCGAATGAGTAATCCACGCCGCCATCGGTCATCTCAACGATCACCTCTTGGATAGGCTTATCGAGTAATTTTGGGTTGATGCAGTCGGTCGCGCCGAGTTTTTTGGCTAACTCAAACTTAGACTCATTAATATCAATCGCGATAATACGGCTGGCTTTGGCCATAGTAGCACCGATAATTGCCGATAAACCGATACCGCCGAGGCCGAAAATCGCCACGGTTGCGCCTTCTTCCACTTTGGCCGTGTTCATCACAGCGCCCATACCAGTGGTTACGCCGCAACCTAACAGACAAATCTCTTCTAATGGTGCGCTCTTATTGACTTTAGCCAATGAGATTTCAGGTAACACAGTATATTCAGAGAAGGTCGAGCAGCCCATGTAATGGAAAATAGGCTTGCCATCGAGATAAAAACGCGTGGTGCCATCGGGCATTAAGCCTTTACCTTGGGTCGCGCGAATTTTTTGGCACAGGTTAGTTTTGCCCGATAGGCAGAACTTACACTCGCCGCACTCTGGGGTATAAAGTGGGATCACATGATCGCCCACTTGTACACTGGTCACCCCCTCGCCCACTTGCTCAACTATACCGCCGCCTTCGTGGCCTAGAATCGCTGGGAATACGCCTTCTGGATCGTCACCGCTCAGGGTAAACGCATCCGTGTGACACACGCCCGTAGCCACAATGCGCACTAAGACTTCGCCCGCTTTAGGTAACATCACATCCACTTCTTCAATCTTAAGTGGTTGTCCTGGTCCCCAAGCAACAGCGGCCTTTGATTTAATAAACTGCGGTTTTTCGTTCGACATTGTTACGTCCCTTGAATAGGTAATAGGAGTAAGTCATTGGTGTATCATAAATTCAATTCAGGCCAAGTAAATTCTTGCGCCCATTGCACTGATGCTACTGAATAGGAGGATTGTATTTGTTTCTCAGCGAGAGACAATCTAGTATTCAAGCAATTCATTTTTACTGAGTAACAACAATGTACCTCTGGGATGGCATTTCTGAATTTGTCGCAGTGGCTGAGGCCGAAAGTTTTACCCTAGCAGCGCAGCGGCTGAATATCTCCACCGCCCATGTTAGCCGCCAAGTGAGCACCTTAGAAAATCGCCTCGGCACAAAACTCTTTTACCGCACCACCCGCAAAGTGTCGTTAACCGAAGAAGGCACGATTTATTATCGTCATTGCCGCCAATTACAAACTGGGTTAGAAGAAGCCGAGCGCGCCATCTCAAACCTAAAGGACTCACCCCAAGGCTTAGTCAAGCTCACGGCGCCAGTCGCCTATGGCGAGAAATTTATCATGCCGTTACTCAATGATTTTATGGTGCAATATCCCAGTGTTGAATTTAGCGTCGACTTGACCAATCGCACCTTGGACTTGATTGAAGGCGGTTATGATCTGGCGATTCGCCTCGGAAAACTCGCCGATTCGAGTTTGATGGCCAAACCGCTCAGCAGCCGTACCCACTATGTCGCCGCCTCACCAAGCTATGTGGAAAAATACGGCCAGCCCCATACCTTATCTGAACTTAGCCAGCACAATTGCTTGATTGGTAATCATAATTACTGGCGCTTTGTAGAAAATGGCCGCGAGCGCAATATTAAAGTCCGCGGCAATCTTAATTGTAACAGCGGCTACGCATTAAGGGATGCGGCACTAAAAGGCATAGGGATAGTTCAACTGCCTGATTATTATATTGAAGAAGATATTCAAGCCGGACGGTTGCTCTCCTTCCTTGACACTCACCGCGAAGCCAAAGAAGGCATTTGGGCACTCTATCCGCAAAATCGCCACCTGTCGGCCAAGATCCGCGTATTGGTTGATTATCTTGCCGAAAAACTCGCCGAGCAGGATTAAATACTGTTTGAGCAAATTGATTGGTAGCAGACAACACGGCGCAAACTAGCGCCAGTTTTCTCGCAAAGTGTAATACAACATGCCTAATGCAAGCGCTTGATTGCCGAACCATTCATTTAACGGAATGCGGATATGGCGCATGGCCGCAAACAAATCAAACTCACGCAATTCCCCGTCCATCGCATTGGCCATTATCTCGGCCATAATGTGCGATGTCGCTACTCCGTGCCCAGAATATCCTTGGCAATAGAATACATTAGGCGACACTTTGCCGAGCTGCGGGATACGGTTAATCACAATTCCCGCCATTCCGGCCCAGGCAAATTCGATATTAACACCCTTTAATTGTGGAAACGTACGTTCAATCGCAGGCCGTAATTCCGCCGCCACATTTTTAGGATCGCGGCCGCTGTAGTTAGTGCCGCCGCCGAACATCAGCCGTTTATCCGCGGTCAGGCGATAGTAATCCAGTACAAAGCGGCAATCATACACGGCTAAATCCTGCGGATTGATTTGCAAAGCGACATCATCGGGCAGAATCGCAGTGGCGCAATTGCCTAAGGACGCCGGAAATAACATACCGCGCAGTTTTGGACGGGCGAGTTTATGGTAAGCATTACCGGCGATCAGCACACTGTTGGCGCGCACTTTTCCCTTGGCAGTGATAACAGTCGCCACATCGCCTTCTTCAATATCAAGTACGGGTGAGTGTTCAAAGATTAACGCCCCAAGACCTGCTGCCGCGCGGGCTTCACCCAGGCATAAATTAACTGAGTGCAAATGCATGTTACGCCGATTGACTAAGCCGCCGTGATACAAGGGCGAGCCTAAATAGGCAGGCATTTCATCGGCGGATACCAGCGTCATAAATTCACCCATGCCGCGGCGCTGCGCCTCATTATGCATAGCCCTAAGCTCTTGCATGTGCTTTGGCTGGTAAGCGGTTTGGATATGACCAAACTTTAAATCACAGTTTATGCCGTAATTGGCCACCCGATTTTTAATAATATCGTGGCCGCGCCAACGCATATTCCACACATAATCTTCGGCCTCATGGCCAATTTGACGGCGCAGCTGTTTTGTCATCGCAACATCGCCGGATAAACTGCCCGTCACCTGCCCACCGTTGCGTCCGGTCGCGCCCCACGCAATTTTGTTAGCCTCAATAAGCGCAACTTTGTAGCCCTTCTCAGATAATTCCAACGCCGTTGCCACGCCAGTAAACCGCCACCGACAATCGCCACATCGACTCGAATGTCGCCTTCAAGCACAGGATAATCCGACTCTTGGTCAATGGTGGCATTGTAGTAAGAGGCGCAACGCTCTGCTGGCATGGTCATTCCTTGATGTTGAAAGTTAACTGTTGAAAGTTGATGGCTGAAAGTGAGTGTTAAGTCTTAGTTCTGGGCACTCAGTTCTTCTGGACACTCAGTTTTGGAGACTAGTTTTAACACGGCATCATACCGACGTTGTTTTATATTTTTTACAAGCGTTCAGAATTTGTGAGTATATCTAAGTTGAGATCGAGGTCAACAGTGAATTGCGATAACTATTTTTGCAGGACATGACAAAGGAAGTTGAGCTGGCTGCTGACTCCTTCTTGAAGAACCTGAAATGGAGAAGCTTGAGATGGAAGCTTCTGGAAATAGCGGTACCTAAAATTAAGGCACTAAAATTAAGGTACCTAAGATTAAGGCACCTAAGATTAAGTTACCTAAGATAGAGACTCCGAATGTTAAGGCGCGGCTCATTTTATCTTTTAAGTCTTATACTTTTTGCTGGTTTAAGATAGGCTTGTGCGGCGTCATCCTCTTTTTATCTCAGCAACCTAGAGTCCATTATGCCACTAATGCCAATTACCCAGCCACTTACCCAATTGCCGTTTTCCCAAGCGTGTGAAAACAACAAAGCGCCGATTTTAGCGGTATTAACACAAGCATTCTCACTCAACCAACATGTACTCGAAATCGGCAGTGGCACAGCGCAACATGCTGTGTATTTTGCAGCAAATCTTCCCCATTTAATCTGGCAAACCAGCGATCAGGCTGAATATATTGAGGTCATTACCGCAAGGTGTATGAATGAAGGCAAGCTACCCAATGCAGCGGCAAACCTACGCTTACCACTTACCCTTGATGTCACTGTGCCATGGCCAGTGGAGGGATTAACATCTGATATTGATGGCGTATTTACTGCAAACACTTTGCATATTATGAGCCAAAATATGGTTGAAGCGTTTTTTACTGGCCTTGGTCTGTATCTCCCCCAACTCAAGACCCTGTGCATTTACGGCCCCTTTAACTACCAAGGCGAATTTAGCAGTGACAGCAATCGCCAGTTTGATGCCTTTTTAAAACAGCGGGATCACGCCAGCGGCATTCGCGATATTGAATGGATTTGCAGTTTAGCCAGCGAGCAAGGCTTAACACTGAAGCAAGATGTGGCTATGCCCGCCAATAATCGACTACTGCATTTTGTTAGAGGCTAGCTTTTTGTTAAAGGCTCATTTTTTGTTAAAAGCTAGCTTTGGTTTAGTCCGTTTTGGCCTCAGCGGTTCTGTGCCCATAGCTCAGCACTCGGGTAGCTTTCCACTGTTCGTTCTGTTTGCGCCACACAATGACAAAGTCGGCTAGACCTTCACAATTGCCGGTTTCAAAGCTGCAAAAACGATGAACGCCTTGCTCTATCGCGCCAAACTCTTTCACCGGAAACACTTTCAGCGTGCCCGCAACTAACTCGCGGCGGTAATGGCCACAGGCATATTTTTCAGTATTAGCGATCATGTCCTTGCGGTTCCAAGTGACGCCGCCCGTGTCGTGGTAAAACTCTACATCTTCAGTGAAAAACGCCGCGTGTTTCTTGAGTTCAGCAGGGGCTGAACACTTATTGAAACTGTCGAACACAGCAAAATCCACCGCTGCAATTTGGGTAAATAAAGTGTCTGTAAGTGCAGCAGCGGGCTGAGCAATGTCAGCTTGTGGAGCCCCAGCCGTTTTAACTGATGCTGCTTTAGCTAATGCGGGCGCATCTGTTGCAACAGCAGGTTCGGTAGTGGCGAGTGACAAAGTTAAAACAGTGACTGTGGCTAGGCTATAAAATGCTGGATTCATATTCTCTCCGTAAATATTGGCAATACATTTTGTATGGCGACGATTCACATCACAAACATGAATGCACCACGAAACATAAAGTCACATCGCCAGCAAAGCTTATGCCAGTTAAAATATCCATATTAATCATATTGATATAGCTTCATATTACGTTATGCAGTTTTGTGCGGTGATAGTTTCTGATTATTCTCACTATTTTTTAGTGATTTATCCGACGACAGTCAGACTCAGATCGTCATACTCAGTGCCTTATGCTCAATCCGCTCAATCCGCTCAATCAGAATGACCATGCCAGCGAGCAACACGTCGAATATACGGGCTATCACACTGTTATTAAACACTAAAAAATTTACACTGCCTTTACACAAAAGAGAGACATCCAAGCTTGAAGCTATAATTAAGAATAATTATCATTCGCCAAAATTACCGAAGGAAGAATGATATGCCCCGCTTTATCCGTCGCACTCGCCAAACCTCGCATCTATCTCATGCAACACAGACACCTATGTTGAGCCAGCTATCGCGCGCTATTGGTTTATGTTTGTTATTACCTGCAGCATGGGCTAGTGCTGCAAACACGCAAGATACCACTCCAGAAATGGAACGCATGGTGATCACAGCAACACAAACTAAACACTCGGAGCTTTCGGCGCCAGCTTCAGTGTCCGTGATAAACCGCAGTGAACTTGAAGCGCTAGTCATAGACGATCTTGCTAGCGCAGTCCGTTATTTACAGGGTGTGAACATCAGCGAAGGCACGCCCTATGGTCGCAATGAAATCAGCCTGCGAGGTTTAGATTCAGATTACACTTTAATCTTGATTAATGGCCGCCGCATTAACTCCCGCGAAGCATTAACTTCTGGTTATGGCAACGATTTTGACTTGTCCTCTATTCCAATGTCTGCCATTGAACGTATCGAAGTTGTGCGTGGGCCTATGTCATCCCTATACGGCTCAGAAGCTTTGGGCGGTGTGGTTAACGTCATACTGCGTCAACCAACTGAGGACTGGCAAACCAGCGTTGGCGTGCAATACGATGCACCTACCAGTGGCAAGGGTGGCGATAGCACTAAGTACAATTTCTACAGCAGTGGCGCGCTGATCAAAGATAAATTACTGGCAAACTTAATCGTCGACAGCAATAAACGCGATGCATGGCGCTCGGACTTAAAACCCACTATTGATGCGTTAGAAGACAGAGATGAAATCAGCGCCCTCGCCAATTTACAATGGCTGATTGATAACCAGCAAGATCTGCAATTTGACTTAAGTTACGCCAACGATGAACGCGAGTCTGATTGGAATAACTACGGCACGATTCTCACCAATAACCAACAAGCGGAGCGGATAAGTTCAGGTCTGACCCATAATGGCCACTGGAACTGGGGCGATACTCGCCTGCGCTATTACTATGAAAATGTTGAGGTGACTGACGACTCAGCGTTAATCGCCGAGATTGGTAATATCACCCAAACCAACCACAATCTCGACGGTCAAACCACTGTCCTGCTTGGCGATCACATGTTAACCAGCGGTGCAGAATACCGTTGGACCCAGCTCGAAAATAGCCGCAATATTTTAGGTGATGGCACCTTAGACGACAGCCAATCGGCATTGTATCTACAAGATGAATTTAGCTTAGGCGAACTCAATATCACCTTAGGTGGGCGCGTCGATCACCACGATGTGTACGGCACCGAATTTAGCCCACGCTTGTATTTAGTGTATAACTTAAGCTCTGAATGGGTCATTAAAGGTGGTGGCGGCAAAGCCTTTAAAGCACCAAATATGGCGCAATCCCAAGCCGATTATATTATCCCCGCTTGTCGTGGCGCCTGTACCGTTGCGGGAAATCCTGATCTTCAACCCGAAACCTCAGTGAACTACGAGTTATCGACCCAATATCAAACCACGGATTTTGGTGGCTCGATCACCTACTTCCATAACGATGTAGAAAATAAAATTATCACCGAAACTTGGAATAGAGTCCCTGGTACAGTATTAACTTACCAAAACGTGAACGAAGCTAAGATCACTGGTTGGGAATTACAAGCTTGGTACAATTTAACTCAAGATCTCAGCCTAAACGGTAATTACAGTAAAACCGATGCCGAAGATAAGCAAAATGGCGCGCCTTTTACCTTAACACCGGACGACAGCTATAACCTAAAACTGCAATGGCAGGCATTCGATGGTTTATCCACCTTTATCGCCTACCATTATACTGGCGAGCAGTATTTGCGAGCCAATGTCAAATCAGAGGGTTATGGCTCGCTCGATATAGGTGCGAATTATCAAATTAATCCTATGTTTAGACTGAAGCTTGGCGTGACTAACCTAACGGATTCTGAACGTGACCAAGTTGCCACCGACCTTGATTATATTCAAAAGAGTCGCAGTATTTATGCTGGGGTAACTGCAAGTTTCTAAGCTCTACAAGCTAGAAACTAATGTGTAATTATAGCTCTGCTACTCAACATTAAACATCATAGGCGAAGCCCGTTTTGGCTTCGCCTATTGTTTTAAGATCAAAATAAATATCACACATCCGACTAGAAAAAGTAAAATCAATATATTTTCTAAAATATAGAATTTTTAAATAAACATCAAAAATATAAATTACATAATCCAGATTTAAATCATTAGTCTTTTACATTCCGCAATATAACCTTGATCATACTTTAACGCTAAAAAATAACTCACCCGTTAACCTTTGATAACGATCAAGGTTTTGTCATATTAAAAAACTATTATACACACGCAAGACTGCTAAAGCTTGAGGTGTAAAATTCTCGATTATTAAACTTACGCACCAAGCAAAAGCGATATTATCTTTCCGTTTATATCACTAATAAAACAGCGAGAAAAATACAGTTCCAACTTAAAGTTACATATTTCAAAGCTAGATATATGATTTACTCGCTTCAGAATGATGATTTAACCAACAATAAAAAAGGAAAATAACATGCTTAAAAAGATGATGCTAATGTGCGCACTGTGCTTTTCAACTAATTTAATGGCGGTATCACTTGCCGACAGTCATTCTGAAAGATCTGACTGTGAATCCTGCCATAAAGATAAAAAACCTTCAGCGGATTATGTTTTTGAAAATCAGCAATGTGTATCATGCCATGGAGAAATGAAAACTCTCGCAGGTGAAGCTCATACTAAACATGATGGCGTTTTAACATGCACCAATTGCCATATCGCTCATCAAGAAAAAGCACCAGCAGATGCTTGCAAAGAATGCCATTAATTCACTAAAAATCTAAAACCAAAGGCCGAAGAATTATTTATTTTGAATGGAACCATTAGGCAGGATGCCACTTGACCCAACCTCCAAGGGTGTTTGCCACCTATTGCTCACAGGTGGCAATTTTTACCTCCGTTTTTATATCCTTACAATATGTGTAACGGCTCAATACTTAGCTCAGAATTCCATATCCGGCAAATAAGACAAATTTAAGTATGCTAGGTAAACCATAAACGAATTTCAGGGGATTGTTCTCAAGAATGCCAATGCCTTTTCTAGGTCACGGGTGCGCGCCATCGGTGGCAGCGAGTTTAAAAAAGCTTGGCCATAGTAGCGATTCACAATGCGATTATCGCAAAGGATCAGCACACCGCGATCTTTTTCATCGCGAATAAGACGGCCAACACCTTGTTTCAGCGCAATAATCGCCTGCGGTAACGACACTTCAGTAAAAGGATCGAGTCCCTGACGACTCACATTGTCGGCTCGGGCGCGATACAGGGGCTCATCGGGCGACACAAAAGGTAATTTGTCGATAATCACGCAGCTTAACAATTTACCGCGCACATCCACCCCTTCCCAAAAACTACTGGTGCCGAGCAATACCGCATTGCCAAGTTGGCGAAACTTAGTCAGCAGACTCTGTTTACCCGCTTGGCCTTGTACCAGCAGCGGATACTGAGTGCGAGTTCGCAGTGCCAGCGCCGCTTGTTCGAGCATTTTATGGCTGGTAAATAAAATAAAAGTCCGTCCCTGCGCCGCATCTATCGCTTGCACGCACACATCCACCAGCTGCTTTAACGCTTGCTGTTGATTGGTCACGCTCCCAAGTTGTCTTGGCACACAAAATACCGCTTGGCGGGGATAATCGAAGGGACTGTCGAGAATACTTTGCTGCGCATCGACGATACCCATTTCTCGGGCAAAATGAACAAGACTGCGGTTAACCTGCAAAGTTGCCGAGGTAAATATCCAGCTGGTTTCGGGCACAAATAACTGTTGGCACTCACGGGCAATATTGATTGGTGAAATTCGCAGCACCACAAAGCGACTACCAAATTCGATGCTGTAGGCCGCCAGATTATTATCGCAGTTAAAAAACACACTGAGCTTGTTATTCAACTCCGCCAACTTAATGGCGATATCATCTAACAATTCACTGCGGCCAATATGGGCCATTAATAAATTCTGCAGCGCGGTTAATTCCGCTAATAAATCCCATGACGCCCCCGCGAGCGCTTTATTTCCCAGCACTAAACGCCAATCGGATTCACCGCAGGAATATAACTGATTATGCCAATCACTTAATTTAGCGAGGCAACGCTGGCAAAATTGGGCGAGTTGCCCAGTATCACTGAGTTCAGTCTGATAAATAGCGAGTAGCTTTTGAATGAAATCATCGATAGTACGACTCGAACATTGCTGGCCAAAATAGTTAACGCAAATATCGGGTAATAAATGCGCTTCATCGAAAATCACCACATCAGGATCGGGTAATAACTCGGCAAAGCCCGTGTCTTTCAGTACACTATCGGCGAAAAATAAATGGTGGTTAACCACAATAATTTTGGCATCCAGAGCACGGCTGCGCGCCTTGCGGGTAAAGCAGGCATCGTAAAAATCGCAGCGCTTACCAATACAGCTTTCCTTAGTGCTGACCACAAGCGGCAGCGCCGAAGAATTCTCAGGCACTGAGGTTAAGCCGCCAATATCACCATCTTTGCAGGTGCTCGCCCACTGATTGATTTTCAACAAATCATCCAACAAACGCGCATCGATATGTGTCGCCTCGCTCATTTGCTTATCGAGTCGCCACTGGCACAGATAATTATTACGCCCCTTTAGCAGCGCCAGTTTTGGCTCAATTCCCAACATGGCGACCAGCGCGGGTAAGTCTTTAAAAAACAACTGCTCTTGCAAGTTTTTACTGCCCGTACTGACGATGACTTGCTTACCGCTCAATATCGCGGGGATCAAATACGCAAAGGTTTTACCTACCCCCGTACCCGCCTCAATTACTACATTCCCCTTCGCCGCTATCGCCTCACTCACTTCCTGTGCCATCTGCATCTGGCTTGTTCGCGCACTAAATCCTTGAATATGTTTAGACAATACTCCATCGGGCAAAAATGCGCGTTGCACTTCGGACGCGAGTCGACTCACCGCAGCGGCGCCTTTTAAAGCAGAAGGCTTAGCGACAGTTTCTTTAGAGGAAACATGCTTTGATGTCGGTTGGCGGGAGCGAGTCAAAGGGAGAATCAATCCTTTATCAAGGTGTTAGGAACGTCAGTGAAAACAGTACTGCAAGTCCACACAATAAATTACTGAGCGAATGCATAGTGAAACTTTATAAGCACAAACAATGGTTAGTACCGCATGCCACTGCCGTAAACAATAGCGTTAAGCTTAACAGCTCGAAGCATTATGCTGATTTGAGATAAGACTACAAGTTAGCCGCGTAATTAACGCCAATTTAAACGTCGGTATTTGCTAGCATCCGCCAAAGCATGTGCGCTAGCTGTAACGGTTCGCAAACTTCTGTCGATTTCAGCCTGCCACTAACCATTTGAAATAAATAAGCTACCTCAGCAAAGCAAAACTCTATACCATTATATACGCTCGATAACAGGATGTTTCAGTGCCCAAGCATCAATACTAAGACGCAGGTAATCAGGATGAATGATGTCAAACGTTAGTCTTATCAATTTAAAAACAAGTGACACCACAACGCTACAACGTCTGCTCCAACTTTATTATTTTGATTCAACATCTTGGAGTAAAGAAGATATAGGCATTGATGGGTTATATGATGGCTCTACAGCCTCAGATCTTGAATCCTATGTTAACTCACAAGAGGCAAAAGCCTACCTCATTTGGGTAAATGAAGTATTGGTAGGCTTTGTTCTACTAGAATGGGTTGAAGATGAAAAAAGGCTTATCTGGGAACTGGCTGACCTCTTTATTCTTCCTAAATATCGCGGTGGTTGGATTGCGCTCGAAGTAGTCCGTCAAATATTTGAGCAGATTAGCACACCGATACTGGTCGCTACGTTCAAAGAAAATGAACTGGCTTTGCGCTTTTTTAAAGCGGTATCAAAACGATTACAGCTTAATTCAGTACGTGAGTTAATCGAGGATGAAACTACGCCGTTTTATACTTTCATCATAAATGAACACATCTAACAATCGATGTTATTCAAATTTTTCTAAGCCACCCATTGTTTGTAGTGGTACGGTTAATTTGGCCATCTAGTTAGAATTGACCTCAGCAATGTCTACGTTTTTTGACCTTCGCCATACTTATCGTAATGTGAACTAGACGATTGTGAGTAATAGATCTTCCGCGCTTTTGTCCAAAAGCGTGCTGCGTGTCTCCTTAAAACCTACAGTTTATGCTAATGCTAAAAAGGTAGGCCATGGTGATTAGCGAGACGACCGTCCGCACCATGGACGGGGCGGTCGAGCATCCAAGGACGGACTAGCTGCGAGTCGGTGAGTGAACACCATGGCAAGCCTGTATTAATGAATATCAGCAAATGCTCACAACTCAAGTTACGAATCCCCTGCACGACTTCCAACACATTTCCATCCACTTTCAACATCCCTCCAACAAAAATGCTCAATAACTTTATTTAACGATAACCCTCTGCCTTTCACAAAAACGCATAAATATTCTCATTTAATTCAAATTGACTGTTGCAAAGGCTCATAAAAGCGGTTAGTTTAAATCCACTTATACGGATAGACGTCCGTAAAAACGAATTCAACGCTTCACTGTATTTCGAGCAGTTAAGCCAATAACGTTAAATACCGAGAGAGTAAAATGAGCCCACTACTGAACGCTATCCACCACCATCACCACCATATGCGGTAGCCTTCGGACGCTCACTGCCGGAGGACTATATCCTTCTGGCGGACTGATTCAAGATGATCATAAACCCCTGGAAGGAATTCCGGGGGTTTTTGCATTTAGGCGTTAATTTTGGTTTTAATTTAAATAAGCAACTTTAGATATTTAATAAATTATCAATACGTTAGCAAAGAGCACTTAACTAAAGACCTTAGCTAGAGCCCATTGAATGGCAAGACGTATTAAACCGATTAAACACACACTTTTGAATCTTTTAATTTTGATACTTTTGAGCGAGATAACACTATGACTGAATCGAACCGTTTACGCATCGCCATCCAAAAATCTGGCCGTCTTTCTACTGACTCTCAGCAACTGCTAAAAAGCTGTGGTGTTAAATTTTCCATTAATGAACAACGCCTTATCGCTCACGCTGACAATATGCCTATCGATTTACTGCGCGTTCGTGATGACGATATCCCAGGATTAGTGATGGACGGCGTGGTTGATATGGGGATCATCGGTGAAAATGTGCTCGAAGAGGAACAAATCGAGCGTCAAACCCTGAATAAACCCGCAGATTGCCTCAAACTGCGTCAGTTAGATTTCGGATCATGTCGCCTCTCGTTAGCCGTACCAACAGAATTCAGTTACGCCGATGCCTCCTCGTTAGAAGGATTACGCATCGCCACGTCTTACCCGAACCTGCTGCGCCGTTTTATGCAACAAAAAGGCATAACTTATCGCGACTGTATGTTAAAAGGTTCGGTTGAAGTCGCCCCGCGTGCCGGCCTTGCCGATGGGATTTGTGATCTCGTGTCGACGGGCGCCACCTTAGAGGCCAACGGTTTATACGAAACTGAAGTGATTTACCGCTCTATGGCCTGCATCATTCAATCGACCCAAACCCAAACGCCGACGAAACAAGCACTCATCGACAAGATTCTGTCCCGCGTCAATGGTGTTATCCGCGCCCGTGAGAGCAAATACATCCTGCTGCACGCGCCAACCGAAACCTTAGATCAAATCGTCGCCCTGCTGTCCGGCGCTGAAAACCCAACCGTATTGCCATTAAATGATGATACTAACCGCGTTGCTATCCACGCCGTCAGTACCGAAGATTTGTTTTGGGATACCATGGAACAGCTGACCGCACTCGGTGCCAGCTCGATTCTGGTAATGCCAATCGAAAAAATGATGGGGTAATGTATGGAAATCCTAACTTGGTCAACCTTATCAACCGCCGAGCAAAAAACGGCGCTGAAACGCTCGCCTTTAATTGGTGACAGCGGCTTAGAGCAAAGCGTTCGCGCCATTATCGATGCGGTGGCAACGCGGGGTGATGCTGCTATTGCTGAATTTAATCAAAAGTTTGATGGCTTCAATAACGCGACCAGAGATTTAAATGGACAAGGAAGTGGCGAGCTGCGCATGGGTGAAGCCGAGATTGCTGCGGCAAGCGCACGAGTATCACCAGAGCTTAAAGCGGCGATAGCCAAAGCCATGGCGAACATAGACGTGTTTCACAGCGCCCAGCAATTTCGCCCGATTGATATGGAAACCGAGGCGGGAGTACGCTGCGAGCTACGTAGCGAACCGATTGAAAAAGTGGGTTTATATATCCCCGGTGGCAGCGCGCCATTAATTTCTACTGTGATGATGCTTGCACTGCCCGCCAAGATCGCAGGCTGCGAACAAAGAGTATTAGTCAGCCCACCACCGATCAACGATGCCATTATCTATGCTGCCAATGCTTGTGGGATCACTGAAATTTATCAAGTGGGCGGCGCGCAGGCGATTGCGGCACTGGCCTTTGGCACAGAAACAATTCCGGCTGTTGATAAGATTTTTGGCCCAGGTAATCGCTATGTGACTGAAGCTAAACGCTTAGTGTCACAGGATGGTCGCTGCACTGTGTGTATCGATATGCCGGCAGGTCCTTCTGAGGTGCTAGTGATTGCCGATAGCGACGCCAATTGCGAATTTATCGCCGCCGATTTGCTTTCGCAAGCGGAGCACGGCCCTGATTCACAAGTGATTTTAGTGACAGATTCGCAAGCTATAGCCGATGGCGTAAATGATGCACTAACAAGACAACTCGCTGCCCTGCCGCGTTGTGATATAGCTACAACGGCACTACTGAGCAGTCGTACTTTTGTTGTGGACGATATGCTGCAAGCCGCGCAGGTTTCTAATCAATATGGGCCTGAGCACTTGATCATTCAAACGCGCTTTCCCCGTGAGGTGCTGAAAAACATTCGCGCCGCGGGCTCGGTATTTTTAGGCGCTTATACACCTGAATCTGTTGGCGATTATGCCAGTGGCACCAACCACGTGCTACCGACTTACGGTTACAGCCGCGCCGTGTCGAGCCTGTCATTAGCCGATTTTAGCCGCCGCTTTACCGTGCAGGAACTCAGCGCTAAAGGCTTAATCGGACTGGGGCAAGCAGTCATGACGTTAGCCAGTAATGAATTGCTCGATGCGCACAAAAATGCCGTCGCCATTCGCCTAGCTAGCCTAGAGAAATGACCCGCTTAACCTTAAGTAATTGAAAATAGAGCTGAGTGAAGAAAATGAGCCAAGTGAGCAGCATGGAAAAGACAGCAGAACCCACAGTATTAGCGGCATCAAAGTTAGCACCATCAACGTTAGCGCAATCGGCGTCACTAAATTTAGCCGAGCGCTTAGCGCGTCCTGAGTTACTGGATTTAACGCCCTACCAGAGTGCCCGCAGACTGGGCGGTCGTGGTGATATTTGGATCAATGCCAACGAATCACCCTTCAATAATGTCGATACGGCAGCGCTCGATTTATCAAAATTGAATCGTTACCCAGAATGCCAACCACCGCAGCTTATCAGTGCCTACAGCAACTACAGCGGCGTGAGCACCAGCAAGATAGTTGCCAGCCGCGGCGCCGATGAAGCGATTGAACTGTTAATTCGCGCCTTTTGTATACCAGGCGTCGACAGCATTGCCTGCTTTGGCCCGACGTACGGCATGTATGCCATCAGCGCGAACACCTTTAATGTGGGCGTTAAAGCGTTAAATCTCAGTGCAGAATATGGCTTGCCGACAAGCTATGCCGAGGACGTTCGCGGCGCAAAACTGGTGTTTATCTGCAATCCCAATAATCCGACCGGGACTGTGATCGACAAAGCCATTATCGAGCAAGCAATCAAAGCCCTGCCCGACGCGCTTGTGGTGATCGATGAGGCCTATATTGAGTTTTGCCCCGAATACAGTGTGGCGGATTTGCTGGAAAGCTATCCGAATCTGGTGGTACTGCGCACCCTGTCAAAAGCCTTTGCTCTCGCCGGAGCACGCTGTGGTTTTATGCTGGCAAATGAGGCCGTAGTCGACATCATTATACGCGTAATTGCGCCCTATCCTGTGCCGCTACCCGTGAGTGAAATCGCCACCCAAGCGCTATCAAGCGCTGGCGTTGCGCGGATGAAAGTGCAAGTTGCACAATTAAATGAGCAAGGCGCCAGGCTCACCGCGGCGATCAGCGCTTATTGTTCAAAATCGAATAGTTCAGATTCGCGCGCCCGCGTGCTTAAGCCTAACGGCAATTATGTGCTGGCTGAATTTGATGATGTCGCCAAGGTAGCTGCGTTACTGCAAGGCAGCGGTGTTGTCGCTCGCGCCTACAAAGACCCAAGGCTTGCTAAGTCCATCCGTTTTAGCTTTAGTTCAAAGGCGGATACCGATGTGTTAGTGAATTTATTTGAATCGCAACGCACTGAGCAGCCATCAGGAAATGAATGATAAGTCACTGATAATAAATCTCTGATCATAAAAAACTAATAAAAAGCAATGTAACGCTGAAAGTTAAATCAGCTTAAGCATTAGCTAAACGAATTGAATTTGAAGGTAGAGCCATGAACCCACAATTTGTCCCGAACGTTGCACAAAAAATTCTGTTTATCGACCGCGATGGCACCTTGATTGAAGAACCCGTCACCGACAAACAGGTCGATAGTCTGGCTAAATTAGTGTTTGAGCCACAGGTGATCCCCGCTTTGCTACGTCTGCAAAAGGCAGGGTTTCGCTTAGTCATGGTCAGCAATCAAGACGGCCTTGGCACACCGTCTTTCCCGCAGGTAGATTTCGACGCGCCCCACAATATGATGATGCAAATCCTCAAAAGCCAAGGGGTTAACTTTGAAGATGTGGTGATTTGTCCGCACTTTAACGATGAAAATTGCAGCTGCCGTAAACCTAAGCTTGGGCTAGTAAAAGACTACCTCACCCAAGGCTGCATCGATTTCACCCAATCGGCGGTAATTGGCGATCGCGAAACCGATGTGGAGCTGGGCAATGCCATGGGCATTAAAAGCCTGAAATATCAACGCGACACTTTAGGCTGGAACGCCATCGCCGATGCGCTGCTCAATAAAGGCCGCACCGCCACAGTCGTACGTACCACCAAAGAAACCGATATTCGCGTGACTGTGGATCTCGACAGCTCCGTTAAAGGTAAAATCGACACTGGCATTGGCTTTTTCGACCACATGCTCGATCAAATTGCCACCCACGGTAATTTTAAAATGGATGTGAAAGTCGATGGCGATCTAGAAATCGACGATCACCACAGCATCGAAGACACTGCACTGGCTATAGGTGATGCCCTGCGCCAAGCGCTCGGCGACAAACGCGGCATTGCCCGTTTCGGCTTTAGTCTGCCGATGGACGAAGCCAAGGGTGAATGTCTGCTGGATATCTCTGGCCGCCCTTTTATCAAGTTCTCGGCCGATTTTGAGCGTGAGCATGTGGGCGAAATGGCCACTGAAATGGTGCCGCACTTCTTCCGATCCTTTGCCGATGGCCTGCGCTGTACGCTGCATGTGTCGACGCAGGGCGATAACGATCACCATAAGGTTGAAGCCCTGTTTAAAGTGCTCGGGCGCGCGCTACGCCAAGCGGTTAAAGTCGAAGGCGATATTCTGCCATCGAGCAAAGGCGTGCTTTAAGGCATCAGCATAAATCGTTTAAGAGGTTAGGATGCAACAAGACACTCTATTAATAGCTGGCCAGCAATTAACAACTAGCCCGCAATTAACAGCAAATGAATCATCAGATGCTGAAACCGTCATCATAGACACGGGCTGCGCCAATTTAAACTCAGTACGTTTCGCCTTCGAGCGTTTAGGCGCTAAGGTGTTAGTCACAGACGATAAAACCAAAATCAAAGCGGCAAAACGTGTGGTGCTACCGGGAGTGGGCACAGCGGGAGCCGCCATGGCGTCCTTACATGAAAAAGGTTTAGTCGAACTTATTCAAGGCCTGACTCAACCTGTGCTAGGCGTGTGCCTTGGCATGCAAATGCTCGCGGCGATTTCTAAGGAGCGCGGCGGAAAAGGTCAAGATTGCGAGTGCTTAGGCATAATCCCAATCGACATTTGTGAACTGGATACGCAGTTACTCAAAGCTGAAGGCTTACCTTTGCCACACATGGGCTGGAACCAACTTAAGCTAACGACAAACTCACAAGAAGCCAAAATCCCTAACGTTCACCCGCTGTTTGCAGGCGTTGAAGATGGCAGTTATGTATATTTCGTCCACAGTTACCGCGCGCCGTTGAGTGAATTTACCTTAGCCCAATGTTCCTATGGTGAAGGTTTTAGCGCCGCCATTGGCAAAGGCAACTTTATGGGCGTGCAGTTCCACCCCGAAAAAAGTGCCACCGTGGGCGCGCAAATTCTGCGTAACTTTTTACAGATGGATGAAGCGCTGATGGACAAGTTGGCGCAGGAAAGACTGACCAATGAATAAATTACTCATTAAGAAACTAGTTATTAATAAATTAGTTATAAACAAATTAGTCGAGGATGTGAGCTTATGATTATTCCTGCGATTGATTTAATTGATGGCAATGTCGTCCGCCTTTATCAAGGCGATTATGGCCAGCAGACCACCTTTGATTTAAGTCCTTTGGCGCAGCTGCAATCCTACGAGGCACAAGGCGCTAAGTGGTTGCATATCGTTGATTTAACGGGTGCGAAAGATCCCGCGAAACGCCAAACTCGCCTTATCAGTGAATTAGTGGCGGGACTTAACGCCAATATTCAAGTGGGCGGCGGCATTCGTACTGAAGAGCAAGTCACTGAATTATTAGATATCGGCGTAAAACGTGTGGTGATTGGCTCACTGGCGGTGAAAGAACCTGAGTT
Source organism: Shewanella sp. SM69 (assembly GCF_025653985.1). Classification (NCBI taxonomy): domain Bacteria; kingdom Pseudomonadati; phylum Pseudomonadota; class Gammaproteobacteria; order Alteromonadales; family Shewanellaceae; genus Shewanella; species Shewanella sp. SM69. The sequence goes on from NZ_JAKKRV010000002.1 coordinate 312,832, forward strand.
AGTTAAACAATGGTTTATCAAATACGGCAGCGAAGCGATTTGCCTCGCACTCGATGTCAATATCAACCAGAGCGGCGAGAAAATGGTCGCCGTATCCGGTTGGCAAAGTGGTGGCGGTAAGAGTTTAGAATCCCTCGTAGAAACCTTTAGCGCTGTCGGCTTAACGCACGCGCTGGTGACTGATATTAGCCGTGATGGCACCTTAACGGGCGCAAATACCGCGCTTTATCAAGAAATTGCAGCAAGCTTCCCCGACATCGCTTGGCAAGCCTCCGGCGGTATTGCGACCCTTGAGGATGTGAGCGCCGTGCGAGACAGCGGCGCTGCGGGCATCATTATAGGTAAAGCCTTGCTTATCAATCAGTTTAACGTGGCGGAGGCAATCCAATGCTGGCCAAACGACTAGTCCCCTGTTTAGATGTAAAAGACGGTAAAGTAGTGAAAGGCGTGCAATTCCGTAACCACGAAATTGTCGGCGATATCGTCCCCTTAGCCGCGCGTTATGCCGAAGAAGGCGCCGATGAGCTGGTGTTTTATGACATTACCGCCAGTGCCCACGAACGTGTGGTCGATAAATCTTGGGTGAGCCGCGTGGCGGAGCAGATTGATATTCCCTTCTGTGTGGCAGGTGGCATTAAAACCATTAGCCAAGCCCGTGAATTATTAGCCTTTGGTGCGGATAAGATTTCGATTAACTCGCCCGCCTTAACTGATCCGAGTTTGATCTCACGCCTGCAGGACGAATTCGGCCGCCAGTGTATCGTGATTGGTATCGACTCCTTTTTCGATGCCACCAGCAACAGCTATAAAGTAAAGCAATTTACTGGCGATGAAGCGGCGACCAAAGATACCCAATGGTTTACCCAAGACTGGGTTGAAGAAGTGCAAAAACGAGGTTGTGGTGAAATCGTACTCAATGTGATGAACCAAGACGGCGTGCGCGGTGGCTACGATATCAAGCAGTTAAGTCTTGTTCGCGCCATCTGCGACGTGCCGTTAATTGCCTCGGGCGGTGCTGGAACTATGGCGCATTTTCGCGATGTATTTATTGAAGCTAAGGTCGATGCGGCGCTGGCAGCGAGCGTATTCCACAAGGCGATTATCAACATCGGTGAATTAAAAGCCTATTTAGCGGCCGAAGGGATCACGATTAGACGCTAGAGCGGTTCTAGGTTCTAGGTTCTAGGTTCTAGGTTCTAGGTTCTAGGTTCTAGGTTCTACAAACAGATTAAGAGTGAATACTATGTCAACGCAAACAAACACTAAGTCGGATTTTAGCCCTGTTCAAGTTAATGAGCTGGATTGGAACAAACAGGATGGGCTCATTCCTGCCGTTATCCAAAATCACTTATCGGGCAAGGTATTAATGCTCGGTTACATGGATAAGGCCGCGCTGGAAAAAACCTTAAGCACAGGTGATGTCACCTTTTTCAGCCGCTCAAAACAGCGCTTGTGGACTAAAGGTGAAACCTCGGGGAATACGCTAAGGTTGGTCGCTATCGATAAAGACTGCGATAACGATAGCCTGTTAGTGCAAGTGATCCCCAACGGCCCAACCTGCCACAAAGGCACCGAAAGTTGCTGGTTAGATGACAATGCGCACCCCTTTTTGAGCAACCTCGCCAGCTTAATCGCCTCACGTAAAGGGCAAAGTGCCGATTCCAGTTACACGGCGTCTTTGTTTGCGCGCGGCACAAAACGTATCGCCCAAAAGGTCGGAGAAGAAGGTCTTGAAACCGCCCTTGCCGCTGCGACCCACGATAAGGAAGAGCTGGTTAACGAAGCCTCAGATCTTATCTATCACTTACTGGTATTGCTTGAAGATCAACACTTAAGCCTCAGTGACATCACAGCAAACTTGCTGGCAAGACATGAAAAGGCGCTGCAGAGCAAAGCATAATCTGCTCACTGTTCCTGATGTCTTACTATCGATTTTACCGCTAAAAATACCGCCAGCTTAAATCAAGTCGGCGGCATTTTTTATCGCGCGATTCCCTCAAGTGCCATTGCCGCAATGTAATCAATGAATATCTTGCGCCTTAATCCTGTGACAAAAAATAATCAAAATACTGTTGTAATAGTTGACAAGTACATTTCAGTTCCCTATGGTAACCTCCGTTGCCGTTAGGTTATTAAGGCAAAGCATCAAAACACTTATCCGTTTTTACTCAACACACGCTAAGGCAAGTTTTATGTGTTTCACAGCATTTTATACTCCCTATCTGTAGCCGCAATGGATATACCCAAGCTACCTGAAGATACGAGTTTCAGAGCGCCTAGGGGGCTTCAATTCAAGGCGCATCAATGACAGAATGTCGACCACCTTTTGAATTGATGCAACACGGGAGTGGAGTACCCTAGACGCTCCGTCCCGGCGGGTTTTAACGCACTTTATGCGGTGTTGGTTATTTTTAACTTAGCCCGCTAGGTCTGCAAATAACCGCCTTGCCTAAAGTGCGTTAAACTCCCGCTGAATCCTGCATCTTCAGGTTGTTTGGGTATAAAGGCACCTTGCCTGACCTTCCATTGTGGCCATATCCTTTCGGATCCGCTTAGCGCCACTGTCTCATTTGCTTAAATCATTTTGTGCTTGAATCGCATCAAAATCCTTTAAGACAGTTGCTTTAGGATCAAGTCTTTATCTCTTTTTCTTGCAACACGCTTTTGAGATCATGTTATGACACAGAATAAAATTTTCGGCAGTTTACTGCTTATCGCCGGCACCACAATCGGCGCGGGCATGTTAGCTTTGCCTATCGCATCGGCTGGACTCGGTTTTGGCACCTCCTCCGCCATTATGCTCATCCTATGGGCGCTGATGGCCTACACGGCACTGCTTATGGTGGAAATCCATCAATTCGCCCCCAGCGATGCCAGCCTTAATCACTTAGCGCAACGCTTATTGGGTCGTAAGGGCCAGTTGATCGCCAATAGCGCCTTGATGTTTTTACTGTACGCCCTCTGCGCCGCCTACATTGCTGGCGGCGGCGAGCAAGTGAACCAAAAGCTGAGCACTTGGCTAGGACTAAATTTGCCACCGCAGGCGGGTGCCATCCTATTCACCCTGCTGGTTGGCGCCATTGTGGGCATGGGAACCCACTGTGTGGATCTCATCAATCGCGGTTTATTTGCCCTTAAGCTATTGGCATTATTGCTTATGTTGGCCTTGTTACTGCCGCAGGTTGAAAGCCCACATTTGCTCGAACTCCCACTTAACCAAGGTTTAATTGTCACGGCTATTCCGGTGATTTTTACCTCCTTTGGTTTTCACGGTTCGATTCCCTCAGTGGTGCGCTACTTAGGCGTTGAAGTCAAAGCCCTGCGCAGGATCATGTTGTTTGGCTCGGCTTTGCCATTAGTGATTTACCTTTTGTGGCAACTGGGCAGTCAAGGCGTATTGAACCAAAGTCAATTGCTCGAAAACCAGAGTTTATCAAGCTTTATCAATCAACTGGCGAGCGTACTGCACAGTGAATACTTAAGTAGCGCTATTAGTCTATTTGCCGATCTCGCCCTTGCGACCTCGTTTTTAGGGGTGAGTTTAGGTTTGTTCGATTTTATGGCCTCAAGCTTAAGGCAAGAAGATAATGCAACAGGTCGAAGCTTAACCGCGGCTATCACCTTTTTACCGCCCTTAGGTTTTGCCCTCTTCTACCCTCAAGGTTTTATCACCGCCCTAGGTTATGCGGCGATTGCGCTGGTGATCCTCGCCATCTTTTTACCTGTGGCCATGGTGTGGACACAACGCCAAATGCGAGACGCTGCCAATATGCCGACGGGTTACCGCGTTGCGGGCGGCAAGTTAGCCTTAATGCTCGCCACACTTTGCGGAATTGTGGTGATCGCCGCCCAGATATTTAGCTAGCCGCAATTCACTCACCAAGAGTGAGTTAACCAAAAGTTAGCTAGCTCGAATAAAAGATGAAGTACAAGAGCCTGTAAAACCTCAACTATTGACAGCAGGCGCTTGTCTATTCAATGATCCTTTCACATTAGTCAGCTAAGCCCTTGAGTGTTAAACTGCCTCAGGTGCTCGTGCGCGATATAAAAGCTCCGAAGTAACCGAACAAAGTAAAAGTGCCGATGAAATATACACATTCGTGTATTTGTGTACTGCTAAGGCACGAGTTTGATCAGGGCTCAGTCAAAAAAGGATAAATATCAAACCCAATGCCAATCCACAACAAGCCAAGCCGTGGCAATGCCTCTGATAGCAAGGCACTTCAGCACGAGGCAACGGAGATATCTGCAGGCCCTCGCAGTGGTGCTTTAGATTTTGGAACGGATACTCATGTTGCTGCGCAAAATCGCCGTCAATTCCCCCTAAAAAAAACCTTATTGGCGACCAGCTTAACGGGCATCTTGGCGGGCGTGGCGTTAACTGTTTGGATTGTGAATACCCAGGCTGAACAACTCATCATACGGGCGGCAAATTTTGCCCTCACAGGTATGGACAGCGAACTGATTGACATTGAATTAGGGCAAAGTCAGTTAGAACATTGGCGAATTACCTCTGCCAATCTGAGGGTGCATGATAGCCATATCAGACTTAATGATTTGAATATTCAGCTAAAACTTGACTGGCCGCAAAGTTTTGCCGAACTTAAACAGTTCAGCCAAGCCTCTTACCTCACTCAAAAAATCACCCAAATATCCACAGGTGATATTGAAGTCGAGTTAGGGCAATCACTGTTTTTACCCAATCGGAATGCCATCGATGAACAAGGCCCCGCATTGGCCTTAGATATCAAATCACTACCACTCATCGATATCGGAAAAACCAGCCTTATTCTCAACTCCCACCATCTCAACACCCATAATGATTTACCCGCCTATCGTTTGGTAATGGATAAGTTGAGCCTTAACGGCGCAGGGGAAATCAACAGCGAGTTTAGCCACGAAGGTGAAAGCATCGCCATACTTAAAGCCACACTCGAAACCAACAAATGGCAACTCATGAGTCAAATCCAGCTCGCGCCGCTGCTTGCAAGCTTGCATCAAATCAGCCTAAGGCAAGCGCAGGACAGTGTACTGAGTCCGTTAACTGAGCTTGATAAAGAGTGGCAAGCGTTAGCGATTGATTTACAAGGCCAATTGATATCCAACAGCAGTATCACATTAACCTCAGGCGAGCTTATCAGTGAGCATCAGTTAATCGAGCCAAAGCTGACCTTTAATCAGTTGGCTGCGCTGCAACTTGCACCTAAACCCGAGCTTGCGCCAAAACCTGAGCTCGCATTTAAGATTGCTGGGCATTTAGCCGAACTTGACCTAAAACTAGAGCCCTTTAGCTTAGCGCTGAGTCCAAATACAGAGCAGCAACAACGATTGATGCAGCTGCTCGATGAGACGCTGGCTAAACCTTCATCTCAGTCAGTATCTGAACCAGTATCTCAACCGATAGCTGAGCAAGTGCCTGATCAGCTAGCGAGTCAAATCGCTAAGCTGCTATCGGGGCTCAAAAGTACAGATACACCAGTGGGAATCGCACTGACATTACCTGAAGCCCTGCATTACCCGCTGACTCAAATTCCGCAAGATGTGCACTTGGCTAATCCCCTTGCGATTAAACTTCCTCGAGTGAAGCTTAAAACCTTAGGCAGTAAGCTCGATACCCAAGTCGATTTGGCCAATGTTGAAATCACAAAATCAACCGAAGCACTGTCCTTCAAAACAGATTGGCGCCTTAGTACGAAGCAAACAAGCTCAATGCAATTATCTGAATTGTGGACAAATCCGCCGCAGGATTTTAGCTGGAATAATAGTCAGTTAACGACAGCAGGCACATTTAACTTAGTTCAGACGCCAAGTTCAACCGATTGGCAATTTATCACTGCCGCTACCGAATCGACTGAACTGACTCAATCAACAAAACAAAATACTGGCAACACGCTACAATTCGCCGTGGGTGAGCTTAAGCGTATTAGCATGCAAAATAAAAATGCGGCTAAACATGCAGAGTTTAGCCTTGGTAGTATCGCGATAAATGCTCTCGCACCGCTGAACATAAGCTCGCAGAAAAGCACTCATACTCAGAGTTCTGGTATTCAAAACGCTAGCATTCAGAAAGCCAGTCCAGCGCAAAGCTCAGTGCCCACATCTGATACCGCAAACAGGTTAACCCTTGCCATACCGCCTTTAACCTTAGCACTGGAGCAATTGTATTTTTCGCAGACCAAACAGACTTTAGTGACAGATGATGTAGTCACTGAGGCTAATGCGGATAAAAATGCTAGCACTAGCATCATAACGAAAACCGATATGAATGCGGGCAGTTTCTCGATTGCATTACAAAAAGCCATGTCATTTGAGCTTAAACCCGATATCGAAGCGCTGTTCGACTCACTACGCGCTACCACTTGGCGTAATCAACTCGCATGGCAAGCAAGTCAGCTTAATATCGAAAAACAGCTCAGCAGCAAAGGCCGCAGCCGCAAAGAAACCGTACTCAAGCTGGACAAGTTAACGCTGGCACAAAGCTTAGATTGGAAAAATAATACGCTCTTTGGTGATGAGCACTGGCAAGTGGGCACTGTTGAGCTGCAAAGCCAACACAAGTTGAACCTTGCCACCGCGAACAATCCCTTAGTGTTAACGGGCCAATGGGTAGTCAACACTAGCATGACCGAGGCGCTGGCCTTGCTCAATCAAACCCAACCCTTACCATCTGAGCTTAATGTCACAGGTAATAACCAATTACAGGCGCAGTTTAATTTAACCCAACAGCGCGATCAGACCCAATTTGCCATGCAAATAACTCAATCGATGACAGAACTTGAAGGCTTTTATAAAGACATCATTTTTGAGGGGGGAAAACTGCAAGCGCAATGTGAGTTCACTTGGGGGCAATCTTATAAAAAAGAGTCTCATAACAAGCCGCAGGATAAAGGCTATTTTAGCAGCCTCAGTAAGCTCAATTGCCCGCAGACGCTGATGACCTTTAACTTATTTGATCCTGGCTTCCCACTGACCGATATCGAAGTGGAAGCCGATATCGCCCTTGGCAAAGATGCCGAGAAATTGCCCGACAATTGGATACAACAACTCACAGGCTTAAGTGACACCGATGTTTCCATGACCGCCAAAGGCAAAGTGCTCAGCGGACAGTTTCTGCTGCCAGAATTTAATCTTAAATTGCAGGATAAATCCCATGCCTATCTGCTGCTGCAGGCCATGAGTCTGGAAGAGGTCCTGCGCATTCAACCACAAATTGGCATCTATGCCGACGGCATATTCGATGGCGTGTTGCCCGTCGATTTAATCAACGGCAAAGTGTCGATCACTGGCGGGCAATTAGCCGCGCGCGCACCCGGCGGCCTCATCGCTATCTCGGGCAACCCCGCCGTTGAGCAGATGCGCCAATCCCAACCGTATCTAGACTTTGTCTTTTCGACGTTAGAACACTTACAATACAGCCAATTATCAAGCAGCTTTGATATGGACCAAGCCGGTGATGCTAAACTACTCGTCGAAGTAAAAGGCCGCGGTGAAGGGATTGAACGCCCTATCCACTTGAATTACTCCCACGAAGAGAACATGCTGCAATTATTTAGAAGTCTGCAAATTGGTAATGACTTGCAGGACAGAATCGAAAAATCAGTGAAGTAACAAGGAAACCTCAGTGAAGATAATTCAATTACAGCAAATTAGCATAGGTACCCGAAGCGCGCTTATCGCATTGGTAGCCCTAGCCTCATTGCAGGGCTGTACGCCCACAGTCAAAATAGAACCGCCAGATAAACCTATCGTTATCAATCTCAATGTGAAAATTGAACATGAGATACGGATCAAAGTAGATAAGGAATTAGACCAACTCCTGTCAGACGATAAGCTGTTCTAATTAAATAAGAATTGAGGAATCACCATGAAATCAATCCGACTAAAAACAAAGTTATTATTGCTATTAACCCTCAGCTTCTTAAGCCTAAGCGCCTTTGCTATGTCACTTCAAGAAGCTAAATCACAGGGCTATTTAGGCGAACAAGCCAACGGCTACTTAGGATTAGTGCAAGCCAATCCCGAAGCCAAAGCCGTGATGGACGACGTAAATAACAAACGTCGCGCCCACTACGAAACCATCGCCAAGAAGAACAAACTATCCCCAGCCGATGTTGCTAAACTCGCAGGCGAAAAAGCCATAGCCGCCACAGATAAAGGCAACTATGTGCAAGATGCCAAAGGCAAATGGATTAAAAAGTAGTCCGCTTTCTAAGGCTCTAGCGCGTAAAAGCAAAGCGAATAGAAATAAACAAAAACGCCTGCAATCGCAGGCGTTTTCATTGGTGGTCGATAAAGGGAATGATTTGCTGGCCAATACCTTTGAACGAGGATCTAGATTTTAGATTGTTTGATGGAGTTTGGTTAAGCACTGTCATTCCAGTGACTCGCAGCAAGTACATCCGTGTATGCTCGTCCGTGACATCCCTGTCACGGACGGTCACTTCCATGACTGTGCCTAATCTCATCGACCTATACTGGGTAACCAAATTTAACAATGGGTGTCTTATTAAATTCTCAACATCCAATTTGAACTGAAAACGCCACACGTTGACAGTCCCTCTTGAAGCGCATGTAATCTAAGTAACTAAATCAGTACGTAAAGCCTTAACATGTCTTTATGCTGGATGCTATTTTCAAAAATAGGTTCAGGATAGTTGAGTAGAAAATAGTCCTTTACCACTGACTCTACGCGAAAGCCGAAACGTTGATAATATGTCAGTTGATAGCCAAATGTACCTGTACCAAGCTCAACTCTTTTTATACCTTTCATCGGTAAATTTGCTAGAGTAAATTTCAATAATTCAGAGCCTATACCACAGCCTTGATGCTCTGGGTACACAGAAACATTGTAGATTTCAGCAAGAGTCGAATTCTGAGATTTAACGGCACAAACACCAAGTATTTGGCCTTTATCTGATGCAGTAAAACACCAAGAATCAGATAAATACGTTGCAATGTTAACTTCTGAAGGGTCTGCTTCGAGCAATAAGTCTATCGGAATTTCGCTACTTTTGACTTCGTTATATTCCATCTTTCCACCAAACAGATAACAGTTTATTACCCAGACTCCTCGTAAAAACCTAGCAAGAAATAGTTAGGTTTCGAACATTCCGAATAAATAATTTGAATAGGCCAGAAACTTAGCATCCATTCTGATGATTTTTCAATCACTTTATTATGTAAAAAAAGAGACTTTATATACGAGAAACTGGTTGGCACGGTATGTAAATTAACGGATACCCCAAAAATAGTATTATTAATACATTAACTTTGCCATGAACAACAAAGCGATATTCTTGCTCGATATTTTCCATTGAAAAAACTAAAATTTAAAACCATCATCAAATGCAAGCTCTCGCCATTTGAACCCCCAGACTACGCAAATGCTAAAAGGTGCGCCATGGTGATTGGCGAGACGACCGTCCGCCCCATGGATGGGGCGGTCGAGCATCCACGGATGGACTAGCTGCGAGTCGCCGAGTAAATGCCATGGCAAACCGATCTATGTGGATCAAATGAGCTTATTATCAATAAGGAATAAATTCACTTTAAAATGCTTGCAACCCATGACGGAATATTGCGATCTGTGTTCTTTTTAGCCTTTGCCTCGTCACTCTCCTTCTATTTGATAGAAAAAGCTGAGCCGAGTTTAGAGTAATAAGACTCACAAATTATCGTTGGGTAGCATTCGATAGAAAGGTGTTGAAGAGTCACGTGACTAATTTTAGATAAAAGCTTTCTTAGCAGAAAAGAGTACGGATAGCGCACTAATGCTATGGAGATTTAAGCGAATTATCGGCTAATAATAGATATCAAAAACCAATAATGACTATTGATCTACAACTACGCTATGCCGCAACCACGTGGCGCTGCGCACGTAGGGGGTGTAAGCGATTATGCATCACTTTGATGGTTTCAAACTGCACCATAGTTTTAGCACCGGATAAAACACATTCGGTCGATAATAACATCACTAAGGCCGATTGCAGGGTGTTTTCAACCACAAGCACGAGTGCCCTTTGCTTTTGGCATTTAAGTTCAAAGACTTTACCTACATCGCTATAAACACAGACATCACTGGTATCAAAAAACCATGATTTAGGCATTTGTGGTGTCAGCATAAAATGGGCTGCGGTGGCATTGAGCGCAATTTGAACAATAGCGGCATCGGACAAAGACAGGGTTTTAGGCAATCTATCGAGTAAGTTCATATAGAATTTGGCGTGCGCAATATTAAATTCCATACTTGATAAGGCATCTGGAATGAGTAATTTTGCTTTATAAGACGTCAGAAATTCTATCTCGGAACCTAACGATACGCCTAATACACCATACGAATCGTTATATTTCCATTGCCAATCTTTTTGCGGCATTAATAACATAACGGTGACCCAATATTTGAACACTGGGACATAATAGTAGATATTTTATCCAATATCAAAATAAAAATAATAAAATACAAATTATTTAACAGTTACTTAGTCGATCTATTGTAAGATCTTAACAGCGATCTAAGGATCATTTTAGATCGCTGTTAAAGAATAAGATCTTATTTTAGATCGTTATATTAATCCTAAGATCATTATTTCAAGCGGTATGCATTCACTATTTCTTTAATTAACTTCGGACCTTGATAAATAAAACCTGAATAAATCTGAATCATAGTGGCGCCCGCATCAAATTTGGCTAAGGCATCTTCAGCGCTATTAATACCGCCCACACCGATGATCGGGATCTGCCCTTTCAAACAAATCGCCAATTGCTTAATCACTTTAGTAGACAGCTCAGTTAAGGGTTTGCCGCTTAAGCCGCCGCTTTCATTGGCGTTGGCAAGACCGCTAACACCATCACGCGTTAAAGTGGTATTGGTCGCAATTGCGCCATCAAATTTGTTTTTAATCAAAGCTTGCGCGATATTTTCAATTTCTTCGATGGTTAAATCTGGAGCAATTTTAAGCGCGATGGGCACGTATTTTTTATGCTTTTCGGCCAGCTCAAGTTGCTTGGTTTTAATTGCGCTCAATAATTCATCTAATAGATCGCCATATTGTAGCGATCGTAATCCTGGGGTATTGGGTGATGAAATATTCACCGCAATATAAGCCGCATGGAGATAAACTTTATCCATGCAGATCAAATAATCGTCTTTACCTTGTTCTACTGGCGTGTCTTTATTTTTGCCAATATTGACGCCAACCATAATATCGGTCTTTTTAGCGATCAAATTTTTGACCAGATTATCGACACCCTTATTATTAAACCCCATGCGATTAATGATGCCTTTGGCAGGCTTTAATCTAAATAGACGGGGTAAATCGTTACCAGGCTGTGGTCTTGGGGTAACTGTACCCACTTCAATATGACCAAATCCCATCGCATGAAAGGCATCAATCGATTCGCCGTCCTTGTCCATACCGGCAGCAAGTCCCACTGGGTTAGGAAAGGTCAACCCCATAAAGCTGACAGGAGCGGGTGCAATCGTTTGTCCATATAGACACGTTAACGGGCTATTGGCGGTCATTTTTAAACTGCCTATAGCAAGATGGTGAGCTCGCTCAGGATCCATCTGAAACATGACTTTCTGTGCGATTTTATAAAACATGTACTTTCCTCGACCTAAAAAAAGCCCCGGCGATCGCCAGGGCTTCTGATTGTTATAATAAGTTTACTTTTGGCCTTCGCAATGAAGGATCAGAAGGTTAAGTTCACGTAGGGCGACAGAGAACTTAGCAAACTCATGGCTTTGCGACGTTTTGAAGTCAGCTAGCATGTGGAACCATCTTTCCAATAAGCCTTGATTGATCTCAATCCACTGAGAAATCACGCTTTCGGCATCACAGGTTGCACTGCAGGTTCTTAGTACCACTGAACTTAATGCACGTTGTTGCCAATCCAACTCTTCCCTAAAGGCGGCACGAGCCAGTGCTTGCCAATGGTTAGCCACAGGTTGAGCGCTGATCTGTTCTAAGAACCAGTGCAGCTCAACGCGGGCGCCGAGTTTGAAGTAAGTTTCAGCCACTAGCGCAACTGTCTTATCTTCTGTTTGGGCAATTTGGGCAATGTCTAAGGCAGAGAACAAGGTGCTCATGTTAGCCACAATGGTTGCCACAGCTTGTGGTACGTTTTCTTTGACCAAAGCATTGATCTCAGATTGGATACCCTTAGCTTCTTCTTCGACCAGATATAAATGAACATTGTCTTTAATTTGTTCAAATACGGGTTTGAAGAAGGCAACGGTTTGTTCGATGCTACCAGTGCGGTTACGGTGACGGAGGAACCAGCGGCTAGCACGACGCATATTGCGGCGTAACTGATGCAGCATTTCACCTTGAACCACAGCAGGAACTATGCCGTTTAAGTCAGTGATCGATTTAGTTAATTCAGCTAAACCAAATACTTCGCGGGCCATAGTGTAGCAAATTGCCGCGTCAGCAACTGAGGCACCAGTCTCATCTTGCATACGTTGAACAAAATTCAAGCCCATGTCGTTAACGAGTTCATTGGCGAGTGAGGTCGCAATGATTTCGCCACGCAGTGGATGGGTTGCCATTTTGTCGCTGTATTTTTCCTGAAGTTTTTTCGGGAAATAGGCGATAAGCAATTGGCTTAACAGCGTATCTTCAGTGATTTCTGGGGTCACTAATTGCTCTTTCAGCACCATCTTCGCATAGGCAACCAGTACTGATAGCTCAGGACGTGTTAACGCACGACCACTGGCTAAACGCTCAGCCAATTCGTCGTCAGACGGTAAGAACTCTAAGGCTCTGTCTAACTTGCCTTCTTTTTCCAGATACTGGATAAAGCGGATCTGCTCTTTTAACTGCTCAGCACCACGCACTTGAGTCACAGAGATAGTACGTGTTTGATCTTTACAGTCTTGCAGTACGATGTGGCCGACTTCTTCAGTCATTTCTTCCAGTAAACGGTTACGTTGTTTCAACGTCAGTTCACCTTCAGTTACCATAGCGTTCAGCAAAATCTTGATGTTCACTTCGTTATCTGAACAGTCCACACCACCTACGTTATCCACGAAGTCAGTGTTGATACGGCCGCCGTTAGACGCATATTCGATACGACCTAACTGAGTACAACCTAAGTTACCGCCCTCGCCGACTATCTTAGCGCGCAGTTCGCCACCGTTGACACGCAATGCATCGTTGGCACGATCGCCGACTTCAGCATGGGTTTCGCGTGCAGATTTCACATAAGTACCGATACCGCCGTTCCAGATCAAATCCACTGGCATTTTCAGCAGTTCTTTCATCAGCTCAGTTGGGGTCATAGAGGTTTTCTCTGTGGCCAACATTTGCTTAATTTCTGCCGATAATGGAATGGATTTAGATGAACGTAGGAAAATACCGCCACCTTTAGAAATCAACTTGCTGTTGTAATCTTCCCAGCTTGAACGTGGCAGAGCGAATAAACGCGCCCGTTCATCATAACTTAATGCCGTATCCGGATTTGGATCGATAAAGATATGCATGTGGTTAAAGGCTGCAACCAGTTTAGTGTGCTTAGACAACAACATACCGTTACCGAATACGTCGCCCGCCATGTCACCTATACCTAAACAGGTAAAGTCTGTGGTTTGGCAATCAATACCGACTTCGCGGAAATGACGCTTAACCGATTCCCAGCCGCCTTTGGCCGTGATACCCATTTTCTTATGGTCATAACCGTTGCTGCCACCCGATGCGAATGCATCACCGAGCCAGAAGCGGTATTCGAGGGAAATCGAGTTCGCGATATCAGAGAATGTCGCTGTGCCTTTATCGGCTGCTACCACTAAATATGGGTCATCTTCATCGTGACGAACCACATCCAATGGATGGACGATTTCACCGTTCAAAATGTTATCGGTAATATCGAGCAATGCACGGATAAAGATGCGGTAACATTCTTGACCTTCGGTGAAGAAAGCTTCACGGCCGCCTTCAGTTGGCAATTGTTTACAAACAAAGCCACCTTTAGCACCCACAGGCACAATCACAGTGTTTTTCACTTGCTGTGCTTTTACCAAACCTAATACTTCGGTACGGAAATCTTCACGGCGATCTGACCAACGCAGACCACCACGAGCCACTTTACCGTAACGTAAATGCACACCTTCAACCCGTGGCGAATAAACGAATATTTCGAATTTCGGCAGTGGACGTGGCATTTCAGGGATCAGTGAAGGCATGAATTTAAACGAGATATAACTCTTAGATTCGCCTTTGGCATCCAGTTGGTAGAAGTTGGTACGCAGAGTGGCGTTAATCAAGTCTAAATAACGACGAATAATACGGTCATCATCTAAGCTAGACACTTCGTCTAAACGTAAATTGATCTGCTCCAAAAACTTGCCCAGAGTACGGGTTTTCAGTTTAGGGTTAAATTTACGGATGAACATCTTCACCAACAAATCAGCGATTTGTGGGTAACGACCGAAGGTTTCTTCAATATATGACTGACTGAAAGTTGCATCGATTTGACGCATGTATTTCGCATACGCGCGCAATACAGAGACTTCACGGCCGGTTAAACCTGACGCCAGAATAATGCGGTTGAAGCCGTCATCTTCTAACTTCTTTTGCCACACTTGTGACAGTGCAGTTTGGAATCTATCTTGGCTATCAGCGATGTTATCTGTGTTGACGACTTTAACTGTCATCAAGAAGTCTAAGATCCAGAAGGTAGAACCGTCTGAAGTCGTGACTTCATATGGACGCTCGTTGATCACGCGCAGACCAAAGTTTTCGAGCATTGGCAACACGTCAGATAGATGAATAGGCTCATCTTTATGGAATAGCTTTAAACGCACTTTGTTGTCGTTCAGCGCCGCTTCCTGCGGTTGATAGAACAACATGCCGAGCTTGTGTTCATCATCCAGTGCTTCGAGCTGTTGCATGTCGACGACGGCAGAACTTGGCAATACGTCTTCTTTATAGCTTTGCTCAAACGCATTGAAATAACGCTTAGTCAGATGAGTGCCAGCTTCTTCGCCGAGTGCACTGTTAAGCGCAGTGCTTAACTTATCTTCCCACGAACGTGCCGCTTCTATTAAGTTGTTCTCTATGGCAGCCACATCTACATCCATATTATTGTTATCAACTTTGACTATGTAGTGAGTGCGGGCTAGCGTCGACTCGGAGAAATAAGTCGTAAACTCTACATCTTCTTTGCTGTTAAAGTGCTGGGCCAGAATACGTTGAGTATCTTGGCGGAGTTTAGTGTTGTAACGATCCTTAGAAACGTACACTAAACAGGATAAGAAACGGCCAAAGCCATCTTTGCGTACAAAGAGTTTCAGCTTGTCTCTGTCTTGCATTTCTAACACGCCATGGGCCATGTGCGATAAATCATCAACATTGGCTTGAATTAGCTCGTCACGAGGTAAATTCTCAAGGATGTTTAGCAGGGCTTTATAGTCGTGTGAACGTGGGGTCAAGCCTGAACGATCTAACACACGCTGCACTTTTTCATTCAGCAGTGGGATTTCACGTGGACTGCGGTTATACAGGTTTGACGCATATAAACCGATAAATCTATCTTCGCCAATCACATTGCCTTTCTTATCGAAACGCTTAATACCGATATAATCGACATAAGCTGGGCGATGCACGCGGCTCTTAGCGCTGCTCTTAGTGAGGATCAGTAAGCTGTGATCTAAGGCTTCTTTGCGGGCACTATCGGAGAAGCTAGATAACAACAAACCTTGCTCAGGTTGCGCTTTAGTGTGCTTGTTCATCAAACCTAAACTAGAGGCGATATTAGGCACTAACTCAACGTCACCTTCGACACGTTTCAAATCGTATTGACGGTAACCTAATAGCGTAAAGTGATGATTATTCAAGTAAGTCAGGAAGTTAATCGCTTCTTCTAACTCTTGCTTATCGCCCGGGAACGGACGTTTTGGCAATTCCTTGATCATCTCAGCCAACTTGGCAGACATGACTTCCCAGTCGTTGACTGATGAAGCGACATCGGCAAGCACAGACTGAATTTCGCGCTCTAATGCTTTGATATCAACCGTGCTGCTTTGACGGTCAATTTCAATCAAAAATACGGCGACATGCTCAGTGCTTTCAGGGCTCTGATTAAGATAAGTGACATTCGTCACACCACTTTCTGAACGCTCAATCGCCAGTGGAGTGTGCAACATCATGTGAGCAGTAATACCCATTCGCTTCAATGCCATACCAACTGAATCGACCAAAAATGGCATGTCAGGTTGGATAACTTCAATGATCGAGTGAGTAGATTGCCAGCCGTGTTTGGCTTGGCTAGGATTGAACACTCTCAGATGAGTGTTACCTTTTGGTGTTTTGTTCAGGGCGTTCCATAAACTGAGAACCGCACCGTATAAATCACTGTCATTACGCGCATTGAGATCGTCTTTCGACATGTGGGCATAAAGGCAGGTGGCGAACTGTTCAACTTGCTTGGCTTGTGAATTAGGGACTTTAGCGTGAATTAAACTGACTACATTTTCAAGTAGTACTGAAGGCATTGCATCTTTCAAGGCCATGTTGCTGTTTCCTTAAGCGTCTATGGCAGCGCTTTTTTCATTATTTGGATGCTTCGGCTTAACAATCGCAGATAAATTAATGTGATCTAGATCGTCGCGCGAAGTTTATTACTAAAACCGCTGTATTTCGAGGAAAATTTTAGTGGTACATCCTCTTGAAATCCAGTATTGGCGTAAACAAGGAATGACAAATGACCAAACAATCGATAAAGCAGACTAAGTATTCAAAAGTAAATGGGGAGCTTAGCTCCCCATTTGTAGACTCTACTTAGGTTGGCGCCAGAAAATGGCGGCCAATGCAGGTAGGATAATTATGGCACCGAGCATATTTACCACAAACATGAATGTTAACAATATTCCCATGTCCATTTGGAATTTAAGTGCCGAGAAGAACCAAGTACTGACACCAATCGCCAATGTAAGGCCCGTAAAGATCACCGCACTACCCCGTTCGACCAACGCCTCATAGTAAGCCTGCTGTACTGGCATACCATTCGATAGCTTAGACGACATAGTCGAGAGGATATAAATACCATAGTCCACACCAATACCAACCCCCAGCGCAATGACAGGTAAGGTACTGACAGCTAAGCCAATATCGAGCTGAGTCATCAAAGCTTGTGCCAGTGTCGACACGACATATAACGGAATAATGACCGCCACAGTGGCTTTAAAAGATTTAAAGCTGATTAAGCAGAGTACAAACACTGCACCATAGACGTATATCATCATAGGTAACTGTGCCTCAGCCACCGCTTCGTTAGTCGCTGCCATTACACCCACAGGACCCGACGCCAGTTTAAACTGCAACTTCTCGTTGTCCATTTTCGCGGCGACGGCTTTAACCTTAGCGACCACAGTTTCTATGGTTTCGGCCTTGTGATCTTTCATAAACAGATACACAGGCATGACAGAACAATCGCCATTTAATAAACCTGAAGTCGTGGGAATTTGGCCAATGGCCTGTACTAAGCTCGCCGTTGTACGCGGCAACACTTCCCATCTTGGATTACCTTCGTTGAAGCCAGCATTCACTTTTTTAGCGACTGACGCCAAACTCACTGTCGACTCCACCCCAGGGGTATTGCGCACTAACCACTCAAACTGATCAATTTGAGTGAGCACATCGTGGTAAGTACAGGCTTCAGGTGCTGCCTCAACAATCACAGTCATCACATCTGTGGTGATAGAGAAATGATCTGTGATGAAGAAGGTATCGAGGTTATAACGCGAATCTTGATGTAACGCTGGCGCGCCGCCCTGTAAGTCACCAATCTTCATCTGATTGGCTTGTTGCAAACCCACAAAATACAACACCACAGTGGCAATAATGACTACCACAGCATATTTAGGCGTCGCAAAACGCGCCATGAAGCGCCAAATCGCCTCAGTTCGCACTTCTTCAGCCGTCGGTTCTGCATGTTTATTGACTTTGATTTCAGTAAAAGAAATCACCAAAGGCAACAGGATAAGGTTAGTGAAAATGATCACGCCAACACCGAGCGAGGCAGAAATCGCCAGCTCGCGAATAATCCCAATATCGATAAATAACAGGGTAATAAAACCAACAGTATCGGACAGTAATGCCACACCACCCGGCACTAATAAACTACGAAATGCCGACGCCGAAGCCGCTTTTGTCGTTTGCCCGTCGAGCACTCGGCGCCGTACAGCATTGATGATCTGCACCCCGTGGCTCACACCGATGGCGAAGACTAAAAACGGTACCAGAATCGACATAGGATCGAGACCGAAACCTATCACAGTCAATAAACCAAGCTGCCAGACCACAGCCGTTAAACTGCAGACCAGTGGCAACATGGTCAAGATGATGGATTTAGAAAAGAGGTAAACCATGACGGCGGTGATCAAAATCGCGATCACGAAGAACAGCAACACGCCCTTAGCGCCATCAGCCACATCCCCCGCCATTTTGGCGAAACCTATGATGTGAATTTTAACCTTATCGGTTTCGAACTTGCCCCTAAGCTCTTTTTCTAATTGTGCAGCAAAAGCAATGGTATCAAGCGGTTTACCCGTCTGTGGATCAAAATCCATTAATTGAGCCGACACCATAGCCGCACTGTAATCGTTGGCAATTAATCGGCCGACAATCCCTGCTTTTTCAATATTATCGCGAACCGTTTCTAACCCAGACACTGAAGTTGAAAAATCCGCTGGAATAACTGGCCCGCCAGCAAAACCATCCTCAACGACTTCAGTAAAACGAGTGGAAGGCGAAAAAATTGATTTCACCTGCGCACGGTCAACCCCTGGAATAAAAAACAGCTGATCATGCACATTTTTTAAGGTATCAAAATAGTTAGCATTAAAAATATTACCGCTGGTATCCTCAACCGCCACCATGATGCTGTTGGCACCACCAAAATCTTTTTGGTGTTTCAGGTAGGTCTGCATATAACTGTGCTGCAGTGGAATATTTTTGATAAAAGCCGCATCCATTTTGAGTTGACTGGCCTGATAGCCAAAAAACAACGTCAAAAACACAAAAATGCCGACGACCCATGCGCGATTGCGAAACAAAAATGACTCAAATCCGTTGACCAGTTTTTCTAACATCTTCTCGGCCCTATTATTTATTGTAGTTTTAAAATTTTATGGCTTAAGAATAAACAGCCCTTGGCTGCCGGATAACCACATATTCCCTTGATTATCCTTCGCAATAGACACTAAGTTTTCCCCTTGGCGACGAGTCACGATACTGCTAGTGTCATCCTCATTTAGCTTGATCACTATCCCCGCATTTCCCACTAAATATAGCGCGTCGTCAGAAACAACCATGGCACCGTTGATTGAGGATTGCACCGGCAGTTCTATTTGATTCCATTGGCTTAAACTCACATCAGCTTTGAATATATGACCGCGAAGGCCCATCACATACACAGCATTTTTCGTTTCTACGGCGTTAAACATAGAACCATCGTAATCAAAATTGGTACGCGTAAATGTTTTACCTTGATCGCCAGAAACAGCGACTAAGCCCAGCTCGCCAACCAATAATAAACGTCCATCGGTTAAGGTTAAAATACGATTAAAGTGCGGCAATAATGAAGCGCGCGCACTCAAATAGGCCGATTGATCGCTGCCTTTTAACTCCGCCAAATAAGCCACATCTTCTTCAGCTAAAAGCTCCTCATGGAACTCCTCACGCCAATGGGCGCCACCATCGTTGGTGCGATAAAACAAACCGTAAGCACCAATGGCAATACCATTGTTTTCGTCTAAAAACACCACATCGAGGAAAGGCTTTTCAATCTCTGGCGAATGCATTTGTAACTGCCAAGTTTGACCGCCATCCTGAGTCTGTAAAATGGTTGCATCATGACCTACAGCCCAACCGCGTTTTTCATTGAGGAAAAAGACTTTGGTCAGCTGTGAACTCACGGGCGTAGCCACTTGATGCCAACTGCCGTCATACACCAGAGCATGGCCACGTTCACCCACAGCCACTAAACCTGCGCCTACGTTGGCAATATCTAAAATCAAAGATGAAGCAGCAAGAGGTTGAACTTGAGAAAAAATCGGATCAGAGGGCGTTGCAGATAATGTAGAAGGAAAAAAAGCGCCACCGAAACTTAATACAGCGACACACTGAAGGATGCGAAACGACATACAAACTTCCTTAAACTAATGAGGGGCGCTAAGCGCCCCTTTGTACGTGGCCTATTAACGGATACCTTCACGACGCAATGCATCGGGGGTAAAGTTAGCTTCAGTCAGTTTGGCATCGAAGTTATACATGCCACTTTGGTTGTCTAAGCCCATGGCGAGATAACGACGGGATTGCAAATCATGGAAGACTTCTAAAGTATCCCACTGTGCAGGTACTTCGTAATAATTCAAGCCATGTGCAACGGCCACACGATACAACTGATCACGGTTGTCGTAGAGATCGGCGATTGACACTTGCCATGAATCTTCATCAAGGTACATATCGCGCACTTTATAAATGTGGCGCATACCGTCTTTCAGCGTCGCCCTCACTTGCCATACACGGTGTTTTTCCCAACGAACGTACTCAGGATTCACATGACCGGGTTTCAATATTTGGTCATATTTCAGCTTATCCGAATGCAGTTTGTAATCGTTGTACGGGATATAAATTTCTTTTTTGCCAACCAGTTCCCAGTTGTAACGCACTGGGGAGCCGTTAAACATATCGAAATCATCTGTCGTACGCAGACCATCTGACACTGTACCCGGTGTATCAAAAGCCACGTTCGGCGCTTTACGTACTCGACGTTGACCTGTGTTATAGGTCCAAGCTTGGCGGGGAAGCGCCTCTTGATCCATGGTTTCTTTAACTAATAAGGCTGTACCTGCTAAACGTGCAGGCTGAGTCACCACTTGCTTAAAGTAGAACAGCGTATTGCTGGCTTTAAGCTGATCTAAGGTAATTTCTGGACGAGAATATTCGAAGCGAATTTCCTCAGCCGTTTCCACTAAGCTATAGCTACCATCGGCTGTAGGTGCAGCTTGGCTACGGGAAGTTTCGATATCGATACCACGAAAACGCAAAATGTGGTTCCAAATTGCTTCTAAACCATTGGCAGGGATCGGGAATGGAATACCAATAGCCGCACCAGAAATACCATTGCCCTGTGCAATCAGTTCAGCACGAGTCGCGTTAACTTTAGTCGCATCGTAAACGAACTGTGGTACAGAGGCGCTACGGCGAGTCTTATACACATTCATCTTGTAGGTATCAGGATAAAGTTCGAACAACTTCATCTGACCCGGCGTTAAAAAATCTTTATATTGCGCTTTGTTAGCATTGGTAATAGTAAATTCAATCTTATCCTCAGGGAAAGGATCTGGGTGGTGCATCCCTTTGGTATAACCCGCCACAGGCTTAGTGATACCACCATCCCACGCAGGAATAGAACCATCAGCATTACCTGCTTTTTCAGCACCTAAAGGGGTAAGTTCATTGCCAAGTTTTGCCGCATCAGCTTCTGATATCTTAGCCATAGCGACTGGCGCTGCGAACGCCAGCATGACTGCACTCGCCAATATCGTCAGTTTCTTCATTGTTTGAGTCCTTTTAGATCGAATACTTGATATTGAATGAAACATAATCACGATCTGCCATCGCATTCGTCGTACCGACACCGCCAAAGAAATTGTTATAGGAGATATCTGCACCCCAACGGTTTTGATAGTCGAAGTTAACGCCTAGCGCGACAGACTTACGTCCTTCCGTGAACAGGAACATAGGATCAGGTGTAATACCATCAACGTCATGGGAGAAAATCACCCGTGGAGACATATTGACCCCAGCAAATACGTTGTTGAAATCCGCCTTTCCAACTAAACGGTATCCCCAAGCAAAGTCGGTTGGGAACGGGTTCGTTTCAGGACCATTATGCAAAGCTTGAATGATGCCGGGCATATCTGGGTTGCCGCCAGAACGTGACGTACCTGGGCCATTGAGACGTAGCTCATCAAAACCTGGCATATCATGGATCCACACGCCACCCACTTCGGCCAACATAGTCAAGTTATCTAAGCCTAACGTTGGACCAAATAAATGGGTGAAAGTCATCTGCGCCTGAGTGGTATCAAGACGGATAAAGCCATCCACGGTTTCACCCGGCTTAACATCTTTAATCTGTGAAATACCATCGAGATCTGGACGAAGACCAGCGTTAGCTAACTGCTGTGGCATACCGGCAAACAACAATTCTACGTCATCGATTTGCAGTGGTTCATCCTGACGATGGGCAATTTCAGCCGCGACAGAGGTATCACCAACCAAGGTATTGAAACTGAAACCGTAAAGCTTGATATCTTCTGGATAAACGATTTGCGCCTTAGAGAAACTCTTCAAATTGAGCAACAATTCACGATCAATGTTACCCGAGTTTTGACCTATGGTCGCCAGATCAGACAAAAGTGCACCCGTGCTAAAATCGGCGGCTGTACCACTGATAAGAGGACGACGGCTATGGTAATTCATGAAATAAAAACCAAATTCGGTTTCACCCAGTGAAGGCGCGTAATAACCCAGCTTAATACCATATTGGCCATCATTGCTTGGCTCTGCCTCATCCTGCACTAGCGTCACTTTTGTTGGGTAAGCTAAGGCCATAGAAACCAATTGCTGTGTCGGAATAGATTGGCCGCTGGCAATCATGCCCGCTAAACGCTCGTATTCTTGCATCACAAAGTCTAAATTGATGTCAGGGTTAGCATTAAACCCAAGCTGAGCGTTTTGAGCGTAACCACCGAAACCCGCAAAATCGTTAGTCGCAAAAATAGAACCCGGTGTTGGAACCCAAATAGGTTGCCAATCATATTGATAGAATGCTTCTACCGTTAATGAATCCGTCAAACCAAGGGAAGCCCACACCATGCCTTGAGGTCTGAACGCTTCTTTTAGTTCAGCGCCTGGCGCATTAAGTATGTTCAAGTCAACGGCGTTGATTTCACTGATCCCATGGGCAATCAGTGTACTTTCACCCCATGACACCACTTGATTACCTACACGAATAGATAATGGATTAGCGCCATCGTTGAGGTCAAAGTTGCCATACACAAACGCATCGAGTAAGCGAATATCTTTACATTGAACTTCTGAAGCACGATTATCTTCGCAAGGGTCAAACTCTTTGCCCGTTATCGGATCATTAAAATCATAATTACCATCATTGAGTTTACGATCATAGAAATACATACCACGGGCGAATAAACCATAGTTTTTGTATTTCAATGACAATTCATGCAAACCTTTAACGATTTCGGACGTAGTATCGCCTTGAGAATAAAGTAAATTACTTAAGTCATTGTTACTGGAATACGATCCGGGCTGGGCCCAAATCTCAGCAGAAGTGTATTTAGTATTGCCAAATGCGCTGTAATTAGACCAATCGAATTGGGGTTGATTAACCTTACCAATTTGACCTTCCCAATCGCGCTCCCCTACACGCCAGCTCGCACCAGCAGTCCAAGTTGAGTCAAATGTGCCCTCAACCTCTCCCCAATTAAAAGATACTGCATTAACGCTTGGGATCATTAACAAACTCAATGCCGACGCCACCCCCAAAGCAAGCGCCGATTTGTTAAAACTATTTTTAACAATTTTCATTTTAGCTCTCCGTACCCTGCTGGATTCTTTGTTTTAGGAATTACAACCAACATCTTGTTAGCTCACAGGTAACATCATTGTTACAGCAATTAATCCCCTTGAGCAAGGCGCAGTTAGAGAAAATTTTCTAAAGAATTAAGCATGTAGGTACATTTGTACCGTTAACTAAAAAGGAGAGATTTAAATTAGCGAAAAGCGGAATAGGAATGAAACATAAAAACACATTAAAAAATCATATAATTCATTAACATATTTAAAAATAAAATATCACAAAGCGAGTTTAGTAATCAGCCGACCGTTTAAAGTAATTGCTCTAAGTAAAGATAAACAAATTAAGACTAAACTCGATTTAATGAAACAAATTGTCCCTTGTCATCTAAAACCAATTTGAAATAGCCTTGAATGCCATTTTCGGTTAAAAAACGCCTAAAATGACGGCCATTAATCCACAAAATCCGCCCTTGAGTTTCACGAACCTCGACTTTATCGGCAAGCCCTTGATAATAAGGTAAGAAATCTCGATAGCTGATCGATAGTTTGAAATACAGTTCCATAATATCAGGGCAGCACAGACTGCTGCCCTCCTCCTACAAACTGCTATTTTGCCAATGCTTTAGAGACTTTTTCGTACATATCCTTAGATAAGTCAGGCAAAGCCAAAAGTTGTCCTAAACAGGCTTTTATCAAGGTTTGGCGGCCTAAGTCGAATTTATGATACTGGATCAATGGCGTCACCATACGGGCCGCAACCTGCGGATTGAGCTTATTAAGGGTCATTAAGCATTCGGTTAAGAAAGCATAACCCTTACCGTCTCTACGGTGAAATTGATAAATATTACCGGCAGCAAAACTGCCCACTAAAGCACGCACTCGGTTTGGATTGCTCATACTAAAGCACTTGTGTTGCTGCAACTGACGCAAACACTCAATCACATCATCTGCATCACGGGTCGCTTGCAACATAAACCATTTATCCATCACCAATGGCGTATCCTGCCAACGTAGCTCAAATGTCGTCATCAGTTCATCACGACAAGGTAAATTCCCAACATTGGCTGCCGTCAACGCACCAAGAGAATCCGTCATATTACTGGCGTTATCGAACTGAGAAATCACTAACTCCTCTGCCTCATCCGACACCCGAGCTAACCAAGTTAAACACTGATTTTTAAGGGCTCTTGCCTGCGTACTCTCTACTGCGACTAAAGAACGATATAGCGCAATCAATTCATCTTCACTATGTGAAGCGAGCTCTATTAATACAAATTCACGTGCTAAAGCTAACGCATCTAGATCGACACTCTCTGTTTGCTCAATCAAAGCCGAAGCCGTAGGTATCGCTAATATTTCGGCGATCAATGCCGGATCAAGCTCAGTGTCTAACAACACACCTTTAAAACTATCGCGCACACGGGGATCGAGAGCCATAGCTTGTTGCTGTTGTAAACTCGCCACATTTTGCCAAATTGCTTGGCTCACTAAGGTCACAGAAGCTTCCCAACGCGCCACTTCGCTGCTAGCAAAACGCATCAAGTGAACGAGTTGATCCACATTGAATCGATATTGTAATTTGACGGGCGCGGAAAAGTTTTGCAGTAACGAAGCGACGGGTTTATGAGTGAATCCATCAAAGCTAAACACTTGTTCAGCTTGAGTAAAATCGAGGATCTCATTCACTAAAGAATGGCCCTTCGCATCTAAGAGCTCTAAGCTAAACGGAATATGCAGCGGTGATGCACAGTTCACTAGACTTTGTTTAAGGGTCAATTGATAAACGCCCGTTTGCGCATCAAAACTGTCCATCGCAGTCACAATCGGCGTACCGGCTTGGCTATACCATAAACGGAATTGGGTTAAATCCACTCCGCTGGCATCTTCCATTGCCGCCACAAAATCATCACAGGTGACAGCTTGGCCGTCGTGGCGTTTAAAATACAGTTTCATTCCCGCCTGAAACTTTTCTTCGCCGAGCAAAGTGTGCATCATGCGGATGACTTCAGCGCCCTTGTTATACACAGTCACAGTGTAGAAATTATTCATCTCAATGACAGATTCTGGACGAATAGGATGGGACATAGGGCCAGAATCTTCTGCAAATTGCTGATTCTTGATCACTTTAATTGCGTGAATTCGATTCACAGCACGAGAGCCTAAATCTGAGCTAAATTCTTGATCGCGAAAAACCGTTAAGCCTTCTTTCAAACTTAACTGGAACCAATCGCGGCACGTTACGCGGTTTCCTGTCCAATTATGGAAATACTCATGGCCTACAACCGATTCAATGCCGTGATAATCCTCGTCGGTGGCCGTTAAGGTATCTGCGAGCACATATTTAGTGTTAAAGATATTTAAGCCTTTGTTTTCCATCGCTCCCATATTGAAAAAGTCGACGGCCACTATCATGTAAATATCTAAATCATACTCAAGATCAAAACGGCTCTCATCCCATGCCATGGATTTCTTAAGTGATGCCATCGCATGGTGTGCTTTATGTAAATTACCTTTATCAACGAACACTTGCAGGATCACTTTACGGCGACTGCGAGTAATGAACTCATCTTGCAATAGATCAAAATCGCCAGCGACTAAGGCAAATAAATACGCTGGTTTTGGAAATGGATCTTGCCAGCAAACATAATGGCGTCCGCCATCTAACTCACCTTGATCAATCAAATTACCGTTACTCAGTAAAAACGGGAATGCGGCGCTATCGGCTTCGATACGAACTGTGTATTTAGCTAATACATCAGGGCGATCAAGGAAATAAGTGATACGTCGAAAGCCCTCTGCCTCGCATTGCGTGCAGTAGGCACCATCGGACATATAGAGCCCTTCAAGGCTCGAATTAGCTTCAGGATCGAGCTTAGTGATAATGTTCAGCTCAAACTCATCAAGCTCAGTTTCTAAAACTAATTGACCTGCACTAACATGGTAAGGCACAGCATCACCATTGACTGTCAGCGAAACAATAGTCAAATCTTCGCCATCCAACACTAAGGCTTGTGCATGTTTTGAAGTGCGTTTTATACGACTGATCGCCTGCACTTGGGTTTCATTGCCTGCCAAATTAAAAGCTAAATCGATAGTCTCTATCGTAAAAAGTGGCGCTTGATAATCTTTTAAGTATTTTGCTTGAGCTTGTGTCATTTCGATCCCTTTAACGCTGATCTAAATAAGAAAAAACGCGCCATAAGCGCGTTTTGATATCGGATAAATCGACTCGACTAGTGCCTACTTAGCACTAGTTTTAGCCATTTTTTGCACATCAGCCATATCTAAGGTGATATAAGCGGTTTCGTCTAAAAATGCATCTGGCAATTCAGCGTCGTCTTTAATGTCTACCATTGATTTAACCGGTGCTAAACCATTGGCGACTCGACGCTCGTTTGTTCTGTCGAGGACTTTTTTCTCATCGGCTTCGCGGGAAGCAATACGCTCACTTTCAACCAGAGACACAGTTTTCTCTTTGTGATGCTTTTTAAAGTCGGCAATATCTTGATTGATATAGGCAAACTCTACGCTGTTTTTTATACGGTTAAGGTGCTTAGATTCAAGGCTAGTCACTAACTCAGGCGTAACATCATTAAGCGTGCCATATTGCGCCATAGGCACTTTATCCCAAGGTAAAGCATTTTTCTCTTCAGCTTCACCGTACTCGCCCGGCTCCAACGCACTTGGGTAAGCAATGTTGGGGGTCACACCTTTAATCTGTGTACTACCACCATTAATACGGTAGAACTTTTGAATCGTATACTGCACATGGCCAATTGGCTTCTCATACATGTCGTAGATACGGCCTAGGCTCTTATGCTGCTGTACTGTGCCTTTCCCAAAACTCGACTCACCGACGATCAGTGCACGGTCATAATCTTGCAATGCGGCAGCAAAAATTTCAGAGGCTGAAGCACTGTAACGGTCAACCATCACAGTCAATGGTCCTGCATAACTGGTTTTACCGTCGTTATCACGATGCGCAGACACTCGTCCATCGGCATCACGAATTTGCACTACAGGGCCCATATCGATAAAGAGTCCCGTCAGCAGCACGGCTTCCGTTAATGCACCCCCACCGTTACCTCTAAGGTCGATGACTATGCCTTCTACTTTGGCGTCGTTTAACTTCACTAGCTCTTTTTCAACGTCCTGCGACAAATTCATATAGAAACCAGGAATTTGGATCACACCGACTTTGCGATTTGCATACTCGCCGTCTTTAGGTTCAATCACCTTAGAGGTTGCCGCTCTGTCTTCAAGGCGAATTTTATCGCGAACTAAGGTAACATCGAATGGCTTCGCATTCGAACCGCCTTTCTTCGGTAAAATTTGCAGTACAACTTTACTGCCCTTAGGACCTTTAATCAGGTCGACCACGTCGTCTAAACGCCAGCCAATCACATCAACAATCTCGCCGCCTTCTTGACCGACACCGACAATCTTGTCTTCCGGCGACAGTTTTTCACTGCCCGCAGCAGGACCGCCAGTAATTAAACTTTTAATGACAGTGTAATCGTCTTCGAGTTGCAGTTGAGCACCAATACCTTCAAGGCTCAAGTTCATTTCCATTTGGAAACGTTCAGCATTGCGTGGTGAAAGGTAACTTGTATGTGGCTCAATGCTACGCGAGAAGGCATTCATCACGCCTTGGAACACGTCTTCACTGTTAGTTTGAATCAACCGTTTAATCGCGTTGTTGTAACGCTTTTGGAGGATATCAACAATCTCAGGCCATTTCTTACCTGTGAGTTTAAGATTTAGTGCATCGTATTTAACACGTTGACGCCATAACTCATTAATTTCTGTCTGGTCTTTTGGCCATGCGGCCTCATCGCGGTCGTACTCATAGGCATCACCGGGCGCAGAAAAATCCATCTCTTTATCTAATAGAGATAAAGCATAGACAAAGCCTTCATAGCGGCGCTTTTGGACGATATCAAACATTTTATAGGCAGGCTCAAGTTCACCAGAACTAAGCATGTCATCGAATTGGGTAGCATAAGGTTTAAAACTATCGGCATCCGCTTGGGTTAACACATTGCGGCGATAATCCAACTGCTGCAGATAACGATCAAAAATTTGCGCAGAAAAGGCGTCATCGAGATTGAATCTATGATAGTGCGAACGAGTGTATAAGTCCGTTACCCTTTTGCTCGCAACCTTATGTTGCGCTTCCTGCTTGAGAGTGGGTAACTCGCTGATTTGAATCGTGGGTGGTACGGCCCAAGCCGAGAATCCGACAAAAACAGTGGCGATCGAGGTAGCCAAAGTGAGTTTTCGCATCAACAAGTTACTCCGTTTTAATAAATGATTACAGCAGGATATGTTCTGCTCTAACTTTAATCGTTAGGCCACTATCAAGCTGAACATGAATATCTTCCTTGTTAATGTCAGTAATCACACCGGCTACGGGTGTCATACCTAATTTAACATTGACGCGTTGTTTTTTCGTTAAATCAGTCAATTGTGCTTGAACATAATTTACGACTGGCGCTGCAGCTTTTGGTGCAGGCTTAGCAGGACGCTCAGTTTTAGGACGCTGAGGAACGGCCACCTTTTTAGGTGCTTTCTTCGCCGCAGGCTTAGGTGCAAGTGCTGCACGTTTCGCTTTGGCCTTATCCTGACTCTCTTTCAACATGGCTTGAGCATGATCAATGTGCTCTTGCTCTAACTCGCCGCAAGGTTCGCCATCCAGATTTACGCGTTGTGCGCCCGCTTTAACGCACTTTAAATAGCGCCAGCTGCTGGTGTAACGTCTCAAGGCAACTCTGAGCTGAGTTTTACTGACTTTAGAATCATCAGCCAACCTTTCAGCCAAATCTTGAAACAATCCGATTTTTAATGGCTTAGTTTCACCTTCAGCAATAAAGCACAAAGGAAATGTTTCATACAAATACGCCAAAATTGCATTGGTGTCGGTCAACTTTTCTGTTGATTCCATCATTACTTCCACAGTCAAAAAGGGACATCGATTCGAGGTGATATATATCAGCTTCTTACATGTCGTTTATCTTCGTTAAACTCAATATTGAGTCAACGTACAAATTAGCATCCTAGCCGCGTTTACTAAAGTTAAAAAATATACCTTAACAAATTTTGACAGCTCAAAACACTAAGCTTATTCATTGCATGCCAATCAAACCAGCTTAATGCGTGCAGGCGCATATTATAAGGCGCACGCCACCGATTGCGACTATGAATTATGCGTTATTGTACGCAAATTAATCAAATAGGCAGTTTTCAAAACTTTTAACCAGTAATTCCAGCCCCTTTTGGTCTTCTTCATCGAAACGATCGAAGATAGGACTGTCAATATCGAGCACGGCAACCACGTTACCTTGCGCACGAACTGGCACAACGATTTCAGAATTACTGGCAGAATCACAGGCAATATGACCATCAAATTGATGGACATCAGCCACTCGCTGAGTTTGATTAGTGAATGCTGCAGTACCACACACACCTTTTCCTAACGGAATGCGTGTACAAGCCACTTTACCTTGAAACGGGCCTAATACTAGTTGTTCGCCACGCATAACGTAGAATCCCACCCAGTTCAGCTCAGTTAAATTATCATTGAGCAAGGCTGAAAAATTCGCCATCGCCGCAACAAGGTCGTCTTCCCCTTCCAACAAGGCCAAGGCTTGACGGTTAAGTGACTCATAAAATTTCGATTTCATTACATTTCCTAACAATTTTATTCTGCTGCTTCGGTCTTTTTAGCCGCTTTTTTCGCTGCAGGCGGATTCGTTGGCGTACTATTAACCTGAACGGCGCCTTTAAGCAAGTTCGTCAGCTCATCTTTATTGTTAGCAAAATAGAATGCGAGCTTTTCGCCCACACTTTCATCTATACCCAAATCAGCTTTTTGAATGAAGGGGATAAGGTTATCGGCGATATCGAGCATCTTATCGTAGGCATCAGCCTCCTTCTTAGATGTGAATGTCATCTTTTCAACCCCTTCTCTGACCACGACAAACTGTGTTATTACTGCCATGACTGCCCTCGCACTGTTTTTATATACAGTAACTAGAGTGACATAGATTGAACTTGTGATGCAAGTGTTCTGATTAATCTGATATTATTAGCGTACTTTCGTTGCCAAGATTATAAAACGCTAGACGTGGCTGAACAGCTAACTAGCACGACACTTTGCACCGATCTCGCTGTTATGACTCCTATTAGGCTAATATATATTTTTATATGCATGAAAACGCAGCAGAAAATTCAGTAACCCTATGCCGTTCCTGCGATTTAGCGATCCGCAAACGTGCCTTGCCTAGCGGCGTTAGAGCACTCTGTCCTCGTTGCAGCACTGCACTTTATGACACGCCATACTGTTCTGTGAATGGTATGTTAGCCCTATGTATTTCGGCATTAGTGTTTTATTTCCCTGCCAATTTTTTACCCGTACTCGAGATCCACTTTTTCGGTAGTATTCGTACTACCACGGTTTTCCAAGGGGCATTTGCAGTATTTGACCAAGGCTATTGGGTTGTAGGTGTCGCCGTACTTGCCGCAGCTGTGATAGGTCCAGGCTTATTACTGTTATCGATATTGACACAGATTTTAATTGTGAAATGGGGATTGAGTAGCCTTTTTTGGCGTAACTCATTGAAGCAGTTATTAAAATTTCATGGTATCTTATCGCAGCTCACTATGCTGGAAATTTATGTGATCAGCTTCTTAGTTTCATCATTTCAGCTATCTGATTTTTCGGACATTTATTTTGGTATGGGCACATTTTGCTTCACTATGCTGTTTCTCGTGACCTTGTTTCTACAAAGAGAATACGACTTAGAACATATGTGGACGTTATTGGAAGGTCATAGCTGATATGAAACAACAAGGTAAAGATATCGGCCTATGTCTCTGTAAAGTGTGTCGCCAACTCAACAGCAGTGAACTCACGCACTGTCAGCGCTGTGAAACTGAGTTGCACGTCAGGGACTATTCCAGCCTGCAAAAAAGTTGGGCTTTGTTGATTACCGCTGCCATCTTACTGGTGCCAGCCAACATTTACCCTATCACTATGCTGACCAACCAAGGCCAAGTGCGGCACGACACGATTTTTTCGGGCATTTTACATTTAGTGCATTCAGATATGCTGCCTATTGCCATCATAGTGTTTACCGCCAGTATTTTAGTACCATGGATTAAAATCATCGGCTTATCCATTTATCTGTGTGCGATCAG
Source organism: Shewanella sp. SM69 (assembly GCF_025653985.1). Lineage (NCBI taxonomy): Bacteria > Pseudomonadati > Pseudomonadota > Gammaproteobacteria > Alteromonadales > Shewanellaceae > Shewanella > Shewanella sp. SM69. The sequence goes on from NZ_JAKKRV010000002.1 coordinate 344,640, forward strand.
CTTTGATATCCCGATTTCAAAAAAGAAATTGATGGTGGGTTTTCACATCATCGAATGGATTGGCCGCTGGTCAATGCTCGATTTATTTGTCATCTCAATCACAGTGGCATTAGTGAACATAGGACAATTACTCGACGCGAAACCAGCGCCTGCGGCTACCGCATTTGCCTTGGTGATTCTGTTAACTCAGTTAGCCGCAAAAGTTTTAGACACTCGTTTACTCTGGGATCGATTGGAACCTCAAGATGACACAAATTGAATCGCCGAAAGTTGTAAAGAAAAAACTCTTTTCGCCCATTTGGCTACTTCCTATTGTCGCGTTGGCATTAGGTGCTTGGCTGGGCATTAAGAGCATTAAAGAATCGGGAGTTGAAATTCAAATTCACTTTCCGAGCGCCACTGGGATTGATGTAGGTAAAACCTTAGTCAAATACCAAGGTTTGACTGTCGGTAAAGTGAAAGACATTGGCATAGATGAAGATCTCAAAGGCGTGAACGTCAAGGTCATGATGGACTACCGCGCTAAGCCTTTCTTGAATAAAGAAACCCTCTTCTGGCTTGTCACACCTAAAGCAAGTATTACAGGTGTTGAAGGCTTAGATGCGCTGTTTTCCGGTAACTATATTGCTATCCAACCAGGGAAAGGTAATGCCTCGACCTTTTTTGAAGCAGAACGCCAACCGCCGCCGATGCAAATCGGCTCAGAAGGTGTGATGGTCGAATTGACCTCCGATAAACTGGGTTCGCTCGATGTTGGCTCGCCAATATTTTTTCGCCAAATCCCCGTGGGTAGCGTGGTCAGCTATCGTTTAGATGGCAATCAAAGAGTCATTATCAGCGCTTTCATTCAAGAGCAATATGCACGGTTAGTGAAGAAAAATTCTCACTTTTGGAATGTTTCTGGCGTCAAAATTGATGCTTCACTAACTGGGGTTAAAGTCAGTTCAGAGAGTTTGGCGTCCATTCTGGCTGGCGGCGTGAGTTTCAGCTCTGACGATAAAGCAGACATAGCTAAAAACGGTGACGTTTTTTCGCTTTATGATTCAGAAACCACCGCCCTTGGCGGCATAGAAATAAACCTAACCATGGCTGACGCTAACGGTGTCGACAAAGGTACCCGCATCGTTTATCGCGGCATGAGCATTGGCAGTATTTTAAGTAAACAACTCACGTCCAATGGTGTTACAGCCGTGGCTAAGTTTGAACCTCAATACGGTTCACTGTTAACTAACAACGGCGTGTTTTGGCTTGAAGGTGCTGATATTTCCCTCTCAGGTATTAAAAATCCAGAACGTTTACTGACAGGTAGCGTGATCAACTTCCTGCCAGGCATCAACACCAAAAGCGCGGTACCAAGCAGCTTTGCCTTACAATCAAAGGCACCTGATTTACTGCAATCAAAGAAGCGTTTCTTGACCTTAACCTCAGCCGAAAACATGGGCATTTCAGCGGGCGCTCAAGTTCGCTTCAAGCAAATACCCATCGGTTCAGTGCTTGCGGTTAAGTTAACCAAAGATTTATCGGCGGTGGAATACCAACTCGAGCTACAACCTGAGTTTGCCAGTCTAATTCGCAGCGACAGCTATTTTGTGCCTGAGTCGGCATTAACGGTAAACGCATCGTTAGACGGTGTCTCAGTCAAAGCAAGGGATTTTACAACGCTCACTCAAGGTGCAGTTAGCTTGATCCAAGGTCAAAGCGACACACCTTTAGCTGCTAACAGCGCTCTGACCCTCTTTAGCTCTGTGGATGCCGCGACAGCTTTTTATGATCGTCAGCAGCAAGTGCATTTAACGTTAATCAGTCAAGATGGCGCCGATGTCAGCCAAGGCTCACCGATTTACTATAAAAAAATGCAAATTGGCACAGTTGACTCAGTGAACTGGCAAAGCAAAACCGAAGACTTCGCTATCAAGCTAGCTATCGACAAACAGTTTCAACCCTTGCTGAAAAAGCCAAAAGTATTCTGGCGTAACAGCGCCGTGGATATCAGTGCCAGTCTTGCCGGTATTGATGTCGCCGTTGCCCCGCTACAAGGGGCATTAAAGGGCAGCATCAGTCTGGGACTGCTTGATAGCAATGACAAAGTGAGCAATACAACCCCGTTAAAACTCTATGAGAGCAAGCAGTTAGCATTAAGTCAGGCGCAGGCGATTCGCCTCACATTACCCGCCTCCAGCAAACTGACGGCCAAGGCCGCGATTCGCTATCAAGGTCATCAAGTGGGTGAAGTGTCGCAGGTGAAGCTCAATGCGGATCTTAATACACTCACAGCTAGCGCATATCTCTACGGGGAATATGCCGAACATTTCAGCCGCAGTGACTGTGAATATCATTTAGTGGATGCACAAATTTCTCTGGCGGGGATCAAAGCGCCAGAAACGCTGATCACAGGTCCTTACATAGGAGTCTTACCGGGTAAGGGCAGTCAAAAAGCGACCCAGTTTGTTGCCAACCTCGCTGCCAGCAGCTATGCCAATGTTGCCGAAGATGCGCTGAAATTCATTCTAGAAGATACTAGCCTAGGCTCAATGAAAGTCGGCACACCTATCTTCTTCCGAGGGATTAAAGTCGGTCAAATCGACGGTTATAGCCTATCGACACAGGGTAATAGTGTATTGATGCAGGCCCATATCGAGGCACAGTACAGTCACTTAGTGAATCAAAGCAGTCAGTTCTGGGATGCTTCTGGGATTAAAGTCGATGTTGGCCTCTTTTCAGGTGCGCAAATCGAAGCCGGCTCGCTGGAAACCTTACTCGCTGGCGGCATTAATGTCGCGACTAAGGACACGACTCAAGAGGGTAATCGTTTAGCAGCAGGAACAGTATTAAGATTGCAACACAAAGCCGAAAACGCATGGCTGGAATGGGCGCCAGCCCAGTAAACCTTTTCATCAAAATACTTACACCAACGCACTAATATTAAAGCTCTTACAAATCAATCAGGCGCATAATGCGCCTGATTGATTTTCAGCTTATCGAAATGTCATTGACACATTCTAGGGCGCTCAACACTCTAACCCCTTATCCATAAAACCAATAACAAACGGCAATCGCAGCGCTGATCCCCGCAAAATCCGCGGTTAACCCACAGGCTAAGGCGTGGCGGCCATGGCGAATACCCACAGAACCAAAATACACGGCGAGAACATAAAAAGTAGTTTCAGTGCTGCCCTGAAAAATCGCCGCTAATCGGCCAGCAAAAGAATCGACGCCGTGATGATCCATTGTCTCGAGCATCATGGCTCTGGCGCCTGAACCACTAAAAGGCTTCATCAGCGCGGTCGGCATAGCATCGACAAAACGCGTATCAAAACCCAATATCCGCACGCCAGTGGCAATCAAGTGCAACAGATAATCCAAGGCGCCGGATGCGCGCAGTAAACCGATCGCTAATAGCATGGCGAGCAAATAAGGGATCAGTTGGATAGATTGGGCAAAACCCGCCTTCGCCCCTTCAATAAACTCATCATAAACCGCCACCTTACGGATGCCAGCAACAATGACGAAGGTAAACACTAATAACAATAAAATGCCGTTACCCATTGCCGTCGACACTGTGCCAATGGCTTCAGCACTTAAGGTCATCAGATAAAAACCACTCGCCACTAGGCCAGAGAGCATCAAGGCGCCATAACCGAGCACCACAGAGTTCAATAACGAAATTCGCTGCACTAACGCCACTACCAGTAAGCCCGCCAATGTCGAGGCCGAGGTTGCCAGTAAAATCGGTAGGAAAATATCCGCAGGCGCGGCTGCACCTTGCTGGGCACGGTAAAGGAACACCGTCACAGGCACTAAGGTCACAGAGGAAGTATTAAGCACTAAGAATAAGATTTGTGCATTAGTCGCCACGGTTTTTAGTGGATTCAAACTCTGCAAATCATGCATCGCCCTTAAACCAAGCGGCGTGGCGGCATTATCTAAACCAAAAATATTCGCCGTTAAATTCATCGTGATACTGCCAAAGGCGGGATGGCCCTTGGGCACTTCTGGCATCAAACGGCGCAGTAAGGGCTCAAACACAAAGGCGATAGCGCTGACCACTCCGGCCTTCTCGCCCACCTGCATTAACCCCATCCACAGGGAAAGTACACCAATCAGGCCAAGGGCAATTTCGGCGGCAAGCTTAGCGCTCGCAAATAATGCGGCGACCGAAGCCGATAGGACTTCTATGTGTCCATTGAACAGTTGCACCGCTATTGCCAGCAATGCCGTAACAAAGAAAGCTAACCACACGCGATTCAGCACGCTAATCCCCTTATTTTTATTTGTTTTTATTCTATTAGCTCATGACTACTGAGTGCTAGCTTTATGGCGACTCATTGCAATATTGCGGCAATCGTCTGTGCATAAACATAAAGCATCATAACGGCTGAGGCACTTGGGATAAAATCTCAGACCCAATAAGGGATTATGATATACTCGCGCCAGTTGATACACAGTCTATTTTCCTATGGTTCAATGAAATCAATGGTCCAATTAAATCAAAATTTTATCGATACAATCACCCAAGAACTCCCCGCCCATTTATCCATGGACGAGTTTATTGCCGCCTGCGACAGGCCGCTTAGACGTTCAATTCGGGTCAATACCTTAAAAATCAGCAGTGACGACTTTAAGACCTTGATGCAACCTAAGGGCTGGACGTTCGATCCTATTCCTTGGTGTGAAGACGGATTTTGGATCAGTTACGACGAAGAAGAACAGCTCGGCAATGCCTTAGAGCACATTCAGGGTCTATTCTACATTCAAGAAGCCAGCTCTATGTTGCCGCCGACCGCACTATTTACGCCTAGTGCAAAGTGGCAGTGCGTACTCGATCTCGCCTCCGCACCCGGTTCAAAAACCACTCAAATGGCCGCATTGATGCAAAACCAAGGCTTATTGGTGGCTAATGAGTATTCGGCGAGCCGCGTGAAAGTATTGCACGCCAATGTGCTGCGCATGGGTGCGAGCCACTGCGCCCTCACTCATTTCGATGGCCGTGTATTTGGCGAATACCTGTACGAAAGTTTTGATGCCGTGCTTATCGATGCGCCCTGTGGCGGTGAAGGCACAGTGCGTAAAGACACCGATGCTCTAAAACACTGGAGCCTAGACGATGTGCTGGCGATTAGCGAAACCCAAAAAGCCTTAATCGAATCGGCGTTTCTCGCCCTGAAACCCGGTGGCAGTTTGGTCTACTCAACCTGCACCTTAAACCGCCTCGAAAACCAAGGCGTGTGCGAGTATTTAAAGCAAGTCTACGGCGATGCGGTGCAGTTTGAATCCTTAAGCGATTTATTTGATGGTGCAGATCGAGCTACAACGCCCGAAGGCTTCTTACATGTCTGGCCACAGATTTACGACAGTGAAGGTTTCTTTGTCGCTAAATTGACAAAAACCGCCTCAGTGCCGCGTTTACAACCAGAGCCTACACTACAGAAAAATTTTCCCTTCACGCCCGCATCAGCGAAACAAGCCCAAGGGATCAAAGACTATTTTCAGCAGGATTTAGGCATCAGCTTACCGGACGAACTCATCATGGTTCGCGATGATGAATTCTGGCTATTTCCGCATGAATTCAACGCTTTTATCGGCCGTATGCGCTTTCAGCGTATTGGTATTAAACTCGCCGATAACAGTAAACACGGCTTTAAAGTCCGCCATGAAGCGATTATTGCATTAGCAGGAAAACAACTCAGCCCAACCGCAAAAACGGTCGATGTGAGCGATGTTGAAGCGAAAGAGTATTTGATGGGGCGAGATATTGCCCTAAACACCGCAGTGAAAGCTCAAGGTGAAGTGATCGTCTGTTATGGCGGTGCACCATTAGGCATGGCGAAACATTTAGGCAATAAGTTAAAAAACAACCTACCCAGAGACTTAGTGAAAGATAAAGTGTTACTACTACCAGAACAGGCGAAATCGTTATAATTTCGCTGTTTTTTAGCGATAAATAACCTAAAAAAGGGGGAAAGTGAGCGCGACTATAAGACAAAAGCTCGACTACACTCAGTCTATTGTAAAGCGCACTGCATGGCGCTTTCACCTGTAGCGCACGGCTCTTCAATGAGCCATTCCCCTAGGCCCAAGCAGCTTTAATCGTTTTGGGCCTTTTTTTATGCCTGTACGCTAACAATCACACAATCGCATAAAGTGATTCAAAGCACTTGCAGCTAACGGCCAACTAAACGCGCTGCATCTTTGAATAAATTAAAGAAGTTATTGCTGGTGTATTCAGCAAGATCTTCGTAACGCTCACCTCTAAGCTCTGCCACAAACTCAGCCACATCACGCACATAGGCAGGCTGATTTTCTTGTCCACGGTGTGGGATCGGCGCCAAATAAGGCGAGTCCGTTTCAACTAGCAGACGATCCTGAGGCACTTTGCGAATAACGGTTCGCAGATCACCCGCATTTTTAAAAGTGACTATGCCAGAAACCGAAATATAAAAGCCGAGATCAATCGCCGCTTTCGCCATCTCCCAGTTCTCGGTAAAGCAATGCAGCACGCCGCCAACGTTATCCGCGTTACCCTGCTTAAGCATAGTGATCGTGTCTTCACGTGCATCACGGGTATGGACAATTAGAGGTTTATTCACTTCTACCGCAAGGGCAATCTGCTGCTCAAAACATTGTTGTTGCAGCAGTTTAGTTTCGTCGGCATAAAAATAATCTAACCCCGTTTCACCAATCGCGACCACTTTAGGATCGGTGGCAAAGCGACGAATTTGCTCAACATCGAGGCCTTCTTTAACGTCTAATGGATGCACACCCGATGACAAAAATACCTGTTCGAAGGCTGCAACTTTATCTCGCATCGATTCAAATCCCTGCTGGCGTACATTCACGCACAACATATAGTCCACGCCACGGGCTTTAGCATTAGCAAGAATCTGTTCTAAGGTTTGTTGATCAGGCGCCGCTTTGAGGCGATCGAGATGGCAGTGTGAATCAATAAGCACAAGGATTTCCAAGCAGAGTAACAAAGGACGACAAGGATACCCAGCCAAGAGATCGAGGTCAAATTCAACAGAAGTAAATAGCCAGTTTAGGCAGTGAACAAACGTTTAAACCAGATCAATAATGCAGGCTAAGCTACATAGTGCAGGTTAGATCGCCGGAGGCGAGTTCGCGGGACAGTAACTTTTCGATATGGTGTTTATGGCTATCTGGCTCAGAAATAATTTTAATGCCAATCCCCACAGGGCGGCCACCCGACGCTCCTAAGGGATTAATCCACACCACAACACCACGAAATTCATTAGTGAGGGTTGCGCCGGGTAAACGATACGCAATCGTCAGCGGTTGGCCAAGATAATGACTTTCACTGGTCGCAATAAATAATCCTGCCGGCTTAATAAAAGGCATATAGGCACGATATAACTGATGTAAAGTATCAAAATTAACGACGAGATCTACCATGGCATATTACTTATTTGTTATCTCTCTATATTCTAAGACATAACTTTGACACAGGGCCAGATAATTGACGCTCGGCATTGTGCTTAAGCTATGACACATTCCCATGATCTTAGCCGCCAAATTCCCGAGCTGCGCATGAACAAACGCATCTTGATGGCTATTTTTCAGTAAAACCTGTCGTATAAGTAGGTACAAAACCTTAAGAACATCAATTATTTGTTGTTCACTTATTATTAACAAACTAGCACACAGATGACCAGACGACAAACTTTGTGCCCAATCTTTGCGAAATTGTAGCAAGGATTGATACCGACTCTGTTGGCTACCCTCAGACTGCAAACTCTCAGCCAACTTTAACGGCCCCCCCACCACACTCAAACACCAAGTCACATCCTCTTGAATACCACATCGCTGGGCAAGCCAGTTTTTGATGACCTCTCGACTCGGAACGACAAAGGGAATGCGTTGACAACGACTGCTAACCGTCGCCATCAAACGTGCAGGCGTATCCGACTGCAAAATCAGTAAGGTGTCTTTACCTGGCTCCTCAAGGGTTTTAAGGAGTGCGTTCGCGGCTGCGGAGTTAAGACGCTCGCTGTGGTGGATAATCGCTACACGCCTGCCACTTTGCTGTGCGGTGGCTGTCAGACGCGTACACAGCTCACGAATTTGATCGACTTTAATTTGATTGCCATCGGCGGCGATATGATAAAAATCAGGATGATTGCCAGCATCATAGAGCTGACAAGACTTACAAAAACCGCACGCGCCCACAGGCGTTGGCTGCAAACACATAGCAGCGCGCGCCATAAACACACTCAGCAACTCACCGCCATAGGCTGAATCAATGCCCACGAGTTGTGCGTGAGGTATTTTTTGACGCGCTAATTGAGCTAAAAATGCCTGTCTTGGCCCTTCGAGCCAAGGTAATTGCTCAGCCGTAAATCCGGACTCGGCTACCATACCATCGCCTGAAGCACGGCTAAGATATCTTTGTGCACTTCGGCCATAGTTTGGCTCGCGTCTATAACCACAATACTGTCATCTTCGCTGGCAAGTTTGAGATATGTAGCGCGTGCGCGCTCAAAGAAATCAATCGCTTGTTGCTCAATTCTATCAAGCTCACCACGTTTAGCTGCGCGGGTAAGCCCAAGCTTAGGATCTAAATCTAAGTACAAAGTAAGATCGGGTTTAAATCCCTTTAGTGTTGCAGTGCTCACTGCTTCCACTAACGGCATTAACCCTCGTCCACCACCTTGATAAGCTAATGACGATAGATTGTGTCTATCACCCAATACCCATTGCCCTTGCGCAAGCGCGGGCTTTATTACATTGGCAACTAACTGAGCTCTGGCAGCATAAATGAGTAAACACTCGGCCTCATCACACAGGGGATCGTTCGCATCGGCAATCTTAACTAAATCACGGATACGTTCAGCCAATGGTGTACCGCCCGGTTCGCGGGTGCAAATCGGTGCTTTACCCGTATGCTTTTCAATAAAGTCGCGAATAAGGTTAATCGCACTCGACTTACCTGCGCCTTCTAAGCCTTCAATAACGATAAATTTTGCAAAAACTGACATTGGATTTTCTTTCTCTGCATTTTTACTTTGGTGATTTTTCTGGCGTCGCTGGTTTTGTCTTACGCTGATAGACGTCTACAGCATGATTGTGTTCTTCAAGCGTGGTTGAAAACACATGGGTGCCATCGTTGCGCGATACAAAATAAAGGTAACTCACACTGGCGGGCTTAGACACGGCCATCAATGAGGCTTTACTCGGTGCAGCTATCGGCGTTGGCGGCAATCCAAAGATACGATAAGTATTAAAAGGCGTCTCTTCGACTAAATCTTTGCGGGTGATATTACCCTTATAGCGATCACCCATGCCGTAAATAACGGTCGGATCGGTTTGCAGACGCATACCTAGGTTAAGACGATTAACAAATACACCGGCGATTTGCTCACGCTCATGGGCTTGGCCGGTTTCCTTTTCAACTATCGATGCCAAAATCAGCATTTCATAGGGCGATTTTAACGGCAAATTTGGCGCCCGTTCTGCCCACGCTTTGGCAAGCTCCTGCTCCATCATTTTATAGCTTTGAGTCAGCATGACTTTAGCATCCGCCTCGGCGGTATAATGATAAGTGTCGGGGAAGAATTTTCCCTCAGGCAAACCAGAATCATCGCCTTGTGTCATCAATACCGCAGCAAATGCTTCTGGTGACATTTGTAAATGCGGAGCACTGGTAAGCTGTTGTTCCCATTCCACAATAGTTTTACCTTCAACTAAGGTCAAACTAAAGGTTTTTACTTTCCCAGCGATCAAATCATTGAGTAAATCAGTAATCGTTTGTGAAGGTGATATTTCATAAAGTCCCGTGCGAATTTTGGCAAGCTCAGGACGGAACTTAAGTAGCCACTTGAGTTTCCACGTATCTTGAATAACGCCGTCATCGGCAAGTTGCTGTGCCAGTTGATTCACACTGGTGCCGCGCTCAACCTTCAACTCTTTAGGCTCACTGAGGCTCAGCGGCGTTTGACTGTATTCGACAACCGTTTGATAGCCCCAAAAGGCACCCAAACAGACTAAGGTTAGCAAGGTCAACAGGGTTGAACTGGCGATAATAATGATTTTTTTCATAGAGTGAGTGAAAGTGTCTGTCTAAGTTGCGCGGTAATCGGAGCACGGGTGAACTTGAGCGAGTCTATCGCCAGTACATCCACAATCCCTAAAACGCTGTTAGTGATAAACGCTGAGTCAAATTCGATTAAACGCTCGGCGCCAACGGGCAAACATTCGATATTCATGTTCTGTTCAAGCAAGGCCAACATTATCTGTTCGCGCATCACCCCCGCCACGCCACACAGGGCTAATGAAGGCGTGATAATGCGATTATCTTTGATAAAAAACACATTCGCCATCGATGATTCAATCACATTCTCCTCGATATCTTTGACTAACCAGTCATCAAATCCCTGCGGTAAAGAGTGTGATTTAATCAAAACTTGTTCGAGTCGATTTAAATGCTTCATCCCTGCCAACAGAGGCTGCAAACCCAATCGTACCGACGAAGTTTTAAGGCTAATACCCTGTTGCTGCCACTGAGCATAATGGCCGGGGATAGTATGAACTGAGACGATTTCGGTAGGATTAACCGTTTCTGGCGGTGTATAGCCACGGCCACCAGCACCACGGGAAACGATTAACTTAATGCAATGATGAGGATATTCAATGGCTAAGGTATTCAGTTGCTGTTGCAATGCTTCACTCATTTGCCATTGAAATCCCAGCCTTGCGGCGCCTGCGGTTAAACGGGCTTGATGGGCTTCAAAAAACATAATCCCCTCAGCGTCCGTTCGCATCGTTGCAAACAGGCCATCACCGTAGGCAAGCCCTCGATCGGAAGGGTCGACACTTGCCTGCGATGCGCCATTCACCCAGAACACGCGTGTTAGTCCTGACTGATACGGCTAGCCACCGCTTCTTGCTGATCTTTGTACTTGGCACTCTTACGAGTGTTATAAGGACGTGCAACCGCATGATTTAAGCGTTCAAAGTTAAGCGCACCTATAGTCATGCGTGGACGCAAAGCTAAAGGTAACTTGCCGCTGTTATAAAACTCGAGCACAATTTTACCTTGCCAACCCGGATCGATACGGTGCGCCGTTACGTGTACCATCAGGCCTAAACGCGCTAGAGACGAACGGCCATCAAGCCAACCGACGATATCAGCAGGTAAAGTTACGCTCTCGTAAGTCACAGCCAAAGCCAATTCGCCAGGATGCAAGAAAAATGCTTCGCCATCGGGGATTTCGATAATCTCACTCATCACCCGATCGAGCGCCGCTTGCATCTCAGCACTTGGACCACTCAAGTCGATAAAAGGCGCGGTATGATCTTTAAAGACGCGAAACTGTCCACCTAAGCGCACATCAACACTGACGCCTGAAATAGCTTCTATGCCTGGGCGAGGTTCTATTACGATAGTGCCGTTATCAAGGGCCTGTTCAATTTCGATATCGGTTAAGCGCATCTTGCCTATTACTCCTTGAGTTTTTATGTCGTTATTTTGCCAGTAAATGTTGGATACGAGTCTTTAAAATATCGGTCGCAATACGATTTTTGCCGCCACGGGGAACGATAATATCGGCGTATTGTTTCGAGGGTTCGATAAACTGTAAGAACATAGGACGCACGGTTTTCTTGTACTGTGAAATCACAGACTCCATAGTACGGCCCCGCTCGGCCACATCACGAGTTAAGCGACGTAGGAAACAAATGTCCAGCGGCGTGTCCATAAACACACTCGCGTCCATCAGGGCACGTAACTTAGGATCGGTCAGCAATAAGATACCTTCTAAAATGATCACCTTTTTCGGTGTCATCTTTAAAGTTTCTGCAGTGCGTGTATGTTCTGTATAGCTATAACAAGGGATATCAACAGCTTCGCCAGACTTGAGCAACTGTAAATGCGTGCACAACAATTGATGGTCCAGCGCTTTTGGATGATCGTAATTCGTTAATACCCGTTCATCCATGGATAAATGACTCTGATCGCGATAGTACGCGTCTTCATTAATTACCCCAATTTGATCTGTGCCTAAATCGCGGCGCAATTCGTCAAAAATCGTTTTGGCAATTAAACTTTTGCCCGATGCTGACGCGCCAGCAATTGCAATAATGACACACTGCTGAGAATTCATACCCTTAAACCTTACTCGTCATCTGAAACACTAATAGAAACTGTTTTCTGGCTTTGTTTTAAAGCCAATTCTGCGCCCACTTTACGGGCAATTTCCCGATAAAGAGCTGCGACTTCACTGTCAGGATCGGCAACGACGGTCGGCGCACCATTATCCATGGCTTCACGGATATTGATGTGCAGCGGCAAAGCGCCTAACAGTGGAACTTGATAGCGTTCAGCGATTTTACTGCCGCCGTGTGTTCCAAATGGATGTTCTTTATGACCACACTCAGGACATAAATGGAAACTCATGTTCTCGACAATACCCAGCACAGGAATGTTCACTTTCTGGAACATATTGATGCCCTTCTTGGCATCGGCCAGCGCGATATCCTGCGGTGTAGTCACGATAACGGCGCCGCTCACAGGAACTTTTTGCGATAACGTGAGCTGAATATCCCCTGTGCCTGGTGGCATATCAACGACTAAATAATCCAGTTCTGGCCATTGGGTTTCATTCAGTAACTGGGTTAACGCGCCCGCAGCCATTGGGCCACGCCACACGGCAGCTTCATCACCACTGAGCATAAAACCAATCGACTGCGCGGCAATACCATGGGCACTGGCGGCAGTCATATGTTTGCCATCGGGGGAAAGCGGTCTGAAATTAGGAATACCTAACATCATAGGCACTGACGGGCCGTAAATATCCGCATCGAGAATACCCACCTGCGCACCTTCAGCCGCTAATGCCAAAGCTAAGTTCACCGCTGTGGTTGACTTACCCACGCCGCCCTTACCTGAGGCTACGGCAATTACTTGCTTCACATTGGCAATCGGCGCAATAGAAGATAACGCTGAGTAGGCTTTAGGTTGAAAATCGATTTCACACTCGACTTCATCAATAGCATCGAGCACCGCTAACTTATTCGTCAGCGCCATAACAGTGTCGCGATACTGAGTCATACAAGGATATGGATAGACTAAGCCAAGCTGCAAACGCTTACCTTCCAATGCCAGCTTATTTACGCATCCTGCGCTCACTAACCCTTTAGCGAGATACGGGTCAACAAATGAATCGAGAATAGCCAGAACTGGCCCGAGAAGATCGTCATTCAGACGATAATCAGTTTGAGTTGAAGACAAAAGAATTACCCCCACCAATAAATTTGCCCAAGTGTACCAGATAATGCAGAAAACATTAGCGCAGATTTAGCTCAATTGGCTCAGGTTTTGATGAAAATCATCCTGTAATCGGTTAGTATCTCTACCAATATTTTTGGCCCACCACGATATTTGAGACAAGATGGCAACTTCACAACGTAAAATTCTCGTGACCAGCGCACTTCCCTATGCAAACGGACCGATACATTTAGGTCACATGCTGGAATACATACAGACAGATATCTGGTCGCGTTATCAAAAGCTTCGTGGACATGAGTGCCACTATATTTGTGCCGATGACGCCCATGGCACGCCAATCATGCTTAAAGCACAGCAATTAGGCATAGCGCCAGAAGACATGATTGCCCAAGTGAACAAAGAACATCAGCAGGATTTTGCCGATTTCAATATCGCCTTCGATAACTATCACAGCACCCACAGCGATGAAAACCGCGTACTGGCGAGTGATATTTATCTCAAGCTACGTGCGAATGGCTATATCAAGAGCAAGAGTATTTCTCAACTGTTCGATCCTGAGAAATCCATGTTCTTGCCAGACCGCTTCGTAAAAGGCACTTGTCCTAAGTGTAAGTCACCGGATCAATACGGCGATAACTGTGATGCCTGCGGCGCGACTTACAGCCCAACTGAGCTCATCAATCCAAAATCAGCAGTATCGGGTGCGACACCAGTGATGAAAGACACTGAGCACTTTTTCTTCGACCTGCCCGCCTTCGAAGGCATGCTAAAAGAGTGGACTCGCTCTGGTGCCCTGCAAGTCGAAATGGCCAATAAACTCGACGAATGGTTCGAGCAAGGATTGCAGCAATGGGATATCACCCGTGATGCACCGTATTTTGGTTTCGAAATTCCCGATGCGCCAGGCAAGTATTTCTACGTTTGGCTAGATGCGCCTATCGGTTATATGGGTTCGTTCAAAAACCTCTGTGACAAACGCCCTGAGCTGAGCTTTGAGGAATTCTGGGGCAAAGATTCAACCGCCGAGGTTTATCACTTCATCGGTAAAGACATAGTCTACTTCCACAGTCTGTTTTGGCCAGCCATGTTACACGGCTCAGGTTACCGCCAGCCAAACAGCGTCTATGCCCACGGCTATGTGACGGTCAACGGCGCTAAGATGTCAAAATCCAAAGGCACTTTCATCAAGGCGCGAACTTATTTAGATCATTTAGATCCTGAATATTTACGTTACTACTACGCCGCCAAACTCAGCAGCCGTATCGACGATTTAGATTTAAATCTCGAAGATTTCGCCCAGCGCGTGAATTCAGACTTAGTCGGTAAGCTAGTGAACTTAGCCTCGCGCACTGCAGGTTTTATCACTAAACGTTTCGATGGCAAGCTAGCGAAAATTAACGACACCAAACTGACTGAGGCGTTTCTAGCCAAGCAAGAGGTGATTGCCGAATTTTACGAGTCGCGCGAATACGGCAAAGCAATGCGCGAAATCATGGCACTGGCGGATATTGCTAACGGTTTTGTAGCCGATGCTGCGCCTTGGCAAATGGTAAAACACGATGATCAACAGGAAGCGGCCCATCAAGTGTGTTCAAATGCCTTGAATCTGTTCCGTATTCTAGTGACGTATCTCAAACCTGTATTGCCACGTTTAGCCCAAGATGTGGAAGCCTTTTTCCAACTACCGCTCACTTGGAGTGCATTGAACCAAGATTTAGCGGGTCATGAAATCGCGCCATTCAAAGCCATGATGCAACGTGTTGAGCTGGATAAAGTAAATGCTATGGTTGCCGACTCTAAGGATAACCTGCAAGTCACGGCCGACGCACCAAAGACGGCTGCGCCTGAAAAGACGGTTGAATCATCTAATGTCAGCAGTGAGCCTCTGGTTAACGATCCTATTAGTGAAACCATCAACTTTGATGATTTTGCTAAAATCGACCTGCGTATCGCTCGTATCGTGAAAGCCGAGCATGTTGCTGACGCTGACAAGTTACTGAAGTTGCAGCTCGACATCGGCGGCGAAACACGCCAAGTGTTTGCAGGGATCAAATCGGCCTATTCGCCAGAAGATCTCGAAGGCAAACTAACTGTGATGGTCGCCAACTTAGCGCCACGTAAGATGCGTTTTGGTATGTCAGAAGGCATGGTTTTGGCCGCTGGCCCTGGTGGCAGCGACCTGTGGATTTTAGAACCCCATGAAGGCGCACAGCCTGGCATGCGAGTTAAGTAATCTGCGCTAGATAACGCTCGAAAATCAATAAGGCCGCATTTTATGTGGCCTTATTTGTTGGTATCGATTGTTTGAGCCGATTCGTGGTCGCAAGTGTCACTCAGTCTTTTAAAAGACTGAGTTTAAGCCATTTAATTTTAACTGAGTGGTTTAAGAGACCGAGTTAAAACTCGTATTTCTATCGACAAGATATTCACGGCAATGTGACATTCATATCAGTGACAAGTCTAAAATCGACGCAGTGCTAAATGAATAACTCGAGGAGTCGTTATGGGAAATATCGTTGAGCAGTTGCTGTTTTCGGCCTCGATTACGGGTCCCATCTGTTTGATGTTAGCGCTCGGTGTGATCCTAAAACGCACCCAAATCATCAATGAAAACTTTATTGATGTCGCATCAAGATTAGTCTTTAACGTGACGCTGCCAGCCTTGCTGTTCCTTAGCATCATTAGTTCCAATCACGATCTCGCCTCCAGTGCGCCCTTAATTGGCTATGGTTTAGCAGCCAATTTCCTGTTTTTTATACTCTCCACCTATGCAACTGGGCGGCTATTTCCCAAGCACAAAGACCAAGGTGTGATCATTCAAGGGGGTTTTAGGGCCAATACCGCGATTATCGGCTTAGCTTACGTTTCCAACGCCTATGGGAGTTCTGGTGTTGCCTTAGCCGCGGTCTATGTTGCCTCGATGACGCTGCTGTATAACATTCAAGCGGTTATTTGCCTAAGCCCTAAAGGTGAAGAATCCAGCCAACGTGCATTTGGCATGATCATCAAGACCATCACCAAAAACCCGTTGATCATTGCCATTATGGCCGGCATCTTGTTCTATTTGCTTGCTATTCCAGTACCGAAAATGGTGCTCGATGCGGGACAATACTTTGCCAATATGACCCTCCCATTAGCGCTACTGTGTACCGGCGGTTCGCTCGATGTTGGTTCACTCAAACATGAAAAGCATACAACTTGGTTCTCGACCGCATTGAAACTGATCTTTGCCCCGCTTTTTATCACTATTGGGGCCTTGCTGTTGGGTTATCGAGGGATTGAGTTAGCACTGGTTTTTTTAATGAGTTCTGCACCCACCGCAGCCGCAAGCTATGTGATGGCGCGCGCCATGGGTGGCAATGCGCCCCTTGCGGCCAATATTATTGCGCTAACCACAGTCTGCTCGCTGATCACGTGCACCTTAGGCATCTTTGTATTGTCCACTTTGGAGCTGATCTAGCAGCAGCTACGAGCTGATTACACAAACGCTAGAGAAAGGGATATAAGTGACTATAAGTAATAATAAACCACAATAAAAAAGGCGAGCCATGCTCGCCTTTCGTTTAGGAATAAAACAGTTAGATGGTCATCATAAGCCGCTTTATGAATGGATTAGACCGGATTGGTGATATCCACAAAATGGTGCACGAGATCAAACTCGCGGGCGAGGTGACGGCCTAAGGCTTGAATGCCAAAACGTTCTGTCGCATGGTGCCCCGCCGCAAAATAATGTATGCCCTGCTCTACCGCACTGTGGAACGTTCGCTCGGACACTTCACCACTGATAAACGCATCCACACCTAAACTCGCCGCAACATCGATATAATCCTGTGCGCCACCAGTACACCAAGCTACATGTTGGATCTTTGCATCGCTATCACCAATATGCAGTGGGGCTCTGCCTAACGCATTCTCAAGGGTGTGAGAAAATTCGCTAGCACTGACGGCAAGATCAAGTTTTCCAAGCCACAGTAGCCCCTGAGCCACCTCTTCGATGGCTTCTGCGTCGATGATCCCAAGCTGTCTCCCCAAAGTCGCGTTATTACCGAGCATTGGGTGGGCATCTAAGGGCAAATGATATCCAAACAAGCTAATATCATGCTTGAGCAGCGCCTTAATTCGGCGTTGTTTCATGCCTGTGATCACTTCAGGCTCATTCTTCCAAAAAAAGCCGTGATGAACCAATATCGCATCGGCGTTTAATCGAATCGCTTCATCGATCAAGGCCTGACACGCTGTCACGCCCGTGACTAAGGTGCGGATCTCATCCTTGCCTTCTACCTGCAGCCCATTGGGTGCGTAATCCTTAAAGGCCGACACATGTAAAAAATCGGCTAAATATTGGCTTAGTTCTATCCGTGTCATTGCATTACCGTCCGTTACTCTAGATGACCATTTACTGAAGATGAGAATTTATCCAATATGAGACAATCGCTTACATCGCGATATCAACACGCACGCCACCTTGCAGGTACACCACTCGAACTCTGTCACCCGCGTTAAACGTCATGCCAGCATCGTAATCTTGGATCACCATGACCTGAGTACCATCTTCTTGATTGATCATCAGTTCCACCAGCTTAAACGATTGCACGCTAGTACCGCTGCCATAACGGTTACCGATACCCCCACCAATCAAGGCACCTAAAATCGTCGCCACATCTCGACCCGAACCGCCACCAAACTGATGACCAATCACCCCACCCGCTAAGGCGCCGCCGAAGGTTTTCCAACCTTGATTACGGTCTTCAATTAACTGGGTTTCGGTGATATTACGTACCGAAGTGATATCGCCATAGAGTACTTTCTCAACTGGCACGGCTTGATTGCGATCATAGCCAGCATTAGCGGGGCTGATGATAAAAGCAAAAATAAACATAAAGCTTGCTAGAGTAGGTTTCCACATATCTGAATTTCCGCTAACTTAATAATAAGGTCTATAACTAAATCATACTCAATTGTGAAGTCACTGTCTTTCCTGAATCACGAATTTGACGCTTTTCCTTCGCCCGAGCACGCCTTAACCGATCCTAATGGTTTATTGGCTATCGGCGGCGACTTACGTCCTGAACGTTTACTCTCTGCTTACTACAACGGTATTTTTCCTTGGTTTAATTCTGACGATCCCATCCTATGGTGGTCACCGGATCCCCGCGCCGTGTTTATTCCAGGTGAAATTCACATCAGCACCAGCCTGCGTAAATACTTAAAAAAACAACCTTGGCGGATCACAATCAATCACGCTTTCACCGATGTGATGGCGGGATGTGCGCAGCCAAGAGAAAAACAGAGCGGCACTTGGATCACCCAAGAAATTCAAATGGCCTATCGCGAATTGCATCACACAGGTCATGCTCACTCCATTGAAGTGTGGGAAGGTGAACGTTTAATCGGTGGGCTTTACGGCTTAGCGATCGGCCAAGTATTTTGCGGCGAATCCATGTTTCACCGTAAAACCAATGCGTCCAAGGCCGCCATTGCCGCACTGCAACAACATTTACTCAAGATGGGATTCAAACTCATCGACGCACAAGTGATGAATCCCCACCTAGAAAGTTTGGGAGCTAAAGCTATTAAACGCATTGATTTTATAACGTTACTGAGCGAACTGAGAAACAATCCCGTGGACCCAAATACTTGGGCCACTAAAGAGGTCATCCTTGAACTCGAGTAAAGCATCGATCGCTATCGGTATCAGTCAAATATTTCCCTGCAGCTACCTTGATGGCCAACAGGAGCAGCTACTCGTCATCCAAGAAGATACGCTCGATCCCATTTTATTTGAGCGTTTGCTCGCAGTGGGTTTTCGCCGCAGTGGTAGCTCTATCTACAAACCACGTTGCCCTAGATGCAGTGCATGCCAACCAATCCGTGTGCCAACGCATGAATTTGTCCCATCGAAACGCCAAAAACGCACTTTAGCAAAAAACCAAGATCTGACCTGGCGTATAACATCGGAGCAAACCGCCGAACAATATGCCCTGTATGAACATTACATTCGTGGGCGACATTTTGACGGCCCCATGTTTCCCCCGAGTGAAGATCAATATAATCACTTTCTTTTTTGCCATTGGTTACCGCCAACGTTTGTCGAAGTCTATGATGGAAATAAATTATTGGCAGTTGCGGTCACTGATAGTTTGCCCAATAGTCTTTCGGCAATTTACAGCTATTTTGACCCCGACGAAGAACATCGCTCCCTCGGCGCACTGTTGATTTTAATTCAGTGTCGACTGGCGAAACTCATGAATAAAGAATTTGTTTATCTCGGATATCAAATAGATGAAAACCGTAAGATGTCTTACAAGCGTTTGTATCGCCCATATCAAATTCTGACACCGACGGGCTGGGAGTATTCCCAAGTTTGCTAAGTACTTCCCCTTTACAGCGGGGGGAATTTGGGGCATGATACGCCCGTTTTTTATATTCGAAGGCTAATGGGATAATTAATTAATGGCGAAAGAAGACAACATTGAAATGCAAGGCACTATCCTTGAAACCTTGCCAAACACAATGTTTCGTGTAGAGCTTGAAAATGGTCATGTGGTGATAGCCCACATTTCAGGCAAAATGCGTAAAAACTACATCCGGATCCTCACTGGCGATAAAGTTACCGTCCAGCTGACTCCTTATGATCTGACCAAAGGTCGCATTGTCTTCCGCGCACGCTGATATAGCCTCTTAGATTTAAAAACCCGGCAAGGCCGGGTTTTTTTGTTTGCGAAAGATGAAAAAAATGGCTGCAATTGCAGCCATTTTTATGTCTAAAACTAATGGATAATCAAGCGTTAAGCTTTTGTTGTCGCTTTTTCGTGACGTTCGGTGCGAATGACAATCTCGCCCTCCTTCACATCCACATGCGCCACTCCGCCGGACTCTAAGACACCAAATAAGATCTCGTCTGCCAATGGACGTTTGATCAATTCGGTCACGACCCGAGCCATTGGACGTGCGCCCATGTTCTTATCGTAGCCTTTCTCGGCCAACAAGGTTCTGGCTTCGTCGCTGACTTCCAAAGTAACGTGTTTTGCATCCAACTGAGCCTGCAATTCCACCAAGAATTTATCGACCACTTTGGCGATAATCGTCATATCCAAATGATTGAACCAAATGATGGAATCGAGACGATTTCGAAATTCTGGCGAAAATACTCGATTAATTTCAGATAATGCATCTTGGGTGTGATCTTGCTGGGTAAAGCCGATCGACTTACGAATAGTCTCCTGTACACCCGCGTTAGTGGTCATCACCAAAGTCACATGTCTGAAGTCAGCCTTACGACCATTGTTATCGGTCAAAGTACCGTGATCCATCACCTGCAACAGCAGGTTATAGACATCACGGTGGGCCTTCTCAATTTCATCCAATAGCACGACACAGTGCGGATTTTTAATCACAGCATCCGTGAGCAAGCCACCTTGGTCATAACCCACATAACCAGGAGGCGCACCAATCAGGCGTGACACTGTATGGCTTTCCATGTACTCAGACATGTCAAAGCGCACCAGTTTCATCCCCAAGCAGTTGGCCAGTTGGTTAGTGACTTCGGTTTTACCCACACCGGTGGGACCGGCGAATAAGAAGCTCCCCACAGGTTTTCGGTCCGCACCTAAGCCACTGCGCGATAAGCGAATGGCCGAACTCAGACTCTCAATGGCCTTATCTTGGCCAAAGACCACCATCTTAAGGTTACGCTCAAGGTTACGCAGTAAGTCCTTATCAGTAGCGGATACCGACTTCTCAGGGATACGTGCCATTTTCGCCACAATCGACTCAATCTCGGCCTGGCCTATGGTCTTTTTACGTTTGCTCATAGGCAGCATCACCATACGCGCACCCGCTTCATCAATCACATCGATGGCTTTATCAGGTAAATGCCTGTCGTTGATGTGCTTGGCCGACAATACTGCAGCGCTGCTGATCGCGGCCTGAGTATAACGAACCCCATGATATTCTTCGTATTTAGACTTAAGCCCCATCAAAATCTTAGTGGTTTCTTCCACTGAAGGCTCATTGATATCCACCTTTTGGAAACGACGTGCAAGTGCGCGGTCTTTCTCAAAAATACTTTGATATTCTTGGAAAGTTGTCGAGCCCATGCAGCGCAAGTTACCGCTAGATAGTAAAGGTTTCAGCAGATTAGAGGCATCCATTACGCCGCCAGAGGCCGCGCCCGCACCGATAATGGTATGGATCTCATCGATGAATAGGATGGCATGCTTATCAGCCGCCAGTTCTTTTAACAGGTTCTTAAAGCGCTTTTCAAAGTCGCCGCGATACTTAGTTCCCGCCAGCAGTGAACCTAAATCCAAGGAATACACTGTGGCTTCAAGCATCACATCGGGCACTTGTTTATTGACGATACGATACGCCAACCCTTCGGCAATCGCCGTTTTACCTACACCCGCCTCACCCACTAACAGTGGATTATTTTTACGGCGACGGCACAGGGTTTGAATCGCGCGCTCAATTTCTTGGTCGCGACCAATCAGTGGGTCGATGATCCCTTGCTTAGCGAGCAGGTTTAAATTGGACGCAAATTGCGACAACATACTGCGCTCTTCGCTGCCTTCGCCCTGATCTTCAACACGTTCTTGATCTTGATGTGACTCAGCATCATCATTTTTGGCGAAACCATGGGAAATAAAATTCACTACGTCTAAGCGACTAATGTCGCAGCGGCGCAGTAAATACACGGCTTGGGATTCTTGCTCACTGAAAATGGCGACTAACACGTTAGCGCCGTTCACTTCATTGCGACCCGATGACTGCACATGGAATACTGCCCGTTGCAGCACTCGCTGGAACCCAAGCGTCGGCTGAGTTTCTTTGTCATCATCAATATCGGCAATGATTGGGGTTGTTTGTTGGATAAAGCTTGCCACTTCATCTCTGAGTTTATCTAGATTCGCTCCACAGGCGATTAACGCTTCTTGAGCCGCAGGATTGTCGATCAGAGCTAATAACAGATGTTCCACTGTCATATACTCGTGACGCGCGTCTCTGGCTTGCTGAAACGCCAGATTTAAGGTGACTTCCAGATCTTTGTTCAGCATAAGCACCCCCAAAATTAACAACAGACTACAGAGTAAAGCGGTTTTATGCTTTCTCTAACGAACACAGTAACGGATGTTGGTTTTGTCTTGCAAATTGATTTACTTGTATCACCTTAGTTTCTGCAATCCCAAACGGGAAAATACCGCAAATCCCTTTTCCTTGGTGATGGATCGTCAACATGATATCGGTCGCTTCCTGCTCGTTCTTGCGAAAGAAAACCTGCAAAACTTCAATCACAAAATCCATTGGGGTGTAATCATCATTATTGAGTACCACCTTATACATCGAAGGCGGCATTAACTCTGATTCGACACGTTCTTCAACGTGTTCAATATTTCCTATCTTTGCCATTTTTTAATACTAGCCTCTCGTGTTGGCCTCTTCCAATTGATCCGTTCAAATTAATCAGTTGTTACCTCTTTGTTAATTTTAGCTTGACTTCCGCATTTACTCCTTACATTCTGTTGTGCAGACGGTGAACGAATACCCGTCTATACAGGTTTTACTATCTTACTGGTAAGTAGACAACAGAAGGAAGTGGAAGTATGGCAAGCGGAACTGTTAAATGGTTCAACAACGCCAAAGGATTCGGGTTTATTTGCCCTGATCAAGGTGGTGAGGACGTTTTTGCACACTATTCTACCATTGAAATGGAAGGCTATCGAACTCTAAAAGCAGGCCAACCCGTTCAATTTGAAGTAGAAGCCGGTCCAAAAGGGATGCACGCTTCAGCCATTTCACCAACAAAATAACGTTTGGTGAGGCCAATGATCTAAAAGGCAGGGACTTGTCCCTGCCTTTTTATTGCTGCGTGTTTCATCAATTCTCACCACTTAATGCTACATCGCTCATCATCATTTCGCATGAATTTAATTCAAGTTCAATAGCCGCAGACCATCCATTGCATCCCTGCAAAAAGTTTTTATCATCGGTCTCGACAGCAAATTTAGGGTATAAAAAAGGATCTGCAATGCAGATCCTTTTTTAAAATCAGTCTAATGACTTACAACTTTACATCAGCTTAGATGGCCCACACGCGCACACCATCTAAAAGTGATAACGAGCTAAATTAAGCAATCAACAGCTTGTTCAACGTCTCGCTTGGGCGCATGGCTTTTTCAGCCTTAGCCGCATCTAAACGGTAGTAACCGCCTAAATCGACTGGTGCACCTTGTGCCGTCGCTAATTCAGCCACAATCACTTGCTCATTCGCCGCTAGCGCATGCGCTAACGGAATGAAGTGAGCTTGTAACTGCTCATCGCCCGTTTGCGCAGCTAAGGCTTGTGCCCAGTACATGGCTAAGTAGAAATGGCTGCCACGGTTGTCTAACTCACCGACTCTTCTTGATGGCGATTTGTTGCCATCTAAGAATAGGCCAATGGCTTGATCTAACGTATCGGCTAACACTTGGGCTTTTGGATTGCCTACGGTTTGACTTAAATGCTCTAAAGACGCCGCCAGAGCCAAGAATTCACCGAGCGAATCCCAACGTAAGTGACCTTCTTTCTCAAGCTGTTGCACGTGTTTAGGTGCACTACCGCCCGCACCTGTTTCAAATAGACCGCCGCCGTTCATTAGCGGAACGATTGACAGCATTTTGGCACTGGTGCCTAGCTCGAGGATGGGGAACAAGTCAGTCAGGTAGTCACGTAGAACGTTACCCGTAACTGAAATGGTATCTTTGCCTTCTTTGATGCGAGCCAAAGACAAACGCGTAGCATCTTCTGGAGACATAATGCTGATGTCTAAGCCATCAGTGTCATGTTCTGGCAGGTACTGCTGCACTTTAGCAATGATTTGCGCATCGTGGGCACGTTTGCTATCTAACCAGAATACCGCTGGAGTATTGCTTAAACGGGCACGGCGCACGGCCAGTTTTACCCAATCACGGATAGGTGCGTCTTTAACTTGGCACATTCTCCAGATATCGCCCGCTTCCACGTTATGGCTCATCAATACCTTACCACTGGCATCGACAACGTTGACCACACCGTCAGCAGGAATTTCAAAGGTCTTATCGTGGCTGCCGTACTCTTCGGCTTTTTGCGCCATCAAGCCCACGTTTGGCACGCTGCCCATGGTTTTAGGATCAAAAGCGCCGTGCTCTTTACAGAAAGCAATCGTTTCTTGGTAGATACCGGCATAACAACGATCTGGGATCATGGCTTTAGTGTCATGCAGTTGACCGTCTGGTCCCCACATTTGGCCAGATGAACGAATCGCAGCAGGCATAGACGCATCGATAATGATGTCGCTTGGCACGTGTAAGTTGGTGATACCTTTGTCAGAATCAACCATAGCCAATGCGGGACGCGCAGCGTAAACGGCGGCGATATCGGCTTCGACTTCGGCGCGGCTATCAGCAGGTAATGTCGCTATTTTGGCATAAACATCACCAAAACCGTTGTTAACATCTACGCCTAATTCAGCGAAAAGCGCCGCATGTTTGTCAAATACTGGCTTGAAGAATACCTTCACAGCGTGACCAAACATAATAGGATCAGACACTTTCATCATAGTGGCTTTCAGATGCAGCGATAACAGCACATCTTCTGCTTTGGCGTTTTCGATTTCACGCTCATAGAAGCTCACTAATGCCTTTTTACTCAATACCGCAGCATCGATAATTTCGCCAGCCAGCAGCTTAAGACCCGATTTGAGCACCACTTCTTGACCATCTTTTTGCGTCAGCACGATATTCACGCTGCCCGCACCAGATAAAGTGACAGACTGCTCACTACCGTAGAAATCACCGTCAGTCATGTGGGCAACATGTGACTTGGAATCTTTGGCCCATTTCCCCATGGAATGCGGGTTTTTCTTGGCGAAGTTTTTCACCGATAATGGGGCACGGCGATCTGAGTTACCTTCACGCAGTACTGGGTTTACCGCACTACCTTTGATCTTGTCGTAACGGGTTTTAATTGACTTTTCAGCGTCAGTTTTTGGCTCATCCGGATAATTAGGGATGTCGTAACCTTTTTGCTGCAGTTCAAGGATACAGGCTTTTAATTGTGGGATCGAAGCACTGATATTCGGTAACTTGATGATGTTCGCTTCTGGCTGATTCGCTAACTCGCCAAGCTCTGTCAGATGGTCGCCAA
Source organism: Shewanella sp. SM69 (assembly GCF_025653985.1). Lineage (NCBI taxonomy): Bacteria > Pseudomonadati > Pseudomonadota > Gammaproteobacteria > Alteromonadales > Shewanellaceae > Shewanella > Shewanella sp. SM69. Next base: position 370,042 of record NZ_JAKKRV010000002.1, read on the forward strand.
TCTTTTGTGCTTCGGTCAGTTGCTCAGGGAAACTGGCAATAATACGGCCCGATAACGAGATATCACGGGTTTCAACCGCAACGCCCGCGGCGTCGGTAAACGTTCTGATAATAGGTAAGAGTGAGAGGGTGGCCAGTGCTGGCGCTTCGTCTGTTTCAGTGTAAATAATTGTTGATGAGTTATCTTTCATGTTACATCCTACATTATTGTAAAATTTAATATTTTTTATAATAATTTTATAGCATGGCGAACAAATCTGAGCACAGGAAAAATATCAATCAAGGCAATCGACCACACCCTCATCTTTAAAATTCTCAATGCCCTTCTGTCTTTGCGCGCAAGCTAAAATTTGTTACAACGACTCATTAAAACCTAATAAACATTTAGGCACAGATCACATTTTCTGGCCGACATCATAGAGCATTCGCAATAATATTCAAATTCCACTAACGGCGAATGCCAAGTACACTATGACCACATTAACGACTCAATCAAGTCAGGTAAGCGTGTCTCAACCTCCTGTTAGCAAAAGTATGACCAAAAACAAGTTTCAACCTAAAGGTGCCAATGCCAGCGCAAGTTCCCCGGCCAAGAGCCCGATTAAACCCGCTAAGCCCGCCAGCAGAGGCCCTGTCAACCGCGCTACCGCCGTAGATAGCAAAGTGGCGCCAGTACGAAATGCCAATGGCAGTTTAAAGAAAGAACCCTTTAAAAATCCTAATCGACGCGCAATTGCGGCGGCAAAACCGGTGCAGAGCCAAACGATTGCGCCGATTATTGTGCTGTTTAATAAACCTTTTGATGTACTTTGCCAGTTTACCGATGAACAAGGTCGCAAGACCCTAAAAGACTATATCCCCATTCCTGACGTGTATGCCGCAGGCCGCTTAGACAGAGACAGTGAAGGCTTGTTGTTGCTGACCAATGACGGTCAATTACAGGCAAGACTGACAGAGCCGAAAAAGAAAACCTTTAAAACCTATTGGGTGCAAGTAGAAGGCGTTCCGACGGAAGATGTACTGACAAAACTGCGCCAAGGTGTTGAATTAAATGATGGTATAACGCTGCCTGCTAAAGTCAAAATCATGGATTCACCTGACATTTGGCCACGTAATCCACCGGTGAGAGAGCGCAAAAATATCCCAACAACTTGGCTAGAAATCCAAATTCATGAAGGCCGCAACCGCCAAGTCAGACGCATGACAGCGCATATCGGTTTTCCGACCTTAAGATTAATCCGTTATAAAATAGGCCAATGGAGTCTAGATAATTTGCCATCGGGTGAGCACAAATGCATCCGTCTCGGTGATGAAGTCTAAATTTCAGCCTAATTTCTGCGCTCAACGCCACTAAAAAGTGGCACCATGTCCACTCAAAGGAGGCTCCATGAGTCAAAGATATAAACCCAATGTGACCGTCGCTTGTATTGTTCATGCAACTTCACAGGACAAATATCTGATGGTAGAAGAGTGGATTGAAGGCGAGCAACGCTTTAATCAACCCGCGGGTCACTTAGAAGCAAATGAAAGTTTAATCCAAGCCTGTGAGCGCGAAGTATTTGAAGAAACGGGGTTATCACTCAAAGCCCAAGGACTCGTCGGCATTTATCAACTCAGCGCCAGTGAAGACTTAGCCTTTGTACGCTTTACTTTTTTCGTGCAGTTAGATGATATGCCCTCACCTGCGCCGCAGGATAAAGCGATCCATAGTGCGCATTGGTTAAGTCTTGCGCAGATAGAAGCCAAGCCATCTTTACTGCGCAGTCCCTTAGTACTCGATTGCTTAAAAGACTATCTCAATCAGGCACAAAATGGCCAAACTTATCCCCTTAGCTTACTCAATAGTGACCGCCTCACGATAGCCCAAGCGAGCAAGGCGTGATAGAATACCACCCCGCATAAACGGCTGGCTAAGCTTAATGCGTGTGCTACTGCAGAGGCCTTGTACAGCAAATAAATAGTTGGCCGTAAATGCGAGGTTTACTGACAGTTTGCGGACTCATTTTATTTGATAGCGCAGGCAAAGTTTGATTTAACAATCAGCAGCACAGCACCTAGATGTAAAGTTAGCTTGGATTTAAAGTGAGCTTGGATTTTTAGTTAGCCCATATTTTTAGTTAGGTTAGGTATTTTTGTTACGCGCTCAATGTCGCGGCTTAAATTCATCCACCTAGCCAACACACATACTCAATGGTTTTTAGGATTTATGACATCAATCGAACCCACTCATACAGGAAAAAAAGTCATTGTCGGCATGTCCGGCGGTGTAGATTCATCTGTTTCAGCCTATTTGCTTATGCAGCAAGGCTATCAGGTTGAAGGCCTTTTCATGAAGAACTGGGAAGAAGATGACAACAACGAGTACTGCGCGGCCGCAGAAGATTTAAAAGACGCCCAAGCCGTGTGCGACAAACTCGGGATCAAGCTACATACAGTCAACTTTGCTGCCGAATATTGGGACAATGTGTTTGAGTATTTCCTCGCCGAATACAAAGCCGGGCGCACGCCAAATCCCGATATCATGTGCAACAAAGAAATCAAATTTAAGGCATTTTTAGAATTTGCCGATGAAATCCTCGACGCCGATTACATCGCAATGGGTCACTATGTTCGCCGTCGCGATAACAGCGACGGCAGTACGCAAATGCTCCGTGGCGTTGATGGCAATAAAGACCAAAGCTATTTTCTCTACACCCTTAGCCATGAGCAAGTTGCCCGAAGCCTGTTCCCTGTCGGTGAGCTCGAAAAACATCAAGTTCGTGAAATTGCGAAAGAAATGGGCCTAATCACCCATGACAAAAAAGACAGTACCGGCATCTGCTTTATCGGTGAGCGCAAGTTCACTGAATTTCTAGGGACTTATTTACCGGCGCAGCCTGGCAATATCGAAACCCCAGAAGGCGAAGTCATAGGCACGCACCAAGGACTCATGTACCACACTTTAGGCCAACGTAAAGGCTTAGGCATTGGCGGCATGAAAAACAGCAATGACGATCCTTGGTATGTGGTCGATAAAGATCTTGAGCGTAACGTATTGATCGTGGGTCAAGGCGGACACCATCCCCGTTTGATGTCGACCGGCATGACAGTTAACCAACTGCATTGGGTAGATAGAACTGGGCCTGTCGATGGTTGTCATATCACTGTCAAAACCCGTTATCGCCAACAAGATGTGCCTTGTACATTAACCTACACAGATGAACACACCTTGCGCGTGGTCTTCGATGAACCTGTAGCGGCGGTGACGCCTGGACAGTCTGCGGTATTTTATGATGGTGAAGTCTGCCTAGGTGGCGGCATCATAGATCAATTAATCCGAGGGTAAAGCGTGAACGAGCAACTCATTAATCGGACGATGGCGTTTGCAGGCATACTGCAAGCCATTGCCCAAGTTCAACATTTAGCGCGCCATGGCGAATTGGATAATGCTGAGCTCGCAGCGAGCTTAAACACCATTCTCGTCACCAATCCTGACAATACGGCCGATGTCTATCAAGATAAAATCGTATTGCAAAAAGGCTATAAGCTGATCCTGAACCAGCTCGGTGACAGCAGCCAAAAAGATGTTGAAATCACCCGCTATTTAGTGGGCGTGCTTGCCCTTGAGCGTAAACTCGTGCGCTCTAACAGTGGCTTAGGCATGTTGGCTGAACGTATTAATCAAGTGAATCGCCAGCTACATCATTTTGCCATCACAGATGAGCAAGTTGTTGCCAATCTTGCCAGCATTTACAGTGACATCATCAGTAATTTAGGGCCAAAAATCCAAATTTCGGGTAATCCTGTGTGTTTGCAGCGCCCTATTGTACAACATAAAATTCGTGCTCTGCTGCTTGCCGCTATACGCAGCGCAGTACTGTGGCGTCAGTTGGGCGGTAAACGTCGACACTTAGTCTTCGCCCGCAAAGCCATAGTCGATACAGCCAAGAAAAGTCTTACCCTATAATAAAATTAGCGTTCATCAAGGAGCTACACATGGATCTTTCCGCACTAACTGCTATCTCTCCGGTAGACGGTCGTTATGGTAGTAAAACCGCGTCATTGAGAGGGATTTTCAGCGAGTTCGGTCTTACCAAGTACCGTGTTCAGGTTGAAATCAATTGGCTAAAACTGTTAGCCGACTGTCCAGACATTAGCGAAGTGCCAACATTGAGCGCGTCAGCTATCGCCGTACTCGATGGCATTAAAGACAATTTCAACGAACAAGATGCGCTGCGTGTTAAGGCTATCGAAAGTACCACTAACCACGATGTAAAAGCGGTTGAATACTTCATTAAAGAAAAAATCGCGGGCAATAGCGAATTAGCCGCTGTGGGTGAGTTTGTTCACTTTGCTTGTACTTCTGAAGATATCAACAACTTAAGCCACGGTTTAATGTTGACTGAAGCCCGTGAACAAGTATTACTGCCCTACTGCAACGAGTTACTGACTGCGATTAAAAAGCTGGCGATTGAATATCGCTCTGTGCCGTTAATGTCACGCACCCATGGCCAACCCGCGTCCCCATCGACGCTCGGTAAAGAGATGGCGAACGTCGCAGTGCGCCTTGAACGTCAAATCAAACAAATCGCCAATGTTGAAATCATGGGCAAACTGAACGGTGCCGTAGGTAACTACAATGCTCACCTGTCAGCCTATCCTGAAGTTAATTGGCATGAGCTGTCTGAGCGTTTTGTGACTAGCCTTGGCTTGCACTGGAATGCCTACACGACGCAAATCGAGCCACACGATTACATTGCCGAATTGTTTGATGCGGTTGCCCGTTTCAACACTGTGCTGATTGACTTTGACCGTGATATTTGGGGTTACATCGCCCTAGGTCACTTCAAACAACGCACTATCGCTGGTGAAATCGGTTCATCGACTATGCCGCACAAAGTTAACCCAATCGATTTTGAAAACTCTGAAGGTAACTTAGGTATCGCTAACGCCCTGATGCAACATTTAGCGTCTAAGCTGCCGCTATCAAGATGGCAACGTGACTTAACTGACTCGACTGTACTGCGTAACTTAGGCGTGGGTATTGCCCATGCGTTGATCGCGTATCAAGCGACCTTAAAAGGCATCAGCAAGTTAGAAGTTAACGAAGCGCATCTGCGTGATGAACTCGATCACAACTGGGAAGTGTTAGCAGAACCAGTACAAACTGTGATGCGTCGTTATGGCATTGAAAAGCCATACGAAAAATTAAAAGAACTGACGCGCGGTAAACGTATCGACGCGCAGCAACTGTCAGTGTTTATTGACGGACTTGAATTACCAGACTCAGTGAAAGCTGAACTGAAGAAAATGACGCCCGCCAATTACATTGGTCGTGCCGAAACGTTTGTCGACGAACTGAAGTAAATTATTAATTAAAATTGGCGATTAACTAATAGTAAGCTATTGACTGAAATTAGTTATTAACTGAAATTGGCGATGGACAATACTCTTTCATAAACAGAAATAAGGATTAAGGCGACTCACATCACCGCGATGTGGTCGCCTTTTTTAACACTATGTATACACTCAATCTCGATATCGCCCAGTTTCTTAGTGAGTACTGGCAAAAGAAACCCCTGCTGATCAAAAAAGCGTTTCCGCAGTTTGAAGATCCAATCAGCGCCGACGAACTAGCAGGTCTTGCCTGTGAAGAAGAAATCTCTTCACGCATCGTCGTCACCAAAGACAATGATTGGGAAGTAGTGCAAGGTCCGTTTGAAGATTACGACAGCTATGGCGAAACCCATTGGCAGTTATTAGTGCAAGCAGTCAACCATTGGTATCCAGATTCGCAACCATTAGTTGAAGCTCTACGCTTTTTACCTGACTGGCGCTTCGATGACTTGATGGCCTCATTTGCAACTCCAAGTGGCGGTGTCGGCCCACACGTCGATAACTACGATGTGTTTATCATTCAAGGCGAAGGTGAGCGTCGCTGGACTGTGGGTGACAATACCCCGCAACAACGCCGTGGCGGCAATCCAAACTCGCCGCTGGTTGAAGACTTCACACCCATTATCGATGTAGTGTTAGAAAAAGGCGACATGCTTTATATTCCACCTGGTTTCCCACACTGCGGCGAAACCCTAACTGTGGCAATGAGTTACTCGATTGGTTTCCGCGCTCCTAGCCAGCAAGAATTGGTCAGTGAAGTCGCCGATTATTTGCTCGACAATAACTTAGGTCAGCAGCGTTTCACGTCGCAAACTGAGCCGAGTTCAGCCGGTATCGTCAGCCAAGATCACCAAGTGGGCATAATGTCACTCTTGAGTCAACTGAGCCAAGATCCCAATAGCTACCAAATCGTGTTAGGTAAGTTGCTCAGTCAAAACCGTTTCGAGCTTGACTTGTGTGAAGGCGAAGAAGCTTACAGCATTGAAGATTTGCAAGATGCCTTCGCCCAAGGTGCTGGCGTCAACCGTATCGGCGGTTTGAAAGTATTGCGCCTTGAAAATGACGCCACGCCGCGATTATTCATCAATGGTGATGTGCACGAACTGCTAAATACACCGGCAGATGTGATCACACAGTTGAGCGATAACGTCAGCTTAAACGCCGATGAAGCGACTGAAATATGTCAACATGAAGAAGTCCAAGCCTTACTGTTGAAACTCATCAATCAAGGTTTCTACTACTTGAGCGACAGCGAAGAATAAGCCCTATCGACTCTGCTCGATGACCTTTTTCTTAATATAAAGTGTAAATAAAACATCAACATAAATAAGGCACTCAATTGAGTGCCTTATTATTTCAATTATCAGTATCAATCAACACAAGTGACTGTATTAACTCAATACTATCTAAATACAATCCTTAACTCATTTGAGTTTAAGCATTCCACAGTTTATCGTCGTTGTGCATACGATATAAACTCTCGGCACGCGATACTAATAATTGAGCAAATTTAGCCTGAGTGGCATCACGGGTTGCACCCGAACGCACTAAGTTTTCCGCCTGCATTTGCCACATCATAGAGAAATGACGCACGGCATCACGGGCCGTCGCCGCCACTTTGACATCGACAAAATCCGACGGTAAATCACCTGACATCACCCAATAGGTTTTGTTGCTTGGGCGCTTTGATTCCATCTTCCAAATCGCCATATAAGGCGCAAGATAACGGCTTTCATCGGCTAGGACTTTGCTTGGGATCACGCCTTTTTCAGCGAGAAAACGATTGGCTTTTTGAAATTGAGTTCTGACCCACTCTTGACGCAGCTTTTCTATTTCTTCAGCTGATAAATTTTGTTGAGTTTGGTCGACAGCTTGTTCAGTCATACTTCCGTCCTATCTTATTGTTATAACGCGAGCCTAATTCTTGGGATCAGTGCGCGATTCATTCTATTCGTTACGTTAAATTCAGTACAATCCATTCTTAATCGCAAAGCTTACGTTTACGTAAAGTGGAAAGCTAAATTGCCACAAATAATGTATTTATTCGGTCATTATGCATGGTTGAGAGTATCGCTAAATGCTATGGTTCTGCAATAAATATAACAAGCAGTCGATAGAGGCTCACCTCGTCGGCTTTTTCATTGTGTATAGCGGAGAAATTCACATGGCTGTATTTAATCATGTATCCTTTGACGAACATGAACAGGTTGTATTCTGTCATGATAAAGAAAGTGGCTTAAAGGCCATTGTCGCCATCCATAACACCAACCTAGGCCCTGCCGTGGGTGGATGCCGGATGTGGAATTACCAATCGGATGATGAAGCCCTGACTGACGTATTACGCCTCTCTCGTGGCATGACTTATAAAAATGCCCTAGCAGGTTTAACCATGGGCGGTGGTAAATCCGTGATCATTGCCGATCCGAAAAGACAAGATCGCGAAGCGCTGTTCCGTGCCTTTGGCCGTTTGATTAACAGCCTAGGTGGCCGCTACTATTCAGCGGAAGATGTTGGCACTACTACGGCTGATATTATGATCGCCCATGAAGAAACCCCTTATATGGCGGGTCTTGAAGGTAAAAGTGGCGATCCATCACCGTTCACAGCCCTTGGCACTTATTTAGGCATCAAAGCTGCAGTTAAACATAGACTTGGTTTAGACAGCCTTAAAGGCCTTAAAATCGCCGTTCAAGGCGTCGGTCACGTTGGCTATTACCTGTGCAAACACTTGCATAACGAAGGCGCAGAACTGATTGTTACTGACATTCATCAAGCCTCATTAGACAAAGTCGCTACCGACTTTGGTGCCATTGTTGTCGCGCCTCAAGAAATCTACGCGCAAGATGTGGATGTGTATGCCCCTTGTGCCCTTGGCGCAACCTTAAACGATGCAACCTTACCGCAACTAAAAGCCAAAATTGTTGCTGGCTGTGCCAACAACCAATTAGCCGAAGTACGCCACGGTGAACAACTGAAAGAAATGGGCATACTGTACGCGCCAGACTATGTGATTAACGCAGGCGGCATTATCAACGTGTCGTTCGAAAAAGATTACGACGCAGCAAAATCGACGGCTAAAGTAGAAGAAATTTACAACACGCTGCTGAAAATATTCAGCCAAGCCGATGCGCAGAACCGTACAACCGGCGCCGTGGCTGATGAAATGGCGAAAGCCATTATCGAAGCCGCTAAGCAGTAATTTTTCTACGCGTTTATTATTTTTTATGCCCGTCAAATATTGAAAAAAGCGACCTCTGGTCGCTTTTTTGTTATCTAAAATTTAATCTATCACTAAGCTCATGGTTTAGCCGCGCTTTTAATTTCGACACAGAATATTCATTTAATCACGCTGGAAAACGTCATATTTGTCTGCTTGAATTAGTCTATCAGGTCCCAGCACAGGATAGCGCTATGATCCGTTTCAAATATGATCTCAACCAAGATGTCGTAGAACTGCAAGCCAGCAATTGGAGTGGTTTAGAGCGGGTCTTCGTTAATGGGCAGATGGTGTCGCACAAGCTTAACTTTAAACCTCAAAGCGAGCATACCATTCAGCTTAAAGATGGCGCACCTTGCAAGTTTGAACTGCTTATCGATCCCCAAACCGATGAGTTAATGTGCCGAATTTATAAGCAACATAGACTCGTCGCTAGCCTAAAACAAGGCAAAGAGAATTTATTAGCCAGCCGGCGTTATTTACAGCACTCAGTGATAGCCGTAAGTCTGCTTTGCGTCTTTGCACTTTACTTAAATTAATCAAACCAGTTTAATCCCGCAGAGTGAGGCATAGTGGATGGGATTAAACTGGGAACATGATTTAGATAACCACATACAGATAGAAGTAAAAACGGCTAAACCACAGTTTTCCTCCATACCCATTAGATTCAAAATTTCAAGCCAAACGGTTGATTTTATTTAATAGTAAAATGAATGTCTGTTGTTCATCTTCACTTAAATTTGACAGAAATTTTTCATTGACCCGCTCAGCTTCGCAGATAAGATCTTGCTCTAATGCTTTGGCTTCATCGGTCAAAAAGATTTGGAAGGCACGCCGATTATCGACTTCTTGATGGCGAGTAATAAGACCTTGCACCTGCAACTGATCGAGTAAGCGCGTCATAGTGTAATTTGCCACATCGCAACGCTTAGACAATTCAGTTTGGCTTATGCCCTCTTCTTGCCACAAAGCAAACAGCACAGGCCACAGTTTTATATCGAGTTGATATCGCTTAAGATGCAGATCAAGCTCATTTTGCAGCTCGATATTTAAGTGGGATACAAGATAGCCTAAGCTTTCATGACGATTCAAACAGCACCTCCTACAGCAAAGGTTTAACGCGTTTTCACTTACTCTGCACGCCATCATAGGAACCCAGAGTTAGTTTTAATACTACCACTTAACCCATAATAAACTAGCTTAGACCACAGCAAATTATGCGATTAACCTACGAGCTCATTCCTCATCTAGATCAGATAAATTGAATTCATTCACAAAATTATAGTAACAGGCCCGACCTAATTTGCCCCATAAACCGCGCTCAAGCGGCAAATAAACACTGTCATCGGTGAGCTTCATCTGTTTTATATCGACTTTGTGGTGCTGTGTTTCAATGCTGGTTCTTACATTGAGCAGCGAATGGGGTTGCGCTCGCTCGAAATCGACAATCAGTAAGGGGGCATCTTCAACCCGCACTCGCACCTTCTCCACTGGGGTAATTAAGAAATACTCATCATCGATGCAATGCAAAATACTGGCGAACAACTTAGCAAACTTTGCTGGCAGCGATGTGCCTAGATAGGTCCAATCACCCAAGGCGTTAATGTCAAACAATGGGGCTTCACTGCACAATGGTGCAACCGAGATTAGCCTACTATCGGCGGCGAATTGTTTGAGCGTGTGTTGAATACTGTCAGTCATCTTTTCCATCTAGGCCTCCATCATCCATAAAAAAACCAGCCTTGCGGCTGGCTTTAGTGTGACATTCAACACTGGGATATACCAGTGAGGATAATGACGATCTGACTAGCGCAATCAAAACGGCATAAACACTATTAAATATTTGCTAACTCGAGTAAGGCCTCAAGTGGATGCTTTGGCTTGTATCCGGCAAAACGTTTTACCTGACTACGGCACGAATAACCAGACACTAACACTTGCGGCTGCTCAATTTTCGCTAGCGTTTGCTGCCAAGACATATCAAACAAGGCTTTAGAGCGCTCGAGGTTTTCTGCCTCATGACCATAGGTTCCCGCCATACCACAACAACCTAAATTGACTGCGGTTAACTTAGCGCCAAAATGGGCAAAGATTTTAGTCCACTCATTGGCGGTATTTGGCTTGGCCGTCGATTCGGTACAATGACTAAACCAAGTATATTGCTTATCTTGCGCAGCTTTTGCAGGTAAATCTTTGATGACATTCAGTAGCCATTCGTTGGCTAACTTGACCTCAAAATTACCGCGATTAGCCCCTAAGACTTCACGGTATTCATCGCGATAACACAAGACTAAGGCAGGATCGATGCCGACCATGGGCATGCCCAGTTTATGGACTTGGTTCAAAAAGTCTGCACTCGACTGCGCCGTTTTAGCAAACTTATCTAAAAATCCCTTGATATGTGTTGGCTTACCATTGGGTTTGTAGGGCAATAACACCGGCTTTAAGCCGAGTTTTTCTATCAATTGGATAAAGCGCAGCACAAGACCTGAGTCATAGAAACTGTTAAAAGGATCTTGTACCACCAACACAAACTGTGAGCGCTTCTCTTCAGGAATCGCTTGCAACGCAGCTAAGTCGTAACCACGGCTTGCATGACCATCGAGTCTTTGCTTCAAAGTCGGCACAGATAACGCAGGCGCATCCACATAACCAATCGCCTGTTTAATCACCCATTGGCTCAATGGATTTTGTGCAACAAAGTTAGTGAGACGCGGTGCCGCAGCCATCAATGGCAAGCTATCTTCAATCCCGGCAACGAGATAGTCTTTCGCGGGTCTTAAATAGCGTTGATAGTAAATATTGAAGAACTGCGCCCTAAACTTAGGCACATCCACTTTAACCGGACATTGTCCAGAGCAGGCTTTACAGGCTAAACAGCCCTTAAGCGATTCCATCACTTCGTGGGAGTAATCATAATCACGTTTGGCATTGATGGTATTTTGTATGCGCTGCAATATACCAAAAGGTTTCGCTTTTGCGAGGGCATTAACATCAACCCCTTCAGCCTCAAGCAGTCTTAGCCACTCTCTCATGAGCCCTGCACGCCCCTTAGGTGACTGCACTCTGTCACCCGTCACCTTAAACGATGGGCACATGGGCGAATAGCTACTGTAATTAAAACACAGGCCATTACCGTTACAATTCATCACATCGGGGAACGCATCACGCACATCAACGGGGATTTGTCGATCAAACTGACCGCGCTTAGCACTGTCAACATCGTAATAGAGGGCGCCAGTATGCTTAGGCGCCACCAGCTTGCCGGGGTTTAGTCGATTATCAGGGTCGAACAAACCTTTGATATCTTGCAATACACCGAAAAGTTCATCACCAAAGACAGCTGGACCGTATTCACCGCGCACACCTTTACCGTGTTCGCCCCACATTAGGCCGCCGTATTTAAGCGTCAGTGCCGCGACTTGATCAGAAATGACTCGCAGTAATTTTTCATCTTCAACATCGCACATATCGAGCGCTGGACGAACATGCAACACGCCCGCATCCACATGGCCGAACATACCGTATTGCAGATTATGCCCGTCGAGTAACGCGCGAAACTCCATAATGTAATCGGCGAGTTTTTCGGGCGGTACCGCAGTATCTTCTGCAAAGGCGATGGGCTTACGGCGACCTTTAGTGGCGCCGAGTAAGCCAACGGCTTTTTTACGCATGCCGTAAATTTTTTCGATACTCGGCTTATCTTGCGTCACTTGGTAACCCAATACACCGCACTCGCCTTTGCTGATCTGCTCAGTTAACACAGCTTCCAAACTCGCGAGCTTTTGCTCAACTTCGACCGTGTCACCTGCAAATTCGACCATATTGAGGCCATCAATAACTTTACCAGGCACTTCTTGGATAAGATCAGCCACCGAATGCCAGACAATATCTTTACGGGCTAAGTTAAGCACTTTTGAATCGACGGTTTCGACCACAGTCGCCCGCGCGGCAACTAAGGATGGCGCATGACGCAATGCCGATTGGAACGAATCGTACTTAATGTTTACCATAGCGCGCTCAGTCGGCAGCGGGGTGAGATTAAGTTTGGCTTCGGTTATCACCGCAAGCGTGCCCTCTGAGCCAGTCAGAATTCGTGATAAATCGAATTGCGTCAGGTTGTCGTTCCACACGTGTTTTAAGTCATAGCCAGTGAGGAAACGATTGAGCTTAGGAAATTGGTTTTCAATCTGAGTACGCTTTTCACGGCAGACCGCCGCCACAGCAGAAATCAATTTCTGCCCCAGCGGATTATCACTGACATTATCGGGGTTACACAGTAGTCCCGCATCTAGGGGATGCGTATCCAGCACACTGCCATCGATCAGCACACTGCACAGCGCCAGCACGTGATCTGACGTCTTACCATAGACCAGTGAGCCCGCACCCGAGGCATCGGTATTGATCATGCCGCCAATCGTGGCGCGGTTTGAAGTGGATAAATCGGGACTAAAAAAGAATCCATGGGGACGCAATGCATCGTTAAGCGCATCTTTAATCACGCCAGCTTCGACTCGAACCCAACCTTGCTCAGCATTCACTTCGAGAACACGGTTCATGTAACGCGACACATCCAAAATCAAACCATGGGTCAGTGATTGTCCGTTGGTGCCCGTACCACCGCCCCGCGCACTGAAGGTCACGCTGCGAAATGCGTCCGTAGCTGCCAGTGTCAATGCAATTTGGATATCCTGCTGATTTTTAGGATATAACACAGCTTGAGGCAAAAATTGATATACAGAGTTGTCCGTTGCTTGCACTAAACGGGCGCTGTAACGTTTGTCTATATCACCGGAATACTCACTTTGCTCCAGTGCATCAAGGTATGCCAAATACACTGGCTCTAATGTTTGTTGATGTGATAGCAGGGGTAGCATAGATGGCTTCTGTCAATTATCGTTATGGCGCCATTATAAACAAAAAAAAGCCGCTAAAAAGCGGCTTTTTTAACAAGTTTATAAAATTACTATCTAGATCAACCGTGCGCTTCGGCTAAATACAACCAAGTATCAATCACAGTATCAGGGTTTAATGACACTGTATCTATGCCTTGTTCTACCAACCAAGCGGCAAAATCAGCGTGATCTGAAGGACCTTGACCACAAATTCCTATGTAAGCGCCCTTCGCTTTAGCCGCTTTAATCGCTAATGAAAGTAGCATTTTAACGGCTTCATCACGCTCATCGAATAAATGGCTAATGATACCTGAATCACGGTCAAGGCCGAGTGTCAGCTGAGTTAAATCGTTTGAGCCGATAGAGAAGCCATCGAAATGCTCAAGGAATTGGTCTGCTAACAGGGCGTTTGAAGGCACTTCACACATCATGATGACACGTAAACCGTCTTTACCACGCTCTAAACCTTGCTCTTTGAGCAGGCCGACCACTTGCTCAGCTTCTTTCACTGTGCGAACGAATGGGATCATGACTTCAACGTTTTTCAGACCCATGTCATTACGAACGCGTTTGATCGCTTCACACTCAAGGGCAAAACAGTCACGGAAGGATTCAGAGATATAACGGCTCGCACCGCGGAAGCCCAGCATTGGGTTCTCTTCTTCTGGCTCGTATCTGTCACCACCAACCAAGTTTGCGTATTCGTTAGACTTAAAGTCTGACATACGTACGATCACTTTCTTCGGATAGAAAGCTGAACCGATAGTCGCAATACCTTCAACCAGACGGGCAATATAGAACTCAACAGGTGATTCGTAACCAGCAATCATTTCGTTGATTTCAGTTTGCAGCGCTGCATCCTGTTGATTGAATTCGAGCAGTGCTTTCGGATGAATACCAATCATACGGTTGATGATGAATTCTAAACGCGCTAGACCCACACCTTCGTTTGGCAAACGGGCAAAATCAAATGCACGATCAGGGTTACCCACGTTCATCATGATTTTCATTGGCAATGCAGGCAGAGAGTCAACACGGTTTGAAATCACTTCAAACTCTTGTTTACCTTCGTAGATAAAGCCAGTGTCACCTTCGGCGCAAGAAACAGTCACGATTTGACCATTCTTGATACGGTCAGTCACGTCACCACAACCCACCACCGCTGGCACACCTAATTCGCGGGCGATAATTGCCGCATGACAGGTACGACCGCCACGGTTTGTGACGATAGCACTTGCGCGCTTCATGATAGGTTCCCAATCAGGATCTGTCATGTCTGTCACTAACACATCACCAGGTTGGATTTGATCCATATCGGCGATTGAGGTTAATACTTTGGCTACACCAGTACCCACTTTATGACCGATAGCGCGACCTTCACAGATCACAGCGCCACGGCTCTTTAAGTGATAACGTTCAATCAATTGCACATCTTCACGGCTACGAACCGTTTCTGGACGCGCTTGAACGATATACAATTTGCCATCGTTGCCGTCTTTTGCCCATTCGATGTCCATTGGACGACCGTAATGTTTTTCGATCACCATGGCTTGTTTGGCTAATTCTTCAACTTCAGCGTCATTGATAGAGAATTGACGACGTTTGTCAGCAGTCACGTCTTCAATTTTGACTTGTTTGCCGTGAGCAGCATCATCTGAATACACCATTTGGATGAGCTTGCTACCGATATTACGGCGCACAACAGCCTTGTGACCTAAGGCTAAAATAGGTTTATGAACATAAAATTCATCTGGGTTTACCGCGCCTTGAACAACCATTTCACCCAGACCAAAAGATGAAGTGATAAACACCACATCGTTATTGCCAGATTCAGTGTCCATAGTGAACATCACACCTGAAGCCGCTTTATCTGAACGAACCATGCGTTGTACGCCAGCAGACAAGGCAACACCGTGGTGCTCATAACCTTGATGCACACGGTAGGAAATAGCGCGATCGTTAAAGAGTGAAGCGTACACATGCTTGATCGCTGTCAGTACGGATTCAAATCCTTTCACGTTTAAGAAGGTTTCTTGCTGACCTGCAAAAGAGGCATCTGGCATATCTTCAGCTGTTGCAGAAGAACGTACCGCGAATGACGCTTCGCTAGTTTCAGCGGCAAGTTTATCGTAAGCTTCACGAATCGCTTGCTCTAATGCTGGTTGAAATGGAGTGTCGATAACCCACTGTCTGATCTGTGCACCTACTTTAGCCAGCGCATTGACATCATCTACATCCAGTGTGGCTAGAATGTCATAAATCTTCTGGTTAACTCCGCTTTGTTCAAGGAACTCGTTGAACGCATGGGAAGTTGTCGCAAATCCGCCAGGTACTTGAACACCGGCATTGGCCAGATTGCTGATCATCTCGCCTAGAGAAGCATTTTTACCGCCAACCAAGTTGACGTCACCCATGCCTAATTCTTGATACCAGAGTACGTATTGCTGCACAGTTCTATCTCCGCAAGTTTATTTCAGTGGCCCCTTCACACGAGGGCAGCGGCATTTTACACTCCTGTCGAACACGCGTAAATCTATAATTTTATTTGTAATTTTATTACTACAAGAGGTCAGTATGGCACCAAAAGTATTCTATATCTCCGACGGGACAGCGATCACAGCTGAAGTTTTTGGTCATGCGGTTCTCTCGCAATTTCCATTAGAATTTGAGTCACTTACGATTCCATTTGTCGAAACATTGACGAAAGCGGAGCAAGTTAAGCGACAAATTAATGATTGTTTTATTACAACAGGTGAGCGGCCGTTAGTATTCCATTCCATCGTAAAAGCCGAGATCCGCGACATCATCTACTCGAGTGAAGGGGTTGATTATGATTTTTTGAATACTTTTGTGGCCCCACTCGAACAACATTTAGGTGTTTCTGCCTCTCCAGTTGTACATAGAACCCATGGAAAAGCGAATCACGGCTATGAAGCGCGTATTGATGCCATTAATTTCGCCATGGATAACGATGATGGCCAGACCATGAAACATATGGATCAAGCCGATCTGGTTTTACTTGGGGTCTCTCGCTGTGGCAAAACGCCATCGAGCCTGTATTTATCAATGCAGTTCGGCATAAAAGCGGCAAACTACCCTTTCACCGAAGATGATATGGATAACCTTAAGTTACCTGAAGCACTGAAACGCAATAAGAAAAAACTGTTTGGTTTGACGATTGATCCCGTGCGTTTACATGAAATCCGTCAGAGTCGCATGGAGAATAGCCGCTACTCATCGCTCAAACAGTGCCGCTTAGAAGTCAAAGAAGTTGAAATGCTGTTTAAACGAGAACGCATTCCTTACATAGACACCACTAATCATTCCGTGGAAGAAATTGCCACTAAAATATTAGATGTCACGGGCCTAGAACGGCATATGTTCTAATCCTAATAAGCCAAAATCAGCAAAAGAAACCGAGTGAATTTAGTCTAAAAGAAACTAACTTAAATCAAATTCATTGCACAGTTGCCGACAATTAACGCAATTGGCACTGTGCAACTCGGTTCGATTCGTTATAATCCGAGGCAATCTGGCGAAAAGCGCCGCACGCAAGCTCGGTATTTTGAATGACCATAAAAACAGACGAACTACGCACTTCCTTATTAGCAAAAGTCATCTCACCTGCGCAACTGGCATCTGAGTTCCCATTAACTCAAGATGCAGCCGATTATCTGGTTCAGCAACGTCGTGAAGTCGAAGCCATCATTATGGGTGAAGACCAACGTCTATTGGTGATCATAGGCCCATGCTCAATCCACGATACTAAAGCGGCATTAGATTATGCTCAACGCTTAGCCGCGTTACACCAAGAATTGAAAGATGACTTGTGTATCTTAATGCGCGTCTATTTTGAAAAACCCCGCACAATTGTCGGTTGGAAAGGATTAATTTCAGATCCCGATCTCGATGGCAGTTTCGAGCCAAACAAAGGTTTACGCATTGCCCGCGAATTGCTGCAACAAATCACTGAATTAAAATTACCTATCGCCACCGAATTTTTAGATATGGTGAACGGTCAGTACATAGCGGATCTCATCACTTGGGGTGCGATTGGTGCGCGCACCACGGAAAGCCAAGTCCACCGAGAAATGGCTTCAGCACTGTCTTGCCCCGTTGGTTTTAAAAATGGTACTGATGGGAACATCAATATTGCCGTTGATGCAGTGCGTGCCGCACAAGTGCCACATGTTTTCTATTCACCGGATAAAGATGGCGCTATGGCGGTCTATCGCACCCACGGCAACCCGTTTGGCCATATCATCCTACGTGGTGGCAAAAAACCTAATTATCACGCACAAGATATCGAAGAAGCGCGTCAACAGCTTGCATCTGTTGGGGTAACTCAACGTATGGTTATCGATTTCAGCCACGGAAACAGTGAGAAGAACCATCTCAAACAACTGATGGTCGCCGATGAAATTATGACTCAAATGCGTGCTGGCAGCACTGCCATCGCAGGTATTATGGCTGAAAGCTTCTTACAAGAAGGTAATCAAAAAGTCGTTGAAGGCCAGCCACTCTGTTATGGCCAAAGTATCACAGACGCCTGCTTACATTGGGACGACTCTGAAATTCTGCTACGTAAGCTCGCAGCGGCTTCCCGCGAAAGAAAAGCACTGTTAACCAAATAAATCTGAAGTAGAATAAATCGTCCAATAAAAAACCGATCTCATTTCGGTTTTTTATTGGAAGCATGACATTATCCTCAGTCATATGCCTACTGCACCTTAAAGCCTGTAGTTTTCTATCTTTAACCACCATAAATCTTTATAATTCGAGCTTATTTTGCTGCATTACCTTAGGTTGCTGTATGTCGCTTACCCCCATGTCCACAAACACCGAAAATACCTCACGAATCGAAGCCGCTGAAACACCTTTTCCTGACGCGATTCAAACTCGAATTGATTCCTCAGAAGCGCGTGTGATTAAAGCAGTATTTCCCTCAATCACCAACCATCACAATACGTTATTTGGTGGTGAAGCTTTAGCGTGGATGGATGAAACAGCCTTTATTGCGGCAACTCGTTTCTGCCGTAAAACCTTAGTCACAGTGAGTTCCGATAGAATTGATTTTAAAAAGCCTATCCCAGCTGGCACACTAGCAGAACTCATCGCTCGTGTGATCCATGTAGGTAATACGTCATTAAAAGTTGAAGTCAACATCTATGTCGAAGACATGTATCAAGACCATCGAGAGCATGCCATACGTGGTGTGTTCACCTTTGTTGCGGTTGACGAACAACGAAATCCCACAAAAGTGTGGACATATGGGTAGTTTTTAGACGATTTTAAAGTATAGGTTAGCCCGTACTTTCGGGCTTTCAATTGAAACTATACTGTCCATCTTTTTCCCTGTAAAACACCGACCAAAGTCTAACAACCAGAAACATATCAAAATTTTGTCCTTATTCCTGAATAAAGCAATAGGTTCCTTGATTACTTTTCTGTTACATTGAGTTCAATCTTCACGCGCACCGAACATAATCATAAAAGCCATGAAGCTAGAAAACTTAAATATTATTATCGCAGACGATCATCCATTGTTCAGAAATGCACTACGTCAAGCGCTGACCAGCGCTTTCGAGCATGCACAGTGGTTTGAAGCCGACAGTGCTGACGCACTGCAATCTGTATTGGATGTTCGAAGCGTCGATTACGATCTTGTACTGTTAGATCTGCAGATGCCGGGGTCCCACGGCTACTCCACACTTATCCACCTACGCTCACATTATCCTGAGTTACCCGTTGTGGTGATTTCAGCCCACGAGGATATCAATACCATTAGCCGTGCGATTCATTATGGCAGCAGTGGTTTTATCCCTAAATCAGCTTCAATGGAAACCCTAAAAGAGGCGCTAAGTGCGGTGTTATTCGGTGATATTTGGTTGCCTAAAGGCACTGAGATTATTGCTATCAATGACGATGCCATTGATAAAATGGCCAGCAAGTTATCCGATCTCACGCCGCAACAATATAAAGTGTTGCAGATGTTTGCCGAAGGTTTATTAAATAAACAAATAGCCTACGATCTTGGCGTATCTGAGGCGACCATCAAGGCGCACGCTACCGCCATATTTAGAAAACTTGGCGTTCGTAACCGCACTCAAGCAGTTATTGCCCTTGCGCAACTCGAGATGGATAAAGTCGATTTATCTTAATCGCTAAACCCATAAAAATGCCGCTTTTATTAGCGGCATTTTTATGTTTGTAAATCATCCAAGTTAACGCATTGGCAGATTTTTATCGGCAAACATTTCATCTATGAGCTGTTGATCCCGTAATGCTACAGCTTTCTCCACCACATCACGGGTTAAATGCGGCGCAAAGTGCTGAATAAAATCATACATATAACTGCGCAAGAAACTGCCCTTCCTAAAACCAATTTTAGTCGTACTGTGGGCAAACAAATGACCAGCATCAATAGCGACTAAATCTTTATCAACATTTGGATCAATGGCCATAGACGCGATGACGCCCACACCTAATCCTAAACGAACATAGGTTTTAAGCACATCGGCACTGGTCGCACTAAAGACAACACGCGGCTCTAAATTGGCCCGATTGAACGCTTTTTCAATTTCAGAAGCACGGTCAAAACCAAAGACATAGGTCACTAAGGGGAAACGGGCTAAATCTTCGATACTAATCAAGTTGCCTTGATTGCGGGTCGCAAGAGGATGGTCTTTGGGCACAACGATAGAGCGGTTCCAGTGGTAACAAGGCAACATTATCAGATCTGAATATAAATGCATTGCTTCGGTCGCAATGGCAAAATCTGCATCACCGCGAGCCGCCTGTTCGCTGATCTGCGACGGTGTCCCTTGGTGCATATGCAAGTTCACTTTAGGATAGCGATCAATAAACTGACGAATTATCGTCGGTAATGCATAGCGTGCCTGAGTATCTGTTGTGGAAATATTTAACTCACCTTGATCTGGCTTAGTATATTCTTCAGACACTTTTTTGATACTTTCAACTTTACCTAAAATATCATTGGCAATGCTGATCACTTGCAAACCCGCAGGTGTGACATGGGTTAAATGCTTACCGCTACGACCAAATATTTGGATCCCCAACTCATCTTCAAGCATACGAACTTGTTTACTGATCCCAGGTTGAGAGGTATACAAGTTTTCAGCTGTCGCCGATACATTGAGGTTATGTTTTACGACCTCAGCAATATACCTGAGTTGTTGCAGTTTCATCTTATTTCCTTGTCTCAAACACGCAAAATGCCATTAACAACTGAGCCCTCAAAGCACTCTCAGCTATAATCAATCGTTATAGTATATAGTAAAAATTAAAGCAAATAGGAATATAGAGCACAAGTCTACAGATTCATACGACAGAAATGATAACCTAGGCTAAGATAACTATGCTAGTTTATTGATTTATTGTAGCATTAGCTCAATTGGATAAATAATGGAACATCTATGTCATTCACCTTGGTTCTGATCCTCATCGGTGCGCTTTTACT
Source organism: Shewanella sp. SM69 (assembly GCF_025653985.1). Taxonomy (NCBI): domain Bacteria; kingdom Pseudomonadati; phylum Pseudomonadota; class Gammaproteobacteria; order Alteromonadales; family Shewanellaceae; genus Shewanella; species Shewanella sp. SM69. The sequence continues at coordinate 391,009 of NZ_JAKKRV010000002.1, forward strand.
GCTTGTTATCGGAATTAACGTATTACAGCAACAAAAAGAACGTGTAGAGGCTGAGCGTCGCATTGAATTTGCCCGTCAAAGAGCAATTATCGATGAAACTGAAACTGTGTTATCAAACACAGGAATGATGCCTTGTAGCACGAATATAGTGTTGGTTTTGTACCGGCGTGTACAAGATGCCTTGCAATCTGCAACAGCGATCAGTAATGGCCAACAACAGTCAGACTACCAACGCCGCTTAGCCGATATCAATAATCAAATAACAAGCTTACAGTCTGGACAACCTCAAACTCCTCCAATTGAGAATTTCAGACTACCCGATAATGACAAGCAAATTTTAGCGCTTGTTCAAACCTTAAAAAAATTAAAGGCGATACTCAGAGCCGAGCATAATAAAGGTAAAGTTGATCCGAGCATTTTTGCTCAAGAAGAAAGCCGCATCGACAGTTTACAGCTCAGAATTAATGTCGATTCTATGCTTTCTCGTGCCCGCGCGGCCAGCTTTATGAAGCAATATGGCTCATCAAAACAAATGGTAACCAAAGCCCTATCAACATTACACGCCATTAAGGCACAAACGCCTAATGATCCCTTCATTGGGCGTAAAGTCGATGAGGCTAAACAATTACTTGATGAAATTATGGGTGCACAGAAACAATCTGAGCCCAGTGCGCCTAGACCTAAAAATGAAGAAGATGATATCGATATGCTGTTTCAACCTAAAAAGAAATGGTGATCAGTCTCTATTTGCTTACCGTTAAGTTGAATTAGCGACACATTTGCCACTCATGCTATCGCGTCATTGTTAGTCAGTTTGTATCTGTACGTAAAGTACTCAACATGTTTGAATTATTATCTATAGCAACAAATTAATATCGAAAAAACGCAAACAAAAAAGCCAAGTCAAATATGACTTGGCTTTTTGTTGTTCTCTTAGCGTTAAGCTAGCTTAATCCGTCGCTATGCGCCTTTCTTGGCCTTCTTGGTAGATTCACTCACCCACTTACCATTGACGTAATGCGCAGACCAACCCGTGGCTTTACCATCGACTTCAGTTGCAACGTATTGCTCTTTCGTCTTACGGCTAAACTTCACCGCAGCCTTATTGCCTTCATCATCAGTGACTGGCGCATCCGCTAAATACTGATACTTAGGCCACAGCAGCTCGCGGTATTGAACCAGCTCCTCAACCAGAGGCGCACGGGTTTCACGTGATTTAGGGAAAGTACTGGCCGCTAAGAAGATACCCGCAGCACCATCACGTAATACGAAATGGGCATCCGATTTACTGCATTTCAGTTCGGGTAAATAAATAGGATCTTCTTTTGGCGGCGCCGCCTCACCATTTTTCAGTAATTTACGGGTATTCTTACACTCTTCATTGGTACAGCCAAAGTACTTACCAAAACGACCATTTTTCAGTTCCATATCGTGACCACAGCGATCACACTCAATCAGTGGACCTTCATAGCCTTTGATCTTGAATTGGCCTTCTTCGACTTCATAGCCTTCACAGATTGGATTGTTACCGCAGACGTGTAACTTACGCTTCTCATCGATCAGATAACTGTCCATTGCCGTGCCACAAATACTACAACGGTGCTTCGCACGCAGTGCATCTGTTTCGGCATCTTCACTGTTTTCGCTAATCGCCTCAACGCCAGGCGTGAGGTTCATCGTCGTCTTACAGCGTTCTTTAGGGGGTAATTCATAACCAGAGCAACCAAGGAAAACCCCAGTCGTTCCCGTACGGATCCCCATAGGACGACCACAAGTTGGGCACTTGATATCCGTCATCACCATTTGGTTAAGACGCATGCCACCTTCTTCGGGATCCAGCTCCGCTTTTTCTAATTGCTTAATAAAGTCAGCATAGAAACCATCGAGTACTTTTTTCCAGTCTAACTCGCCCCGAGCCACATCATCTAATGTTTGCTCCATGCTGGCGGTAAAGTCATAGCTCATCAAATCAGCAAAACTGCTCACCAATCGTTCGCTGACAATTTCACCCATTTTTTCGGCATAGAAACGACGATTTTCGACTTTTACATAACCACGATCTTGAATCGTTGAAATGATGGTTGCGTAGGTTGATGGGCGGCCAATACCGCGTTTTTCTAATTCTTTAACTAAAGAGGCTTCGCTGTATCGTGCTGGCGGCTTAGTAAAATGTTGTTTAGGCTGCAATTCTTTTAATGCTAATACATCGCCCTGTGCCACGAATGGTAACGTATTGTCTTCTTCGTTTTTCTTCTTAAGCGCTGTTTGTACGCGAGTCCAACCATCAAAACGTAAAGTACGTCCAGTAGCCTTGAGCTCATAGTCACCCGCTTTTACTGTCAACTTAGTGGCATCATATTGTGCAGGTGTCATTTGACATGAGACAAACTGGCGCCAAATAAGCTCATATAAGCGCTGAGCGTCACGTTCCATGTCAGATAAGGTCGCTGCTTGCACTTGAACGTTCGATGGACGAATCGCTTCGTGAGCCTCTTGTGCGCCTTCTTTTGATCCGTATCGAATCGGTTCGGCGGGTAGATACTTATCACCAAATTCTTTGGCAATCATATCGCGCAAGTTTTCAACGGCTTCTTGACTCAAATTGGTCGAGTCGGTACGCATATAAGTGATATGACCGGCTTCGTAAAGTCGCTGCGCCATCATCATGGTCTTCTTCACACCAAAACCTAAGCGTGTACTCGCGGCCTGTTGCAGTGTCGACGTAATAAAGGGAGCCGATGGTTTACTTTGAGTCGCTTTATCTTCGCGGGCCAGCACAGTAAAACTTGCCGCAGATAACGCTTGAACCGCAGCCATCGCTTGCTGTTCATTGATAGGATTAAAGGCAGCATCTAGATGCTTAACCACTTCCATCCGCAAAGCTTCTTGAGCGGGCGTATTGAGCTCTGCGTGTACATCCCAAAATTCTTCAGGCACAAAGGCTTTGATTTCGCTTTCGCGTTCAACCACTAAACGCACGGCAACCGACTGCACTCGCCCAGCGGATAAACCGCGAGCGACTTTTTTCCACAGCAGCGGCGACACCATAAAACCGACAACTCTGTCTAAGAAGCGGCGCGCTTGTTGGGCATTAACCATGTTAGTGTCGAGTGTCGACGGTTTACTAAAAGCATCTTGAATCGCAGACTTAGTAATTTCGTTGAAAACAACACGTTGATACCGTGAAGGATCACCACCAATCACCTCTTGCAAATGCCAGGCGATAGCTTCTCCCTCACGGTCTAAGTCGGTTGCGAGATAGATTTGGTCAGCAGAATCGGCAAGTGCCTGTAACTCTTTAACGACTTTTTCTTTACCCGGCAAAATTTGGTACTTAGCCGCCCAGCCCTTTTCAGGGTTTACGCCCATACGAGACACTAGCGCTTGCTGATCTTTCACCTTTTTATATTGAGCTTTTTCTTCTGGCGACATCTTCTTAACTTCGGCAGCGGATTTAACCTTTTCATTGCCTTCTGAAGTCGATGATGTCGGCAGATCACGGATGTGACCTACGCTCGATTTAACGATGAATTCTTTGCCAAGATATTTATTAATAGTCTTAGCTTTGGCCGGTGATTCGACAATAACTAGCGATTTACCCATAGTTTAATTTGCGCCAAAAAATCTCAAGAAGGTGGAAATTGGCACCATATATAGAGGGTTGTACTGATAGTTTCAAGTTAATCCCTCTTTTATATGTACCAGCGAGTCACTTTTTAATCAAAGTTGAAAAAATGTAAAAATATAATATGCGTAATTAAAAACTAATATTTCATTATTTGCCAGCAAGCAAGAAATAGTTATGCATTTATCGTGAAAAAGTCGCTTTGAGCACAAAACCGTCCGCTTGTGCACTCGAAAAGCTTCAGTATACTGGGTTCCCTCAGGGACCATATGAACAAATAATAACTTTCCCTATCACAAGGATAAGCAATGAAGCACTTTGAAGCGAATTTTGATGGACTCGTTGGACCAACACACAATTACGCAGGGTTGTCTTTTGGCAATGTAGCCTCACTTAGCAATGCCGCCTTAGTTTCCAACCCCAAAGCTGCAGCAAAACAAGGACTCCAAAAAGCCAAAGCACTAGCCGATATGGGCATGGTTCAAGGAATATTAGCTCCTCAAGAGCGCCCAGATCTCTATACATTGCGCCGAATTGGATTTTCCGGCTCTGATGCTAATGTATTAAAACAAGCGGCAAAAGAAGCGCCTATGTTACTTAATGCCTGTTGCAGTGCTTCCAGTATGTGGACAGCCAATGCCGCTACCGTCTCACCAAGTGCAGATACACGTGACGGCAAACTGCATTTCACCCCAGCAAATTTAGTCGACAAACTGCATCGCAGCATCGAGCCTTTGACAACGGGGCGCATATTAACAGCAACTTTCAGTGATCCCCACTATTTTCATCACCATAGTCACTTACCTGAGCATAATAGCTTCGGTGATGAAGGTGCCGCAAACCACACTCGTCTCTGCAATGAATACGGCCATGCTGGTGTTGAGCTGTTTGTTTATGGACAAGAAGCCACTAATCCCAATGCACCTAAACCGCAAAAATATCCAGCAAGACAAACCTTAGAAGCGTCGATGGCAGTCGCACGCTTACATCAGCTGGAAGACGATAATTGCGTCTTCATCCAACAGAATCCTGATGTGATTGATCAAGGTGTATTCCATAACGATGTTATCGCAGTAGGTAATCAAAATGTCCTGTTCTACCACGAACAAGCCTTCTTAAATACCCAGAATAAGATCGATGAAATTAAACGTAAACTCGACACTGAGCTGTATTTCATTGAAGTGCCAACCGCGAAAGTAGCAATTAACGACGCAGTCAAAAGCTATTTATTCAATACTCAAATTATTACATTGCCATCCGGTGAAATGGCGATTATTGCCCCAACAGATTGCCAAGAAAATCCCGCGGTATTTGCCTATTTGAACGAATTACTCACGTTAAACACACCGATTAAGCAAGTGCTTTATTTCGACGTAAAACAAAGCATGCAAAACGGTGGCGGCCCTGCCTGTCTTCGTTTACGTGTCGCCATGAATGAAGTGGAAGTCGCAGCGGTAAATCAACACACTCTGATGAATAATGCTTTATTTACTCGTTTAAACCTTTGGGTAGACAAACATTATCGAGACAGATTAACCACCCAAGATCTTGCAGACCCTCAGCTAATCATCGAATCTCGAACAGCTCTGGATGAACTGACACAGATCATGAAACTAGGTAGCGTGTATCAGTTCCAGCGTTAGGAATTATTCCTAACTTTTTGAACTACATCATTATAAAATTCGACAGACCTACAATAGAAAAAGAGCACCTTAGATGCTCTTTTTATTTGGATAAGGTCCTTAAAACTAGCTGATTCTAATCGGAATAGATAGAACCTGAGTCACTGACCCATTAGGGGTTTCAACCTCAACAATAAGAGTACCTGCATTAGGTTGCTCTTCACCTTTCAGTGTCACACTAAACTCACGTCCCGCGTTATAGTTACTACTTGGCCAAATATATTGAGCACTACTAGCAACAGAACCTGCGCTTGCTTTAAATCTAACAATACTACCAGCAGGCATTTGTTGGTTATGTAAGTCAGATATAGTGAAATAAACAGTAGCGGCATCTTTACCTATTAAGTCAATACGTTGGTCTTTGCTGATGCTGTAACTATCGTCGATAAGCACATCAGCAATCGGAGTCGCATAAGCAGTACTTCCTGACATGACAATCACTAAACTGCCTCTCACATATAGTGATTTTGAATCTGTAATACCATCAGCACAAGCAGCATGTGCTGGCTCAGAGCAGAGTACACCGTTATATTTACTATCTTTTATATCAAAAACACCATTAGAATTAAAATCAATTAACTCTTCTAATTCCCCACCAATTTGTCCACCCGCTTGCTGAGGATTAAAAATGCCATCTTCATTATAATCATTGAAAGCATCATCCAAATCAAATGGCTTACCACTTACATCCTTTTGAGTTAAAAATGCTGTTGCTTCAGAAGAATCAAAGCGGCCATTGCCGTTAATATCTGGGAAGGATTCTTCGCCAATCGCAGTTGCAGTAATAGTTGCTCGACCACCATATTTCTGGCCATAATAATTACCTAAATTAGGCGCAAGTATCGCAATAGGATTGCGAATTAATGCGCCTGTTGCGTCAATAAGAGACTGCCCTTCAGGCCTAGTTAACTGACTCGTCCAAACAACACTACATGTACCTTTAACAGTCTGACAAGCATCTTCAATAGAGCCACCTTCAGTGGTAAAAGATACTGTTGTGCCATCTGGAACAGGGTTATTGAATGCATCGGCTAGGCGTGCAGTAACGGTCACTTTGGTGCCATCAACGTTCCAACCTTCCGCATTGAGTACTGTTGCAGAAAGTGAAAAACTGTCTTGATCGGGTATCCCTGTCGAGATGATGAGCTGACTTGATTGACTTGAAATAACTGGCGAAGAGCCAGCAATAGTGCCTGTTACTCTTACCGAAGTAGCAACAGTCCCTGTTCTTACAACTGTCTGAACAATGCCTTGATTGTTAGTCGTTGCACTTGATGGGTCAAGCACTATGCCTCCCGTCGTAGTGTTCAAACTAAAGTTAACTAACTGGTTACTTACCGGATTACTATTTGTGTCAAGTACCTTAAATTTAACTTCAGAAGATTCTGAGCCACCTGTACCTAAAATGGCGATATTTTGCGGTGTCGCAGACATAAATATAATGCTTCCCACGTTAGCAGGAAGTACTTTAATAGTGCCCGTAGCTGAAAGATTTAATCCACCTGCGTTAGCAGTAACATTAATAGGATCATCTCCAACGCAGCCCTTTGCAAGGTAAGTCGTTGTAGCTACGCCATTCACAGAGGGTACGGGTGAACTTATTATGGCTTCTGGTGATGATTTAGTTGAACAGGCCGATGAAAACTTAACATCCACAGGTTGGGTAAAAGGCTTACCTTGATCGTCCTGGATAACGACAGAAATAGTCGCGGTGCCACCTGCAGTTAAATCACTTGAACTAACATTTGCTTTACCAGCAACAAAAGGACTTCCACTACCCATGACTACATTTGTAGCACCAACCACCACTACTGTATTACCTTTTTCACCACTAGCTAAAGAGGCAACGATAGTTCCTGCACCTAACGTATTACCAGCATAAATATCAACACTAGCCTTTCCCTGACTATTTGTTACAGCAGTTTTGATAGGAAGGTCCCCAATATCATTGTCAAAGGTCACTATCGTGGGTTTATTAATGCCGGTGATAGTAGCAGTTAACTTACCTGGATTTAAGGATGTAATAGTTTGAATAGGTAAGCCTGTAATATCAGTTAAGGCTAAATTAACTTGTGCACCTCCACCCGCTTCACCGCCATCACCTTTCATCACAAAACCAATTTTCCCAGACTCCCCAGTATCAACTTTGCCAGTGACAGTACCTGCACCCGCAATAGTTGCTGTATTTAAAATAATAGTAGCAACACCTTCGGTATTCGTTAATGCCGTTGCCGTACTAGGATCAAAAGACCCAATATTAGAATTACTCAGAGTAAAAGTAACTAATTCACCAGCCAAGGAACCGAGTTTCGAATCAACAACTTTAGCTGATACTGTGGCAGGTGCTAAAGCAGAAATATCCGTATTAGTAATACTCAGAGTGACAGTGACGACACTTGGCGTCGGCGGAGTACCGGAACCATCATCAGAGATACTGCCTCCACCACCACATGCTGATAATAAAAGCGAACACAATCCTGCGAGAAAAACCTTATACGCTGACTTCATTGTCAGGCTCCCTGTTACTCTGATGATAATACCTAAGCGAGACGCTTATTACTTATAGGCTAACATTACACAATTTTCACGCAACTTTCCCGTAACTATCTTATTTTATTTCGCAAATCTGATAAATACTTTAACATTAATTGTCATTTCATCTTCACGATTTTCTTGCTAGTCTTGTGAGCGCCAAAAAATAGAATGTATAAAAAACACACAGGACTCTCTATGGCAATTTCTATAAAAAATAAACTCGGCCTTACAAGTAAAATTCTGATCGGTATGGGAACAGGTATTGCTTTAGGCCTCTTTCTTCGTAATGCCTTTCCAGAAAGCGATATAGTAAAAGATTATATTACCGAAGGTTTCTTGCATGTTATCGGTACTATCTTCATCTCCAGCTTAAAAATGTTAGTCGTTCCTTTAGTCTTTATTTCATTAGTTTGCGGAACTTGCTCACTGAGTGAACCTTCAAAATTAGGCCGCTTAGGGGGGAAAACCCTCGCCTTCTATTTATTCACAACCGCCATTGCCTTAGTGATTGCGATTGTCAGCGCAGTCCTTATACATCCTGGAAACGCCTCACTGGCGTCAGAAAAAATGGAGTACGTCGCAAAAGAAGCCCCAAGTCTTGCTGATGTGCTGATAAACATAGTGCCCACTAATCCGATGCAGGCATTGAGCGAAGGTAATATGCTGCAAATTATTATTTTTGCGGTGATTTTTGGCTTTGCTATTGCCCATATTGGTGAGAGAGGTAAACGTATTGCGGCGTTGTTTGAAGATTTAAATGAAGTCATCATGCGTGTCGTGACACTGATAATGCAACTCGCGCCCTATGGTGTATTTGCGCTGATGGCAAAACTTGCATTAACACTCGGTTTAGAGACCTTTGGTAGTGTGGTTAAATATTTCTTCGTGGTCTTAGGTGTATTACTGATCCATGCGTTTGTTGTTTACCCTACACTTCTAAAACTTTTCTCAGGCCTCAATCCCTTAATATTTATTCGTAAAATGCGCGATGTGCAGTTGTTTGCTTTTTCAACCGCCAGTTCAAATGCCACTTTACCCATTACCATAGAAGCGTCTGAACATAGATTAGGTGTGGATAATAAAATCGCCGCTTTTACGCTACCGTTAGGCGCTACCATTAATATGGATGGCACAGCAATCATGCAAGGCGTTGCCACTGTGTTTATTGCGCAGGTTTTTGGCATTGAGCTCTCACTAACCGATTATGCCGTTGTCGTTGTGACTGCCACGTTAGCATCAATTGGTACAGCGGGTGTTCCAGGTGTCGGACTTATCATGCTGGCCATGGTGTTAAATCAAGTTGGCTTGCCAGTGGAAGGGATTGCCCTGATTATCGGTGTCGATCGCTTACTCGACATGGTACGTACTGCTGTAAACGTCACAGGTGATTGCGTAGCAACTGTAATTATTGCTAAATCAGAGGGCGAATTTAACGAGCAAGTGTTTAACAACACTCAAGCGGGTAAAGTTGCTAGAAGTTTTGATGAGCAAGTTCATCATTTAGATAAATCGAACTAAACCTCACAAAGACCAAAATGACGCCCAGCTTCAGTGTTGGGCGTTTTTGTTTGAACGCAATACAGTTAACATGTCTATTGTTAGCAAAATGTGAACGCACCAATAGTACGGAAGTTTGTTTTTAGATACATTATGTTTACTATTTTAATACGTTTAATGGGAGGGGTATAAATGTGGTGGAGAAGTCTTTGGATCCTGATTGCATGCTGGTTATTGAGTGCCCACTTCGTACGTTACGAACAAATTAACTTTGCTATTCCTTTTGCACTTGCGCCTTTGGTCTTATTTTTTAACTCAGTTTACTTACTTCGTTTATTACAAATTTTATTATTTATAAGTGTCTTTGCCGTATGGGGCGTCACAACCATTGAAGCGGTACATCTGCGATTAGCGCAAGAAATGCCTTGGTTGAGATTGTCTTTTATCATGATGGCGGTGATGTTATTTACCTTAGGCGCGATTATGTGTGGCAACGGCATTTTGCGGATCAGAAAACAAAAATCGCCTTGGGGAAATTCCCCGATACGCTAACACTTTAACGGCAAAACCGTCTTATTCAACAATTAATTAGTACTTATTTTGACCACAAGTTCAACTCGGTCAGCAAAGGTTAAGTTCAACTAAGATATGCTGATCCTCTATTTGGTTATCAGTGTGATTTTGCGTAGACTAGTTTGCTAAAGCTTTAGCTCATACACTTTAAGGCATTATATTATGAGAATTTTGGTTGTTGAAGACGATCCTATTTTATCCCACCACTTAAAAGTGCAATTAAGCGATCTCGGCAATCAAGTTCAAGTGGCACTGACTGCCAAAGAAGGTTTTTATCAAGCCACTAATTATCCCATCGATGTCGCCATTGTCGATTTAGGGCTACCCGATCAAGATGGTATTAGCTTAATTCAACAACTCCGTGAAGCGGGTCTTAAAGCACCGATATTAATTCTCACGGCACGAGTTAATTGGCAGGATAAAGTTGAAGGCCTAAACGCCGGAGCCGATGACTACTTAGTGAAACCCTTTCAAAAAGAAGAGCTTGTCGCAAGGCTTGATGCCTTAGTGCGCCGTAGCGCAGGTTTTGTTAAACCCGTGATTTGCAGTGGAGAATTGAAACTCGATCTCGCCGCCAAACAAGTCACTCTGGGTGACGAAGTCATGGAGGTCACTGCCTTTGAATATTTAATCCTCGAATATTTGATGCGCCATTGTCATGAGGTTGTCGCCAAGCAACGTTTACTCGATGTGATTTATGGTGATAAGGAAGGCGATCCCAATACGATTGAAGTTATGGTCAGCCGCTTGCGTAAAAAACTGACCCGCGATGGTATCGATACCCCCATAGTGACCATCCGCGGCCAAGGATATAAATTTAACCTGCCATGCAATTAAGATTAAAATTCAAGAAACGTCTGCTGACACGGATGTTTCTCACCTCGCTATCAATTATTACCTTAGTGGGTTTTGGTCTCGCATGGATGGTTAATATTCTGCATGCGCAAAATAGTTATAACGAAGAAACGGCCCAACTCATTGCCGAAATTCCCCAAGTCGCCGCCGAATTACGGGAGCACGATCTTATCCCCGATACCAGTGCTTGGCTGGAAGAAAATAATAAACAAGAGCGTTATGTGATAGCGAGCTGCGATGACAAATTTAAGCAGGTTTGGACCTCATCCCTCGCAGTAGATCGTGGCTTATTTGATACCTGTGAGCGTTTTAACGAAATCCGTAACGACTCCCCGCCCTACTACCTCACCATGGCTGACGACAGAGGATATTTCGTCTATTTGCTCGCGGTAGAAATTGCCAGTGTGCATTACAACCTCCTCGTCATGAAAGATGCCGCCAAACTGGAGCAGGAATACAGTAAATTCAGTAAACGTACTTATATTCGTTTAGCCATGGTATTGGCCTTAGCCTTAATTCTATTGGTCAGCGCCGCCTATTGGGGCATGCGTCCCTTGGTACGGATGCAAAATGAACTGCAATCAATTAACCAAGGTAAGAGTAAATCACTTTCTGAGGGCTATCCTGTTGAACTTGAAGGCGTAACGCAAGCACTCAACCAGATGTTGCAACAATCGAGTGCCCAACAACAGCGCTATCAAAATGCGATGAATGACTTGGCACACAGTCTTAAAACCCGCTTAGCCGCCGTGCATGCCATTACAGATGACGCCAGTTTGAGTAAACAATCGGCGAGCGAAAAGATCATGGAACAAGTCAGCCAGATGGATCAGCTGGTCAAATATCAATTAAAACGAGCTATGTTAGGCCGCCAAGGCCTGAAGCAAGAACAAACGGTGATTGCGCCCTTAGTCGACCAATTAGCGCAAATGTTGTTTAAAATTTATCGCGACAAGCAAGTGCAGTTCTCAGCAAACATTCCTCCCGCCTTAATGTTCCCTGGCAACAAGGGCGACTTGATGGAACTGTGTGGCAACCTAATGGAAAACGCTTTCCGCTTGTGTATCAGCCAAGTGCATGTATCGGCTAAAATTAACTCACAAGGTGAGTTTGAACTCATTGTTGAAGATGATGGCCCAGGTGTTGAAGAAAGCTTAAGACAGAAGATTATCCAACGTGGCGTGCGTGCCGATACTCAGTCCCCAGGGCAAGGGATCGGATTAGCTGTCTGTGATGAAATCGTTCACAGCTACGGTGGCAGCTTAAAAATTGAAGAAAGTCGCTTAGAAGGGGCCCTCTTTAGGATCAGTATCCCAGTGTAAGAAACTGGGATACTATCATGCAATCACCGCATATAGCTGTTCGGCTCGATTAAACATGATCCAAGAAGTGGCAATATATTTGTCACCACTCACAGGTTTATTCCCCCGATGTGAATGAGTAAATCCCGCAGGCGCTATCACCATAGTGCCTTTTTTAGGGGAGATTTTACGCTGTTGATAATAGAATTCGGTTTCGCCGCCCTCTTCCACATCATTTAAATAAAACATATAGAGCACGACGCGATGCAGAGCTTCATTGTGGCCATTCTGCGGGAATTGCTCCGAATGCCAATGGGGATAACCGCCTTTATTTTGCTGATACTTTTGAATATTAATACTGCCACTGCGATACAAATACTTCACTAAGCCATCGGCCCTAGGCGCACCCAGCGTCGCAAAATTAGTCGGAGTTAGTGTTACAGGTTGGCCCTGCTCATCACTCACTGACACAGCAACCGCACCCATTAATGCCATTGAATATTTTGTAAAATAATCTACTGCGCCCTTTAAGGTATAACCTAAGAGTTCGTTTCTGATGGGCTGCAGGTCGACGAAACTATCTAAGGTCAAATCGCGGCTGATCTTCTTCTCCAGATCGACGCCATTGCCCGTTTGTCCATCAACAACGCCAGCATGTTGCTCAAATGCCAGAATGAGACGGTCACACAAGTCATTCGGCAACGCATTAGGGTATACTTCAATAAAGTCCATACTTCCTCAATGGAGTGGCTACTTTCTAGGCTTACTATGCTGACATGTTAGTTAAGTAATTGTAAAGCAGCATCATTGAGATAAAATAACCCACATTACGCTTCACGATAACAAGAATATGAAAAAAAGCTGTAAAGTCTCAGTCCATCAACTTCAAGTCGGCAACTTTGTGCGTTTGCCCGTGGCTTGGAAAGATCATCCCTTTTTATTCAGTAGCTTTCATATTAAACAAGCTGCACAAATCGAGTTGATTAAAAATCTGGGCATCGAACATGTCATCGTCGATTTAGAACGCAGCGACGTCGCCCCGATACATGCTGATGCGGTCAACCCTATCAAATTGCCGCCAAGTGCTGAAATCAATGTGCTTAAAAACGACATGGATCAATACAAGGCTGAGCAAATCGAAGTACAAAAAAAATTACGCCGTGACATTAATAAAACTGAGCAAAATTTTACCCGCTCAGTAGCCATGATGCGCAGCCTCATCTCTAAGTTACGTAATCGCCCCTTAAATGCGGTCGATGACGCCAAAGATTTGGTGCACACCATAGTCGAACAGCTGCTCAACTCAGATAACTTAGTGCTGCATTTGATGAGTGATGCTAAGCAGGATGAAAGCATTTACTACCACTCCTTGAATGTTGCTATCCTCTCTATGCTGATCGCCAAAGAAATGGAATGGGATAGAAGTGAAATCGAAACGGTCGGTCTCAGTGCCCTGTTCCACGACGTGGGTAAATTAAAAATCCCACCACAAATTCTAAAAAAATCGACACCTTGGTCAGCACCAGAGCTTAATTTTATCAAGCAGCATCCATTACTTGGGATTGAACTGCTCAAATTAGCCGATAATTTTCCCCAAGCAGCCTTACCTGCAATCACCAATCACCACGAGTTTCTCGATGGCAGTGGTTATCCCAAAGGCCTAAAGGAAGAGGCTCTCGATAAGGTATCGCAACTGATTGCGGTAGTGAACGAATATGACTCCTTGTGTTACCCAAGCCAACAGGGCAAAGCCAGAATGCCCTACGCCGCACTAGGGCATTTGTATAAGCAATATAAAACTAAGCTAAATCAAGAGTATATTGGCAAGATGATCAAGATGCTGGGCATTTACCCCCCAGGCAGTGTGGTGGAATTATCCAGCGGTCAATATGCCATGGTGATGTCGGTTAACTTAACTAAACTGCTATGTCCAAAAATATTGGTTTACGATGCCTTAGTGCCTAAAGATCAGGCGCCTATCGTTGATCTGGAAATTGAAGGGATCAGCATAGTGCGCTGCTTACCACCTGCGGCGCTTCCTGAAAAAGTCCACGAGTATTTGAATCCGCGCGAGCGAGTGAGTTACTACTTTGGCGGCGATAGTCGTAAGTAGTTGATTAAGAAACTGGCTTAACGATTATGTCTAACGAGCTTCACTCATTTAAGCAAAGTCATCGAGTCTCACTCATTGAATAAAAGTCATTGAATGAACATGATTAATAAAAGTGATAACAATAAGGGTCGAATATTGCATTCGACCCTTATTGTTAATTCAAGAAATAAACACAGCTCGCGCCAGGCTTATAACCAATGCTTACGTTTAAAGAAGAAGTAAGTACCTGCGGCACTGGCTAACATCATCACAATCGCCATAGGATAACCGTATTGCCACTCAAGCTCAGGCATGCTGGTAAAGTTCATCCCATAACTACTGGCAATCAAGGTCGGTGGTAGAAACACCACTGCGGCAACCGAGAAGATTTTGATGATTTTGTTCTGTTGCAGACCACTGAAACCCATGGCCGCATCGAGCAGAAAGTTTAACTTATCGAAAATAAACTGACTGTGGGGCATCAGCGACTCGATATCCGACAACATTTCCCGCAAGTCCTTTAAATGTTCATCGGATAACTGGCCACGATAATAACGCTGCATATAACGCAGTGAACGCTGAGTATCGAGCAAACTTAATCGAATTTTACCATTAGAGTCTTCTTGCAGAGTGATGAGCTTAAATACATCGTCAAGTTCATCGTTATCAAATACTTGCTCACCGACATTTTCAAGTACAGTGTAAACGTCTTCAATTAAGTCAGATAGATAATCCACTTTCAGATTAAATAATTCGAGAAACAATTCCTGCGGTGTCGATACTTCTAACCGCCCTAAACGCAAATAGTTACGCAGCAAACGGATAAGACCTACGTCTTCTTCACGAATTGTCAGTAAAAAATTGCTACGAAGGTTGAAGGAAACGTTAACGCCGCGCACATCTTGGCCGACACGCTGTGGGAATAATGAATTAATATGCAAGCCGTCACTGTTTTGATAAAAACGTGCCGAGGCCTCAATTTCATTAATATCTTCTTCGTCAGGCACTTCTTCAACAGAAAAATGACTTAACCACTCTCGCTCCTCATCATCGGGTTTATACAGATCTAACCAAATGGTCGATGCGGGAATACTGTCCAGTATGCCGAGCTCTGTCACAGTAAGGTGACGATTATCATAGACATAAGCAGTAATCATTTGTCCTCCTGAAAAAAAACTTAAGTTAACGATTCCACTTAAGTGCAGGCTAAAAAATTGTCGCTAGTTTACCGCATAAGTTGGCAATGAAAAGGCGTGCAAGGTAATTTAGTAAAATAAATATGCCTTAATCGGTTTCGATAATAGCCAACCGTTCTTGGGTCGAAAAGCGAATATGGATGCCATCGATAGTGACCATTTTCGAGTCTGAGATATCCCCTTTTCGCACACGATACTCGCCGTTATTGTCGGCATTCGGTGACACAATTCTCACAGTGACAATTCTATGCTGATCGCGCCAATACCAAACACTGTAACTCAGTAGGCTAAATCCAATCACCACAAACACACCCGTCAACAGGTATCGGCGCCACAGCGGTTCACTAAAACGCTTTGAACTGAGATTAACTGCCAGAGGTTCAATCTGACGCTTGCGTTTCACCAGTAAAAACCAAGCGCCAGCAATGACTAAGACTGTTAGTAAAATTTTAATGAGCATGGCTCTTTCCTCTGATAAACGTCCGCTTGTGCTCAATGGTCTCGATCAAGCCAGCAGCAATCTTGCATTGACCCTTCAATGCCACACAAGTTAGCGCATTATACGCAGACTTATGTGGATAAACTGTCTTTGGGATCAAGCTTAAAGTGCACAGTCAAATAGACAAGGCGAATGTACGAGCCATACACATGCACATAGACATAGACAAAGCAGAACGTTGAAACAGAGTACAACAGACTTATGACAGGGCGAAAACACTGCGGGACCTATACCTAAAATTGATTGCTACAGATCACAACACTCAACATAAGTAAGTACCTGAAATTAAAAATCTTCAAATCCCTTCGCCATCCGCTGAATTTGTGCCAAAGGAACGCCGTGGCGATTGCGTTTCGCGCATTCCTGCTGATGAGCCAGACTGCTTGGTTCACCCACAAGCACAATTCTAACTTGATAACCTAAGGCTTTTGCCGCCGCTTCATAGGCCATGTATTCCCAGTGGCACAGATTGGTATTGTCACAAATAACCACGGGCTCGCTTGAAGAAAGTGCCAGAATAAACCCCGTCAAATTACATTGATGAAACTCAGGTAATTTCTTGGCATCGAAACGGTATTCATCTTCATGGTAGAAAAAACTATCGGTCGAAAATACGCCACGTTGCCGCACGCCAATGGCTTTTTCTAAAGGAAGGGAAAGAATGTAAGTTTCAACCCAATGTGACTTACCACTGCCCGGTAAGCCACGCATTATAATCGCAACTTTTTCGCTCATGTGTTCGACTCACTGCCAATCACTCGACCCGCTAAAATGGTATCAACCAACTGAGGCACTAACTCCCCCGCTTTTCCTGTGAGGTGATATTGAAACTGACTGTGTCTATCGGGTGCCATCATATTCACTTCGACTGTTTGAGCCCCATGATGGTTAGCTGTATCCACAAAGCCCGCGGCAGGATACACAGTGCCAGAGGTGCCAATGGCAATAAACAAGTCGCAGTTATCCAGCGCATCGTGAATTCGATCCATCCCTAAGGGCATTTCACCAAACCACACCACATGGGGGCGTAATCGCTGGGCCGGAATACAACAAGTACAGCAATTATCGGCACCAAAGGGCTCACGTAAAATAAAGGTCTGACGTGAGCGCGGACAACGGCCTTTGGATAATTCACCGTGCATATGCAATAGACGACGCGAGCCCGCACGCTCATGCAGATCATCAATATTTTGTGTGATGATAAGTAATTGACCTTTAAAGTCCGCTTCCAACTTTGCTAAGGCCACATGCGCTGCATTGGGTTCAACCGTGCCACTATGCAGTTGCAACCAACGACTATTGTAAAATCGCTCTACCAATTCAGCATCACGCTCATACCCTTCTGGTGTAGCAACGTCTTCAATATGATGCTCTTCCCACAGACCATCTTGATCGCGAAAGGTGCGTAAACCCGACTCAGCAGAGATCCCTGCGCCGGTTAACACCACAATTTGCTGGTACATGCCGATTCCTTATTATTTTATTTATTTGAATTATTCTCACTGACTTTGGCAGCCGTGAATATTATTCCTTGGTATAACCATACAAAAACTATGCTTGAATTGCCGCAAAATATTGTGATTTAACGCCTATTGACACAATTTATCTGCATATCGCCCTAGAAAGCCAGAACAAAGGTTTAAGTTTTCAACCTGAGCACCTATAATGGCAAACACTATCCACGGATGAACCTATTGGTTCTGCAATCAAGAGATTAGCAATGACAGATGGAAATCAAGCGCTAAAAAAAGCGGGTTTGAAAATTACCCTGCCACGAGTCAAGATCCTAGAACTGATGCAAGGACCTGAAAACCAACATATCAGTGCAGAAGATTTGTACAAGAAGCTGCTCGATATCGGTGAAGAAATTGGTCTAGCCACCGTCTACCGTGTGTTAAACCAATTTGATGATGCAGGTATTGTCAGTCGCCATCATTTTGAGAGCGGTAAAGCCGTTTTCGAACTATCGACTCAGCATCATCATGATCACTTAGTTTGCCTATCGTGTGGCAAAGTGATTGAGTTTTCAGATGAAGTCATCGAACGTCGTCAAGATGAAATTGCCATGAAACACAACATTAAGTTGACTAATCACAGCTTATATTTGTACGGCACTTGCACCAACGATACCTGTGAGCATAACGACGCCTAAGTCGGCCATTGTGTTTATAAAGAATTAAGCAAAAAACCAGCCTAAGGCTGGTTTTTTATTAGATGATGTTTACGGGTAAACCGCTATAACACCTTGGCGTAGATATTCACTTTATGGCCCATAAACTCATTTTGCTCACGCCAATGCATGCCCACACGCTTAGCCACACCTTCAGAACCGAGATTCCCTGCTAAGATAAGTGCAATCGTCTGGTCAATGCCAAAACGTTTAAATTCGGCTAATGCAGCAAATGCGGCCTCAGTACCAATTCCAGTTCCCCAATACTCAGGGAAATAACGATAACCCAGTTCGACTTCGCTGAATTCTGGAATAAATTTCGGACCACAAAAACCAATCACCCGCTTATCAGCTTTATGCTCTACCGCCCAACGACCAAAACCATGTTGCAGATAATCGACTTGGATCACCTTGTGAAACAACTCAACCGCCTGCTCGCGAGCTGTAAATGCCGCGGTGGGAATGTACTTTAGCATCTCGGGATTACTGTTCATCAAATAAAGCGCTTCACAATCTTGCTCAGTAAATGGTCGAATAATTAACCGTTCAGTTTGGGTTATCATCTTTGCTCCTTCAAAAATGGCACTTAAAAATCAACCAATGGTTCGCTTAAAGTGCACTGGCGTAACGTCAACGACACTACGCCAATACCTCAAGCTTAACGGTGGAAATCACCACTGCGCTCAGGCTGATACAGGATTTCTTCAATACGCACTTTTACCATAGAACCACCCGGACCTGGCCATTCAATTTCATCACCTTGAGAGAGCCCTAATAATGCGCTGCCCACTGGCGCCAAAATAGAAATCGTGCCCGCGCCGTTCACGTCTTTTGGATACACTAAACGTAAACAGAAAGTCTCATTACTGGATGAAACGCTAAACTTCACTTCTGAATTCATGGTCACCACATTCGCGGGCACCTGTGATGCAGGCACAATATCGGCTCTGTCTAATTCAGCCTCCAATGCCGCTTTGCCCGGAAACGCATTTGCCGGCAGTGACTCCAATAATCGCTCTAGTCTTTCTAAGTCAATTTCCGAAATAATGATTTTAGGTGTTTTCACAATTTTTCCCTCGTAAAAAATGTGATGTTTAAGCCGTTACTGTGGCTAACATCGACTCTGTTGCTTACCCTCCCCCAATGCGATAAGCCCCATAAAACAAATACGCTCGCAACGATAGACTGCAACCGTGTTAAATAAATTTGAGTTCAAGATTTTTTGCAGAACAGCACTGAAGCCATAAGCACTTAGCTCATGGTTAATGGCTCTACTCACATTATCCTCGCCAATGACACAGACGAGCGCGTAGTAGAGAAGCATCAATCTAACCCGTAGAAGCAAAAATATCTAGTCTTCATGGTGTTAGCTCAATCCCATTCCTATGATTTACTGCGCTTAGCTGCCGAAATTACAGCCAATAAAAAAGGCGCCTTAGGCGCCTTTTATATTCGAAAGGTTAGCTTACCAACCTGTACGAATACGCAGCGCTTTGCCGATATCAGCAAGCGAGCGGACAGTTGTCACGCCCGCTGCTTCTAATGCAGCAAATTTGTCTTCTGCAGTACCTTTACCGCCAGCGATAATCGCGCCAGCATGGCCCATACGCTTACCTGCAGGTGCAGTGACACCCGCAATATAAGACACAACAGGCTTAGTCACGTGTGCTTTAATGAAAGCCGCCGCATCTTCCTCAGCGTTACCACCGATTTCACCGATCATAACGATCGCTTCAGTCTGTGGATCGTTTTGGAACATTTCCAGTACATCAATGAAGCTAGTACCTGGAATTGGGTCACCACCAATACCTACGCAAGTAGATTGGCCGAAACCTTCATCCGTTGTTTGCTTAACCGCTTCATAAGTCAGAGTACCTGAACGAGAAACGATGCCCACTTTGCCTTTTAAGTGGATGTGACCTGGCATAATGCCGATCTTACATTCACCTGGGGTGATAACACCTGGGCAGTTAGGGCCGATCATGCGAACGCCAGTTTCTTCAAGCTTCACTTTAACTTGCAGCATGTCCAGTGTAGGAATGCCTTCAGTGATACAAACGATAAGCTCGATGCCACCGTCGATAGCTTCAAGAATGGCATCCTTACAGAACGGAGCCGGAACATAGATCACAGAAGCAGTCGCACCAGTCGCAGCCACAGCGTCTTTCACAGTGTTAAACACTGGCAGACCTAAGTGAGTTTGACCACCTTTACCAGGAGACACACCGCCCACCATTTGCGTACCGTAATCGATAGCTTGTTGTGAGTGGAATGTACCTTGACCGCCAGTGAAACCTTGGCAAATTACCTTGGTATCTTTATTGATTAAGACAGACATTATTTGCCCTCCGCAGCTTTAACTACTTGCTCAGCCGCGTCAGTTAGACTGGTAGCTGCAATGATATCTAGACCTGATTTAGCTAATACTTCACGGCCAAGTTCAGCGTTAGTACCTTCTAAACGAACCACAACAGGTACTTTAACGCCCACTTCTTTAACTGCGCCGATAATACCTTCTGCGATCATGTCACAACGTACGATACCGCCGAAAATGTTAACCAGAACCGCTTTCACATTGCTGTCAGACAGAATGATTTTGAATGCTTCTGCTACACGTTCTTTCGTCGCGCCGCCGCCTACGTCTAAGAAGTTCGCTGGCTTGCCACCGTGTAAGTTAACGATATCCATAGTACCCATCGCCAGACCTGCACCGTTCACCATACAGCCAACGTTACCGTCTAATGCAACGTAGTTCAGCTCGAACTTAGCAGCGTGAGCTTCGCGGGCATCATCCTGTGATGGATCGTGCATGCCTTTGATTTTTGGTTGACGATAAAGTGCGTTACCGTCGATACCGATTTTACCGTCTAGGCAGTGTAGGTTACCTTCAGTGGTAATAACCAGTGGGTTGATTTCAAGCAATGCGAAATCATGATCAACGAACATAGTCGCCAGACCCATGAAAATCTTAGTGAACTGCTTCATTTGAGTTGGGTTTAAACCTAACTTGAAGCCAAGATCACGTGCTTGATAACCTTGTGGGCCAGTCAAAGGATCTATGATTGCAGTGTGGATGAGTTCTGGCGTTTCTTCTGCCACTTTCTCAATTTCAACACCACCTTCAGTCGACGCCATGAACACAACACGACGAGTCGCGCGGTCAACAACGGCACCTAAGTACAGTTCGTTAGCAATGTCGGTACAGCTTTCTACTAAAATTTTAGCAACTGGCTGGCCTTTCTCATCAGTTTGATAAGTCACCAGATTTTTGCCTAACCAGTGTTCGGCAAAGGCTCTGATTTCTTCTTTATCGCCAGTGACTTTAACGCCACCTGCTTTACCGCGGCCGCCTGCGTGTACTTGACACTTAACAACCCATAAATTTCCGCCAATATGGCCTGCCGCTTCTACAGCTTCTTGGGCTGTATCACATGCAAAACCTTCTGACACTGGTAAACCATATTCGGCAAATAAGGATTTTGCCTGATACTCATGCAAATTCATGATGATCTATCCGTATACTTCTAATCAAATCCAACTGGCCCGTTTGGGCCAGTCACGAGGGTATGTCTGGCTATTTCTTTAAGCGCAATCTCTTATCGAGTTGTGTTACAGATCAAGCAGCAGACGAGTTGGGTCTTCTAGGAAGTCTTTAATCGCAACCAAGAAACCAACAGACTCACGGCCATCAACAATACGATGGTCATATGAGAGTGCTAGGTACATCATGGGCAGGATTTCAACCTGACCATTGACTGCCATTGGGCGATCTTTAATGGCATGCATGCCTAAAATCGCACTTTGTGGCAGGTTAAGGATCGGTGTAGACATCAGTGAACCGAAAACACCACCGTTAGTCACAGTGAAGTTACCGCCAGTCATGTCAGCCACAGTCAGCTTACCGTCACGGCCTTTAAGGGCTAAGTCACGAACTGCTTTTTCGATTTCAGCTAAGTTCATGGTATCTGTGTCACGTAACACTGGTGTTACCAGACCACGTGGTGTTGATACTGCAATGCTGATGTCGAAGTAGTTGTGATAGACGATATCGTCGCCATCAATAGACGCGTTGACTTCTGGGAAACGTTTCAGCGCTTCAGTCACGGCTTTGATGTAGAAAGACATAAAGCCTAAACGGATACCGTGGCGCTTTTCAAAGATATCTTGGTATTGCTTACGGATATCCATGATTGGCTTCATGTTCACTTCGTTAAACGTCGTGAGCATAGCGGTAGAGTTTTTCGCTTCTAACAAGCGGTTTGCGATTGTCTTACGCAGACGTGTCATTGGCACGCGCTTCTCGCTACGGCCAGCCGCTAACGGAGCTACAGCAGGTGCTGCTGGCGCCGCAGCTTTAGGGGCAGACTTAACGAAGGCTTCTACGTCTTCTTTCGTAATACGACCACCCACACCAGTGCCTTTTACTTTGCTGGCATCAACATTGTGCTCAGCCAGTAAACGGCGTACAGATGGGCTTAACGCATCACTGCTTTCATCGCTAGTTTCAGCTACAGGCGTTGCCGCTTCAGCTTGCGCTTTAGTGACTTCTTTGCCCGATACAGCACCGGCGATGAATTTAGCGATCACTTGTTCACCCAGAACAGTGGCGCCTTCTTCAAACAAAAACTCGCCAATGTGGCCATCTTCTGGCGCAACCACTTCAAGAACCACTTTATCGGTTTCAATATCAACCAGGTTTTGATCACGAGAAACTTGCTCGCCCACTTTCACATGCCAAGTGGCAATCGTGGCATCGGCAACAGATTCTGGTAGTACGGGTACCTTGATTTCGATACTCATGAAAAACTATCCTTTTATAAAATGTCTATTACTACAGTGTGATTGTAAGTTTCAGGGCACTGTTCACTAAAGATTCTTGCTGATGTGTGTGCAACTCAGGGTAACCACACGCTGGTGCAGCTGACGCTTCACGACCAGCATAAGTTAACTGTGCACCTGCAGGAACCGCGGCCCAGAAATGGTGTTGACTAGAGTACCAAGCACCTTGGTTCTGTGGCTCTTCCTGACACCAAACAAAATCTTTCACATGTTGGTAATCAGCCAAAGCAACGATCATTTCATCATGTGGGAACGGATATAACTGTTCGACACGGATTAACGCTACGTTAGTGATATTTTCTTTACGACGTTTTTCCAGCAGCTCGAAGTAAACCTTACCACTGCAGAAGACAACTCGGTCAACCTTGCTTGCTTCCAACGTATCGATTTCACCGATCACATTTTGGAAACTGCCATTGGCTAATTCTTCCAAGCTTGAAACCGCTAATGGATGACGTAGTAATGACTTAGGCGACATAACAATAAGTGGACGACGCATAGGACGCACCACTTGGCGGCGCAACATATGGTAGACCTGTGCAGGTGTTGAAGGCACACACACTTGCATATTGTGGTTAGCACACATCTGCAAGAAACGCTCTAAACGGGCGCTTGAATGCTCAGGGCCTTGACCTTCATAGCCATGGGGTAACAGCATAGTCAGACCACATAAACGGCCCCACTTCTGCTCACCCGATGACAAGAACTGATCGATTACCACTTGGGCACAGTTAGCAAAGTCACCAAACTGGGCTTCCCAAATAGTCAATCCGCCGGGTTCTGCTGTGGCATAACCATACTCAAACGCCAGTACTGAGGCTTCAGATAATACTGAGTCAGTAATATCAATTGGGCCTTGTTCATCAGCAATATTGCGCAGTGGCATGTAAGTCGTGCCATCGTTTTGATTGTGCAATACAGCATGACGATGGAAGAAAGTACCGCGGCCAGAATCCTGACCTGTAATACGTACACGCTTGTTGTCTTCCAGAATTGAGGCATAAGCCAGCGTTTCTGCAAAACCCCAATCGAGTGGCTTCTCGCCTTTTGCCATCGCTAAACGGTCGCTATAAATCTTAGCAACCCGTGATTGCAATGGATGACTTTCAGGTACATAGCTCAGTTTGTCAGCCAGACTTTGTAAACGCTCAGCCGACATAGAGGCTTGATACGCTTCGTCCCACTCACGACCGATATACGGAGTCCAGTCAACAGAATGCAGCGTCATTGGGCGCCATTCTTTAACCACACAATCACCTTGATCTAATGCATCACGGTAATTATTGATAAGACCAGTCACATCATCAGCTGCCATCACGTTTTCAGCGATTAGCTTGTCTGCATAAATCTTACGTGGCGTTGGGTGTTTCTTGATCTTGGCATACATCAGCGGCTGAGTTGCACTTGGCTCATCGGCTTCGTTATGGCCATGACGGCGATAACAGACCAATTCAACCACCACATCACGTTTGAACTCGTTACGATAATCAACGGCTAACTGCGACACAAAAGCAACGGCTTCGGGATCATCAGAGTTAACGTGGAAAATCGGTGCCTGAACCATCTTAGCGATGTCAGTACAGTATTCAGTCGAACGAGTGTCCGCATGGTTAGACGTCGTGAAACCCACTTGGTTGTTCACTACGATGCGAATACTGCCGCCGACTTTAAAGCCACGGGTTTGAGACATGTTGAATGTCTCTTGTACTATCCCTTGACCCGCAATGGCAGAGTCACCATGAATAGTAATAGGCATGACTTGCAAGCCATCCTTACAACCACGACGGTCTTGACGGGCACGTACAGAACCGATGACCACAGGGTTAACGATTTCAAGGTGCGATGGGTTGAAGGCCAGTGCTAAATGCACATTGCCACCCGGCGTTTCGAAATCAGAGGAGAAACCTTGGTGGTACTTAACATCACCAGAACCGTGGGTATCAGCATGCTTACCCGCGAACTCGTCAAACAGTTCAGCTGGACGCTTACCTAATACGTTCACTAACACGTTCAGACGACCACGGTGAGCCATACCGACGACGATTTCTTTAGTACCGGCTTCACCTGCACGATAAATAATTTCGCGCATCATAGGCACTAACGCATCACCGCCTTCTAACGAGAAACGTTTCGCACCAGGGAATTTAGCACCTAAGTATTTTTCAATACCTTCTGCGGCGTTAAGGCCTTCAAGAATGCGTGTCTTAACACTTTTATCGTAGTTAGCTTTACCTAAGGAAGGTTCGAGACGTTGTTGGATCCAGCGTTTCTCATCGGTATCGGTAATGTGCATATATTCAGCACCGATAGAACCACAGTAGGTGGCTTTCAGCGCTTTTACCAAATCCGCGAGCTTCATGGTTTCGCCACCATGAGCAAAAGAACCTGTATTAAACTCACGTTCCATGTCTTCTTTAGTCAAGCCGTGGAAGGCAGGATCTAAATCAGCTACGGGTTCACGTTTCCACAGTTCGAGGGGATCAAGATTAGCACCTTGGTGACCACGGAAACGATGGGCGTTAATTAATTGCAGGACTTTAACTTGTTTAGCATCCATTTCAGGATCCGTCACACGAGCTGAGCTCTTATGGCGACCTTCTAACGCTAAACTGCGAAAATAATCACGTACTTTTGAGTGAGCAGCTTCAGGCGCATCAACAGAGGCACCGTTCACAGGAGGGAGATTATCAAATACCGCACGCCAATCATCAGCGACTGACTGTGGGTCTTCTTGATAGGCTTCATACATCTCTTCTACGTAGGTCGAATTTGCACCACTTAAGTGAGATGATTCGAGCCAGGCTTTCATGATGCCTTGGTGCATTTCTATTCCTTTCAAACTTTATACACGTGCTTAGCCATAGTATTAAATATGCAGTCTGTAGAGATTACCTTCGACGCATAATTTCTGCCGCCCCTAGATGTCCAGATATACGGCGCGTTGTCTTCCATTACATACGCAAAAGAGTCACCTTCTGCTACCAGAAAGTGACTCTTCAAGAGCTATATTATTATTGGTTTCAGCTCGGGTTCTCGCATTACACTGCTCGCTTCAACAGCATGGACTTAATATGACCAATTGCTTTAGTCGGATTAAGACCTTTTGGACAAACGTCAACGCAGTTCATGATGCCATGGCAACGGAACACGCTATAGGCGTCGTCCAGCTCAGATAAACGTTCTTCTGTAGCTGTATCGCGACTGTCGATCAAGAAACGATATGCATGAAGCAGACCGCTTGGACCGATAAACTTATCAGGATTCCACCAGAATGATGGGCAAGCCGTAGAACAACAGGCACACATGATACATTCGTACAAACCATCTAAATGAGCACGCTCTTCAGGGGATTGTAAGTGTTCACGAGCAGGTTGTTTCTCATCATTGATGAGGTAAGGCTTGATCTTCTCATACTGCTTATAGAACTGAGTTAAATCAACAACTAAGTCACGAACAACTGGCATGCCTGGTAATGGACGTATTTCTAATTTCTTGCCTTTAAAGGTTGAAATTGGAGTAATACACGCCAGACCATTCTTACCATTCATGTTCACGCCGTCTGAACCACACACGCCTTCACGGCATGAGCGACGGAATGACAAAGTCGGATCTTGCTCTTTCAACTTGATCAGTGCATCGAGCACCATCATGTCAGAGCCTTCAGCCACTTCTAAGCTGTAATCCTGCATATACGGTTTAGTATCTACGTCAGGATTGTAGCGATAAACTGCAAATGTCAATTTCATCTTTGCAACTCCTAGTAGGTACGTTTCTTCGGCGGGAATGCTTCACGTAACTTAGGTGCCATGTTCACTGCACGACGATCCATCGTTTCAGTGATTGGGTCAAATAAGCTGTGGCATAACCAGTTCTCATCATCACGCTCTAAATAATCTTCACGTGAGTGAGCACCGCGGCTTTCAGTACGGAAGTTAGCCGCGTAAGCCGTGGCGATTGCCGTTGCCATCAAGTTATCTAACTCTAAACATTCAATACGTTGAGTATTGAATTCACGAGAGTTATCAGACAATTTAGCATTTGCAAGACGTTCACGAATCACTTTCAACTGCTCTAACCCTTCAGCCATAGCATCGCCACGGCGGAATACAGAGAAGTTTAATTGCATACACAGTTGCAGATCCTTACGGATTTGCGCTGGATCTTCGCCATCTTTGTTGCTTTCCCAACGATTCAGACGAGCCAGAGAGGCTTGAATATCTGCATCACTTGCGTCTTTTGGATCGTCAGTCTCATCCAAAGCTTTACCTAAATGCTGACCCGCTGCGCGGCCAAAGACCACTAAGTCAAGCAGTGAGTTACCACCTAAACGGTTTGCACCATGTACAGATACACAGGCAATCTCACCCACAGCGAACAGACCAATAACATCTTGTTCAGTGCCGTCTTCATTCTTACGAATAACTTGACCACTGACCTTAGTTGGTAGACCGCCCATCATATAGTGACACGTTGGTAGTACTGGAATTGGACCATCGGCTGGATCGATATGGGCAAAAGTACGAGACAATTCACACACGCCTGGTAAACGTGCTTCTAATGTTTCTTTACCTAAGTGATCAAGCTTCAGCAAACAGTGTGGGCCTAATGGACCGTCTAAACCACGACCTTCGCGGATTTCAGTCATCATAGAACGTGCTACCACGTCGCGTGATGCCAAATCTTTCGCGTTAGGGGCATAACGCTCCATGAAACGCTCGCCGTCTTTGTTCAGCAGATAACCGCCTTCACCACGACAACCTTCAGTCACAAGTACACCCGCGCCGGCGATGCCAGTTGGGTGGAATTGCCACATTTCCATGTCTTGCATTTGTACGCCAGCACGCATTGCCATACCTACGCCGTCACCGGTGTTGATATGCGCGTTAGTCGTCGAAGCGTAAATACGCCCTGCACCACCGGTCGCAAGAATCGTTGCTTTAGCTTTGAAATAAACGATATCGCCCGTTTCAATTTCAATCGCAGTACAACCCACAACGGCGCCATCATCGTTTTTAACGAGATCTAATGCATACCATTCTGAGAAGACTTGCGTCTTATGCTTAACGTTTTGTTGGTATAAACAGTGAAGCAAAGCATGACCAGTACGGTCGGCAGCTGCCGCAGTACGCGCAGCCTGCTCGCCACCAAAGTTCTTAGATTGACCACCAAATGGACGTTGGTAAATCGTACCATTTTCGAAACGAGAGAAAGGCAAACCCATTTGCTCAAGTTCAATCACGGCTTCAGGACCGGTTTTACACATGAACTCGATCGCTTCTTGGTCACCGATAAAATCGGAACCTTTCACGGTATCGTACATGTGTTGTTCCCAATGATCTTCATGGGCGTTACCTAACGCAACAGTGATACCACCCTGCGCAGATACGGTATGAGAACGGGTTGGGAATACTTTTGATAAAAGCGCACAGCTTTTACCTTCTTTGGAAATCTGCAGCGCTGCACGCATACCAGCGCCACCGGCACCGATCACTACAGCATCAAATTCGCGTACTGGAATACTCACTTAGACACCCCACACAATAACAATGCCGGCCGCTAAATAACAAAATACGGTAACGACAAAGGTGAACTGTAAAACACCACGTAACGACGTGCACTTAACGTAATCTGTCAGCACTTGCCATACACCAATCCAAGCATGTACTAATAAGGCTACCAGCGTCAGAAGTGTAAACACTTTCATTGGCAGAGCACTAAATAGGCCATGCCAGACGTCGTAGGTGAGAGGGGAACTACATGCAATAAAGCCAACCAAGAAAATGGTGTAACAGGCGAGGATCACTGCACTAGCGCGTAGTAGAATATAGTCATGAACACCACTGCGTCCAAAACTTGCTGCATTGGTTACCATACCCAGATCCCCGCTATGATTGAAAAGGCTACCGTTAAGGCAAATACAGCTTTCGCTGATGCGGCACCCGATGACAATTCTTCCCAACGACCGGTATCCATTACTAAGTGGCGCAGGCCACCAAACAAGTGATACGCCAGTGCAGTCATAATGCCCCACAGGATAAACTTCATCACGAAGTTATCGAATAGAGACTGTACGCCAGCGAAACTTTCAGCTGATGCTAAAGATGAATTTAGCAACCAAATGAGAATGCCAACTGCGAACAGCATGATGACACCGGAAACACGGTGAAGAATTGACACAATCGCTGTTGCAGGAAAGCGAATGGTCTGCAGATCTAAATGGACAGGTCTTTGCTTT
Source organism: Shewanella sp. SM69 (assembly GCF_025653985.1). Taxonomy (NCBI): domain Bacteria; kingdom Pseudomonadati; phylum Pseudomonadota; class Gammaproteobacteria; order Alteromonadales; family Shewanellaceae; genus Shewanella; species Shewanella sp. SM69. Next base: position 420,108 of record NZ_JAKKRV010000002.1, read on the forward strand.
TTCACGTTCTGCTCACTCAGCTCCATTGAGCATTTTTTTTGTTATGTGAACCGCTTTTGTACAAACTTTAAACAGGAGGTTGATCACTGCAAAAGTAAACACAAAAGCAAAGTTTAAACAAACAGTTAACTATCTGAGCACGCACTCATTTAACATGTAAACAAAGGGTGCTTTATAATCGTTGTTTGCGGCCCTTATTGGGCGAGGCAAGTATACTCGCGGCAAATGTCAAATACAAACATCACAGAATGCAAATTATGTTTTTTTGACTATTTTTTACTGTAAGTGCCAGTTACAAATAGAAAAGTAAAGGCTTTTATACCATGGTCTAACAAATTTAAACGCTTATTTAAATTGAAATGTGATCTAGAATGGCTGTAAAGTAATGGCGGTTTGACATGCCGCACTCACAGATAAGAACTAAGTAAGGAGAACGGGGTATGGCTGATTTAAAAGCCAAATTAGAATTACCAGGGAACGACTCGATAGAATTGCCAGTAAAGCAGGGAACCGCTGGTTTTGACGTAATCGATATCAGTAAACTTGGCAGCAAAGGTTACTTTACTTTTGATCCAGGTTTTCTTGCGACTGCCTCCTGTGAATCTGCAATTACCTATATTGATGGTGATCTAGGTATATTGTTACACCGTGGCTATCCAATCGATCAACTTGCCGTTGACTCCGATTACCTAGACCTGTGTTATTTGCTGCTTTACGGTGAACTGCCGACCAAAGCGCAATATACTGAGTTTGTACATACAGTTAAAACCCACACTATGGTTCACGAGCAGCTAGCCTTCTTCTTTAGAGGTTTCCGTCGTGATGCACATCCTATGGCCATGTTATGTGGTGTGACGGGTGCATTATCTGCATTTTACCAAGACTCTCTGGATGTTAACGATCCACGTCACCGCGAAATCGCCGCTTATCGCTTAGTCTCAAAAATGCCTACGATAGCAGCCATGTGCTACAAGTATTCTTCAGGCCAGCCATTCGTGTACCCACGTAATGACTTAAGCTATGCAGGCAACTTCTTAAGCATGATGTTTGCTGTACCGTGCGAAGAATACGTCGTGAACCCTATTGTTGAACGTGCAATGGACAGGATCTTCATTTTACATGCAGATCATGAACAAAACGCATCGACTTCAACAGTACGTTTAGCCGGTTCTTCAGGTGCAAACCCATTTGCGTGTATCGCAGCGGGTATCGCATCTCTTTGGGGCCCTGCACACGGCGGCGCTAACGAAGCCTGTTTGCAAATGTTAGAAGAAATCGGTTCAGTAGACCGTATTCCTGAATTCATTGAACGCGCTAAAGATAAAAATGATCCTTTCCGTCTGATGGGCTTTGGACACCGTGTTTACAAAAACTTTGACCCACGAGCCAAAGTGATGCGTGAAACCTGTCATGAAGTGCTGAAAGAACTGAAAGTACAAGATCCACTCTTGGATGTGGCAATGGAGCTTGAGCGCATTGCACTTGAAGACGAATACTTCATTTCTAAAAAGCTGTATCCAAACGTCGACTTCTACTCTGGCATCATTATGAAAGCCATTGGTATTCCAACCAGTATGTTCACTGTGCTATTTGCACTGGCACGTACTGTAGGCTGGATTGCTCACTGGAAAGAAATGTTAGATCAACCAGGCCACAAAATCAGCCGTCCACGTCAGTTATATACTGGTGAAACTGCGCGTGATTTCGTCGCACAAGACAAACGCTAAGTCCCACGACTTACGCATTAAAAAGCGCCTAAGGGCGCTTTTTTCATTTCAAATAATCCTCTTTTAAACTTATACCAATCACATTAAATATCTAATCAGTTCAGAGCCTCACAGGCATTTCAATCCAAGGCGCATTGACGCAGAAAGGGTTATTCCCTTTTAAGTCAATGCAACACCGGAGTGGGATGTCTGTGAGGCTCCCGAAGAGCGGCTGATGTTCACTACATGGCAAAGCGCTTTATACTGCGTTCAAGGCTTTCGACAGAGCACCACTATGCCTTCAAGCCTTCACCTTGTCTAAAGCGCGTTGAACTCCCGCTGAATGTACAGATATTTAATACGATTGGTATTACCTCTCCTGACAAAATACATTGTTGCAATTGCGCACTTGTGTAATCTTAATTAACCGCGCTTAGTTATTCTCATCACTTTTTAAACCTTTTGGCTACATTTAGTAAGAATCACAAATCACACTTAGCCAAAAATACGACTAATAGACTGAAATTAAACAACTTTAAGTATTGGCATGGTTTCTGCTAACAACTGACATCACAATAAAGACAACAGGTAACATTCTTATGGAAAAGTCAAAAATTGCTCAATTCACCCTGCCACTGCTAATGATTTCGATGCTAGCAGCCTGTGGTGAGGAAGAAGTGGTCAAAAAAGAAGAAAAATATGCCATTCCCGTCGAAACCACTACAGTGATGCAAGGAAACGTTTCTTCTTTTTACAGTACAACTGCCACCTTAGAAGCGCCACAGGAAGCCAATGTAGTGAGTCGTATATCAGGACTCATTGAATCTCTCGCTGTTGAAGAAGGTGACCGCATTCAAAAGGGCCAAGTGCTCGCTGTTATTGATGCCAAGAGGCAGCAATATGATTTAGACCGCTCAGAAGCCGAAGTCAAAATCATCGAACAAGAATTAAATCGTCTGAAGAAAATGAGCAACAGAGAATTTATCAGCGCGGATTCAATGGCCAAACTTGAATATAACTTGCAAGCCGCTATCGCTAAAAAAGATCTCGCCGAACTGCAAGTAAAAGAAAGCCGCGTACTGTCCCCTATCAGCGGTGTAGTTGCTAAACGCTATGTGAAAGCTGGCAATATGGCGAAGGAATTTGGCGACTTGTTTTATATAGTCAACCAAGATGAACTCCACGGTATAGTTCATTTGCCAGAGCAACAGCTTGCGAGCTTAAAACTCGGCCAAGAAGCACAAGTGTTTAGTAATCAACATAGCAAGAATGCTATCCACGCCAAAGTGTTGCGCATAAGCCCGATTGTGGACCCACAAAGTGGCACCTTTAAGGTGACACTTGCTGTGCCAAATCAAGAGGCGCGCCTTAAAGCTGGCATGTTTACCCGGGTTGAGCTCAAATACGATACCCACGAGAACGTGATTACTGTTCCCTACAGCGCCTTGATTAACCAAGACAACAAACAAGCGCTTTATGTTATTGATGGTACCAATGCGAACCGTCGTGAAGTCGAAATTGGCTACCGTGAAGGTGATTCGGTAGAAGTGATTACAGGTATTAACCCCGGTGAGCAAGTCGTTACCCGTGGCCAGCAAAACTTGAAAGACCAATCCTTAGTCGAAGTGATCACCCCACTCGATCTTGCTTCCGCTAAGAACTGATAGGAGCCTTTCATGTCAATTATCAGCACTTCCGTTAAACGGCCAGTCACGGTATGGATGTTCATGCTGGCAGTGATTTTATTCGGTATGGTGGGATTTTCCCGCCTAGCGGTGAAGTTACTGCCAGACTTAAGCTATCCCACATTAACCATTCGCACTATGTATGACGGTGCGGCGCCAGTTGAAGTCGAACAGCTCGTCTCTAAACCAATTGAAGAAGCCGTTGGCGTGGTCAAAGGCTTACGTAAAATCAGTTCTATTTCGCGCTCAGGCATGTCAGATGTGGTGCTTGAGTTTGAATGGGGCACAACAATGGATATGGCGAGTTTAGATGTACGTGAAAAGCTCGATACTATCGCTCTGCCACTTGATGTTAAAAAGCCCTTATTACTGCGTTTTAACCCCAATCTCGACCCCATTATGCGTCTTGCGCTGTCTGTGCCCAATGCCTCAGAAGCCGATCTCAAACAAATGCGCACCTATGCAGAGGAAGAGCTTAAGCGTCGTTTAGAGGCGCTATCTGGGGTCGCCGCAGTGCGTTTATCTGGCGGCCTAGAGCAAGAAGTGCATATTCAGCTCAATCAAGAAAAACTGTCGCAGCTCAATCTCAATGCCGATGATATTAAACGTCGTATTAATGAGGAAAACATCAACCTCTCTGCGGGTAAAGTGATCCAAGGTGATCGCGAATACTTAGTACGAACGCTAAACCAATTCAACTCATTAGATGAACTCGGCCAAGTGATCGTCTATCGCGATGAGCAAGCTTTAGTCCGTTTATTCGAAGTTGCTACCATCACAGATGCCTACAAGGAGCGTAGTGACATCACCCGCATCGGCAGTCAAGAATCGATTGAACTGGCCATTTATAAAGAAGGTGATGCAAATACTGTCGCTGTCGCCAAAAAACTGCGCGATGAACTCGTCAAAATCAATCAAGACCCTAAGCAAAATAAGCTCGAAGTGATTTACGATCAGTCTGAGTTTATCGAAAGTGCGGTCAGCGAAGTCACCTCTTCTGCGCTGATGGGCAGCTTGTTATCTATGCTAGTGATTTACCTGTTCTTGCGTAATATCATCCCGACACTGATTATTTCTATCTCGATTCCCTTCTCAGTCATCGCCACCTTTAACATGATGTATTTTGCCGATATCAGCTTAAACATCATGTCATTAGGTGGTATTGCCCTTGCCATCGGTCTCTTGGTCGATAACGCCATTGTGGTATTAGAGAACATAGACCGCTGCCGTAGCGAAGGCATGAGTAAATTAGAAGCTGCAGTGACGGGGACTAAAGAAGTGGCAGGCGCAATTTTTGCCTCAACATTCACCACTCTTGCGGTGTTTGTGCCGCTAGTATTTGTGGATGGGATTGCCGGCGCCCTCTTCTCAGACCAAGCGCTAACGGTCACTTTTGCACTGTTAGCATCGCTATTAGTCGCGTTAACGTCCATTCCAATGCTGGCATCACGTGAAGGCTTTAAAACCTTACCCGCGCTGATAAAAACGGCACCTAAGGATAAACCCACCACTAAAATGGGTAAGCTTAAACACTATAGTGCGACTGTGTTTTCCTTTCCTATTCTATTAATTGTTAGTTACTTACCCAGTGCACTACTGACCTTAGTGTTGATTTTAGGCCGCTTCTTCTCATGGCTTATTGGTCTAGTGATGCGCCCGTTAAGCTCAGCATTTAACTTTGTCTACCACAGTATTGAGAAGGTTTATTACAAGCTTCTGGCCTCGGCGCTGCGCCAACAAAAAGCAACACTGTTACTCACGATTGCAATAACAGGCGCTTGTATTAGCTTATTACCGCGACTTGGTATGGAGCTTATTCCGCCAATGAATCAGGGCGAGTTTTACGTGGAGATCTTACTGCCGCCGGGTACGGCAGTGAGCGAAACCGACAAGATATTACAGCAACTTGCACTGTCCATTAAAGACAGAGCCGAAGTTAAACATGCTTATAGCCAAGCTGGTAGCGGCGGTTTGATGACTTCGGATACTGCCCGCGGGGGGGAAAACTGGGGCCGCTTGCAAGTGGTGCTTAACGACCACAGTGCCTATAACGCAGTCACTCAAGTATTACGTGATACTGCGCGCCGTATTCCTGAACTTGAAGCGAAAATTGAGCAACCTGAGTTATTCAGCTTTAAAACGCCACTGGAGATTGAGCTCACAGGTTACGATTTAAACTTGCTCAAACGCAGCGCAGATAGTCTCGTCAAAGCATTATCCGCCTCGGAGCGTTTTGCCGACGTGAACACCAGTCTACGTGATGGTCAACCTGAGCTAAGTATCCGTTTCGATCATGCAAGGTTAGCGGCTCTAGGAATGGATGCGCCAACGGTTGCAAACCGTATTGCCCAACGTGTTGGTGGTACTGTTGCCAGTCAATACACAGTGCGTGACCGTAAGATTGATATTCTGGTGCGCAGTGAACTCGCGGAACGGGATCAAATCAGCGATATCGATGCCTTAATCATCAATCCGAATAGCAGTCAGCCTATTGCATTAAGCGCAGTTGCAGAAGTTTCATTACAATTAGGCCCATCTGCGATTAACCGCATCAGCCAACAACGTGTAGCTCTCGTATCAGCTAACCTCGCCTATGGTGATTTAAGCGATGCGGTTGCACAGGCGCAGCAGATACTATCGCAACAAGTGTTACCCGCATCGGTCCAGGCCCGTTTTGGTGGTCAAAATGAAGAAATGGAGCACTCATTCCAATCACTCAAAATTGCCCTTATCTTAGCGATTCTCTTAGTGTATTTAGTCATGGCGAGTCAGTTTGAATCACTACTGCACCCCTTGCTTATCCTTTTTGCCGTACCTATGGCATTAGGTGGCAGTGTACTTGGGCTTTATATCACCCAAACTAACTTGAGTGTGGTGGTATTTATTGGCCTTATCATGTTGGCGGGGATCGTCGTGAACAACGCGATTGTGCTTGTGGATCGGATCAATCAACTGCGTAGCGAAGGTGCTCAAAAACTTGATGCCATTCGCGATGCAGCTAAATCGCGCCTACGCCCGATTATGATGACAACCCTCACCACGACCTTAGGCTTATTGCCGATGGCGCTAGGTCTAGGTGATGGCTCAGAGGTGCGCGCACCGATGGCGATTACGGTGATCTTTGGTCTGAGTTTATCAACACTACTGACCTTAATAGTGCTCCCAGTGCTCTATGCCCTATTCGACCGTAAAGAATACGCAGTAACTGGCTCACATGTAAACGTAGAGGAGGCTCGCCCATGAACCTCACCCGTTTAGCCATTAAGCGCCCCGTAACCACCAGCATGTTCTTCTTTGCTATCTTGCTGTTTGGTCTCGCCTCGAGTCGCCTATTACCGCTGGAAATGTTCCCCGGTATTGATATCCCACAGATAGTGGTGGAAGTGCCTTACAAAGGCTCGACCCCTGCTGAAGTGGAACGCGATATTACCAAAGTACTGGAGGAATCCCTCGCGACTATGGGGGGGATTGATGAGCTTGAATCAGAGTCCTCCCAAGAAGGCGCCGAAATCGAAATCAACATGAAGTGGGGAGAAAACGTTGCCACTAAGAGCTTAGAAGCGCGGGAAAAAATCGATGCTGTGCGGCATTTACTGCCCAAGGATGTGGAGCGGGTCTTTATCCGACAATTCTCCACCGCCGACATGCCTGTGCTCACCATACGCATCTCAAGTGATCGTGAGCTTTCAGGTGCATTCGATCTACTCGATAAACAGCTCAAGCGTCCGCTTGAACGTGTTGAAGGTGTCTCTAAGGTCAGCCTGTACGGCGTTGAGCAAAAGCAAATTGAGGTACGCATCAATGCCGACCGCCTTGCCGCCAGTGGATTTTCAGCCACAGATTTGCAACAACGTCTCGGCAGAGAGAACTTTGTGCTGAGCGCAGGTACACTCAGGGCCAGTAATATCGTTTACCAAGTTTCACCTAAGGGTGAGTTTAGAAACCTTGAAGATATCAAAGCACTAGTACTGATCCCCGGATTGACCTTAGGCGATATCGCCGATGTGCAATTTGCCCTACCTGAACGTATCGAAGGTCGACATTTAGATAAGCACTATGCCGTGGGTTTGGATGTGTTTAAGGAATCTGGCGCTAACTTAGTCGCAGTGTCAGACCGTGTCATGAAGGTGATTGAACTTGCTAAGCAAGACCAACAGTTCCAAGGTATTCGCCTATTTATCATGGAGGATCAAGCCTCTGGAGTAAAATCTTCACTAATGGATTTGCTGCTTTCAGGGTTAATCGGTGCACTGCTGTCCTTTGTAGTGCTGTACTTATTCCTGCGTAATTTGAAAATGACTTTAGTGGTTGTGTCATCCGTACCTATTTCAATTGGTATGACGCTCGCCGCTATGTATCTACTCGGTTACAGCTTGAATATTCTGTCTATGATGGGACTCCTGCTCGCCGTCGGTATGTTGATTGATAACGCTGTGGTTGTCACTGAGAGCGTATTGCAGGAAAAACAAGGTAAACACCCTAAAGACAATGAAGAGTCAGTCATGACGGGGGTCGATAAAGTGTCTCTGGCGGTATTGGCAGGCACAATGACAACCGCCATTGTATTTTTACCTAATATTTTTGGCGTAAAAGTCGAGATCACTATTTTTCTAGAGCATGTTGCTATTGCGATTTGTATCTCACTCGCCGCGTCGCTATTGGTCGCAAAAACCTTAATCCCTTTGATGTTGACTAAGTTTCACTTCAACATCGCCCCCGAAAAGGATGCGGGTAAATTACAACGTTTTTACAATAATACCCTAGATTGGGTATTGCTCAGACCTTGGCGTTCAGGCGTGATTGCTGTAGCGATACTCGCATCCACCGCCCTGCCGCTATCTATGGTTAAACAGGATCAAGAAGACAGCGAGAGCAATGAACGAATCTACATTAACTACCAAGTAGAAGGTCGACATAATCTCAATGTTACTGAGGCAATGATCAACCAAATGGAAGAGTATCTTTATAACAATAAAGAGGAATTCCATATTGATTCTGTCTACAGCTATTATGCCTCTGACGATGGCTCATCGGTGATCCTCCTAAAGAAAGATTTGCCTATATCAGTGGATGAGTTAAAAAAGAAAATCCGTAGCGGCTTTCCTAAGTATTCCATCGCCAAACCACAATTTGGCTGGGGTAATGACAACTCTGGCGTGCGAGTCACACTGACAGGACGTTCAACCTCTGAGCTGATTAATTTGAGCGAACAAGTTATTCCTTTGTTGCAAAATATCAAAGGATTGCAAGATGTTCGCTCCGAGCTTAATGGCGCTCAGCAAGAAGTGATTATCCGCATTGATAGACAAATGGCGGCGCGGTTAGATTTAAAACTCAATGAAATTGCCTCAAGTATCTCCATGGCACTGCGCGGTTCACCGCTACGATCCTTCCGCCACGATCCTAATGGCGAGCTGCGCATCGAAATGGCCTACGAGAAAGAGTGGCAAAAATCACTTGAGAAACTCAAGCAGTTACCCATAGTACGCCTCGACCAAAGAGTGTACACCTTAGATAATCTGGCGAAGATTGAGATCCAACCCCGCTTCGATACTATCAAACACTTCAATCGCCAAACCTCGCTGTCGATTGGGGCTAACTTAGAAAACCTCACCACAGAAGAGGCGCAAACTAAGATCAAGCAAGTGATGGAAAATATCCGTTTCCCCGATGGTTACGACTATTCACTCCGTGGTGGCTTCGAGCGCCAAGATGAAGATCAGAACGTGATGGTGACTAATATGCTCTTGGCTGTCGCGATGATTTATATTGTTATGGCGGCGTTGTTTGAATCTCTACTGTTACCGACAGCGATTATTACCTCGATCCTATTTTCCATCACAGGTGTATTCTGGGCGCTGTTTATCACAGGCACCCCTATTTCAGTGATGGCAATGATAGGTATCTTGATTTTAATGGGGATAGTGGTGAACAACGGTATCGTTCTAGTGGATCAAATCAATCAGATGACACCGGAACTCGACAAATTGTCTGACACCATTCGGGAGGTGTGTATCACCCGTTTGCGGCCAGTGTTAATGACAGTAGGTACAACAGTACTGGGATTAGTCCCACTGGCAATGGGTGATACCCAAATCGGTGGCGGCGGCCCGCCATATTACCCCATGGCAATCGCCATTATCGGTGGCTTATCGTTCTCGACAGTGACTAGCTTGTACTTAGTCCCCCTGTGCTATCAAGCATTTTATCGGATACGTCACCGCGCAGCGATTCGCTTAGGCCAAGCCGATCACTTTGCCAAAAAACTGTTACCTTGGACGGTTTAGTTGTCTTGGATAGCTGATGTTCTTGAACAGTTCAGCAATCTTCGACAACTTAATATGCCATTGAATTTGTAATAAAAAGGCTGCTGTGCGGCCTTTTTTCTTTTACGAATTACGCTCTATACTTTTACTGCGGTAAAACCCTAAACTGGATCATAAACAATTGCTCAAGACCGGGATAAATTTCTGCAATCACATCACGTAGCTGCGGCAACGTCATATTCTCTTGCTTAGCATGAATGTCTGAGAGCTCAGTTAAGGTCACTGGCACGACATCAATAATATAGATATCACAAAACCAGCGGTCGGTTTCGAAGGTTGAAACGGGAAGCGTTTGACCTGCAATCACATGGGATTCCGTTTCATCACGCAATGTAATGGTTTTAGTGCCACTTAATATATCGTGCTCAAAGCGCTCAAAAAAAGTGATTTTAGTTAATAACACACATCTTCCTCGGCTCAGGATATGAGCAATAAAATAACAGTAGAGTCAATTTTTCAAACTCATAATGCTAGGCAATATAATGGCTTTTGATCCACACTGACAGTCTACACCGCAGAATTTGCAGCATTTGTCGTGTGAAATACTAACAGCGCCGTTTAAGTCAAATAGTTATGCTAACGCCATTTAGCAAAACTAGTTCCCAAAGAGTAGCCGTTGTTTTCGACAAAATTCAGCAAAACATGGTCAGTTCGTTCAGATTGAGTTAGAATCCCGCCTCAATTGAGCCCTTGGCCTCATATTCCTGCGCGTAGCGGGTGCGAAACGAAATTAGAGACGTCATGAACAAGAAACAAAAGATCATCAAGAAAATAGCTAAACGCGCTAAGGCCAGACTGAATAAAGTCGACCCAGTGACTATCGGCTCACCTGCAAAATCAGGTTACATCTCTAAGGCTGATCGCGCAAAAATGGCGGCATCAGAAGCCGCGACTGAACAAGTCGAAGGCCAACAAGACACGCCAAGTATTGAAGAATAAGCAGTACCGAAGAATAAGAAGCTCAGCAGAATAGTCTTTTAGCGGCGTATTTTGGCATTGTTAGCTTAACGAAATGAAGTGCAAACGCCGTTTCAAACAAAATGCCACAAGCAATCTTGTGGCATTTTGTTTTTCAGCATACCTATCATTAGCAGCTTTCTGACTGATCCTCATTATTAAGAGCTCATTTTTATCTGCGTTCTTGCCCACAGCTTCTACATGGCGCAGCTAAGCCACATAACGTCAATTAGGCTTTTTCCCCTCGTCTAAATAGGGTAATACGGGCTCATTCTCTTGCTCCTCCGTTAATTGCGCCATCTGCACGCAAGAGGATGAAAGCGGATTGGTCGCACTCGGTAAGTTCTGTGCAACACAATTAGCGATTTCCTCTTCCTCACTCAGTACGACATTACGGGGGATAGCATTCGCAGCATCAAGATTAGGCGCGGCTGAAAACTGTGCCTGCGCCGCCACTTTATCCACTAAACGATAGGCAACCCACACACCTAATGTACCAAACAAAATAGACCCTAAAATTTGCCCAATCAATACGCCGTAAACCCCGCCCCAAAGCGCACCAAAATACACAAAGGGCACAGTGCCTAAAGTGGCTTTACCTACGTTAAATAGCGTGGAATATTTGGCCTTGCCAAGGTTATTAAAGGACGCATTCGCCACGAATAAAATCCCAGAAAATATAAAGAATACCGCAATATAACTGCAGAAAAAGTGAATAAGATCAGCGCTGTCGCCCTTCATATCAAACACACTGACCAAATGTGACTTAAGCATAAACAGCAGCAAAGACATTACCAGCACATACACAGTACAAAACTGAATCGCTCGCGTTAAACTCTCACGTACTCGGTCAAACTGACCTGCACCAAAGTTTTGCCCAACAATAGGTCCAATCGCGCCGGACAGTGCAAAGATCATCCCAAAAGCCACAGGGATTAAACGCCCCAATACTGCCCAGCCTGCCACATAAGCATCACCGAAATCGGCGATCGCTCGGGTCACAAAGGCATTTCCGATGGGAGTTGCCACATTGGTTAACATCGCAGGGCCTGCAATGGCAAAGATGGGCTTAAGATCGGCGATAAAATGTGCCTTATCGAAATGGCCTAACAACTTATGCTTAACCACCACACCGCGAGCGGCAATCACAAATACCGCCACCCGCGCTAAAACGGATGCCAATGCAGCGCCTTCAATCCCCATGGCGAACATGAAGATAAAAATCGGATCGAGTACAGCATTAACGCCGCCCCCCGCTAAGGTCGACATCATAGATAACTTTGCATCACCCACGGCGCGCAAAGCCCCGCCGAGCGCCATCGCAAGACAGATAAAAGGCAAGGAAGGCACGAGAATATACAAATAGCTCGCAGCAAGTTCTGCCGTATGACCACTCGCGCCCACTAAGGCAACTAGCTCAGGAATAAAGGTGGTGACCACAGCCGCCACCAGCACACTGATCAGTGTCGTCACAACCGCGCTATTGAGTAATAAGCGCTTTGCCAACGCCACATCTTTTGCGCCAATCGAGCGAGACACTAAAGCCCCTAATGCAATCGATAAACCAATTCCAATCGATGTGGTAAAAAACGAAATACTCCCCGCATATCCCACAGCCGCCGCGAGTTCATGCTCTCCCAATAGGCTCAGGAAAAAGATATCCAATAAATCCACGACAAATAAGGCAGAAATCCCTACCGCGGCGGTCGAACTCATCACTAAGATATGGCGTAATATGGGGCCTTCAACAAACTTGGCTTGCGTCATACGTGTCTTTTACCTACAAAAATAAAAAGTGTTCGCCGAAGTCATCAGGAAACGCCTTTATCAACGGGCACATCCAAGCTATCTAACTCACATCCACAACGACTACAATACATGGCATCAATATCATGACCTGTCTTATGGCATTGATTACACGAGCGTAAATCTCGATGACGCCCTACTTCTTGGGATATCTCGGCGGTTAAAATCCCCGTTGGGATTGCAATAATCGAGTAACCAATCAGCATAGTAAAAGCCGCAATCGCCTGACCTAACCCAGTTTTCGGGGTAATGTCACCGTAACCGACTGTAGTAATAGTCACAATTGTCCAGTACACAGATTTAGGGATTGAACTGAAACCATTATCAGGCCCTTCAACCACATACATTACTGAACTCAGTACCATAACGATCAAACTGACCGAGAAGAAAAACAAAAAAACCTTACGACTCGACTGCATCATCGCCCTAAGCAGCACATTTCCTTCACTCAAATAACGCAGTAATTTGAGTACGCGGAAAATCCTAAACAGCCTAAGTATCCGGATGACTAAGGTAAAGTTAGCGCCAGGGATCAGCAACGCCAGATAACTTGGCAATACCGATAACAAATCCACTAAACCATAAAAGCTGCGAGCATATAACACAGGATGAGTCGCGCAGTACAAACGTAGGCCATATTCAATCGTAAAAATAATGGTGAATACCCATTCCAACACAGAAATAAGCTGGCCGTATTCGCGATGGAATATCTCTACTGTGTCGAGGAACACTAAGCCGACACTCAACACAATACACACCATGAGGGCGATATCAAAATAGCGGCCAGCGGGAGTATCAGTGCCAAAAATAATGGTACGTAATTGACGTTTTAACGGACTTTCGGATTCGATATTCTCAGACATAAAAGCTTTTACTTCCTTGCAACAAACTGACTAACACAGGGATTACAGCATAAATATGCCACGAGTCTGCCATGCAATTGCACCTAGCTCAAAATTATCTACTCACAGTAGGATAAAATTGCGGTATGATGCCGAAAAAAGCCAACAACCTGTGTTTATTTTCGAGGACTCCATGCGCGCCACCCTACTTTCCACATTGACATCTCTCACTGTGACTATCGCGGCTCTCGTTTCACCCGAATTACATGCCTCTGGCATGGGTAAAGTGGATCTGGTGGTGATCACTAAATCCGAATCCAGTATGGCTTTATTACGCGATGGCAAAGTGCTCAAACAATATCGCATCGCCATGGGTGACCTACCCGCTGGACACAAATTAAAGGAAGGCGATCAACGCACACCACAGGGGCGTTATACCCTAGATTATAAAAAGCCAGATAGTGCTTATTATAAATCAATCCATATTTCCTATCCTAATGAAGAGGATAAACTCAGAGCCAAAGCCTTAGGCATTAGACCCGGAGGCATGATCATGATCCACGGCCAAAACCCTAAGTCGTCACTGCCGCCAGAACAAGCCCAGCAATACAACTGGACTGACGGCTGTATCGCGATTACCAACGCCGAAATGGATGAAGTGTGGAAAGTAGTCGATGAAGGAACGCCGATTGAGATTTGGCCTTAATCTTAGCCCGCTTCCTAATGGCAAAATGCCAAATAGATAATTGAACGATATCAAACACGCCCAGCTTAATGGGCGTTTTTATTTAACCTTTTAAAGCATGATGTTAGTTGTAATAGTCTCAGTCATTTACTTAAGGGATAAAACTAACGCCAATAGAAATGCCTTGGAGTATTTATGCCTAAATTCAACAAGCCTGTTGCGCCGCACAGTGCAAACCTCAGCTATGAGCAATTAATCCAAGGCTGGCCAGCCTTCAAAGCACAGATTTTAGCCTTGCTTGAAACCTTAGACTTAGCAGATAAAGCACTGGTTTGCGACCATGTCGCGCTGCGCGTCAATTCCATCGCCAGTGCCGATGCCATGCGCGACGCCTTTAGCCGCATAGGTAAAATCATTTCAGACAACATCATCAATGGCCGTACGATTCTGATCATCGAGCTAGACACGCCACTCACACTCGGTCAATTTAGCATTGCCTGCGTCGAGCTTCCCTATCCTAGTGATAAAGTTTATCCACAGGAAGGCTGGGAGCACATAGAATTAGTTATTGATTCTAAAGCCAAAGATTGCGATACCTTGAGCCAAGATTTACTGGTCTTATGTCCAACACTCCGCCCTTTACTCAACCTAGGACTGAGTTCATTGCCGCAATCTGAGCAGACAGCTGAATCAGAGCAGTCAAGATTACCAGACTTGCCATCCCTTGCTGAGATTAAAGTCAAAATGAGCTCGCCCAAAGGCGATAAAGAACGTTTAGCCAATCCAACTATCGCCTTTAAACGCGGCAATGTGTGCATTAAAGTGCATCCCCATGGCATAAAAGCGGTCATCGCGAGCGAACAAGTATCTGAATGTTAAGTCAGACTTAAACTCAGGCAGATAAAACTGAGCTTAGATTTTCATCGGCACTTGCCTTAGCTAAAACCTACGACAGTAACTGAGTTAACATCTGAGTTGATGACAATTTAATCAGATTCAATATTCTCGTTATTTTTAGGTCAGTTTTTTGGTGGTTTTGTCAAAAATCGCCAAAATTAAATCTAAAAAACAGCATATTTAGCGTAACTTAGGACATATAACTCGCAGATGCCATCAGGCACAAATTATCGTGTCCAGTAGATGGATGCTATGTGCAAACAGAGGATCGCCAATGAAGCCACACAAGAACGAAGCACAAATATTGAAGTTCGCCATGGAAATCGGCGTGGGCTATGCCAAAAAACGCGGATATGCAGACTTTGACAAAGGCATCTCACCCAAAGACAAAGTGGAATGTATTTACCGTTTATTGGTCACTGACAACTTGATTCAGCCACTGGCCAAAGATAAAGAAGATGGGCCAAACATGAAACATAAACTGATTTTATGGATCACCCGCCAACTGCCTGCTGATCATCCACTGTTGAAGTAATCTTTTTAGGCGACTCGGTTAAAAATGATTATTGGCAAGCGGACATTTGAAGCTAGCCTAGAAAGAAGCCAACTCACTATGTGTTCACGATAAGGATCACCATTAAATGGCGCATTATTGCGCCATTTAAGTGAGCCAGAGTTGAATATCGAACCTAGCCCTTTTTGGCCGCTTTGTTGGCTTTCTCATTCGCTAGCACTGTTGCCATTGGCGGCACTATGGTTGTAGGGTCGAGGCGCATTTGATACCAGTTCACTCGCCAATCTAAGTGTGGGCCATTTGCACGGCCTGTTGCGCCCACCTCTGCAACAGCTTGGCCTTGCTTAACCGTTTCACCCGCGTTGACGTACAGCTTACTCAAGTGCAAAAAACTCGAACTCACGCCATAACCATGATCGATCACCATAGTCCCGCCCGAATAAAACATGTCAGGCACAGAAAGACTAATAACACCATCGGCGGGTGCGACCACTACAGTGCCGGTTTTCGCCGCCACATCCACCCCAAAGTGTGGATTACCGGGTACATCATTATAAATACGTTGGCTACCATAAACTCCGGAAATACGCCCCGTCAGCGGCCAAATAAACTCCTGTAAAAAGGCCGTTTGCTCGCTAAATGTTGCCCGCGCCGCTTTCACCTGCGCCGTGTCTTTCGCCGCTCTTTCCTGCGCGACAGGATCAGGCTTCATAATCTTCGAGCTAATGCCCTTTACACTTTGAATATCGTACTCTCGCTTAGTTAAGGTTAAAGGCTTAACCTCAGTCAAACCATCGGGATAAACCAAGGTTAGCTGCTGGCTCAGTTCACCGTCGCGATCAAAACCAAAGGCAAAATGACCATCAGGCGTGACCTTGATGGCTTCACCATTTAAGCTAATCTGAGTGCCCGCTGGCGCTTGACCCCGCATTAATGCGCCTTGCTCTAACTTACCCTGTAAACTCACCTCAGCTTGTACCTGAGGCGCAATGAGCACTAGGCCCAAAGTGAATAATGCCGATAAGCAGCGCACTGGATTTGAACTTAGGGGGGCTCCACCGTGAGATAAAAATTGCGATACTTTATTTCTCAACATCTTATTATTTTCCAGCATCTTAGTTTCCAATATCCTAGTTTCCAACATCTTCAAAAAATCCTTATCGATGGGCAATAGGGATCAAGACCCACTAAATACATTCATCGCGACACAAAACGCAACCGAATTCAATCAATGCCACGTTAACCTAACGCACCATAAAAATCGATTCTGCAAACCCACATCCCTGTCGTAATCTCAGTTCAGCCTATGCTAAAAACACACAAAAAAGCCCCGATAATCTACCGAGGCCTATTAAATCCGTGATTAAAAGGTGAATAGTTTAAGTCCATTCACTTATATCAGCTCGTAGTGCCTATCCCTTAACGACGATCGCGCCCTTGCCAACACCTTCAAACGCCACCACTTTAAACTGACTTCCTGGCACTTTAGCGACTAATGTCGTGGCAATATAATCGGCTAACAACTCAACCGTCGTGTCGTGGGGAATTAAATCACAGCATTCCTTTGGCATTGCCAATTGGAAATCCCCTTGGGGGGCTTGGTAATGAAAACCATAGTGGCTGTCATCGGTTATCCGCGTTTGCGGCGAAAGATTAAGGGTCTTAACTGAAACCAAGTCTTCTTCACTGCCTAAATAAATATCGTGCCAACGTTTGGCCCAATACTCATCCCACTTAGGTGCTGGACTGCCATTTTCATAAACGTGAATAGGACTACGATGCCCATGGGCGATACGCTGACAATTACCATCGTGTTTACGTAAACCATGGCTGTAATGGTAATAAGGCGTATCGAGGATTTCGTGTCTCAAGGTGAGCGTGATCCCTTCGACATTCTTAGGTAAAGCTTCGCGCAATGCTTTCTGTAAAAAGGCATTCACGCTGGGAATATCAATCTCTTCGGTCGGCACTAAGGCAAAGGCTTGTGAAGGACAGGCCAAATGAATTTCACCTAGCTGACTATCAAAATCCATCCATACTCTATCGCCCTGCTGTTGCCATCGCACACTGCTGCAGGCCGTAGGCACTAATAAACGATGATCGGCCACCGCATCTATGGTCTGCTTGATCGTACGTTTGACTTTAGCAAAATCGAGTACCATGTTTTGCTCGTCTAATCCGCCCTCTAACAGAACATCAACAATCCAACTCTCCCCCACCATGCCGCGCTTTGGGCACAAATAGGAAAAATCGATCACAGTTAAATCTTTGACAAACAATTGCATTAACGCTCCTCGGCAGAAAAACAGTCCGCCTATGTAATTTTATAGCACCGCTTGGCGATGGCCGAGCATGCTAACTTGAGGCACTCAACACGAGTTAACTCAACATGAATGGAGATTCTAATCAATTCCGTCTATTGTCGCGACAAATGAATCCACTCGGCCCAATATTTTGTATCACATGTTTGTATCAGGTTTTCTAAAATCCAGCAATTCGACTCATTGCAACCATCAGGTACCGATAGGCAGAAAGCAACAATGCATCTACCTTGTCGATTAACAGATGAAACCTTAATAGAAATACCACTCAACCTAGCAAAATAACAACGTAAAAACAGCGAATTAGATCGCAAAAGCTTAATCCGCAACAGCGATAGACCCAATCGAAACAAAGCATTATCACTCAGCATTATTAACCGCTAGCATCCCTGTTAAACCATACAAAAACCAAGGTTATACAGGGAGAAATAAGATGACCAAACTTACATCTATCGCCATTTTCATCGCAGGTATGTTAGCCAGTACCCATGCTATCAGTGCAGAACCCATCGAAGTCATTACAGCAGCCAAGATCACTGAGCCTGAAAAAGTTGAATTAGGTAAAATGCTGTTCTTCGAACCCAGACTGTCTAAATCTGGCTTTATCTCTTGTAACTCTTGCCATAATTTATCCACTGGTGGTGTCGATGCACTGCCAACGTCTATTGGTCACCATTGGCAGGAAGGCCCAATTAACTCACCCACAGTGCTTAATGCCGACTTTATGCTGGCTCAATTTTGGGACGGTCGTGCCAGTGATTTGAAAGAACAAGCCGCGGGGCCTATCGCCAACCCGAAAGAGATGGGCTTTACCCATGAACTCGCAACTGAAACTATCGCCTCTATGCCCGCCTACCGAGCGCACTTCGCCAAGGTCTATGGCGATGAAAAAGTCACAATTGACCGTTTAACCGATGCGATTGCCACCTTTGAAAAAACCTTAGTCACCCCTAATAGCCCCTTCGATCAATATCTTCTGGGCAAGCAAGATGCCATCAGCGCAAATGCCAAAGCGGGTTACCAACTCTTCAAGGATAAAGGCTGCGTGAGTTGCCATAACGGCCCCGCTGTCGGTGGAACCATGTATATGAAAATGGGACTCATCAAACCGTTCCACACCAATAACCCAGCAGAAGGTCGTAAGGGCGTCACAGGTAAAGAAGCTGATAAATTTGTGTTTAAAGTGCCGACACTTCGCAATATTGAGCTCACCTATCCCTACTTCCATGATGGCAGCGTCTGGACCTTGGAAGAAGCGGTGAATACCATGGCAGACATTCAATTAGGGCAAAAACTCTCTGACCAAGAAGTGAAAGAAATGGTCGCCTTCCTTGAGTCCTTAACGGGCGATCAGCCGCAAATCACGCTACCTATTTTGCCACCATCGAATAAAGATACGCCACGTCCAGTGCCATTTAGTTCCAATAACTAACATAGGCAACGAGTCACTGACTAAGAAGTACTCACTTAGCTGTACTCACTTAGCATAGACACTAAGTCAGCGCGACTTAGTTAGCAAAAAGGCCGAGAGTAAAAACTCTTGGCCTTTGGTTATTCTTTCGCTTAAAAAACGATGGATGAATTAAGTACTATTCGCCTTTAAGACGACGATCAAGCTGATCTTTTAAGTTTGCTGGCACACCTTTGATTAAAATCGTGTCCGAGATGGGATCGTAAATCACCCGTTGACCTAAGTGGCCGCCATCAAAACTTAACGTTACGCCGCCACCTGTACCAGAAAACTTCTTCAATTGGCGCAGGGTCGATTTATCGGCCGGAAACTCTTCATCGAGATCATAACTGCCGCCACGGGCAAAATCATAGAAGGAGTCCATGCCTTGATCGGCTAACTCATCGGCCAAGTCTTTGATCTCAATGTCAGCGCCTTCATCGAAACGCTCACTACAGTATTCAAACACTTTATTGCGGCACTGCTGACGCTCGTCTTTCGTCAACTCACTGCTGGCAACAAAATCTTCAACCGCATTCATTAAGGTTTTGTTTTGCGCCTTAGTGTTGACGCCTTCTACGCAGCCCATAAAGTCGAGGAAAAAGTCAGCGACTTTACGTCCCGCACGGCCACGGATAAAGGAGATGTACTTGCGAGAATCCTTATCGGCTTGCCACTCAGTTAAATCAATACGCGCCGCGAGTTGGATGTTATTTAAATCCAAATGGTTATTTTGCGACAGTTCCATATCATCTAATACTGTCATTGACGACTTAGCACTTAATAAAGCCACAAACAAATAATCGCTGGTGATGCTGGTATAGCAAGACATCAACAGGAAACCGCCTTGACTGAAGTCGTATTTCGACAATTCTTCTTGCAGTAATTTACTGGCTTGACCGGAAAATTCCACAAACCCTAGCTCGCCGCCACGGTATTGAGTTAGCGCATTGGCAAAGGCGGGATTCGCCTCACCGTCGTCACCATGGATACCAAAATAGCCAAAACCTTTACCGGCCTTTCCCGTATATGTCTGATGCAACTCGTCGAGCATCACCTCGACCGCCTGACCGTTCAGCAGAGGTTGAGGACGCAAACGGCAGCGTAATTGCCCCTGACTGTCCTGAGAAATCTCGTGAATAATTGCGTGTTCGATGTTAATACTCATAAGCCCTGATAGTGATACTGGGATAAATCCGCTATTATATGCCGCTAATCCATTCCAAAGTGAAACATTTTTTGATTATGGCAATCCAATCGAAATACTCAAACACCCAAGTTGAATCATTAATCGCCGAAATATTGGCTGTGTTAGAAAAGCATAAAGCACCGACTGACCTGAGCCTGATGGCATTGGGTAACTGCGTGACTAACCTGCTAGAACGTAAAGTGCCCAGCGAATCGCGCCAAGCCGTGGCCGAACAATTTGCAAAAGCACTCGCACAATCGGTTAAATCCCAGTAAGTTAACTGGGTAATAATCATCAAAAGAATATAAGATACAAGGCCTTTTAGGAATAAGCGGATCACTATGGTCGAGCGAAAAAAGCAAATGAGCCGCGATCGGGTTTCCCGGCTCATCAACTGGGGGCATTGGTTCGCCTTCTTCAATGGCTTATTAGCCATGATAGTCGGAAGCCGATACCTTGGCAGCGTAGGTTATCCAGAAACTTGGTATGGCTGGTTTTATCTGAGCGTCAGCACTATTGGTCAGTTTAGCTTTCTCGCCTTTATCGCCTATTTGATCTGCCTATTTCCACTAACCTTGATATTGCCTTATTCAAAGATATTAAGAGGTGTCGCGGCGGTGATCGCGACCCTAAGTCTTTGTATCTTATTATACGATACCATTGTTTACGCCGATTACGGCATGCACTTGAGCCCCTTCGCCTTCGATTTAGCTTGGGCGGATCTCAATGCCCTGCTCCGTGGTACTTCTTATATCGTCACACCACTGGCCATCATCGCCATTGAACTGACCATGGCCAATTTTTTGTGGAAACGCATAGAGAAAATTCAAAAACTCAATTTAGGGAATAAAGTTATCACCTTAGTGTGTATCTGTTTTATCAGCAGCCACTTGATCCACATTTGGGCCGATGCCGCCGATATCACCGAAATTACCCGTTTCGACGATACTTATCCTTTATCTTATCCCGCGACAGCTCGCTCCTTTATGGAAAGTCACGGTATCGATGGTTCATACCAAGGCGATGACGTCAATCACAACACTAGTGTACTCAGTTATCCAGAGCAGCCACTCACCTGCCAAGCCGACACGAAAATCAACGTGTTGATGATTACCATCGACAGTTTACGGGCGGATATGGTCGATGGCAAAAGCATGCCATTCCTACACCAATACACTGAAAATAATCAATCTTTTACCCAGCATTTCAGCGGCGGCAACCAATTTAGAACGGGCATGTTTTCGCTACTCTATGGCCTGCAAGGCAGTTATGGCGATGCGCGAATTTTTAATAGCACCAGTCCTTTACTGACCAGAAGCTTTCAACAAGCAGGCTATGAATTGGGGCTTTTCCTCCCTGAAACCAATCTCAATTTGCGTT
This sequence comes from Shewanella sp. SM69, assembly GCF_025653985.1. Lineage (NCBI taxonomy): Bacteria > Pseudomonadati > Pseudomonadota > Gammaproteobacteria > Alteromonadales > Shewanellaceae > Shewanella > Shewanella sp. SM69. The sequence goes on from NZ_JAKKRV010000002.1 coordinate 441,866, forward strand.
CATCACAAGCGATGTTTAATGACTTTAATCCTGTCGTAGCCAAAGAAACCAATGGCAGTGCCGATGCCGATTTGCACACAGTGGCCAGTTTTAACGAGTGGCACAGCATCCAACATAAACCTTGGTTGGCGCTCGTTAACTTAAAAGCGCCAGAAAATTTTGATACTCCCGTGGGTTTTCTGGGTATCGAAACAGTGAAAGCCAATACCGACCTGATGCCAGCACAAAAAGTACTGTTTAATCAATATCGCCAATCTCTGTATTTTGTCGATCAACAACTCAAGGCGATGCTGGCCAATGTGTCCAACGACACCTTAGTGATTATCACTGGGGTCAATGGCAAAATGTTCACCAGCAATAGTGATGAAGCTAATCGCAACCTGTCACCACAGAGTGTCAAAGTGCCATTAGTGATCCACTGGCCGAGTACGGGTGCTTCTAAGGTCAAATACCGCACCAGCCATTACGGCATTGCGCCGACTTTAATGACCCACGTGCTAGGTTGCACCAATAACACGACAGATTACAGCGCTGGCCGCAGCCTATTACAACCTGACAAAGAAACGTGGATCTATATAGGTGATAGCCGTATTTTTGCTATCTATCAAGAAGCAGAAGTGACAGTGATTGACCGCCACGGTAAATATCGTATTTACGATGAAAACTATGAACATAGGCTCAATAAAAAAATGAGCGCGCCTGAATTGATTGAAGTGATGCGTGAAGGTCGACGTTTCTATAACCACTGAGCTTCATCATCTTAGTTAAAAAAGCCCCATTCCTACAGGATTGGGGCTTTTTTATTCCCTGGCGACTGGATGAATACGAAATGCACGAAGCTTGGATTTAACTGCGTGGGTTGAAGGGACAGCGTAGCGAGTCTCTTGTAGCTAGTCTCTTATGATGGACCTTACCTGCCACTAAAGCCAAAAGCCGCTATCTTTAGATAACGGCTTTTTAAGGCTTAGGTTTAAATCAACTCAAGTCACTCTACAATCAATCGGCTTTAACCGTAGAGTAGCGTGCTAACCAATGGGCGTAGGAAGCGGGTAATACCCAAGATGGGTGCGCAATTTTCAAGGTTTGCGCCGCTTGATACGGCCAATGTGGATTCGCTAAAAACGCTTTACCTATCATCACTAAATCCATTTGTTCATCTTCAATGGCCGCATTAGCTTGATGTGGATCATCCATACCCCAAGACGTCGCAACAGGGAACCCCACTTCTTGACGAACCCGCGCTGCAATAGGCGCCAAAAATGCCGGACTCCATGGAATATTTGCCGTTGGGGTCGAGAAGCAAATGCTGACGTTCAGCATATCGAGCCCCGCTTGCTTAAATTGCTTCACCAAGGCTATCGATTCCGTCAGTGTTTCTTCATCTTTATGGTCGAATTCAATCACACCAAATCGCGCCGTTAAGGGTAAATGCGATGGCCAAACGTCTCTTACCGCGGCAATGGTTTCTAACAAAAAGCGCCCCCGCCCTTCGGCACTGCCACCGTATTGGTCGGTGCGTTGATTGGCATAGGTTGAAAAGAAACTTTGGGCTAAATAACCGTGGGCGAAATGCAGTTCTAACCATTCAAATCCTGCCGCTAAAGCACGCTTTGCTGCCGCCACAAAGTCGGCTTTAACCCGCTCAATGTCCTCAATCGTCATAGCGGTAGGCACTTTAGGTAAGTTTGCGCCAAATGCGACAGCTGATGGTGCAATCGGTTGCCAACCTCGCGCGTCATTATCGGCAATATGGTCATCCCCTTCCCACGGGATATTGGCACTCGCTTTACGGCCTGCATGACCAATCTGAATGCCTGCAACAGCACCCGCATTTTTAATCGCACTAGCCACTTTTGCTAAGCCTTGGGCTTGTTCGTCATTCCATAACCCAAGGCATTTGGGGGTAATACGTCCTTCAGGAGAAACCGCTGTGGCTTCAACCACAACAAGACCCGCTCCGCCACGGGCAAGGCCAGTGTAATGTACCTGATGCCAGTCGTTGATGAGTCCATCTGTGGCTTGGTATTGGCACATGGGTGCAACGGCAATACGGTTTTTGAGGGTGATGTCTTTAAGTTTGAAGGATGAAAATAGATCGGCCATGGTGTTTCCTGTGTCTATTAAGATCAAAAGGTATTTTAATACTGAATGACGACAGACTAGTCTTATCGTGCCATAATTAAAAGCACATACAGATTATAGATTTGATAAATTTTACTTATGATAAATCCACAATGGTTACACACCTTTAGCGTTCTGGTCGAGAAAGGCAATTTCACCCGCACCGCCGAAGCCATAGGTATCACCCAAGCGGCCGTGAGTCAGCATATCAGTCGCTTAGAAGAAACCTACGGCACACTGTTTTTACGCCGCACCCGCCAGCTTGAAATCACTCCCATAGGGGAAAACCTGCTGACCTACGTTAAAGAAGTTGAATGCGCGCAGAAACGCCTACAACAGAAACTTATCCATGATGACGCCAATGCCGGTGATATTAGCCTTATCACTCCAGGTAGCATTGGTTTAACGCTTTTTCCATTATTAATCGAATTACAACAAGCCTTTCCGGCGTTAAGCATTCGCCACCGTTTTGCCCCTGACAGTGAGATAGTGGCCTCAGTGTTGGCCAATGAACATGAAATCGGCATGGTAACCTTAAAACCTTCCGATCCTCGTATTCACAGCACACATTTTACCGAAGAGCCGCTTGAACTTGTGGTACCTGCAAGCCATAAACAACATGAATGGACTGATTTACAACGGCTAGGGTTTATCTCCCATCCCGATGGTGAGGCTATGGCGACTCGGCTGCTTAGCCGTAAATATCCAACCCATCCCGGCATTCAAGAGATCCCTTGCAAGGGATTTACCAACCAAATCAGCCTCATTCTCGAGCCTGTAGCAAAAGGGCTAGGATTTACGGTTATACCGCAATACGCCCGCAAAGCCTTTGAACGACAAGAAGATATCTATGTTGTGGAATGTGGCAGCCAAGTTGTAGACACCATTTGGCTTATCCACCGTGCGGAATGGCCCTTGTCACGCAGAGCCCAAAAAGCGATTACATTTTTAAAGGGGAAAATATAAAACCCCATTAAAAAATGGGGCTCGACACACACGTTACCACAGGAATAGTCAGCGTTAGCAACGGATACATAAGACTCAGAGGCTATTGATTAATATCCAATTCATTATGGATCAATACCACGCACTGAGAAGCAAACAACATCTTAGGCCCTAGGCTGATCTTTTGCGCGCCGAGTCGTTTCAAGGTATTAAAACTTTTCTTCGGCATAGGAATATGATCGGTCAGTAAAAAGCACGGATTACCCACAAATTCTTGCTCACGGATTGATGTACCCTTCTTATCCATCATAAACAATTGATAATCCACCGCGAGGTCCTGTACCAGCTTTTCAAAACTGATAGTGCTAACACTGATGCCCTCGTCAACAACACGGGTTTGCTCCTTCGTCATGCCCCGAGAAATATCTAAGGCTTTGGCAATTTTAGTGAGCAAAGCTTGCTCGTGAAAACCACCAATATGGCAAATATTTCGAGTATCGAAGCAGATAGTGCGGGAAAAATCATGGGTACTTTCTAGCACCAAATAAACGACAACATCGTTTCGATGGGACTGAGCCACAAAGATAGTGTTCATCAGGGTATGAGCTAAAATCTCGGTATGCGCCTCTTGGCCGACAGAAGCCAAAAACAACTGACTGTCAGTAGGGGCTGATCTTGCTCGTAAAACAAACGCGCGCATAGGTAAATGTCCTACTCAATAATGTCTTTAATGCTAAATGGCGGATGCATCTAATTTGGTCGGTATGAGAGGATTCGAACCTCCGCCCCCTGATACTCTACGACTGTGAACCATTTAATCATAACCTGCTAAATTTAAACATAAATCATGTAATTTTGCACGTTTTAATTACCTCGAAAATTTATGTACAGTTACACGCAAATGCGATATCAAGGCTACAAGTACAGCAAATTGAGCGTATTCAAACAAAATAACATCCCATTAGTTGTAATCAATATTGGATAACAACCAATGGGATCTAGGGAATACCTACAATCCCTGCATTTTCCCGATTCAGCAATGTGCTCTGGCGTGGTGACCATACGTGCAGGAATCACTAAGCACGTCACCGTTCATATAGATAATTCCAGTATCAGGATGTAGTTAAGGGGAGCCTTAACAGGCCTTAACAGGCCAAGACAGAACGAATATTGTTCCTCCATGGCCCGATGGCTGGCAGACCACGTGCCCGCCGTGAGCTTCAGCAATTGTTTTAACCACTGCGAGGCCGAGCCCACTGCCACCACTTTTTCGAGAGCGAGACGGATCAACTCGGCGAAATGCCTCGAATATGTAGCTTGCTGCTTCATCAGGAATACCAGGGCCTTCATCTTCTACGGTTAGATAACAACTTGCTCCCACGCTGTAAAGTCTTACAGTCAAAGTGCCAGGATCAGCATGCTGGCGCGCATTTTCCAGCAGCGCCATCAGCGCCTGACATATTCGTATAGCATCACAGTAAACTTTAAGTCTTGTATCGAGTTCCTGCTGCAGTATGAGTCCCTTAGCGTCTAACACCACAGCGAAAGTCTCAATCACTGCACTTAACTCCTCTGCTAAACAGACCTCATCCCGCTGTAATTCTAGATGACCACTGTCATTGAGGCTCAGCACTCGTAAATCTTCGATAAGGTGATTGAGGCCTTCAACCTGCCGTAACAGTCCCTCGAAGAGCTCACTGCTGGGGCTAAAAACACCTTCCGCTAAGCCCTGCAACCGACCACGCAGAATGGTGACTGGGGTACGGAGTTCGTGAGCGATTGCCGCGTTCCAAAACTCCCGCTCGCGAGTCATATACTCTAGGCGCTCGGCCATAGCATTAAAGTCACTCACCAATTGCGCCGTCTCCCCCATCGCATGTTGGTCCATTCGCGCACGCGCGTTGAGCTTGCCTTGGGCGACTTCGCGTAGGCTATATGCCACAGAGTTCAGTGGTGTAAGAATGCGCCGTGACAGGCGAATGGCAACAAATAACGCTATCCCCAACGCGGCTATGATAGTGCAAACTATCCATAGCATCTCCATCTGAGAAGGCATCCAGGTTTCAGATATACTGCCTGGCAGGTAGGCCACCGCAATGGCATAGAATAGATAGGAGCCAAACACTGACAGGAAAATGATGCCTAAAGTCATTACCGCTAGGGACTGGATAATTTGCCTGCGCAAACCCGGTGTTTGCCTCATACTTCACCACCAAAGCGATAGCCAACCCCCCAGACACTGAGCGGCACTCCTTGAATATTGAGGACTTCAAGCTTTTTACGTAGCTTACTGATATGACTGTCTACCGTTCGTTCCTGAGTATCGCCCTCAGGCAAGCAATTAATTAACAGCTCCTCACGGCTAAAAGCACGTTTCGGTGTTCGCATCAAGCAAGCGAGCAGTTTGAACTCGGTCAAGGTCAGATCCAGTGCCTGCTGCTGACCGTTACAGATTACGCTAGCCTCGTGGCTGTCTAAGTCGATTTGGAACGTGCCGACGCGCAACATTTGGGTATTTATAGGAGTGTTAGTGCGAGCGCGTCGCAGTACCGCCTGCACCCTAGCCACCACTTCGGCGGGATTGAATGGTTTAACCACGTAGTCGTCAGCACCGAGGCGTAATCCCATTAATTTATCGATATCCTGATCCAGCGCGGTAAGCATGATCACCGGCGTGTCACCACGGGAACGAACTTCATTCAGTACATTCCAGCCATCGAGATTCGGCATCTGTACATCGAGCAGCAATAGATCGGGCTTAAATGCTTGGTGCATGGCTAGCGCTTGGATACCATCGATAGCATGTTGAGTTCGTGGCCCACTGCGCTGCAAATAAGCGATAAGGATATCGGCAATCTCTGCTTCATCCTCTGCAATTAACACCAGTGCCGAAGTCATAGAACTTACGGGCTCATTGAGATTAGCCATGGATTGCCCCAACGTTAAAATGGTTGAACTTTATCATCCCCTCCATACATTCTCCACAATGTCTCGAATAATTCGCAATACTGACTCGTCATAATTCAGCATTAGTTCTCTAGCGTTTGATAAAACGCCATTAGTGAGATCGCTGTACATTGAGGAGAGTAGGTTATGTACATCAAACAGCGGCACTTAAGCCTTGTGTTAGTTGTAGGAATTGCCGTGTTGGGATTGGTAGGTTGTGATTCAGCGGTACAGAATGAAGAGACAACTGCTCCGGTTCAAGTGTCAGTGATGACATTAGAAAATGAAGCACTATTGGTGACTAAAGATCTGCCCGGTCGTGTCTCTGCGGTTCGCAGCGCTGAGATCCGCGCGCAAATTAGCGGCATAGTGCAAGGTCGTCTATTCGAACAGGGCGCCGAGATAACATCTGGCACTGTGCTGTTTCAAATAAATCCAGCGCCATTTAAAGCCGATGTCGATATTGCTGCTGCAGCGTTACAGCGTACCGAAGCGGTATGGATTAGGGCTCGTCAAGAAGCCGATCGCTTAGCCTCTTTGATACAAACCAAGGCCGTCAGCCAACAAATGCATGACGATGCTATTTCCCAGCGCGATCAGGCTGCCGCAGATGTAGCCCAAACCAAAGCGACGCTGGCACGGCGTCAGTTAGATCTTCAGTTTGCCAGCGTCGAAGCCCCCATCTCCGGACGTATAGATGAAGCTTTAGTGAGCGAAGGTGCATTGGTCTCACCCACCGATGCCACACCCATGGCGAGGATCCAACAAATCGACCAAGTGTACGTTGATGTACGTTTGCCAGCATCAATGTTGGAGGCGATGCGTCAGCAGGCAAGCTCAGGACTCCCAGAGTTGGCTGTTGAGATCCTTAGCAGTAGTGGTACGCCTCTTGGCATGCAGGGGCATATCTTATTTTCCGGCATTCAAGTAGATGCAGGTACTGGCGATGTACTGCTGCGCGTACTGGTAGATAACCCGCAGCATCGTCTGTTACCCGGTCTTTACGTAAAAGCTCGCATTCCACAAACTTACTATCCTACGGCTCTGAACGTGCCTCAGCAGGCTGTGACTCGCAAGGCTGGTCAATCACAAGTGTGGGTGCTTGATGGGCAAGCTAAAGTGCAACCTGTGGCCGTTAAGGTCGATGAATTGATGGCAGGTCGCTATCACGTAGTATCCGGCCTAAGCGCTGGTCAGCAGATAGTTGTTGAAGGCATCGAACGCCTAAGCCCAACTGCGCAGGTCGTCGCGCGCCCTTGGCAACCTACTATTTCCAATCAGCAACTTAGCGCTGTCGTGCGCTGAATTTGGAGAAGTCGCCATGCCCCAGTTTTTCATCAACCGCCCAGTATTTGCTTGGGTGATAGCCTTATTTATCGTACTGATTGGCGTCATCGCCATTCCACAGTTACCCATCTCCCGCTACCCATCAGTGGCACCCGTGTCGGTGAGCATTTATGCCGCTTATCCAGGAGCCACGCCACAGACACTTAATAACTCAGTGGTAAGCCTAGTCGAGCGCGAATTGTCAGGAGTGAAGAACTTACTCTACTTCGAATCATCGGTGGACAGCTCGGGCAGCGCACAAATAACCGCCACCTTTAAACCGGGCACGAATGCTGAAATGGCCCAAGTGGACGTGCAAAATCGTATTAAGGCTGTCGAACCACGCCTACCTCAAGTTGTACGGCAGAGCGGCCTGCAGGTAGAGTCGGCCGCATCGGGTTTTCTGATGATGATTGGTATGACCTCTCCAAACGGCCAATTCGACGAAATCGCGCTAAACGACTATTTAGCACGCAATATTGTCGAGGAGCTACGCCGAATCGACGGTGTTGGTCGCGTGCAATTATTCGGTGCCGAGCAAGCCATGCGCGTCTGGGTAGACCCGAATAAACTCACCGCCTATAGCCTGACAATGAACGACCTTGCTATCGTTATTGAGCAGCAAAACGCACAAATAGCCCCAGGGCGACTCGGTGATGAACCTATCTTACAGGGACAACGACTGACAGTCCCCCTAACAGTGCAAGGACAACTCAGCACGCCCGAGGAGTTCGCTGCTATCGTCCTACGTGCCGGTGCCGATGGCGCAAAATTGGTGCTCGGTGATGTGGCTCGGGTCGAGCTGGGCGCTCAATCCTATGGTTTTTCTAACCGTGAGAATGGTGTGGCGGCGACCAGTGCTGCTATCCAGCTCTCGCCAGGAGCCAACGCTGTACGCACAGCTTCTGCGGTACGTGAACGTCTAGCCGAACTGGCGCCGAGTATGCCTGCTGGCATGAACTACTCAGTGCCATTCGATACCGCCCCCTTCGTCAAAGTGTCTATCGAAAAAGTAATCTATACCCTGTTTGAAGCTATGGCGCTGGTATTTATGGTGATGTTCCTGTTCCTGCAGAACCTGCGCTACACACTTATACCTGCTATCGTCGCGCCCATAGCACTACTCGGTACCTTCGCGGTGATGTTACTGGCAGGCTTCTCAATCAACTCATTGACCATGTTCGGCATGGTGCTGGCCATTGGCATTATTGTTGACGATGCTATTGTGGTGGTGGAAAACGTTGAGCGACTGATGGCTACCCAAGGACTGTCGCCGCGGGAGGCAACCTCACAGGCGATGAAGGAAATTACTGGCGCGGTGATCGGTATCACGCTAGTGCTGACCGCAGTATTCATCCCCATGGCCTTCGGTAGCGGCTCAGTGGGAGTGATCTATCAACAGTTCACTTTGTCGATGGCGGTGTCTATTCTGTTTTCGGCCTTCCTCGCACTGACCCTAACGCCAGCACTATGCGCCACGCTATTGCGCCCAGTCAGTGCTGATCACCATCAAAAAGGCGGTTTCTTCGGTGCCTTCAACCGTGGATTTGAACACCTAACCGTAGGCTACAGTGCACGCGTAGCACGATTAGTTGGACGCAGTGGACGTATGATGGCAGCATTCGCCGTACTCTGCATGGTGCTAGTCATCGCTGCTGGGCAATTGCCGTCGTCCTTCCTACCAGAAGAGGATCAAGGCTATTTCATGACCTCCATCCAATTACCCACAGGCGCTACCAGCGAGCGTACGCTGGATGTGGTCAAAGCCTACGAGGCGCACGTCGCATCGCGCCCAACGCTGGATACAAATATGGTAGTGCTGGGCTTTAGCTTTGCAGGCTCCGGCCCCAATGCCGCCATGGCTTTCACTATGCTCAAGGACTGGGAACAACGAAATGGCGCCACAGCTGCCGAAGAAGCGGCACTGGCGCAGCAAGCTATGGCTGATAACGTCGAAGGCACAGTGATGACCATGATGCCGCCAGCCATTGACGAGCTGAGCACCTCCTCCGGTTTCACTCTGTTCCTGCAGGATAGAGCTAACCGCGGCGAGGCTGCATTGATAGCTGCACAGGCACAATTGCTGGCACAGGCTGCGCAGAGCGAGGTGGTCAGCGATGTCTACCCAGATGGCCTACCGCCCGGTGAGAGCATTAGTCTGAATATCAATCGGTCAAAAGCCGAGGCTATGGGTCTGTCCTTCTCCGCGGTCAGCAGCACACTTTCGGCGGCCATGGGATCACTGTATGTCAATGATTTCCCAAATAATGGACGTATGCAGCAGGTCATACTGCAGGCCGACGCTACGGCACGAATGCAATTGGACGACGTGCTCAGCCTGCGCGTGCGTAATTCAAGTGGTGGCATGGTGCCTCTACGGGAAGTAGTGACGGCAGAATGGAAAGAGTCGCCACAGCAAATGATGCGCTTTCAGGGCTTCCCAGCTATGCGTATTTCCGGGGGTGCTGCAGCTGGCGTTTCCAGCGGCGCAGCGATGGCAGAGATGGAACGCTTAGTGGCGCAGTTGCCACAAGGGTTCGCGATAGCTTGGACGGGGGCATCATTGCAAGAGCGCCAATCGACGGCGCAGGCACCGTTGCTAATGTTGCTGTCCGCTCTGGTAGTATTTCTGGTACTCGCTGCGTTGTACGAAAGCTGGTCGATCCCACTTTCGGTGATGTTGGTCGTGCCGCTGGGTCTGCTGGGCGCGGTAACGGCAGTAATATTGCGTGATATGCCTAACGATGTGTTCTTCAAGGTGGGAATGATCACCATCATCGGTCTATCGGCAAAAAATGCTATCCTCATCGTCGAGTTCGCCCGCCAACTGCACGCCGAGGGCCATACGCTGATAGATGCTGCAGTGACCGCAGCACGCCTGCGTCTGCGTCCAATTCTGATGACGTCACTGGCATTTACTCTCGGAGTGGTACCCTTAATGCTTGCGAGCGGTGCCAGCGCCGAAACTCAGCATGCTATCGGTACTGGCGTATTCGGTGGCATGCTCAGTGGCACCTTGCTGGCAATATTCTTCGTACCGGCGTTTTTTGTCTTTGTCATCGGCACCCAAGAGCGCTTGAGTGCCTGGCTTGCGCGGCATAATACTGCCAAATAGCCTCACCCGCTTTGATGCTCTGTAGGAAAGTCTAACAACACAATCCTATTGAGCATTAAAGCTGATCAATATATGTGTAATAATTTTAAACGTTGGAAATGTAGGTTCAGTGATAGTAATCGTTACTGCGTATCCGGCTTAAGGTTCCGACGTTCAAATCTGTAATTGGTTCTCTAAGAAATGGTGCGATGCTGGACTCGCCTACAGTGTATTATTCGATTCATGGAAAGAGTAAGTATATTTCGCCAATATTCCCGCGCGATCTAAAAAGATGAAGCCATCGAAAAGTGAGCAAAATCCATCGAATCTAATTCTGCCGAAAAATAAAAAAGAGAGGCTACATTAGCCTCTCAAAAAATAGCAGGGGAGCACTTTAACTCAAGCAATAATTTTATTGCTAATATTTACGATGAATAAAACTTGAGATGTTGTGAGAGACAATAACGAGTCTCTCACTGATTTAGCGTTACTTTGTATTTAGAGCATGTTTAGCAGCATTTGTCCCAGCGATTTTACCGAAAATCACAGTATCAGCGACAGCATTACCACCCAGTCGATTATACCCATGAACACCACCGGTCACCTCTCCCGCCGCAAATAAACCTTTGAGCGGTTGGCTTTGTATATCGAGTACTTCAGCTTTAGTGTCAATGGCAACTCCCCCCATAGTATGATGGATGCCAGGAGCAACTTTTACGGCATAATAAGGAGATTTTTCTATTGATAGCGGCATCTGCTCACGGTTAAATGCCTCATCTTTACCCTGTTTGAAATAATGGTTGTAGTTTGTGATAGTTTTGTCTAAAACACTTGGGGTCATTCCTGTTATTTTTGCAAGCTCTGCAACAGTATTGGCCTTTTCAAGCATTTCTAAATGATCATACCCCTGAACCATTTTAGCTTTTTTATATAATTCATTATCAAATACTAGCCAAGCATATTGTTCAGGTTGTTTTAGAATGGCATCAGAGGCTTTATCTCGAGTCGTTAATTCATTGATAAAGCGATTGCCTTCTTTATTAACCATTATGGCCCCGACACCTCGAACCGTTTCTGAAATTAATATACGGCTATCTTTTCCTACTGTTGGATGCGTCTGGATCCAATCAATATCAGTCATACTTGCACCGACTGCTTTAGCAAGTTCAATACCATCCCCAGTTGAAGTGATATTATTTGAACTTGTCATGCCTTTAAATGTAGGGCGATAAAAAGCAATCATTTCTTTGTTAAACCCATAACCACCTGTGGCTAAAACAACCGACTTAGCTGCAACCATATAGTGACCAGAGTGTTTACCGTGGATGACAACACCCACAATTTTTTGTTCATCATCAACAACCAATTTAACAACTTTGGAGTTGAGTCTTGTATCAACCCCTTCTTTATCTGATGCTTTTCTTAGTACATCAATAATATGTGGACCAACACTTAAACCACCAGATGGACGATGTGTTCTATCGACTCTAGCGCCGCCAGAGCGTTTTAAATCATCCATATTGGCGCCCAAAGATTCTAACCATTTAATGCCATCAGCCGATTGCTCCGCTAATATTTGTACCAATTTAGGGTCGTTAGCATATCGACCGCCTTTCATTGTATCTTCGACATACCATTCGATTTTATCATCGACTTTATGATCTTTTTGCTGAACTGTACCCACAGCATTATACCCGCCTGCGGCGAGCATAGAGTTACCACCACTAAATGGTGCTTTATCAAGCAATATAACGTTAGCCCCCGCCTTTTTAGCTGCAATCGCAGCATTAAACCCAGCACTACCGGCTCCAACAACAATCACATCCGTTGTTTCTTTAGGACCTGCAGTTATCGCTTTATTTATGGCTTCATTATCCCAACCTTTGTCCCACGGTTCTTTAGATTTGGCTTTATTAAAAGGCATGTCGAGCCCTTTAAATGAATGACATTCATTACAATATAATTTTGGTTGTTCATGTCCTTTATGACAAGACGTACAATTAATATCACCTAAGTGTGAAGAATGTGGGTCAATTTCTAGTTTGGGATTTGCTAGTTTTCCATAATCACCATGACATGATTTACATTGTTTATTTTCAAATGTCTCGCTATCGCTCACTTTATTGGGTGCTGTATGGCAGGTTTTACAACCATTAACATCTTTATGGAATGATGCTAAATCATTTTTATTATCAGCAGCCCATGATGACGCCGTTAAAATCGAACAGACAATAATACTCAAGTATTTTATCTTCATGCAATTCTCCAGTTTTTATTTTGGTAAGATTTGGCGTGATGATAGTTTCTTAATTTTTTTAAATAGTGACATTGAGCAATAAATTGAAATTGTTAAATATAACTTAACACACTTTAAGTTATGCTTAACTTGATGTTTTTGTTGATTAGATGTGATCTAAAGCGGAGATGTGTTTGCTTAAATCTCTAATATGACATTGCTTTTACATTCTAAAAAGGTGATGTCGATGAAAAATGCTAAATATCTTGGTTTTAGTTTTATTTTAATTTGTTCAACTCCAGCTTTATCTGAGCCATTAGATTTTTATGGAAGACTGTGGCTTGGTGTGGCCAACTCAAGTAATGGTCTTTCTGGTAACGAGAAAGTTGATGGATTTTCCCTTGAAAATTATGCATCATATTTAGGCGTTAAAGGTGAGTATAGTGTATATGATAATTTTAGCTTGTTATATAAATTTGAAGCAGGGATAGAAAGCTTTGATAACGATGATTCTAATATTTTCAAACCGAGGAACTCTTACTTAGGTTTTAAAACTAACTATGGCTCGGCTGTTTTCGGAAGAAATGATACCGTTTTTAAAAGTGCTGAAGGTAAAGTGGATTTGTTTAATATTACCTCAAGCGATATGAATATGATCATTGCAGGTAACGATAGATTAGGCGATTCGGTAACATTAAATAGCGCTAAGGTCGCAGGTGTTACTATGGGTATCAGTTATGTTTTTGATAAGGATTTTAATCAAAAAAATCCAGAACTTTCTGATAAACAAAACAATTATGCAATTAATTTTTCCCTAGGCGATGCAGCACTTAAAAAGAATAGTCACTATATTTCAATAGCCTATGCTGATGGATTGAACCAGTTAGAGGCAACAAGACTGGTGGGTGGTGTTGCTATTTCATCCGTAAAATTGGGGGCGATGTACCAGCGCTCTGAGTCAAGTATTTATGATAATATTAAAGGTAACTCCTACCTGTTAAGTATGGTTGTTCCTATTAATAAATATGATATAAAATTTCAATATTTAAAAGATGATGCTGGGCTGGGTAAAGTGACAAAAAATGCCGGAGCAGATCTAAAAACACTAAAAGAGAGTGATGCAAGTCAATATTCAGTAGGCGTTGATTTTAAGGCTCAAAAGGATTTGACTTTTGGGGTAGGTATTTCCTATTTTGATGGTGACTATACTGACGCCAAAGGACATACTGAGTTTGATGACACTCTCATTTTTGTATCTACAAGATATCTATTTTAACCTCTATAGATAAAGCGGCTACATAGCCGCTTTATAAAAATCAGATATTTATCATGTTAATTATTTATCGTTTTAAACTATTATACTGCTAGTATAACTGATTTTCCCCTCGCGGAGCATTTGATGCGGATAACATTAAGACAATTGATGATCTTTAAAGCCATACATTCTGAGAGGCAGATATCAAAAGCGGCAAAAGTACTTCATATGTCAACGCCTGCTGTAAGTATGGCACTTAAAGAATTAGAAAGCTCTTTAGGCTGCAGATTATTTGAGCGAGTGGCGGGAGGTTTGGTTGTAAATGCGCATGGAGAAATAATATTACCTTATGCTAATGAAATGCTATCCAAGGGAAAAGAGTTAGAAAATATATTTTCATTCCCTGAACATGGCATTAAGGGGACGTTAACCATTGGGAGCAGTAAGACTGCTGGTAACTATGTATTATCTAAAAAAATTCCATTATTTAAGAACCAATATCCCGATGTAAAAATAAAACTAGTCATTGATAATAGTTTAGTTATTGAAAAAATGGTTTCAGAAAAAGAACTAGACTTAGGCTTTATTGATGCTAAACCCGCGAGTAAAAATCTCATTTGTGAGCATTGGTTACAAGATAATCTTTGCATTGTGAGTGGCGTAACTCATCCTGCTGCAAATGGTTTAAATACAAAATCTTGGCTTAGTGAACAATTGTGGATATTCGACCATGAATCATCGTTCTCTCGAATTCGTGCAATTCAGTTATTAAAAAGCTTAAATATCCACGTTCGTGATGAAATCTGCATGTCAACCATTGGCTCTATTAAAAGGGCAATTGGAACAGGTATAGGTTTGAGTGTATTACCCCTATTAGCGATTGACGCTGAATTAGCAAGAAAAGACCTTATTTTATTACCTGTGGATGGATGGGATTATAAACGAACTTATTGGTCAATTCAACGTGAAGGAGAAGAATTATCTGCATTAAGCATGAGCTTCCTAGCCTTTAGTAAGTTACTGTAAAATATAATATATGTATACCAGCTATTCTTACTAGGTGAATTTAATTGATGTCATCAGATCTTGGAATAGGATTTTTTTTAGTCTTTTTACTATGTGGTTTATTTTATACACACACATCCTCTATTACACTTTTTAAGCAATTTTATCGTATTTTTCCACTGATGCTAATGTGCTACACCTTACCTGCCATCTTTAGCTCGCTAAATATTATTGATGCAAGTCATAGTCAACTTAGCGAAATGGCAAAAACACACTTAATGCCCGGTTGTTTGTTTTTGCTGATTTTAGGTACCGATTTCTTTGCTCTCAGTTTAGTGGGAAAAAAACTTCTCGGTATGTACGTGCTAGGTGCTGTGAGCATCTGTATTGGTGGTCCATTAAGCCTATGGTTAGGCTCTATATTTTTTCCGAACGAACTCGTCTGGCAGGGAGATAATGCAGCTTGGAAAGGCATGTCAACACTGATGGCAAACTGGCTTGGTGGAACCGCCAATCAATTGGCTGTAAAAGAAATCCACAGTGTCGGTGATGCCGTATTTGCGGTAATGATGGCTATTAATATTCTTTTTTCCGGTATATGGATGGTTATATTACTTTTCATTGCAGAACGCCAAGATAAAATCGATGATTTCCTGAAAGCTGATAAAAGCTATAGACCGATATTTTGCACTGACATCAAACGTAAAGTGATAGGAAAACAAACAAGCTATTATTGGATTCTGATATTGAGCTTGACTTTTTTCATTGTAATTTTCTTCAGTGAAAAATTATCATCCTTCCTTGCAACAAGAATCGCTAATAGTTTCCCACACTTATTTAAATACAATCTTACTTCTGAATTTTTTTGGTCAGTATTAATTGCAACTTTTTTAGGATTATTATTTTCATTAACAAATGCAAGACATGTGTTAGTCAAGGAAACTCAGCAGGCAGCTCTTTTTTTTATCTATATCATGATAATGTTGATGGGGTTGAACTTTGATATTAGCGCATTGAGCGCCGCGCCCTATTACGTTTGTATCGCTCTTATTTGGTTCTCTATACACATTATTATCTTATTTATTTTTACTGTATTTTTTCGATTACCTATCATGTACTTCGCGATCGCGAGTCAGTGTAATATTGGTGGTGCGGCTTCTGCACCAGTTATCGCCAGCGCTTTTCACCCAAGGCTGGCTTCCGCTGCTTTATTGATGGCAGTTTGGGGTTATACTTGGGCGTCTTTGTTGGCGTGGTATTTGGGTTTTTTAATGCAGTTTATTCAACCATAAGATGGGAACAAAAGTGTGTCCAACTAATTTTTTGCTCCCAATAAATGCCACTTCTGAATCTTCAAAGCATTACCCAAAGCTTTCAGAAAATGTCTATTTAACAATACAACTTATACATCCCCCCCCTATCAATCAAACCTCGAGGTGATTCAACACTGTGATAAAGTCGCAGCTACGCGCAGCCTGCCCATATTTATTATGTTTTTTCATGATTCAAGCTAGGACACTTTACCATGCATATACCTCAGTCTTTTGGCATGCTTAAAAAGAACTTTAAAATTCATAAAAATAAAAAAGCCTGCAAACGATTAAGTTAGCAGGCTTTTTAACTCTTATAAAAAGAGGAATTTGGTCGGTATGAGAGGATTCGAACCTCCGACCCCTGACACCCCATGACAGTGCGCTACCGGGCTGCGCTACATACCGAATTTTTAAGTATATTGCATACCTGTGCTGACTTAGCTAAATATTGTTTAGCGATAATCTTTACGGTTTTTGCTCAATTACTTATCACCTAAGATACTGTTTATGGGGTTTATCTTAAGCGAGCCAGAACTGTAGCAATTGCCTCGCAACTGCGCAAGGGCTTCATTACATCTCTTTGATCAACTGCTTAGTTTATGTTCTGAATGACACAATTTTCGTCGATAATGATTGCTCGATACTGATTACGTCCATACTCAAACAGGATTTAGCTGCAGAACAGACATAATGACACCCGTTTACTCAATCATCATTCAATGCGAGTGCATATGGGCGAGTCGGTACTCATCCATGCGCTCGAGTAGATATGGGAAAAAGGGATTCCATTTCTGTCGTAACATTTCAGATGCTGACACACTATACAAGCCGCGCTCTCCCCGCGAAGCTGAGGCTCCGATTTGGATCCTATGTAAATCAGGCTGGATCACTGCGCCATAAAGCCCATCATCTATGCCAAAAGGTAGCGCAACATGGGATAAGGAATACACGCCTGCAGGCCAATATAAATCTAATATTCGCACGTTTTCACTGACCTGAGTGAGCACTTTACCCTGTGCGTCTATATCCTGTGTATCTAAATTCTGTTCATTTAAACCCAGTTCATCTAAACCAAAGTATCGCGCCTGAACCTGCGTGGTTTCATTACTGATATTTTCCACCACAGTGCCGCGATAATGTAACTCAGGGTTATTAATGTTCGCCAACAAGCCCGCAAGTGGATCATTGGACACCATCTTGGCATTCACATCGAGTCGGTTCATATCAAACAGCACTAGCTCATGACCTTTTTCAGGTAATGTTTGATACAGATTATTCACCACCGCCGCGGTTGAAACCGTTGCGTCCACCACTGACTGAAAAGTGAGTATCGACGGAACTTGCACCCGTTGCTGCGGCGTTAATCCTGCCAATAAACCTTGGTTACGCAGGGCTAATTGATAAACTACATCGCCCGCATTAACCGCAAAAGAGGTGTATTTAAAGGGATCGTACTCTACTTGAATACTGTTCCATTGCAGTTTATCCAGCTCCAACAATCGTCCTATCCAACTCTGCCAGCGTGCGGCCGCCGCAGATGGCGCTAGCCCTATCGCGGGAGAGATAAAAATCATTCCATCATAATCTGGGGTTTTATTATGGCTGATACGTTCTAACTCATGGTTCAGCGCGATGGCGGCACCCGTCGAAAAAGCCACCACAAATAATGGTTTATCTTTCAGAGTTTGCCGCATATGCGCTGTGGCTAAATTAACCGCTGCGGCCAGATCTTGCCAATAAAGCTCAGTCAATCCACTTGGAATCGTGCCATGCCCTGGCAATCTTAAACCGAGTACATGGGCTTTACCTTTAAAGTGCGCCGCCACATTGGATAGAGCATAGGGCGAATCCGACATACCGTGGAGCAGTAATACTCCAAATTCGGCATTAGCCACAGGCCATTCATAACTGCGATTCCAATTTTGTGGCCAATGGGCAGGATCAGATAAGCTATTTTTGACATAGCGGTTCACGGGAGATAGTTCAGAGGCAGGAATTTTCTGTACAACTTTGCGCTCAACTTCGGCGAATAGGCGCTCTTCTAGCGATAAGTACTCATTAAAATTGGCGAGTTTAGTATTATAATGGAACTCATTTTCTAGCTCGACCGTATGCCAAAGTGACAGCTCAGGGCGCGCATTAAGAAAATAGATCCCTGTCGCGAGTAACGCCACCACTATGCCAGTACTTGCATACACTGCAGCTAAAAATAGGTGTTTTGTCGAACCTATGATGATGGCCTTCATCGCTGTTCCTACATGAAGATAAAATGTGCAACTAGATTATACGGGTAGATAAAAACATCCTTCAAACGTTTTACCGCGATAAAAACCACTTAAGCAGTACAATTTAATCACTCCAATTTAGTCACTTCAATTTAGTCACCCAATTTACTCATCTCGCAATTTTATTAGCCGCATAGGCCTTAATCGGGTTAGGATCGAAAATAGTCTTATTCCAACGAAACTTATACGCTCTCGATGATAATCGGTAATCCACACGCTAGGTTCGCCTACTATCTTCCTACAGCGCCGCTGGTACCTGAGAGCTGGCATTACACTCAGCCAGATGCTATCGGGGCTCTCATCGCTCTCAATGGCAATCATTGGCGTAAGATCTTCACTATTATGGCAAAAATCAGCGCGGTTGGAGAAGATTGGCGCAGCTATCGTGACCAAGTGTTACTCAAGCAAAATGAACTGATCTGCATAGGCGCTATAGAGCTGATGGCAAACGCTAAGATTCATCTCATTGCGGGGCAAGTGGCCGCAAATGCTTTAGGGCTCACCATGTCCGTGAACGATTCCGGTGCGCAGCATTTAACTGCCCAAAATAAATCCATAACCGTACTTAAGCTGCCATCTTCGCCAGGGCAGCATTGTTTACTCACGCCCTATTTGGATTATCGTCAATACCCAAACCAACTGATCGCCCTGACACGCCAACACTTAGCAACGCCAGAGCCCCACCACAGTGAATAATCCCATTATGATTGTGGTAATGGCTGTCACCAAATAGCAAAGGCATAAAAAAGCACTCGTGAACAGAGTTCAAACGAGTGCATATTCAAGGACGATTCAGGGTTAGTCGTAAATGGTTGGAATAGGCTGACGTTTATGCTGCGTCGCCTTATAAATACCAATTAACTTGTCTTCAACCGCCTTGCCGACGTCTTTACCCTCAAGGAAATCATCGATTTGCGCATAGGTTAAGCCAAGCGCGACTTCATCTTCGAGTAACGGTTTATTGTCTTCTAAATCCGCGGTCGGCGCTTTATAGACTAACGATTCTGGCGCGCCAAGATACGCGGCGAGTTGGCGAACTTGGCGCTTGTTAAGACCAAATAATGGCGCTAAATCGCAGGCACCATCGCCCCATTTAGTGTAAAAACCTGTGATATTTTCGGCACTGTGATCTGTCCCCACCACTAACCCACCTACGAGTCCAGCGAGTTCGTATTGAGCTATCATCCGCATACGGGCTTTGACGTTACCCTTCACAAAATCAACCTTCGCCACATCGGGCAAAGGCAATCCAGCTTCGACTAACGCAGCAACGGTAGCGCTATGCACACCATCAACGCCTTGATGCACATTCACAGTGACCAACTTAGAGGGCTGAATAAACTGACAGGCTAATTGCGCCTCATGCTCATCTTTTTGGATCTGATAGGGTAATCGCACAGCGATAAACTGGTAACCGCCTTGGCTATTTTCTTGGTTTAAACTGTCCACCGCTAACTGACACAAACGCCCAGCAGTAGAAGAATCCACCCCACCGCTGATCCCTAATACCAATGCCTTGCTACGCGCTTCTTTTAGTTTGGTTTTAATAAACGCGACACGACGTTGCACTTCGAACTCAGGCTCTATGGCCGTGAGTACCTTCATTTCTCTTAAGATTTGCGCTTTCACCGAAAATTCCACCTTAAATTATCGCTGTATTTGGACTACCTGAACCCAACTAACGTTAACATTTATTCGCAACTGCCTGTAGTTAAAATTAGCGCTTGGCTGATTGATTGCTGATAAATGCCATAAAAATAAGGGCAACAACGGTTTGCCGTTATTGCCCTAGCGTAAATCAGTTAGCTTAATACCAATACAGCTATCGACTTATCTTTCCCAGTAGGATTCTTCTAAGCTATCTTCGCGCTCAGGTAAACCACGGGATAAACGCGGGCTATGCTGGGCTAAGACTTCGTAGGCGACGCGGTTAGCGTACTTACACACTTGAGAAAACGAGGAATAACATAGTCCATCACGCTTATGTTTACTTGAGCCTGGCACGTTAGTCTTGTGGAAAGTATTGGCCGCCAGATCGTGCAATAACGCCGATAATGCGCCATCGCCAGCGCCATTAGTGTTACCGATTTTTTCAGGGCCGCCCATGTAAGGTGAAATGTGGGCAAAGACTTTGATTGGTGTTTCACAGTCACTTTTAAGCTTTGGACGGGAAAATTCATAACGATTAAATTCAGGGATAGCACCCGGCAACAGCGTGTGAGTCGTTTCGCGTTTTTCAGAATCTTCAGTATAACCTGCAGTATAAAGCCCGATTGGACCCGCTGTGGTTAATACCATGTCGCACCATTCCAAGGCTTTTTCACTGGCAAGCAGAGGATCCCGTGAACCCGTTAAGGCTTCACCTTCGTCTTCATTCATCGCCAAAATGGTGACATGTTCTTTGATGAAGTTTTGCCACCATTGTGGATCTTCTTCAATCAAGAAACGCGTGCCTAAGGTTAATACCACGGGAACTTCGGCGGCTTTTGCATATTCGATAGCGCACATGGCCGCATCGGTAATACGGTCGCCATCACTGGCGCGCATCAAATACGCGGTCAACACTAAGGCTGAACTGCCCTGCACCACGTCTTTATCGATAAATTCAGGTGTGAGTTTATCCATAGCGCCTTTGCTGATCGCAAATGTTCGCTCGCCGCACTCAGAAATCAGGGTAAAACAGCGACCGATAGGACCATCTACAGGTTGTAGAAAGTTAAGGTCGACTTTAGAAGAGGTATTACATAAATAGCGGTAGGCGTAACTGCCCACTTCGATATTTTGACTCATTACTCCAAACAGCACTGAACGGTCATCGGCCAAAATAGAATAGTTGTGCACTGTGTTACCAATAGTGCCACCAGCAAATTCATCGCTAATCAAACCATGAATTTTTAACTCAGTGTAGAGTCTGTGGGCCTGTTCATCATTGATCAAGGTAGAATTGCCTTTGGGCAAGCCATAACGGCTCAGCAATTCGTCTTCCACTTTCGCTTCGATATCCACTAAGGTTTGATCAATACCGCTGATATAGGTCGCAAACGGCTGAGGCTGTTGAGTCAGCTGTTCAAGCAGCGGATCTCGGGTTTTAACCGGAAAATAATGTTTAGATTTACGCTGACCGGGAAACTTCATAGTGGCTCTCTTTTCCTGGCATCCATGCTAATTGGCGTCTGCCGAGGCGGTCAAGCCAAGCAGCATCCTAAAAATATTGAGTCTAGGCTAGCGAGACAAAAAAACCACCCCTTAGCCGGAAGGGCGCAGATTCTATCACAAAATCAGTTCGAAGCCAGTGCTCCAATACCCAAACAACCTGAAGATGCAGGATTCAGCGGGAATTTAACGGAATGGTTCAGACAAGGCAATTTATTACTCCTGCATAAATGGCATTCACGCCATCCATGGCGATTGCGGCTATTTGCAGACCTAGTGGGCTAAGTTAAAAATAGTCAACACAGTATAAAGTGCGTTACCTCGTGTTTAACATCTGCCGCCGGGACGGAGCGCCTAGGGCACTTCACTTCCGTGTTGCATCAATTCAAAAGGTGGCCGACATTCTGTCATTGATGCGCCTTGAATTGAATCACCCTAGGCGCTCTGAAACTCGTATCTTCAGGTGGCTTGGGTATGGGCCCAAGATACCGCTTGTTCTTGGATTAATTGCCGTAATAATTCAATGTGTAACTCATCGTCGTTCAAACAAGGGATAAACCGATAGTCGCTGCCACCCGCATGTAAAAAGGTTTCCTTAGCACCAATGGAGATTTCTTCTAAGGTTTCGAGGCAATCGGTCGCAAACGCAGGGCAAATCACATCGACACTTTTGATCCCTTGCGCAGGTAACTCGGCCAGTAATTTATCCGCGTAGGGCGTTAACCATTCTTCGCGGCCAAAGCGCGATTGGAAGCACACTTGCCATTGCGACTCGCTCAGCTCAAGTTTTTGCGCCAACAGTTTAGCTGTGACAAAACACTGCTCACGGTAAGGATCGCCCTCTTTCACATAACGCAGTGGAATACCATGAAATGACAAGAGCAACTTGTCGGCCTGCCCATGGGTTTTCCAGTGGCGCGTCACACTGTGTGCCAGCGCAGCAATATAAGCGCTATGGTCAAAATAGTCTTTATTAAAGCGAACCTGCGGCATGTCACGCACGGTTTTAAGATAACGGGCAACAGCATCGAACACACTTGCCACTGTCGAGCAGGAATATTGAGGATACAAAGGCAGCACAATAATGCGATCTGCCCCTTGGGCTTTCAGGCGTTCAAATCCCACATCGATGGAGGGATTACCGTAACTCATGCCCAGTTCAACCGGAATGGTCTGGTTAAAGGTTGCGCTTAAGTCCACCGCCAACTTTTGTGCTTGGCGTGCACTTATCACCATCAAGGGCGAGCCTTCCGGCGTCCACACGCTTTGGTAAAGTTTCGCGACTTTAGCCGGACGGGTGTTGAGAATAATACCGTTCAGCAGCGGTTGCCAAATCCACGGCGATAAATCGACGACACGCGGATCACTTAAAAACTGCCTTAAAAAGCGTTTAACGGCCTTAGGACTAGGTTGATCAGGCGTGCCGAGGTTAACCAATAACACACCAAAAGCAGGGGAAGGATTCAACGTTAGGCTCATGGTTAATGAAGTTCACTTGGAGGCTAACATTGCGATACCCATAAAAAAAGCCTGCATCGGCAGGCTTTTTCTTAATATGAGAACTTGTTCTCGTAAATTAACCTTTATTCGGTTATTTCAACACCCTAGCTAACTGCTCACTCACGGCCGCAACCGATTGAGTACCGTCAAACTTGTTGTATTGAGTTTGGCCAGCGGCAGCCACTTTACCGTAGTATTCAACCAGCGGCTTAGTTTGCTCGTGGTAAATCGCAAGACGTTTACGCACTGTGCTTTCTTCGTCATCTGGACGAATAGCTAAATCTTCGCCCGTCACGTCGTCTTTACCTTCCACTTTAGGTGGATTGAAAACCACATGGTAAACACGGCCAGAACCTGGGTGAACACGGCGACCGCTCATGCGCTTAACGATTTCTTCGTCTGGCACGTCGATTTCAATCACGTGATCAATGCTAATACCGTTTGCCGCCATCGCATCCGCCTGTGGGATAGTACGTGGGAAACCGTCTAACAAGAAACCTTTAACACAGTCTTCCTGTGCGATACGCTCTTTAACCAGACCGATGATCAGATCATCAGAAACCAGTTGACCAGCATCCATCACTTTTTTCGCTTCCAAACCCAGTGGAGTACCCGCTTTTACCGCGGCACGTAACATATCACCAGTGGAAATTTGTGGGATACCATACTGTTCCATAATGAACTGGGCCTGGGTACCTTTACCGGCACCTGGGGCGCCCAATAGGATAATGCGCATCTCAAGAGTCCTCTTTTCGCATTGATATTCTTCTTAGGGCGGCGATCTTCGCACATCTGGCCGCCATTGAGAAGGGTTTTAGCTTCGACTTTAGCCTCAGAAACCGCAAATAAACTGCGGTTACTAAGCGATTTTTTTCATTAATAGAGCAAAGTATAGAGCTTACGGCGGTATTGATTGGCTATGGGATTACCTTGGCCAAGTGCCGTTAATACTTCCATAAATACTTGTTTTACTGTGCCATTTTCAGCACCTAAATCTTTACTGAGCACACCGAATAACAGTTCTAATGCTTCATCATCGCGGTGGGCAGCATGCAATGCCTTACTCAGCTCGAGTAATAACACTAAATCTGTTGGATTTTGCTCAAACTTTTGCTGCAAATCGCGAATTTCAGGGGTATCCGCCGCATCCAAGGCAAGTGCGAGCTTAGCTTTTAAACTCTGGTAATAACCATCTTGGTCGGCAAGCCCTACTTTCTCAAGCATGGCTTGTGCTAACACTAATTCGCCCTGCATCAGATACACATCGGCAAGCACTAGACTCACCTCACCCGCTTGATTTGACCCTGTATGTGCTTCTTTAAGCAACACGGCGGCAGTGGCAAGATCCTCTGCGCTAACTTGACTCAGGGCGAGTAATGCTTTTGCCTGTGCTAACTGTAACTGCCACATAGGCGGTAAATATTTATCCAGCATAGCCGTGACTTGCGCCGCATCTTGCAGGCCAGCAAAACCATCGACAGGCTGACCTTTATCCAATACTAACGTGGTCGGTAGACTTTGAATGCGAAAGTAATTGGCAATTTCTAATTCGGCTTCACAGTCAACTTTTGCGAGCACGAATCGACCCGCATTTTGCGCGGCAATTTTCTCTAAGGTGTGCAGCATAGCCACACTTTGTTCCTGCGGCTGAGCCCAAAATGCTAACACCACGATCTGTTGCATCGAGGCGTCAACCACTTGCTGAATATTGTCTTTAGTCAGACTGAGGATATTGTCCATAGTATTCCCTTAACATTTAAGGCCTCTATCATGGGAGGCCTTATTCTTTTAAAACTAAGCGTTAGAACCAAGTCTTAAAATCGAGTCTTACCGCTAACGGATTGAGTGACAGGCTAGGCGCAAACCACTCTTCCTGCACTAGAAACAATATCGGGGCCGTTCAAAGAAGGGCCCCGATAGTCATTTACTTCATGTTAGCCAGTAACATTTGGTTCATCAGCTTGATAAAGGCCGATGGGTCCGCAAGGCTACCTTTTTCAGATAATTGCGCCTGTTGCAGCAGCAGATTTGACCAATCCGCGAAGACGGCTTCATCTTGAAGATCATTTAAGCGCGATACTAATGGGTGCGCTGGGTTGATCTCAAATGTCGGCTTCACTTCTGGCACAGGTTGACCTGCAGCTTGCATCAGCTTGATCATCTGCGTCGACATTTCGCCTTCACCCGCCACCACACAGGCTGGCGTGTCGGTTAAGCGTGACGTGACTTTCACATCGGCAACACTGGTGCCTAATGCCGTTTTAATGCGTTCAACTAACGCTACCGATTCTTGCTCAAGCTTTTCTTGCGCTTCTTTTTCAGCAGCATCTTCCAGCTCGCCAAGTTCTAAATCACCACGGGTCACTGAGTGCAGTTGTTTCTCTTTGTACTCAGTTAAGTGGTTGATTAGCCACTCGTCGATACGCTCTGACATCAGTAAGACTTCAATGCCTTTCTTACGTAACAACTCTAAATGTGGGCTGTTAGCGGCGGCGTCATGGCTGTCGGCAACGATATAGTAAATCTTAGTTTGGCCTTCTTTCATGCGGCTGATGTAGTCATCAAGCGACACCGTCGGCGCAGCACTGCCCGTGTGGGTTGAGGCAAAACGTAATAAGCCCGCGATACGTTCACGGTTGGCGAAATCTTCAGCAGGCCCTTCTTTCAGTACTTGGCCAAACTCAGCCCAGAATTGTTGATACTTTTCAGCATCATCTTTGGCCAGTTTTTCCAGCATGCTCAGCACACGCTTGGTGATACCCGTCCGCATGGCTTTAGTCACATGATTATCTTGCAGAATTTCACGCGATACGTTCAGCGGCAAATCATTTGAGTCAATCAAACCTTGTACAAAACGCAGGTACGTTGGCATGAACTGCTCAGCGTCATCCATGATGAATACGCGTTGCACAAATAATTTCAGGCCATGCTTACGGTCGCGGTTCCACATATCCCAAGGCGCTTTGGCTGGAATATACAAAAGGTTAGTATATTCTTGCTTACCTTCTACGCGGTTATGACTCCACAACAACGCATCGGTGTAATCGTGGGATATGTGCTTATAAAACTCTTGGTATTCTTCATCACTAATATCAGCTTTACTGCGCATCCACAGGGCTGTCGCCTTGTTCATCACCTTCCAATAACCTTCAGTTGCTGGCACTTTCTCGCCATCTTCACCTTCAGTTTCTGGCGTGCCCTCTTGCCACATTTCCACCGGTACAGAGATGTGATCTGAGTATTTAGTGATGATTGAGCGCAGGCGCCAATCATCGGCAAATTCTTTTTCTTCATCACGTAGATGCAGGGTGATTTCAGTACCACGACTGGCTTTAGTGATGTTATCGACCGTGAAGCTACCCTCACCTTCTGATTCCCACAATACCGCTTCATCGGCTTTATGACCGGCAGCGCGGGTGCGCACTGTGACTTTCTTCGCCACGATAAAGGCTGAATAGAAACCGACACCAAATTGGCCGATTAACTGTGAATCCTTTGATGACTCACCGGATAAATTTTTGAAAAACTCGGCCGTACCTGATTTAGCTATCGTACCTAAATGCTCAATCACGCCATCGCGAGTCATGCCCACGCCGTTATCTTCGATAGTGACTGTGCCCTTGTCTTTATCGGCACTAATACGCACACGTAATTCGCCATCGCCTTCATATAAAGCATCGTTGGTCAACGCCAGATAACGCAACTTGTCCGCCGCATCCGCAGCGTTGGAGACCAGTTCACGCAAGAAAATTTCTTTGTTGGAGTACAAAGAATGGATCATCAGATGCAACAGCTGTTTGACTTCTGTTTGAAAACCATGAGTTTCTTGTTGTGACATGAAATTTTCCTTTATTTGTTACGCAATTTGGTAAAAGTAACGCTTAGTGCTTACTAAATGGGGCTCCAAATTTGCTTTTCAAGGGCAAGGGCTAAAACGAGGTTCGAATGGCGAAAAATAAGGCGCTTGATGAATACCAAGCGCCTATATATGTGGACTTTCGTGTGCTTTCAACATCAGCCGGTGTTAGGCGTTAGTCTTGGGCTAATTCTTTTTCTAACTGTTGGGCGATAGCTTCGGGCGATCCGCTGTTGCGGGCAAACAGTCCATAAGCGGCGGGGATCACGAAGATAGTGAATAAGGTTGCCAGTAAAATCCCCGACAACACCACTACACCAATCACAAAACGAGTTTCAGCACCCGCGCCTACCGCCAATACCAATGGCACGGCACCAGCAGCAGTGGTGATCCCTGTCATTAAGATAGGTCGTAACCGCTGCGCTGACGCTTGAATAATAGCCTTATCAAAATCAACGCCTTTATCCCGCAATTGGTTAGCAAACTCGACAATCAAGATGCCATTTTTCGCGGCTAACCCGACCAGCATAATAATGCCTATCTGACTGTAAATATTAAGACTCTGCCCCGTAAGCCACAAACCAATTAAGGCGCCGACGGTAGCCAGCGGCACAGTAAGCATGATCACCACAGGGTGGATATAACTCTCAAACTGCGCCGCGAGCACGAGGAATACAATCCCCAGTGCGAGGATGAATACGAAGTACATAGAGCTACCCGACTCTTGATAATCGAGGGATTGGCCCTTGTAGCTAATCACCGCTTCCGCTGGCAAATAGGTACGCGCCAATTGATTCATATAATCAAGAGCTTCACCTAAGCTATAACCATCTTCCAAACTGGCTTCTATGGTGATCGCGCGCATGCGATTATAGCGATTAAGCGAACTGGCGTCGGCAAACTCCTCCACAGTCACTAAGTTAGACAGCGGAATAAGCTCCTGACTGCGCTCGGAACGAACATAGATATTTTGCAGATCCGCCGCCGTATTTTGATTATCGCGCTCGCCTTCAACGATCACATCGTATTCTTCACCGTCACGCATAAACGTCGTCACTAAGCGTGAGCCCAGCATGGATTCCAACGTACGGCCAATGTTTGAAATCGACACTCCAAGGCTCGCGGCTCTGTCTCTGTCGATGACGACTCGAAGTTGAGGCTTAGTCTCTTTATAATCGTGATCTAATCCTAATAATTTGGGATTCTGTGCCGCCTTTTGCATCATGATATCGCGCCAGCGGGCAAGCTCTTCGTAGCTAGGTCCACCAATCACAAATTGCACAGGTTTACCTACGCCGCGACCAAAGGCTTGGCGCATTACAGGGAACGCTTGCACTCCGGCGAGATTGGCAAGACGCTTATTAATGTCGACGATAACTTCCTTTACTGGACGACGTTTGCCCCAGTCTTCCAGTACTATGATTGCCATACCGTTAGAGAAATCCGCCGCGCGGCCAAAGCCACGGGGGGCACGAATGAGCAGACGTTTGATATCACCCGTTTCGACCAATGGCATCAAGCGGTTTTCCACTTCATTCATATAGGATTCTATGTATTCATAACTCGCGCCCTGTGGCCCGTTGACCATCAAGAATAACGAACCACGGTCTTCCTGTGGCGCAAATTCTTGCGGTACTTTTTGGACTAAATAGACACTAGAGCCTAATGCGACTAACACCAGAATCGACACCAATATCGGGTGAGCCATGGCGGATTTTAAGGACAATTGATACCGGTTTGACACTTTTGTCATGATGCCGTCGACCTTACGCACCAACCAAGAATCCTGCGAGCTCGGCTTAAGCAACTTAGAGCACATCATGGGCGTGAGAGTGAGCGCCACTAGGCTAGAGAACAGCACTGCCGCACTCATGGTCACGGCAAACTCTTTAAAGAGTTTACCTAAATCACCCTCAAGGAAAGTGATTGGCATAAATACCGCGACCAACACGAGTGTAGTCGCGATAACAGCAAAAGCCACTTCACGCGCACCGAGAAAAGCAGCTTTGAGTGGTGAATCTCCTTCCTCGATACGTCTATGGATGTTTTCCAGCATCACAATCGCATCATCCACCACCATACCAATGGCGAGGATCATTGCCAATAAGGTCAAGAGGTTAATGGTATAACCTAGCGCATACAGCACAATAAAGGTGCCGAGCAGAGACACAGGCACAGTGATCGCAGGGATCAACATAGCGCGCACACTGCCAAGGAACAGATAAATCACGATAATCACTAAAATCATCGCAGTGAACAGGGTTTGATACACTTCTTTAATCGAGGCTTCGATAAACACTGAGCTATCGTAGCTGCGTTTAATCGACATCCCCGCTGGCAAAGTCGGGTTGATTTTGTCAACCAGCGCGTTCACTGCGCGCGCCACTTCTAACGTATTGGCGGTTGACTGTTTAGACACGCCTAAACCTATCATTGCCTCTTTGTTGCCACGGAACATAATCCGCTCTTCATCAGAGCCAATTTCCACCCGCGCGACATCGCTCAGTTTGACTAAATAACCGTCTTCCCCTTGGGTGATCACTAAGTTTGCGAAATCTTCGGCAGTGCGATAACCCCGCTCCAGTCGCACTGTAAAGTGCCGCTCCTTCGACTCTATCGAACCTGCAGGTAACTCGACGTTCTCAGCTCTGAGCGCGGCCTCAACATCGGCAACCGTTAAACTGCGAGAAGCCAAGGCTTGTCTGTCAAGCCAAACGCGCATGGCGTAAACCTTACCGCCACCAATACGCATCCGCGCCACACCATCGACCACCGAAAAGCGGTCCGACAAATAACGGTTGGTGTAATCGGTCAATTCTAGGGTCGTCATTTGATCTGACACAAGATTGAGCCACATGATCACTTCATCACTGCCATTGGCCTTTTGTACTTCTGGGGGATCTGCTTCATCGGGTAAATTGTCGAGTAAACCTGAGATCCTATCGCGCACATCGTTAGCTGCATCTTCAATATTACGACTAATATCAAACTCTAAGGTAACCGATGAGCGGCCATCACTGCTCGATGAACTCACGTGACGAATGCCTTCGACGCCACTGATCCTGTCTTCGATCAATTGGGTAATGCGGCTTTCCACCACGGCAGCACTGGCACCGCGGTAATTCGTGTCGATAGATACCACTGGCGGATCTATATTCGGGTATTCGCGCAGGGGTAATTTATCAAAGGAGACAAGCCCGAAAGCGACCAGCAGCAAGCTGATCACTGAGGCAAATACGGGACGTTTAACCGAGAGATCAGTAAGGATCATACACTTGGCTCCGCATTCGTATCAGCAAGATAACTAAACTTTTCCGCGAACTCAGTTTGCACTTTATCCCCAGGATGAACTTTCAGTAAGCCGCGGATCACCACGTTTTCGCCCAAGGCTAAACCGTCTAAGATCTCCACCCAGCCACGAGTGCGAATACCAATAGTGACTTGTTTACGTTCAATCACCTTGTCAGCATTGACGCTGTAAACATAATGGCTGTTTTGGATCGGGATAATGGCAGATTCAGGCAACATCAAGGCCTCGCGGCTACGCTTGATGAGTTTGACCTTCATCAACATGCCCGGTAATAAACGCAGCTCAGGATTGGGGATTTCGGCGCGAACGATCACTGTACGCGTGGTTGGATTCACGCGGCTATCAATCGATGTCACCACACCTTTGAAAGTCACATCAGGGAAAGCGACCGCTTTGGCTTCCACCTTTTTACCTGGCTCTAAATCTTGAATAAAGCGCTCTGGCACTGAAAAATCGAGCTTAATGGTAGAAATATCATCCAATGTCGTAATCACAGTGCCGGGTGACACTAAGCTGCCCACACTGATTTGACGTAAACCTAAACGGCCATTAAAAGGCGCCAGAATACTGCGATCATTGAGTGATGATTGTGCCTGTTCGAGCTCGGCACGGGTGGTATCAATAAGGGTTTGTAATCTGTCGCGTTCTAACTCGGCCACAGTGCGGCTAGTCACCAACGAACTGATCCGAGCTAATTCACGTTGATTATCACTGACTTTGACTTGCGCGGCTTTAACCTTAGCGATCTGCTCAGCATTTTGCAGTTGGACTAATAACTCGCCCTTTTTAACGATATTGCCGTCGTCAAATTTAAGCGCTATCACCATGTCGGTGACTTTAGGCGTTATCGTTACTGATTCTGCGGCTTTATTGCTACCAATAGCTTCAACTTCATCGCGAATGGGCGCCATAGCGGCAGTGGCAATCACTACATTAGGTATGAGTTTAATCTGGGCTGCAGCAATCTCTTGCGGTTGCATGGCTTGGTATCCAAACCATGCCGCGGCCAATATGGCGATTATTAGAATAATTTTTTTCATCGGGCTTCCAAGGAATGACTCGCATTAATGACGGCTAGTTTACTCACTCACATCATCGCATCAATACGTTTTACTTTTTCTTACAAATTACGCTGATAGCGCAAAATATGTATGATTAAGTGTCTTTGGCGATATCAATGGTTGAGTTGCCAGAATGCAGTACGATAACAAGGTTGTTAAGTGATTAATTTTACTTATTGCCACTAAATCAACATTTATCACTAAAACCATTTGAAAAAGATTGGTATATAGATAATTTAATTCTGCAACACAGATCGCCTAGATAATCGACAATCCCCTGCTTAAAACTCAAATCGCAGCCAATAAAAAAGGGCGATAATTCGCCCTTTTCTAGTCAACTGCTGAAATTAACGTATTTGACGTTCTTCTTTCATCAGGTTTGACAGTGACTGGTACACATTGCTAACCACTTCATCGCTTAATGGCTGATCTTCGTTATCGCGAAGGAAGATTTTCGTTTCTTCTGGAGTATCACCATCTTCAAGCAGTAAACGGTAGCTACCTTCTTTCAGTGCTAACTTATCTTCGCCCCACAATGAACTCCAGAAACCAGAGTTATCGTCAAACTTGATAAAGTACAATCCTTTAGCACTATCCATATCGGCAATTTCAAAGCCCATTTCTGGTAGCACTATGCGTAGACGATCCCACACTTGCTTGTAAGAGGCTTTAGCAGACCAGTAAGCCTTACCTTCTTCAGGCGTCACGAGATCAACATTAATACCTAAGGTTTGCTTCAAACGATTCGATTGGATCGCTTGGTCGCGCTTAACGCTGATATACGCAATGGCGCTGTTCAGCATATCAATAGTGTATCTTTGCTTATCTTCACCGCTTAATAAAACTTGTTGCGCTTTATCGTCGTAGAACTCTTCGTGTTCAACTAAGTGAATAACGATATTGGCAGTACGACCATGTGGACGC
This sequence comes from Shewanella sp. SM69, assembly GCF_025653985.1. Taxonomy (NCBI): domain Bacteria; kingdom Pseudomonadati; phylum Pseudomonadota; class Gammaproteobacteria; order Alteromonadales; family Shewanellaceae; genus Shewanella; species Shewanella sp. SM69. The sequence goes on from NZ_JAKKRV010000002.1 coordinate 474,196, forward strand.
GTTTCCACGTCAAAACGATAGCGTTGGCGCAACAGATAAACTTTATCCGCACCCCACATGCTCGATTCAATCACTTCACGACTTTCAATCCAATCGGTTTCTACGTTGCCTTTGTCAAAATCACGGCTACGAACAGCAATACCTTTTTGAGCAAAGAAACCATCTAAGTTTGTGAAGATTTCTTGTTTCAAATCCACAGCATTGTCTATGGATTCAACTACGATTTTAATGTTGTCACTGCCCTCTTCCACATGAGTACCTTCCGCCATTGGCAGTACTTGCAGTGGCGGACGGATATCTAAGTTTTTGCCATACAGCGAAGCATTCACTTTAGAACCCAGTGCTGGTACATCGAATTCTTTATTGTAGGGTGGCGTTTTTAATCCCGCGGGGATCTTAAGCAAAGGCGCTTGCTCGGCCTGAACATAGTCGTCGTTACCGTTCGCTTGGCGGCGATCAAGTGGCGAACTACAGGCTGCAACTGCAGCAACTAAGATCAGTGGAGTGACTTTCTTTAACATTAATTATTTAACCTCTATCTGGGCACGAGTCATTGCTTCTATCAACAGACCATGACATTGCTCAGAAAGTTCAGTCAAAGGTAAACGAATATGGCCACATTCAATCAAACCCATACGATGGGCAGCCCATTTTACTGGGATAGGGTTGGCTTCACAAAACAGTGTGCTATACAAACCGCGCAGCGGGGTATCTATGCTCTGAGCCAGCTCGGCATTGCCAGCGAGCGCCGCATCACACATAGCTTTAAAAGCCTTTGGTACTATGTTGTTAGCCACAGAAATTACGCCATTTCCACCTAAGAGTAAAAACTCTCTGGCAGTGGCATCATCACCGCTATACAAGAGGAAATCGTCGCCGCACAGTTCGCGCAGACGTTTTACACGGGATAAGTCACCGGTCGCCTCTTTTACACCAATAATGTTGCTCACGCTAACAAGCTCGGCAACAGTTTCTGGCAGCATATCAACGGCAGTACGACCTGGAACATTATAAAGAATTTGTGGAATATCTGTGCTAGCGGCCACGGCTTTATAATGCGCAATCAATCCCTTAGGCGTTGGCTTATTATAATATGGCGTTACGCCAAGCATAGCGGCAACACCCACCTTAGATAAGGACTTGGTGAGCTCAACGGCTTCAGATGTGGCATTGGCGCCATTGCCACCAATGACAGGAACACGTCCCGCAGCAAATTTAACGGTTTGTGAAACGACCGCTACATGCTCAGGCATAGGCAGAGTCGCTGACTCGCCAGTAGTACCAACGGCCACAATGGCATCTGTGCCTTGGTCAATATGGAATTCGACTAACCTTTCAAGACTTGCAAAATCTACTGAGCCATCACTGTTCATTGGCGTGATTAAGGCTACGATGCTTCCGTTTATCATCTGACTTTCCCCAAGATTTCAGGATTCGCTATGGTACTGATGCCAACCACTAATGACAAGCATTAACGGGGCTCTCAAATTGAATTAGTTATGGTAGCATTACATCCCGCACAAAAACTCAGCTTTAACCCTGAGTTTTCGCTCTATGATATCGAAAAAGTGAGGAAAATTCATGACCAATTTCCTGGTCGTAACAGCGATGGGTCTCGACCGTCCTGGACTTGTAAGTAAACTAGCTCGACTTGCCAGTGACTGTGACTGCGATATCGTCGACAGCCGTATGGCATTATTTGGTAACGAATTTACCCTAATTATGATGTTGTCTGGCTCGTGGGCATCAATAACGAAAATTGAAAGTATGTTCCCCAGTCTGAGCGTTGAGTTAGAACTGCTGACGGTGATGAAACGCACCTCTAAACACACACCACAAAACTACCTTTCTCGCCTCGAAGTACGCTTCACGGGTAAGGACCAACGCGGCACCATTAAACGCATTACCCAGTTCCTTGCTGACAGGTCATTAGATCTTGCCGCAGTACGTTCATTTTCTGAGGAACTCCCCGGTGGTGAACAAACGCAAAATGTGTCGCTAACCATTAATATTCCTGAAAAAGTTGAACTAGAAAAGCTCGAACAGAGTATCTATCAGCTCGCCCAAGATATGACCTTAGATTGTACTATTCGTCGTATGGAAGGCACTGCCATCTTAGAGGACAGAGGATAATAGATGAATACCTTAACGGCTGGGGCAAAAGCGCCTCACTTTACACTGCAAGATCAACATGGCAACTCAGTATCGCTGGCTGACAGCCTTAAGCAAGGCCCTGTTTTAGTGTATTTTTACCCGAAAGCATCAACGCCGGGTTGCACAGTTCAAGCCTGCGGCCTACGTGACAGTAAAGCCGAGCTCGATAGTCATAATGTCACTGTATTTGGCATTAGCCCAGATCCTGTGGCTAAACTGGCTAAATTTGCAGAGAAACAAGCACTCAACTTCACTTTACTGAGCGATGAAGACCACAGTGTCGCCGACGCTTTTGGGGTCTGGGGTGAAAAGAAATTCATGGGAAAAACCTATGATGGCATTCATAGATTAAGCTTCCTTATCAATACCGACGGCGCCATCGCCCACGTATTCGATAAGTTTAAAACCAAAGATCACCATGAAGTCGTACTCGCGCAAATCGCGGGTTAATGACTAATATGACGACGAATACAAGGCTTCAAGCTGCTGCTTTAATCGGCACAAAAGTGTAAACGTCGTGAGTTGAACTTGGCAGCCTGAATAAATAATCGGCAATCGATAACGAAAAGGTCCTGAAATCAGGACCTTTTTCATGAAAAATTTTCACTTTCATATCACAAGATGCAGTCAAACCGAGCAAAAAATCCGCAAAAGTATTCAGCTATGCCCGTATTCTATGGCATCCCAACACCGGTTATCCTGCCACATAGGGCCAAATAATCGCAGCGGCAATGCTCCACATGGTTAACCAAATAAAACGGTCGAGGTAACGCCATGCCGCTGGGCGAGTAAAAATGGGCGCTAACAAACGCGCACCAAAACTTAAGCCAAAAAACCAAATAAATGATGCCAGTACAGCACCCGCGCCAAACCAAGGCCGATCGAAATCATCAAATTGAGTGCTAATGCTGCCGAGCAACACCACAGTATCAAGATACAAATGCGGATTAAGCAAACTGATCCCAAGCGTCGTCAGTACGGCTTTCTTAAATGTGTCCGCATTATCGGCCTGATCCATCTCAATGCCCTTAGCCACAAACGACGCCTTTAGCGCATTCGCACCATACCAAAGTAGAAACGCGGCGCCACCGAAACTCGCCACATGCTTAATAGTGGGAAACGACTCAATAATATGTCCTAGCCCCGCTACACCCGCAGTGATCATCAGCGCATCAATGATAGAGCAGAGCAAGGCAATCGGTAACGGGTATGAGCGCTTGATGCCTTGCTTGAGCACAAAGGCATTTTGTGCGCCCACAGCAATAATCAAACTCCCACCAATCCCCATACCCTGTATAAATGCCGCTTGCATAACCACCTCTCATGTTCAAAGAAGGCGCTAGCATAGTCAAAACAACAAAATTAATATAACTAATGTTTTTTATGTATCATAAGTAAAATTAATAACCGTCCAAACACACTCATTTAAGGATGACTATGCTGGAATACGCGAATCTCAAAGCGCTCGCCGTTGTGGTCTCGGAAGGTGGCTTCGACCGCGCCGCTAAAGTGCTGCACATCACCCAGTCGGCGGTATCACAGCGCATTCGACAACTTGAAGAAAAAGTTGGTCAGTCACTGCTTATTCGCTCCAATCCTGTGGTCGCAACGCCCACAGGTAAGCGCCTACTGCGCCACTATTCACAGGTACAATTACTAGAGAGTGAATTAAGAGCTGAGATGGACGCCGACGATCCCAACCATCCAACCACAGTGCGCATCGCTGTGAATGCCGACAGTTTGGCCACGTGGTTTTTACCTGCGCTAGCAGGCATGTTCAGTCGCCACGCTTGGTTATTGGAATTAATTGTCGATGATGAGTCTTACACCCATCATCTATTGAAAAATGGTGAAGCGGTCGGATGTGTCACCACAACCGAAGTGCCGATGGCGGGTTGCAGCAGTGAGTTTTTAGGCACGATGGAATATTGGTGTGTAGCCACGCCCGAATTTGCCGCGCGCTATTTTAGCGATCTGAGCGACACTCCATCATTTAGTAACACCTCGTCATTCAACACCATCAACCAAGCTCAGTTAGCAAAGGCGCCAGCAGTGGTGTTCTCCACCAAAGATAAGCTTCACGAGAAGTTTCTCGCCCAGTATTTCAATATGACGCCAGGGCAATGGTGGCAACATACGATCCCCTCTTCCGAGAGCTTTTTAGAAGCGATTAACTTGAGTTTAGGTTATGGACTCGTTGGGCATTTACAAGCTAAACCATTAATCGATAAAGGGATACTGATTGAGATCACCCCAGAACGGCGCATGCGCGTGCCGCTGTTTTGGCAGCATTGGAATATCAAAGCAAAACAAACGACACTGGTCTATCGCACCCTTGCGGCAACCGCGCAACAAAATTTACTGCAGGTATGATTTATTGCATCAATAATGAACGCACAACCCGCATGAATCTACAGCGATTTACCCGCGATGGTGTTTAACACGGAGTGATGATTCCTATGACAGCGGCTATTTGTCTCATTAAATGTGGATGAAATGGCAGGCATAAAAAATCGGGCTCAAACCAAAGTTTGAGCCCGATATTGAGAGTCATAGATCTAATCTCAAGTGAGGCTTAAAACTTAAACCTAACTCTCTCTTTATTAGCTTGCTCTTAACGCAGCAATACGTTTCTCTAATGGAGGATGACTCATCATCATTTCCGCCATTGAACGTTTGCCGTTAATACCGAAGGCTGACATTTGTGCAGGCATTGCCGTACTTTCAGGGCCTTGGCGTAAACGCTCAAGCGCAGCAATCATCTTACCTTTACCCGCTAAACGTGCCGCACCTTCATCGGCTTTGTACTCACGAATACGTGAGAAGTAAGCGACGATAATTGAAGCCAAGATACCGAATAGCATATCCAGTACGAAAACAACGGCCATGTAAGCGAACATACCTAAACCTTCGCCTTCTTCATCATTACTCGACACGAAGTTGTTGATAATACCAGCAACCACGCGGGCCGCGAAGATCACGAATGTGTTAACCACACCTTGGATCAGTGTCAAGGTCACCATGTCACCGTTAGCAACGTGGCTCACTTCGTGGGCTAATACGCCTTCAATTTCATCTTGGCTCATGCCATATAACAGACCCGTACTGACAGCCACTAATGAATTGTCTTTACTTGGACCAGTAGCGAACGCATTCATGTCAGGCGATTGATAAATCGCCACTTCTGGCATTTTAATCCCCGCTTGCTTAGCTTGACGGGCAACCGTCTCCACTAACCAACGTTCGGTACTGTCACGTGGGGTGGTGATGACTTCACAACCCATGGTCTTTTTCGCCATCCATTTTGAAATGGCTAAGCTGATAAAGGCCCCACCGAATCCAAAAATGGCAGCGAACACCAGCAGTCCACCCATAGTAGACGTGTTCACGCCTAGAATAGACATCACAATTGAGGCTACTAGCAACACAGCTAGGTTAGTCGCAATCAATAGAAATATACGCTTCATTTCAGCTCCTTTAGGGCAAGAATAGGCCATTTAACTTTGTTCAAAGACATAATATGTCCAAATCATCGAAATTCAAGTGGTAAAAGAAAAGAGTTTTTAAAATAGGTTATCTTTCTCGTATATAGACACTGCCTTTCATGGCCGAGAGTCTAGGGACAGTATATTAATCGAAACTTAAACTTATGCCCAAGCAACCTCAAGAGACGAGTTTCATCGCGTTCTGAGAGCTTTAATTCAAGGCGTATCAATCACTGACTTTTGCATTGATGCCACACAGAAGTAGAATGCCCCGAACGCTCCATCTTGGTGGGGATCACTATCTTGAAAAACACCGCCGCTAGCCGTGCTATGGCGCAATTCTGCTTTAACTCTCTATGTTTATCGGAATTAATCTTTGTTAACATACCAATACACTCCGAGATTTCAGGATACAAAATGACAATCAACGCCCTACTACTGAGCAGCTCTCGTGTCGGTGATACGCCTTATCTTGCCCACGCGATCCCTTTTATTAAACCGCTCACCGTCAACGCACAAAAATGGATTTTTATCCCCTATGCAGGGGTTAGCATGAGTTATGACACTTATTTAGCGTCTGTCGTGACTGGGCTAGCTGAGCTTGAACTCGATATCAGTGGTATTCATCAGCATCCAGACCCTAAACAAGCAATAAAAGATGCCGATGGAATTTTAATCGGTGGGGGTAACACCTTTCACCTGTTACACCAACTATATCATTATGATCTGGTCACGCTTATTCGTGAGCAAGTCGCCCTTGGTAAACCTTATATCGGCTGGAGTGCGGGTTCAAACGTATCGGGACTGAGTATTCGCACCACTAATGATATGCCGATCATCGAACCGCCTTCGTTCAACGCATTAAACTTAGTGCCGTTCCAGCTCAATCCACACTATTCCAATTACCAAGCACCGGGCCACAATGGTGAAACCCGTGCCCAGCGATTATTAGAATTCACTAAAGTCGACCCATTAACCCCAGTGATCGGCATAGTTGAAGGCTCAGCTTTGTGGCGACAAGGAGACACACTATCACTCTTAGGTGACAAACCTGCGTATTTATTCTGTGGTGAGCAGCAAGAGATCCTAATTCCTGTGGGCAGTGACCTATCGCACTTACTCAAGTCCTAATATCCACGTTAGCATATCTAAATGGGCTCACAGTTAACACCGTGAGCCTGAATCACTCATTAGCAATAATTAAGATTAACCATTTGATATTATAAGTTTTTAATTAACACTCTCGATTCAACTGCGCCAATTTTGTGTAAAAACGCCACTGAATTCAATGAGAACAGTGTTAGCTCAGCCAAGACAGTTTTTACTGCAGTACCAATTGCGATTACTTATCGTAAAATCACACCGCAAAGTATTGAGAACGGCACCTAAAATAGCGCCAAGCATAATTTATGTTACAAATCTCCAGCTACGCAGGTAAAATTATCCCTCACCTCAGCTACTCGAATCCCACGACTGAGGATTTTATAGCAGACAAGTTATTAATATTTAGGGATTAGATAGACTGAAGCATACATTGTGCCTATGAATCAGCGTCATTTTAGTAAGGAGTTTCCATTTTGCGAATGAATCTTATGATGAATTACCCTACCGGTTATCCGGCATTACTCAAAAAACTACCTTTTGTCATCTTGACCGCCATCGTCTATGTCGTCGGCATAAACAACGTCAATGCCGCAGCGGCAGAGACAACACCAACGCCTGCACCAGAGAAGAAATCCAAAAAATTCTCCCAAGACACAGTCATTGAACTCGCTCAACAACTTTCGCAAAAACCATTTAAAGAAGCGAAAAAAGCACCTAAAGAACTGGTTGATCTCGATTTCGCGACCTATGGCAAAATCAATTACCAAGAAAATGCCGCGATTTGGGGCGGAACACCGACCAAATTTTCGGTACAACTTTTTGCTCCAGGCTTTCTCTATAAAAACCTTGTCGATATCGACGTGGTTGAAAACAGCAAAGCTATTCCAATTGAGCTAACAGAAGCTTCATTCGATGTCCCTAACGACACCATTGAAAAACTCATCACTCAAGTGGGCCAATATGCGGGTGTGCGTTTACATTACCCTATCAATGATGATGAAATAAAAGATGAATTCATCATGTTTCAAGGTGCGAGCTATTTTCGCGTGCTCTCTAAAGGGCAAACCTATGGCTTGTCTAATCGTGGTCTAGCGATTGATGTCGCTCAGCCAAAAGGTGAAGAATATCCTCTGTTTAAGCGTTTCTGGGTCGAGCGCCCATCTAAATATCAGACGGCAATTGTGGTTCATGCTCTGCTAGATAGCCAAAGTGTCACTGGCGCCTATCGTTTTGGTATTTATCCCGGTGCACCATCACGTGTCGAAGTGGATGTAACCTTATTCCCACGTAAAGATATCCAGCATGTGGGTCTTGCACCGCTGACCTCTATGTTCCTCTTTGGCGGACTCGATAACTCAGATAAACCCGATTACCGCCCACAAGTACATAACTCCGACGGCCTACAAATCGATCGCGGTAATGGCGAGCGCCTATGGCGCCCATTAAATAATCCTAACAAACTGCAGATCAGTGCTTTTGGCGATGAAGATATAAAGGGGTTTGGTCTTATCCAGCGCCATCGTAAATTTGAAGACTATCAAGATCTGAGTGCAAACTATCAACTTCGACCTTCAGCATGGATTGAACCCCTCAATGATTGGGGCAAAGGCCAACTGGTGTTGCTTGAAATTCCCTCTAATGCTGAAACCAACGACAACATAGTTGCCTATTGGGAGCCGCAAGGCGGACTGAAAAAGGATCAGCCCTATAAATACTCCTATCGCATAACAGCCTCAAACGACAGCCCTTCTACGGCGTCAAAAGCACGTGTTGTCCGCAGTACTAAGGGGCAAGTCTTAGCAAAAGGCAAAGAATTACTTATCGATTTCAGTAACATCAAGCCGCAAGATATTGATAAAATTATCATCGATGCCAGCATCAGCAAAGGTAAAATCCTGTCGTCTCGGATTGTCGCCCACCCGGACATCAATGGCGCTCGAGTATTTATCAGCTTCGAACCAGAAAGTACCAATGTAGCCGAACTGAGAATACAGCTTAAGAAAGACGATAAACCACTTGCAGCGACTTGGCTGTACCGCTGGAATAGCGATGATTGGCAATAAGCTGATATTCACGAGTATCACTGTCTAACAAGCATAAACTGACCGAGTAAATGAATAAAAGCGCCAGTTTTTACTGGCGCTTTTTTATACCTAGGATTTTATTTATAGGCTTACTATTTATAGGTTTTATCTCTAGCATAAATAGAACAAGCCAAGGCTAAAAACTCACGACCTGCTTTTCAGCAAACATAATCCCATACCTTATCGCTCGACTTCTCTGCCAGCATAACTACAGGCTTAATTCAAATGACACTATCAGCTTAAAACGTAGCACTATTGTGTGATTTTAGGGTTATTAGCCTCTCCTGATGTGCGTCGCCGCAAGGACCTCTGCGAACTAAAGTAAGCAGTACGTTAAGTGTGTCAGTCAAGTTTGACCTTAAACCCCTCACGAAGAATGCCGACTAAAAGTAGAAATCTAAATGCAAAAAAGCCTCGATATAAATATCGAGGCTTTTTCTTTTTTGGTACCCGAGGCCAGACTTGAACTGGCACGCTGTTACCAGCGAGGGATTTTAAATCCCTTGTGTCTACCGATTCCACCACTCGGGCAAACGCTGAATATTAATGACGGGAATCATGTCAAAAATATTATTAACTCTAAATAATTAACGCTTTACACTAATAAATCTATTTAATAAAGCCTATTGAAGATTCGGACTTTATTTTTACCATCACTATCAAAATAATGGTACCCGAGGCCAGACTTGAACTGGCACGCTGTTACCAGCGAGGGATTTTAAATCCCTTGTGTCTACCGATTCCACCACTCGGGCAAACTCTTGATATTAACGACGGGAATCGTGTCATTAATACTTTAATCTATGGAGGCGCGACCCGGAGTCGAACCGAGATCGACGGATTTGCAATCCGCAGCATAGCCATTCTGCCATCGCGCCATAGTTGCTAACTCATGTCGATAGAATTAGACTTTAAAAATATTGGAGCGACATATCGGGTTCGAACCGATGACCTATACCTTGGCAAGGTATCGCTCTACCAACTGAGCTAATGTCGCATCTTGTTTTACTATTCACTCAGATAAACAAAGCATTTCACTTTATTACCTAGCAAATATCAAACATCAATATTGGGTATCGTTAAGACTTTGTTTGCACATTGCCTCTTGTCTACGGGGTGGCATTCTACCGATTTACCACCCAGTGTCAACCGCTGTTTTATCGATAACTTACTGCTTGCACACTAAATAATCTCTTTGATTTTTTATTGCACTATTCAGCGGTAAGATCTTTCCAAGCGGCTAAAATGTAACTCATCATTGACCAAAACGTTAATACAGCGGCGATATATAACAGTACAAATGCGGCATTCGTCATTAAAGGATTGTATTGCCAAATCAGCCCAATAATTGCCACCATTTGCGCAGCCGTCTTATATTTACCAATCCAAGACACGGCGACAGTACCACGTTTACCAATTTCAGCCATCCATTCCCTCAACGCTGAAATGACAATCTCGCGACCTATCATAAACAGGGCGGGCAACGTCAGCCAGATATTCGCGTATTGATCGACCAACAAAACTAAAGCTGTAATCACCATCAACTTATCAGCGACTGGGTCAAGAAAAGCGCCAAAACGAGTTAATTGTTTCAATTTACGGGCAGCATAACCATCTAATGCATCCGTTAACGCCGCAAGCCAAAAGGTAAATGCGGCAACAAAAGGGGTCCAGTCATAGGGTAAATAAAACAGCACCACAAAAATGGGCAGTAAAAAAAGCCTGAAAAGAGTTAATGCTATAGGTAAGTTAAACGGCATGATCAAACCAGTTAGTCAAAAGCAGCGCCAATCTTGCCTTAATTTTATCACCCTCGCAATGCATCATGAATGGTTTGTGCCATTTCTATGCTGATCCCTGGTACTTTGACTAATTCCGCCACACTTGCCCCTTTCACTTCCTGTAAGCCTCCTAAATGCTGTAACAAAGCTTTACGACGTTTAGGACCAATACCAGGGATCGATTCCAGTGTTGAAGTATTACGGGTTTTCTGACGACGGTTACGGTGGCCAGTGATTGCAAATCGATGGGATTCATCACGAATATGTTGGATAAGGTGCAGTGCTGGCGAATCCCCTTCGAGGGAAAAGCTGGTTTCGGTATCCCCTAAGATCAAGGTTTCAAGCCCAGGTTTACGGCCCTCACCTTTCGCCACCCCAATAAGCTGCGGCGCTTTATCCAAATGAACAAACTTTTCATCCACTATTTTTTGGGCAATACGTAACTGCCCTAATCCACCATCAATAAACAGAATATCGGGAATTTTGCCGCCCGCTTCAATTTTATCGAAACGTCGACTTACCGCTTGCTTCATCGCCGCATAATCATCACCCGGCGTAATACCATCAATATTATAACGACGATACTCGCCTTTATGCGGCCCTTCACGATTAAACACCACACAGGAGGCAACGGTGCTCTCCCCCATGGTATGACTGATATCGAAACATTCCATCCGCTGGATAGGCACACTCAACTCTAAGATTTCTTCGAGTAACACAAAACGCTGTTCGACGGTGTTCTTATGGGACAGGCGCGTAACCACTGCATTCGTCGCATTAGTCACGGCTAAACGTAAGAAGCTCGCCCTGTCGGCGCGAACATTGGTCTTAATCGAAAACTTTTTATCTAGCGCCTCTGAAATCGCCGCTTCAAGTTCATGTAATTCTTCAAAATTATGGCTAATCACCACTTCTTTTGGAATAGTGCGTTGAATATCTGCATTTAAATAAAACTGTAGGATAAAGGAGCGCAGCACTTCATCCATATCAGTTTGGGCCGGCACTGAAGGATAATAACTACGACTGCCAAAAATTTTACCTTCGCGGATAAATAGCAGGTGGAAACAGGCGATGCCTGACGCATAATGCACCCCAATAACATCCATATCACCTTTATTATTAGAGACTTCCTGTTGCTCCGCAACTTTACGCAGCGCCATGATCTGATCGCGAAATCGTGCAGCCTGTTCATAGGCTTGCTGCTCAGCCGCAAGTTCCATTTTATCAACCAAGGCGCTGATCACTTGCTGATCTTTCCCCTTTAAAAACAGGCTGGCTAATTTCACTTGCTCATCATAATCAGCGTTACTGACTTTACCCACACAGGGCGCGCTACAACGGGAAAGTTGATATTGTAAACAGGGCCGTGAGCGCGATTTGTAGTAAAGGTCGTCACATTGACGAATTGGAAACAGCTTCTGCATCAAATGCAGGCTTTCACGCACAGCACCGCCATTGGGATAAGGACCAAAATAGTGGCCTTTTTCCCGCTGCGGACCGCGATGATAGGCAAGCCTTGGGTGCTCATGCTGGCTTAATAAGATGTAAGGGTAAGATTTGTCATCACGCAACAACACATTGTATTTTGGCATGTATTGCTTGATGTAATCATTCTCAAGCAACAGAGCATCTGTTTCACTGTGGGTCAGCGTCACATCAATATGGTGAATATGTGAGACTAAGGCTTGGGTCTTAACATTACCGAGGTTTTTACGAAAATACGAGCTGAGCCGTTTTTTAAGATCTTTTGCTTTACCCACATAAATGACGTCATTCTTGACGTCATACATGCGATAAACCCCAGCGGAGGATGAAACAGTACGTAAGAAACTTTGGGCGTTAAATTCATTAGACATCATTCACACCCACAGTTTTGGAGACTTAACACAAACAACATAGGAACATATAACCCAAGAACTCGCTAGATTAAAGTCATCGACCAACGCAATCCACTTTCCATTAAAAATGGCCAGCATCCAACATCTTATAGCGAATAGCTAACCGCGTTAGTTCGACATCACCACTGATCCCCAGCTTAGCAAATAAACGATAACGGTAACTGTTAACGGTTTTAGGACTTAAGTTCAGTTGCTCAGAAATATCGTTAACCTTCTCGCCATTGGTGATCATCAACATGATCTGTAACTCGCGCTCGGACAAAGACTTAAACGGGTTTTCATCGGCAGGATTAAACTGACTCAGCGCCATCTGTTGGGCAATTTCTGGGGACAAATAACGTTGTCCGCGAGAGACCTGACGTATCGCTTGCAATACTTCCGGCGGCGTTGCTCCTTTTGTTAAATAGCCCGAAGCGCCAGCCTGCATCACCTTACTTGGGAACGGATCTTCCGTGTGTACAGTTAATACAATAATTTTTGCATGGGGTTGATATCGTAAAATTTTTCGAGTGGCTTCCAATCCGCCCATCCCAGGCATATTCATATCCATTAAGATCACATCCGCTTCATTCTGGCGAGCCCACTGCACCGCAGTCTCACCATCAGGGGCTTCGCCCACGACTTTGATCCCACGTTCATCTTCCAAGATGCGGCGGATCCCAGTTCTCACAAGCTCATGATCGTCAACCAAATATATCGAAATCAACTTAACCCACCTTTTACAATTTACAGCTCGATCCGTGTGTTAGAAAAAGCAACATGGCAAACGGATAACGAGTTCATAGGGCTAATTTAGCCCAACAACCCCATTTCGCAAAGCATAAATTCAACATTGTTAACTAGATGATATTTAAAGGAAGGATTCCAGAATAGCATACCAATAAAAAGCGTTTAAAAACGAAGCAATAACCCCAGAATGACCAGCCTAAAATCCCTGTTAAATCGATATCAAAATATCCAGCAAATATAGGCAATTTTTCAGTTCAAGAAAAACAAAAGGCCATCATTACTGATAGCCTTTCACGTGAAAATAGCAGAAGAGATACGCTTAGAATCAGGAACCTAAGGTTTTTAAATAGCTTAAATGCAAAAAAGCGTAGGAGCTACGCTTAGAATGAAGAACCCTAGTTCAAATTTCACACACAAAAAAGGCCATGAATAAACATGGCCTTTTTTGTAAAATATGGCGGAGGAGCAGGGATTTGAACCCTGGGTGGGCTATAAACCCACGCCGGTTTTCAAGACCGGTGCATTAAACCACTCTGCCACCCCTCCGAACGAGCGAGATAATAGCTATCTCTGTCGCCACTGTAAACTTAAATTTATGGTTAATAGCGTTGATTGACTATTTCATATTCACTTAAATCGAAAGCCGTGAACAACAAAGGGTTTAGGATGAGAAAACTGAAATGAAAATTGCACAAACAAAAAAGGCCATCATTACTGATGGCCTTTCTCGTAAATATGGCGGAGGAGCAGGGATTTGAACCCTGGGTGGGCTATAAACCCACGCCGGTTTTCAAGACCGGTGCATTAAACCACTCTGCCACCCCTCCGAACAAGCGAGATAATAGCTATCTACTACTCTGCTGTAAACCCTTAATTTAAAGAAGCAATCTACATGGTCAATCTACATCCAATCCGCTTAAAAATATCGCGTTATTCAACTTATCTTTGACACCCTTGTCAGTTGAAGCGCCATTTTAAGGTGGCACACTTCACACTATATTAAGACTAAGCTCGATTGATATTGATTAAACGGTCAGATAGTTTCTGCATCTCAAGGCTTAACACATCAAGCGCCGTTGCATCGAGAGAGTTATCTTCACTGATGCTATTTATTCGCACCGCCAACTCATTAATTTCTTGAGTGACTTGGCTTTGCTGCTGAGCAGCTAACGCGATTTGTTGGGCACGCTGTGAAATATCATCGAAACTTTGTACGGTACTCGATAGAGAATTGGCAGCGCCCTCAGCCTCCGCAACTGCATGGACAGTGCGGGACTCCCCAGCTTGCATTGCTTGCACAGCGAGCCGCGAAGCCGATTGCAAAGCGTTAATCATGGTACTAATTTCATTGGCCGAATCTTGAGTTCGCCCCGCAAGAGTTCGAACTTCATCAGCAACGACTGCAAAACCGCGGCCCTGATCGCCCGCTCTAGCCGCCTCAATTGCCGCATTGAGAGCGAGCAAATTAGTCTGCTCAGAAATCGCCTTAATCACATCTAATACAGCGCCCACCTTTTGACTGTCTTGGGCCAATTGGGATATCACCTTAGTTGCGTTGGCAATTTCTCCTGATAATGCCTCAATAGAAGTATTGCTGGCTGCAACACGGGTTTGCCCTTCTCGCACTACAATCAAAGACGATTGCGCAGTTGCAGCACAGTCATTGGTATTATTCGCGACTTCCATAGCGCTTGAAGACATTTGCGTTATCGCAGCGGCTAATTGTGCACTCTCCAGCCGCTGTTGCTCTGCGCGCTGAGCTAACTTACGGCTAAGTCCGCTTAATTGCGTTGCCTCAAATTGAATTTTCTTCGCTTCTTGAGTGATCAGATCTAACATTGCCCTTAACGTCCCTGCATAGGTGTTTACGGCTCGGCGCAAAGCACCAATCTCATCATCCCGCTGAATTTGCAGTTCAACATTCGCCCCCAAACTACCGCTCCCAAGGGAAGCAATTTGATCTGTGGTTTCCTCAAGTTGCGCCAACAGTTTTTTTCCCGATAACCAAGCCAGAGAAAGTAAAATGGCGAGTAATGGTAATAAAAACAATAAAATATCAAATGTCAGCTCACGGGCAAGCCCTGTGACTCGCGTTTTAGGCGTCACAAGGCCAATCACCCATCCAGTATCAGGCATTACAAAAAGGCTCACCTCACTCGCCTGATTAAGTCTTCCATCCTTATTTAAGCTTACAGACACCACTTTGTTGATTGAGGTTTGCTTAAGTGCAGTTTCAACGGGGGCAAGCCAAGGTAACTGCCCGACGAGATCCGTAAAACGCAACATAGTGTCGGACTTATTCGTTTCAGGAAAATGTAAGATATTACCCGCTTGGTCTAAAGCGAAAGCATAACCGTCAGTTACATTGCCATGTTCTGTTAAAAATTTGGCTAAATCATCAAGTTTTAAATCTATCGTTGCGACCCCTGCAAATGTCCCCGTGAGACGATATGGCACACTGCATGTCACCATAGCCACCTTTGTGACTGGATCTTGATAAGCCTCTGACCATAAACATTGAGATACTGAGCTAGTCCGCGCGCCCGTATACCAAGGATCATTATGATACCCAGGGCCAGATGGCGCATTATAGTCATCCGAATAAGCCAGTAGATTATCGCTACCACGGGCCCAGAAGAAACTGTGGAGGATACTCCCAGCGACGAATTTATCTGGCTCAGGCCAGATCCCGCCCCCAGCGATAGTGAGATCGCTATTGTTATCAATCAAATTAGGTAAGGAGTTAAGATAAAGAGCTTGCTCGTGGGGCAACACTTCGGCGAGGTGTGCAAGGCTTAAAGTAATCCCCTCAATGCTTGCCAACTTAAGTGCGAGTTGCCTTACGATACTGCTCCCCGTTTGCTCAATTAACTCTTGACTCGCCGCCACCACTCGAGGCTGCCCTCGAAGTGACATCACACCAAAAACCGCGAGCCCAGTCAGTAGAAGCAGCACTACGCTGCCCATTGTGAGCCGCTGCGAAATACGTGTAGGTAACAACATAGCTTTCTCTACTTAAAATAAGTCACCCTGATGGGAGAATTGTTCGGCCGTATGATCCAAGACTGTCGAGAATCATACGTCGCACCATCCTAGTGCAAATTTTAAAGACCATAAAAACCATTAACTTGGCCACAAACTTAGTGTAGACCATAAACGAGAAGCGCGGATAAAAAAGCCCATTAATCAGTAGCAGTCACTGATATCAGAATGAAGAATCTAGGGTTAACACAATGAACAATCATGACAGATAGTCTTTCCCTAAAGCATGGCACTGACGCCACGTTTAGGGCCAAAACCTAAGAGCGGAAATAGCACAAATGCAAAACGCCGCTAATTGCTTAGCGGCATTTTAACTAAATATGGCGCAAGAGCTGAACTTAGAATGAGGAACCTTGGTTCAAATTGCATAAACAAAAAAGGCCATTATTACTGATGGCCTTTCTCGTGAATATGGCGCAGGAGCTGCGCTTCAAATCAGGAACCCAAGGGTTCAAACTGTATAAATGCAAAAAGCCGCTAATTGCTTAGCGGCTTTTTGACTAAAAATGGCGGAGGAGCAGGGATTTGAACCCTGGGTGGGCTATAAACCCACGCCGGTTTTCAAGACCGGTGCATTAAACCACTCTGCCACCCCTCCGAACGCCGAAAATAATATAAGTATACCGCTAACTTGTAAACCTCAATTTTTAAATATCGAGTCAAATGCTCAACTTATGTTCACCCCGATGTTTTTTACAACAAATACATGGCCAGTTTCAACGAATAATCGAGTAAACAGAGGTAAAAACACCTATACAGTGAGAGACTTGTCGTCTTGGTATGGTAAAATCACTGCAACTTTTCACGGTAAATGCTTATATGAATTCACTCTTGATACCCACGTCTTCACTCGCACCTGAATTTAGCCTGCCAACCCTTCCCGAAACGGCTGACAATCTAAGCGCATTACTCTTAGGACAAGAGCGTGCTGTGGATGCGTTTAAACTCCACCAAGCTATTGTCGATCAGCACTTGTATCTGGCTGATTTCCCGAGCATTGACCGCCAATTAATGATCCAAGCCTGTATTGATAGCCTAGCGCCGTTATCTCCAGCTTATTTAGTGGCAACACGCCCGACTGACAAAGCGGCAACATTTCAGTGGCAATCAGAGAAACCACAGGAAAATCAGGTCAGTATTGCCGAAAAAACGACTCGCTATCGCTACCTCAGTGGTAATATTCGCCGTGTAGACCTCATTGGCCGTATGGCACAAACAGGAACAACAAGCCAGTATCAAGCTGGTGCTCTGGCCGAATGTCATTATGTATTTATTTGCGCCGAGTCACTTTGGAAACGTGAAGGTTTATGGGAATTAGTGATGCAAATCCTCACCCATAAAGCGTATCAGATTAGCAATAACCTAAGTCCTATCCCGCTCAATTGTAAAATTGTCCTTATCGGTGCAGGAATGATTTATAGCCAAGTCAGAACTGAGGATTGGCAATTTCAACGTCACTTTACCCTACTAGCAGAACTCGCTAGCGAAATCGACTTGGTCCGTTATACAGAGTCACAATACGTCGCATGGTTACAAGCGGTTGCACAAAGTGTCGAGGTCACTCTAGAACAATCAAGCCTAGCGCCACTTTTTCGTTATAGTGCACGGCTAACCGAACATCAGCGCCGCCTCAGTTTGTCTATGCTCGAGTTTGCCCAACTGATGGTACAAGCTAAAGCCTATTGTGGTAAACCGAGTATCAATGCGAGCAGTATTGAGCTCGCGTTAGCCCAAGCCAACTATCGTCATAACAGCTCGGAAGAGTATTCAGGTCAAAGCTTCGATGACAACTTCATAAATCTGCCAACTTCGGGTGCTATGGTTGGTCAGATCAATGGTTTAACTGTCATTGATGCCATCGATTACAGTTATGGTGAGCCTGCGCGGATCACGGCATCTGTTCACTATGGTGATGGTGAAGTCGCCGATATCGAAAGAAAATCTGAACTTGGTGGCAATATACATGCCAAAGGAATGATGATCCTTTCTGCCTGCTTGTACCGTATCTTTGGGCGAGATGCACCATTACACCTAAATGCCAATATCGTTTTCGAGCAATCCTATCAAGAAATTGATGGTGATAGCGCATCACTCGCCGAATACTGCTGTTTGATGTCAGCGATTGCTGAACAACCCATTATTCAGTCACTGGCAATAACTGGTGCATTGGATCAATTTGGTAATGTGCAAGCGATTGGTGGCATCAACGAGAAAATTGAAGGCTTTTTTAATCTGTGTGAACGTCGTGGTCTCACGGGAGAACAAGGCGTTATTATGCCCAAGTCGAACGTGTTACAGCTTAACCTCAATCCCAAAGTGATTACAGCTGTAGGCAAAGGCTTATTTCACCTCTATGCAATCGAGCATATGGACCAAGCTGTTGAGCTATTAATGCAAATGCCTGCGGGTGTAGCCGATGAAGATAATGATTTTCCACATGATTCATTATACGGCCTTGTACAGGAACGATTAGACAAGCTCGCAGGAAATGGCGAGGAGGAAATCGGCATAATCACGAGATTACTCGCAAAATTGGGATTTTTTCGCCGCTAATTAGCTGATCGGAGTTGTTTAGCTTACACGTGTTCGCTAATCTTGGCGGCTCTTATTGCTGGAGTAGTAAAACAATGAACAAAGCAAACAGTTTCAATAAAGAAGAACTCATCGCCTGTGGCCATGGGAAATTATTTAGTCCAAACTCACCTCGTCTGCCTGTCGATAACATGCTGATGATAGATAGAATCGTTACTATCAATGATAATGGCGGTGAGTTTGGCAAAGGTGAAATTGTCGCTGAACTCGATATTAATCCAGACTTATGGTTTTTTGACTGCCACTTTATTACCGACCCGGTAATGCCTGGTTGTTTAGGGCTAGATGCCATGTGGCAACTCGTTGGCTTCTATTTAGGCTGGGAAGGCGCGGAAGGCAAAGGACGTGCTCTGGGTGTAGGTGAAGTGAAGTTTACGGGTCAAATATTACCAGGCGCTAAGAAAGTCACTTATAAACTCAATATTAAACGTACTATTCACCGTAAACTGGTGATGGGTATTGCCGATGCAATCCTTGAAGTTGATGGCCGTCAAATCTACAGTGCAACCGATCTTAAAGTCGGTGTCTTTAGCGATACGTCTACATTCTGATCAGTCTTACTCCAATACACTGAAGATATCAGTACTGCAGATATAAAAAAGCCCTCATCTGAGGGCAATATGCTGCATTACTTTGCTTGTTCTGGGCTATTTAATTAATGAGTAAAACTCAATTATTTATTAAATAGCCCATTAACTCGGCCATCCACACCTTCACGCCAACCGCCTAACCACTGCGATCGCGAATCAAGATTTGCATATGGACAGAGCTCCTTAGAGCGTCCACCAACCCCAGCTTGGAATCCTTTTGAAAAAGCTCTGTCTAAACGATCTCGTTTTTGTCTTTTCATGCAAGCGTCCTCTGTTCTACATAAAATAGAAGCAAAAGCTTCTACCCATAGAAATAGTGCTTTTTGACGCCAAGATCAATCAAAAAATCGGCTATTATACTGACTATTTATTAAACTATTGAGATCTTAGCGAAAAAAAATCGAGGCATTTCGCCTCGATTTTTTTAGTCTGAATTGAAGCTTAAAACTTAACGAATTCGACGACGGAACCACACCAATGGCAAGGCAAATAACCAAGCTAACGTTGCCGCACCAGAACGCTCAAAATTACCGGTATCGGTACTATCTTCAACAGTACAAGCTTCACCACTGGTAGCCGGTTTAAGTACAACCATACGTGGAACATAAGCCGTTACAGGCTCGCCACTACCACTCAGCTCAAATAGCGGTAAGCCATTTTCACCAATAACTATGTTGCCATCTTTATCAAATTGATAAGAAGGTTTACGAATAAAAGCCGTACCTACGATAGTGCCATCTTCATTGATACTCGTACCTTCAACCACTAAAATATCAGCGTTATATTGAAGAATTTTA
Source organism: Shewanella sp. SM69 (assembly GCF_025653985.1). Classification (NCBI taxonomy): domain Bacteria; kingdom Pseudomonadati; phylum Pseudomonadota; class Gammaproteobacteria; order Alteromonadales; family Shewanellaceae; genus Shewanella; species Shewanella sp. SM69. Next base: position 494,452 of record NZ_JAKKRV010000002.1, read on the forward strand.
CCCGAGCCATCCTGAACTTCGACCTGATGACGTGCCCAGCTACCATCGTTTGATTTTTCATACCCCTTAGACTCGCAGGTCAGCAATTTATTGATATTGCTAAACTCACCCGTCGACTTCTCATACAGGAAACCCGCTTTGGGGCGTGGCTTCTCTTTATCGTAAGTCGTTTCAACGTAACCAACTACTTGACCTTTATTGTTAATATCCTTGGGTTTACTCGAAAGATCCGTTGCCGTTGAGGCAAAATCATTAGGGGTTACATAGCCAACATCGGGTGTATTAGTATCAAAATAGAAAAACTTGTCGCGTAAATAACCTTGAATATAGCTACGATAACTACCGACAAGAATACCACTATCATTGATGTCATAGGCAATGGAACTTGAAATCGATTCGCCCATTGGGATCCAGTGGTATTTATAATTACCTTCGGCATCCTTAGCCCAATAAGCCGCATCTTGGTGCAACTTATCTGTATTGTTGTTACGATAAACGTGCGAACGACCAACAACCACGCCGTTATCATTCACGCCGAGCGCCTGAGCAGTAAAGGTTAAGGTGTTATCAGCTTTAGGCGTTAACCCTAAAGGCAACTCAATTCCCGTAGCGATATTATTGTCGATTTGCCATACATAGGCACGCGTCTGGTACTGAATGTTACGCGTACCCGTAGAGTTCGGATATTGCTCACGTTGTACACAAACATCCAATGGCAAAGTGTTATCCGAGCCTAAACAATAATTAACACGATCACTACCATATTTACTGATAGCAGTACTGGCATAACCAGCCACTAAGTTATTATTATTAATAGCTGTAGCAGCAGACCATCCACCTAACTCTGCGGTTTTAGTCTTATCAGCATTAACAAATTGCGTGTAGGGAGGAACTAATGGAATTTCAGTGCTCCCCACTTTTACAACACCGCGGAACTCATAGTCGCGGTAATACCAATAATCATCGGTAACATCAGTAGTTGCAGTGTTCTCTGTTTTCTTTTCAGGCGCAGTCATGCTGCCCACTTTAATACCGGCATCATTAATACCGTAATAAAAGGTATCAACAGAGTTAATCACAGCAGTATCATTTGGCGGTGTAGTACCATTAATGCTGTCGAATGTCGGTAACCAAGCCCCAGCTGCACCATTTTCTGCAGCAATAAAAGCAAAGTTATTTGCAACAATGGCAGCGGTAATAGAATAAGTAATGGTTTCTTCCGGTGCGATACCATCGGCAACATCAATCACGCCGCCTTCGACATCTGAACTGCTAAGTTTTTTCTTACCCTTTGAAATACCGACTAATTCATCATTGGCATTCACACCTAAAGCATAACCGTTACGAGTGCCTTCAAGCGTGCCCTGCAGGTCATAATTATCGATGTTAACGATTTCGTAGACAGGTGCAGCATGGGCACTGTTTAATACACCAAGGACACCTAAGGCAACCAAGGAAAGGGCTTTATCCAACTTTGACTTCATTAATTCTATTCCCATTTTTATTATTGGTTTACTTCAGTGACTCAAGCTCTTCCCAACGCTCGAAGCAAACTTCCAATTGCTTTTCTTTATCAGCCAACTGACTCAATACCTGATTGACTTTATCCTGCGCCTGACTATAAAAGTCTGAATGTCCAATAGTGGTCTGCAATGCGAGAATTTCTGCCTCCAATTGCTCCATCACATTAGGTAGCGACTCTAACTCACGCTGTAGCTTATACGACAGTTTTTTTACCGCTTTCACAGGTTCTGCAGTTTTAACTTCAACGGGTTTAGTTTCAACCGCAGGAGCTTCGACCACCTTTTGTGAACTAGGTTCCTCAGAATAAAACTTTGCCCCTTGGTTCACGGCATCTTGATAACCACCTACATACTCGCTCCAATGGCCATTACCCGCATACCACCAGCTACTGGTCACAGTATTGTCGATAAATGCCCTATCATGGCTCACTAGCAACAACGTACCTTGGTATTCAGTGAGCAACGACTCTAGCAATTCTAAGGTCTCAATATCAAGATCGTTAGTTGGCTCATCGAGAATGATTAAGTTTGCTGGGCGAATTAATAACTTAGCCAATAACAAACGGTTCTTCTCACCACCCGACAGCGCTTTCACTGGCGTTCTGGCACGCATAGGCGAGAACAAGAAGTCCTGCAAATAACTTAAAATGTGGCGGTCTTGACCATTGATCGTGATGGTCTTTTTACCTTCACCAACGTTATCTTCAACGGTTTGCTCAGGATCTAACGCTTCACGATATTGGTCGAAATAAGCGATTTCGAGCTTAGTACCGACTTTAATTTCGCCCGATTGCGGTTGCAGCTTCTCGATTAACAGCTTGATCAAGGTTGATTTACCACAACCGTTTGGCCCAATCAGCGCAATACGGTCACCGCGGATAACCGTTGTATTAAAGTTTTTAACCAGATTTTTATCGGGCAGATTGAAGTTAAGATCGGTCACATCAAACACTAACTTACCAGAACGTTCAGTATCCGATACTGCCATTTTAGCATTGCCTTGACGATTCAGACGTTCACTTCGCTCTTCACGTAGCGCCTTCAGTGCGCGAACTCGACCTTCGTTACGGGTACGTCTAGCTTTAACGCCTTGACGGATCCACACTTCTTCATCAGCGAGACGCTTGTCAAACAAGGCATTTTTCTCGGCTTCGACGCGCAACCATTCTTGCTTACCATCAAGATACATTTGATAGTTGCCCGGCCATGAGGTCACCACACCACGGTCTAAATCGACAATCCGCGTCGCCATACGGGCAATAAAGCCCCTATCGTGGCTGATAAAGACGATAGCGCCTTGATAATCTAGTAAAAACTTTTCAAGCCACTCGATAGTGTCTATGTCTAAATGGTTGGTCGGTTCATCAAGTAACAACAGATCTGGCTCGCTCACCAGTGCTCTGGCTAACGCCACTTTACGCTGCCAACCACCCGATAACTCGCTCAAGGATTTGTCAGGATCGAGACCTAACAACTCGCAGTTTTGTTGGATGCGAGAATCTAACTGCCATCCATTATAGTGGTCTAAGGTTTCTTGCAGACCTTGCATCTCATTTAGCATACGATCCATTTGCTCTGGATCGGCATGGGCCACATCGTGGGACAGTTGATGATAACGCTCAAGCGCCTCACCCACTTCCTTTAATCCCGCAGCAATATAAGCGTATACCGTGCCTTGCTCAGCCTTTGGCGGATCTTGTTGTAGACGGCTAACGGTCACATTACCAGCGATGTTGAATTCGCCTTCATCCAGCAGTACATCACCAGATAACACTTTTAATAAACTCGACTTGCCGGCACCATTACGGCCAACAATACACACGCGCTCACCGCGTTGAATAGTAAAATCCGCTTTTTGTAACAACGGAGTGTAACCATAGGCTAAAGAGCCACTATTGATACGAACCAGACTCAAACTAAGCTCCTGTAAACTCTTGTAATTGCGTTGCGTTAAATGGCCAATGTAATTCTCTATCATCCCAAGCTTTAAGCACAGGGATCGATACGCCATAACGCTGCGCGAGGTATTCATCGTCACAAATATCTATGGCCCGATAGCCAATATCGGCCGCGTCCAGTAAGGCCGCGGCCAGTTCACACAGATGACATCCCTCTGTGTGATATAGCAGATAATGCCTGTTATCTAGTTCTGCTTGAGTCAACTCAGGCATGGGTGATAAGCCAAGTATTATGAATATGTGGATTACGTTTGTAGTCCATAGGCAAAGTCACGTCATCAATGTTCTTCACATTAATGTTCATCTTTGTCAGCGCCTCTATGTCCATCTTAAACTTACGTTTATTATTAGAGAACACTAGCTCGCCCGTTGGGCTTAGCAGTTTCACTAAGGATGCCAGTAAGTTCACATGGTCTCTCTGCACATCGAATGAATCTTCCATACGCTTAGAATTTGAGAAGGTCGGCGGATCGATAAAAATCAGATCGTACTGTTCACGGCAATCACGGATCCACTGCATGCAGTCAGATTGAACAAACTCATACTGCTTACCTTGAAGCCCATTGAGTGCAAAGTTGTCCTTCGCCCAAGCAATATAGGTATTTGACATATCCACCGTCGTCACCGATTTAGCCCCACCAAGCGCCGCATGCACAGAAGCAGAACCTGTGTAAGAGAACAGGTTAAGTACACGGCGTCCCTTAGATTTTTGACCGACTAAACGGCGTGTCAATCTGTGATCGAGGAATAAACCTGTATCCAAATAACCGGTTAAGTTCAGTTTGAACTTAGCACCATATTCGGTAGTGATAAGCTCTAACTTACGCTCATCCAGCTTTTGATACTGACTCGTGCCCTTTTGACGCTCACGCGTCTTCATGATCATCTTGTTCGGATTGATACCAATGGCCGACGGCAGTGCTAACAAAACATCGCTTAAACGACGCTTGGTTACGGCTTCAGGTATAGTTGCTGGCGCCATATATTCTTGAATAATCACGTAATCTAAATACTTATCTACTGCGACGTTATATTCAGGAATGTCGGCATCATAAATACGATAGCTGTCGATGCCTTCTTTCTTGGCCCATTTCTCTAATAACTTGGCATTTTTCTTAATGCGGTTAGCAAATGCAGGGGCGATATCGGCAATGTCGACGCCGTCTGGCAGCACTGGCGTATCACGACGCGTACTGGTCGCATGCAAGGTATAAATGTTAAAGGCACATTCTAAGGCACCGTTGAACATCTTCATCTGTTTGTCGGCTTTAAGCTTAAGTGATGATACCAGCTCGATATCACTACACAGCATGGCCACTTTCCAGCCGCCAAACTCTTTCTTAAACTTGTCGCCTAGCTGATAGTAAAGCTGCAATAACTCAGACACATTGCCTAAACGTTCACCATAAGGTGGGTTAGTGATCAAATATCCACTTTCTGCAGGCGGCGTTATAGTCAACGCATCTGCAACTTGAAACTCGATTAACTCGAGCACACCGGCATTTTCGGCGTTACGTTTGGCTAACGCGACTAAGCGCGAATCGATATCTGAGCCGTAGAATTTAATCTCGCAACGTTTCACGCCTAATGAGGCACGCGCTTTTGCTTCTTCAACAATTTCTTGCCACACGGCTTTATCATGACGACGCCAATGTTCAAACCCAAAACGGCTACGCTGTAAGCCTGGGGCAATATCGGCCGCCATTAAAGCCGCTTCAATCAGCACAGTTCCACTACCACAGAAAGGATCGAGCAAGGTCGAAGGCGCTGCTTGCCAGCCACTGCGTACTAACATGTTGGCGGCTAAGTTTTCCTTCAGAGGCGCTTCACCAGTAGTAGAACGATAGCCACGTTGATGCAATGATGGACCAGAGAAGTTCATCGCAATCGTGATTACGCCATTACGAAAATGGGCATCAACTTTAAAGTCAGCATCGACGCGTGACACATTTGGGCGCTCAACGTCATCGTCCCGGAATCTATCCACAACCGCGTCTTTAATCTTGAGGGCGCCGAACTGAGTATTATTGATAAAACCACCCGTACCATGAAAATCGATACTAAAAGTGCTTTTATTGGAAAAGTGCGCCGGCCAATCGACACAATAGGCGGCATTATAAAGTTGCTCTGCCGACTCGCAGCTGCCTTTATAGATAACCAACACGATACGGCTGGCTAAGCGTGTCCATAAAGTAATCCGATACGCTAAAGCTAAGGGGGCAGTGAAATACACACCAGCAACACTCTCTTTTACTTCAGTCGCACCAAATTCTGTCAGCTCTTGGGCTAAGCTATATTCAAAGCCCTTAGGGGCGGCGGCAAAAAAATTAAGCATGGGATAATCAGTACGCAGTCAAAATCAAAGCGACATTATACCTGCTCGAATACATAAAAGATAAACAGTTATTAGTCGAAACCCCATTTAGTCTCATCCTCGACTTAAGATAATCAACGAAAAATCCCTAACTTATGTTTAAATTGTATGAAAGCCCCCCACTCCGCTTTATATTTAAGCGTTCACCACCTTTTTCGATCTTCGTCCTTGCAATGCCAAGGCGCTGCCGTTATAGTCTGCCCCGCTTTGAAGACGGACGCGGGATGGAGCAGCATGGTAGCTCGTCGGGCTCATAACCCGAAGGTCGTAGGTTCAAATCCTGCTCCCGCAACCATTTAAAAGCAAAATAGTAAAGTAATACAGATAGATATCGGACGCGGGATGGAGCAGCATGGTAGCTCGTCGGGCTCATAACCCGAAGGTCGTCGGTTCAAATCCGGCTCCCGCAACCAATGTCTATATGTGTTTATAACGAGAAACAGCCTATCAGGCTCAACTCCTTGTAAACAACAGGCGAAGGTCGTCGCTGATTTAACATTAGCAATCTGGCTTCCGCTACCAATTCTTAGATGACAGAATTAAAATAGTTATTAACAGCAACAATCGGACGCGGGATGGAGCAGCATGGTAGCTCGTCGGGCTCATAACCCGAAGGTCGTCGGTTCAAATCCGGCTCCCGCAACCACTTTCTATATGTGTTTATAAAGAGAAACAGCTTATCGGGCTCAACTCCTTATAAACAACAGGCGAAGGTAGTCAGTTCAAATCAGGCTACTGCAACCAATTCTTAGATGACAGAATTAAAACAGTTATTAGCAGAAATAATCGGACGCGGGATGGAGCAGCATGGTAGCTCGTCGGGCTCATAACCCGAAGGTCGTCGGTTCAAATCCGGCTCCCGCAACCAATTCTCAGATGACAGAATTAAAACAGTTATTAACAGCAACAATCGGACGCGGGATGGAGCAGCATGGTAGCTCGTCGGGCTCATAACCCGAAGGTCGTCGGTTCAAATCCGGCTCCCGCAACCACTTCTCTTCATGAAAGAGAAAAATAACCAGCACAAGCTGGTTTTTTTGTATCTAAAATTCGTAATAACCCTCTGTAAAATCCTAACCAGATCACCATGGTAGCTCATCGGATTCAACGACCTATAAACAACCGATGAAAGCCATCAGTTCAAATCATCTTCAACAACAGCGTCCAAAATAAGATTTAAACTGTTCAGCTGACATCAATGCATTTTTTGGATGTCAAATTTCGCCATAAAAGTGTCGGACAATATGACTCCTGCCATAGCACCAAAGGAAACGGCGAAAATCATGATGAAAGGTAGAGGTTTCAAATAAGCAGAAGTGAGAACACCTTGACCGAACCAGTGCAGTATTAGACCAAGAATCATTATGCCAAAAGCGAACTTATTCGCGGCAAAAAACATCGAGATTTCGAATGCCCACAACTCTTTATTTTCCTTAAATTGGGCAAAACCAAAGTAGAGATAGAGCAGTAATGCCACTAAGGCGATAGCACAAACACTGAGTGTATAGCTTAACTGAGATGTCCCAGCCAATACTTGATAGCCGATACGAATGGCATAAATACCGACACCCAACCAAAGTATCAGCAGCGGCAATAAAATGAGTCCCATTTTTATCCTTAAAAGTTGAGACAGACATACACTTAGCACCTAAAGCGAGCTCTAAAAATGAGCGCTTAGAGCAAATTCTTACAGTTAGTACTTAGAGTGAGTGTTTAAAGTTCGCTCTTAGAGTGAGAGCCTTAAGTAACAGATAAAATGACATAGAAATCAGCATTTTATTTTAACCGCACCATATGATACACACTGACAAACTCACCATTTCTAAAAGCAAAATCCTTCGACTCACCTTCCATTACAAAGCCAAACTTTTTATATAGACCAATGGCGGCATGATTATCGGTATAAACCGTTAATTCAATTCGTTTTATATTCATCCATTTATCGGTAAGCTCAAGCATCGCGTTAATCAAAGCGCTACCAACACCGCGGCCTTGGTAGCTGTCTTTTACCCCCATTCCAAAGGAGGCAACATGCCTACGACGGGGTTGCTCATACACCTCAAAACCCAACTCGCCGACAATTTCACCTTCAATCTCTGCGACATAGCGACTAATATGATTCGATGTTGCCGCAAGGCGTGACTCCCATTTATCGGTCGATGGCCAAGGGAGTTGTAAGGTACCAGTATAGGCATTTGGGCAGGCATATACGGCTTGAATGGCTGCGGCGTCACGCTTCTCTGCATGCCTAATCGTAATCTTTTCCAATGAGTCCCCTCCATGGTTTTCTAATAAAAAATACCTGTCCGGTTCAACGTACATAGAGCTAAGCACACAGATCTAAATCCACAAATTAGCTTAGGCACAAAGGCGCGAACACTGTGGTAAATCGCAACTTAGCCCGCTTCTTATCAAACCGACTTTACGGATGAAGCTCGCATAAGACAAGTATGAAATTTAAAAAACTATTGATAAACCTAGTTTTTATATGGGTAGATATCAATTGAAATGAGGATTGAAGCACAGCACTATCTCCACGGCCCTATCACCACAACCCAGCCTCGACATCTAGGTTGAAACACTGGGCAAATAAAAACCCGCTCAAGATAGGTTCTTGGCGGGTTTAAGGGATATCGCGACAATTGAGTCGAGCCGAACAGTTCAGCATTTAAATTAAGCTAATATAATCAATAACATTACACTAACTAAACTGAGTCACTGTGTTCTGTCAAAGTGGTAAACGACCATTAAAGGACAGCGCCAACGTAGTACTATCCACGTATTCCAACTCGCCACCTACGGGTACGCCATGGGCAATGCGGCTTATCATCACTTTGTGACGTCTGGCCATATCGGCAATAAAATGCGCTGTAGCCTCGCCTTCTACCGTCGGATTGGTCGCTAAAATCAACTCGGCAACATCACCCGATGCCAAATGGCGCTCGAGTAACGCTAAGCCTAACTCTTCTGGCCCCACACCATCGAGGGGCGATAAATGGCCTAAAAGCACAAAGTAACGGCCAGTGAAATGTCCACCCGCTTCAATGGCTAACACATCAGCCGGCGTTTCCACCACACAAATGGTGGAGGAGGTTCCGCGTTTATGGCTAGCACAGATCGGACAGAGGGTTTCTTCAGTGTAGGTTCGGCAAGACTGACAATGACCGACGTCACTCATCGCACTGGACAGCGCACTGGCTAACTTAAGCCCTGCTTTTCGGTCGCGTTCAAGTAACTGAAACGCCATACGTTGCGCCGATTTAGGCCCAACCCCAGGTAAACAACGCAGGGACTGAATTAACTCATCTAACAATGGACTAAATTTCATCGGCTATCTCAATTAAAATGGCATTTTCATGCCTGGTGGTAATTGCATGCCACCAGTAACTTCAGCCATTTTAGTTTTTTGGTTTTCTTCGATTCGACGAGCAGCGTCATTACAGGCCGCAGCAATCAAATCTTCCAGCATTTCTTTGTCGTCTTCCATCAGGCTTGGGTCGATTTCGACTTTACGCACTGTGTGCGCGCCTGTCATAGTCACTTTCACCAAACCAGCACCAGATTCACCCACCATTTCCATACGGGCGATTTCTTCCTGCATTTTGGCCATTTTTTCTTGCATCATCTGGGCCTGTTTCATCAAATTGCCCATACCGCCTTTTCCAAACATAGTCATTTCTCTTCTATTAGGGTTAGTCGCAAGCATTAACGCGGCTAATCTTACTTAAATAAATGGGATTGGCAATCAATGCCGTTATCTTGTTAATAAACTTATGATCTCGATGCAGAGTTTCTCAGCAGCATCACTATAAATATGCACTCGAAGCCTAAATTTAAACCACAGCGTTACAAATTAACGATGAAAATTTTACCCAAAGACTCGCCAATAATGGCTAACTCGCAGCCTCAGTTAACTCAGGTAACGCTTGTATTTGCTGACTGCGTAAATTCAACAACTCTGGCGGATATACTAGACTATCGGCATCGAGTTCGGCGCCCATACGTTGGATCAACCATTGCACATTGTCATCATGAATCAATGATTGATGCGCTTGTTGCAGCAACTCTTGGTGGAAACGCTTACGTAACTCTAAGGGCGTTTCCCGCTGTTCATCGATTCCTATGACCACTTGTACCCGTCTTGGGTTCCCGAGCGCGGTAGTTAAGGCTTGCTCAAGCTGCACTATGGCAACATCGGCCGCTAGATGCTTCTGGTTTGGTTTAAGCAGCAACGGCAAAGGATCGCTCAAGGTTTGGCAGACAGAATTAACCGCCAGTTGCCGCACTCGCCCGCCGATCTCTAAGCTCGCCATCAACTTGTACCAATGTAAATCTAATGGATGACCGCTAATAGGTTGAGTCGAACTGAGCGCGACTTGTGTCTCCTGCGTGTGTTCCACTGTATTTGACGCATTTGTCAGTGCTGTTGTGCTAGCCAAAGCAAACTCTGAGGCGGGTATTTCTTCTTGACGTACAGCCTGATTTTGAAGTATTTCCGACTTCAAACTTGATGCTGCGACCTGCCCGTCACTCAGGGATAGAGTGTCATCTTGTGCATGATTAGGTGCGTAACTCACGCCTAAAAGCTCTTGAGCATGACTGGCTTGAACATTCTTTATATCAGCAGCTTGCGCGCTCACCGGCTGAACACTGTCAGTCTTATTGCTATCGACTTGCGTCACTTCGATAGATTCAGCTTCAGGCGCTGCCTCCCAAGGCGGACGATCATCTGCAGCGGACGGTTTGACAGGCTTCTCAGAGACAATTCCAGTTGAGATGACGACTGAAGATACTGCTTGGTGCAGATCGATAGGCTCAAGATCTAAGTCGAAGTCATCATCAAAATCTATCGCTAAATCAGGGGCTAAATCAGATGCTGGATCAACAGAAAATGCCACACTTGGCTGACTCGCTTCAATTTTAGTCACCGATTTAGGTAAGGTTACACCATGTGATTTAGTGTTTGGCGTCTTAAGTTTTGAGTCCAATGACGACTTTTTTTCATCACCGTCCTTAGCACTTAAGGCGTCAAGATCAGATAGCAGCGAATCCCGCGCCGCCAACACAGCTGAGAGAATATCATCATCGGCTAAGGATGCGGAGGCTAGTGTTGGAATTGATGCCTGAGGAGACACTTGAGCCATTACTACTGACTGACTATCAACTGAGCCTTCCATGCCTACAGCGCTTTGAATATCAGCAGAATTTTGAACATTATCTAAGTGTTGAACATCATCAGGCACAGCATGAGAGTCAAAGCTGTGATGAAAATCATCGTCATTGTAAGAGCCGGAGGAGAATTCAACATAAGCATCTTGATAGGAATCGAGCGGCGCTGACTCTTGGGCATAAGATCCCATCGCTGGATAAGAATGCTCGACTTCAGTTCCATAGGGACTATGTTCATCAAGCCCCTTTTGCTCTAGCGTACTATTAGTAAGAGTATGGTTAGCGAGGGAGTCAACAGCAGTGTTTTCATCAACAGTCTTTTGAACAGCACTGTCTTTCTCTGCAATGTCACTACCAATAGCCACAGCGCTTGAACCAACAATCACTTCAGCCGCTGCTGGATTAACAATACTCGACTCGGCAGTTGCCCCAATGAATTCAGGAACTTCACTATTCTGAGCATCTAAACTCGCAACCGATGCCTCAATGTCAGCAGCAGCTTCAGTAACTTGAGAAGGCACTTGAGCGGTTGATACTGTTTGAGTTTGTGGCTCGACCTCAGCATTCACTATCTCAACGTTTAAGCTGCCAGCGTTAAATCCCTGACTCTGCGCCTGACTTAGAATCACCGCCTGTTCGGCAATTAATGCCGCATCCGCTTCGAGCTCAGCATCAAGTGCCTGCTCTACGGTATCTACAGGCTCAATTAATGCTGTTTTTTTTTCAGCTGTATGTGTTTCAGCAAACTGTTGTTCATTTACATCAGGAGTTTGCGCTGCAGCAGTTGCCGCAACTGGCGTTTGCCCTGCGGGTAAACTGATCTCAGCGACAGCATCAGGCTGCCAGCGCTTTACCGGCTTTTCAGGCACAAACGCCACAGCGCGTAATAGTGCCATCTCAAGACCCGATTTAGGGTCTGGTGCATGGGGTAAATCTTTGCGGCCGGTTAATAAAATCTGATAATAAAGCTGCACTTGTTCCGGCTTAAGCTGTTCGGCAAAGGCTCGAATCTGTGCGCTATACAAGGATTGCTGCGCGCAAGCGGGGGCAAATTGGGTCAAGGTAATTTGATGTAACAACTCAAGTAAACTGCGTAGCACTTCTTGGGCATCTGCGCCATACGCGAGCACTTGGGCACAGGTATGCATTAACACACCAATATCGGCATCGGTTAAGGCATTAAGCAAGGCAACTACATGCTGCTCATCAATGCTACCAAGCATGGTTTGCACTTGGCCAAGCATCACATTACCGCCACCAAAGGCGATGGCTTGATCTGTCAAACTCAAGGCATCACGCATACTGCCATTGGCAGCTTTAGCCAGCAGTTTTAGGGCTTCAGCATCAAAGGGAAACTGCTCTTGGGTCAAGATATGATTGAGCTGAGTGCCAATTTCAGCTTGGGTCAGGCTTTTTAAATTGAACTGCAAACAACGGGATAACACAGTCACAGGCAGTTTCTGCGGATCGGTTGTCGCCAGAAGAAATTTAACGTGCTCGGGGGGTTCTTCTAAGGTTTTTAGCAGTGCGTTAAAACTGCTGCGCGACAGCATATGCACTTCGTCGATGAGATAAACCTTAAAGCGGCCACGGGTTGGACGATACTGCACATTGTCTAACAGCTCACGGGTATCATCGACCTTAGTGCGAGATGCGGCATCGACTTCAATTAAATCGACAAAACGGCCTTGGGCGATTTCCACACAACTGCCGCAAACACCACAGGGAGTGGCTGTCACGCCTTGTTCGCAATTTAAGCCTTTGGCAAAGAGTCGCGCCAAGCTGGTTTTACCGACACCGCGCGTTCCCGTAAACAGGTAAGCATGGTGTAAGCGCTGCTGGCTTAACGCATTGGTCAAGGCATGCAAAACATGGCTTTGGCCAACCATTTGATCAAATGTGGCAGGGCGCCATTTTCTGGCTAACACCTGATATGACATGGAACTCCCCAGAGTATGTGATACAAAAGCGGGAGCATGCGCCCCGAGAACTTTGAAAGATAACATGCCATGATTTGACATGCCATCAAACTATCCCAAGGCGCCTTTAGCTGCAGATTTATTCGCCTTCAAACTCACAAAGTTTAACCAACTCAAGCCCTAATGCGGTTAAACGTGCTTCACCGCCTAAATCAGGTAATGAGATCACAAAGGCCGCATGTTTAACTTCACCGCCGAGTTGGCGGATCAGTTTAACGGTCGCTTCGATAGTACCGCCAGTGGCGAGTAAATCATCAACAACGAGCACTTTGTCATTTGCGCTAATCGCATCAGTATGAATTTCTAGGCTATCGTGACCGTATTCTAGTTCATAGCTTTGACTGATGGTTGCACGCGGCAATTTGCCGGGTTTACGCACAGGTACAAAACCGATACCCAATTCTAAAGCCAACGGTGCACCAAATAAGAAACCACGGGCTTCAGTGCCCACAATTTTGGTAAAGCCTTGACCACGATAATGTTCAACTAACAAGTCGATGGTCGCTTTATAGGCTGCTGCATTCTCAAGCAAACTGGTGACATCTCGAAATAAAATCCCTTCCTTAGGATAATTAGGAATCGTTTTAATGCTTTGCTTTATCAAGGATAAGGTTTCTGTATTCATAGCCATCATATTTGCTTAATAAGTTACTTAATCAATTCACCAACCTAGCGGTGGCGGTATAAAACAAAACGTCCACACTGGGTGGACGCATTGTCGAAAGTCGGACAAAGCTTATGCCGCTTTAGTTTTAGTTGCAACAATCACAATGCACAAGTGATGGAAAGGTTATCAATTTGTGCCTTAGATCAAACCCTGTCGGCACTGTGTTAAATAGCCTCAACAAGAACACGACTAAACTTTCAGTCACAGCGCCTGAGCCCATTCAATCACTCAATCATCCCTCTATTTCAGGTATACCTTTAAGATACCAAAGTAGGATCAACGCCATGACAAACAGCAGACCTTTTACCCAAAGGATAGGGACCACAATAATACTGACACTAAAACTGAGTGCGCTAACTATCATGGCTTTGCGTTTCAATCCCTTACGCATTGCTCGCTGCTCTTGCCACTGGGTTAAAGCATCGGCAAACCAGGGATGTGTCATCAACCAATGGTGTAAACGTTCACTCGAGCGGGCAAAGCAGAAGGCAGCAAGCAAGATAAAAGGCACGGTCGGCAATATCGGTAGCACGATACCGACTAAACCTAAGACTAAAGCGGTTAAGCCTAACAGTAAAAATAATCCGCGCTTTAATACCATAGGTTTAAATGCCCTTTATCGAAAAAACAAAAGCCACTCGAAGAGTGGCCAATAGGCTATGCGCTAGAGATTAACGCTCGCTTAAATTAAACCTAAATGCTTTAACCAAGACAGACTTGCTGGCAGAGTCGGCAACAGTAAAACTAAAATAAAACCAATAAAATACAAAAAATTAAATGGGTCTTTGAACGGCTGACTACTCATTACAGCTCCTCTAGTATGTGCAAGTATAAGTGCGCAGGAATCGTACAGTGATTGAGATCACAAAACGGCCGACATTGTAGCGGTTTGTCAAATTAATAAAAACCCTCTAAATGTAGGGTTATTGCATTTATTTCGGCAATAATCCCAACCTTAAGACTGACGTCCGCGCACTATCCCTTTGGCCGCTAATTGCTCGAGTAACTGCATACAACCTTGCTCAATAATCTCTGGCGCCATTTGAGGGTAAGTGATTGTTAACCAATCAACTATCTCTTTAAAACCCGCTTGGCCTTGAGCTTGAAGAAATGCCAGCACCTGCGCGCTTAAGGGATTTAACTGTAAGAAGCACACTTCGCAATCGGCATCTTGATAGAGACAAAAAAACACTGGCGTATCGAGTTGTTGCTGCGGACGATAATCCTGACGAATGTGCTGCACCTCAAAATGATACTGCGCCACCCTCGCCGTCTGTGACAAACATAAAGCCTGCGTCGACATTTGCGCTGGGCTAAGTTGAGATTCATCCTCACTCGCCTGTGCAACCGCAACGGCCAACTCCAGCCATTCATAGTGCGCTAATTCGAGCATAAAAACAGGATCATTTGCCGTGGGCTGATATTCCTGCTGTAAAAAATCTAAAAACTCACCCGCGATATCGATAAAAATGGGCGATTGGCAATCATGTTGACTGAAAAAACGCTGCACTAATGTCAGCCATTCCTCCTCAGAATACAAACTTTTAAGCACGGGAAAGCCGTTCGACACAAATCCCAGCACATTATTAAAAAATAACTCGCGGTAAACCTGCATACGCCGGACATCAGTATCCGCGGGCAATGGCGAAGAGGGATCGCGGATATAATCGATAAAGGATTGCTGCACTTGCTTAAAATCCATTAGGCGCTCCTCTTTACGGCATGAGCGCTATTTTGGGCATGGGAGCTGGACGCCGCCGCTTGATAACCGTGGATTTGATTTAGCTCGAGCAACAATTCAGCGGTTGTCGGCAAATTAAAGTCACGCTCAAGCAAGGTCGGTTTTACCCCATGCAAGGCATAACAGTGCTGTAATAATGTCCAGACGGGATCGTTAATGGCTGCGCCATGGGTATCAATGAGCAGATCTTCAGCTTGTTTGTAGTGCCCAGCAATATGTAGATAAGCGATGCGCTCCGTCGGCATGGCCTGTAAAAAGGCATCGGCATCGTATTGATGGTTTATCGAGTTCACATAGATGTTGTTCACATCCAGTAGCAGTTTACAATCGGCTTCTTGCAGCACGGCATTAACGAATTCAAGTTCTGTCATTTGCGCACCTGGAGCGGCATAAAAAGACACATTTTCTAAAATAAGCGGCCGCTCTAGAATATCTTTTACTTGCTTGACCCGCGCCGCCACATGCTTCACTGCAGCGTCGGTAAAAGGGATAGGCATTAAATCATATAAGTGACCTTGCCCTGAGCAATAACTTAAATGTTCGGAATAGACTTGGATTTGATGTAAATCCATAAAGGTTTTGATATTTTTTACAAACGCGAGATCTAAAGGTTCAGGGCTACCAATGGATAAACTCAAACCGTGGCAGTAGAAAGTATGTTGCTCAGTCAACTCACGAAATTGGCGGCCAAATTTACCACCTAAGGTCATCCAATTCTCAGGCGCCACTTCAAAAAAATTAATAGCATCAGGCACCTGTAAACAAAATTCACTGAGCATTTCTCGTCTTAATCCCAGCCCTACCTGTGCCGTATTTTTTTGATCATTCATAGAACCTCACGAACGCTAACCTGTAATCGCTTAAGAATAAAACACAAGAGACCAGCGCTGGCTGGCCTCTTTAGGCTCAATTATCCCAATAACTGCAGGGATAAAACAAACCCGCTTTACTTCACTTCTTTTTTAACGGCTTCGACTTTAGCATCCACTTTTTCGGCGGTTTTCTTCATATCAGCGCCACATTTTGCTTCACCACACTTACCTTCATGGGCCTTATCAGCGGCTTTCTTCATGTCAGCACCGCATTTCGCTTCGCCACATTTCCCCTCATGAGCTTTATCTGCAGCCGCTTTTTTCATCTCAGCACCGCATTTAGCCTCACCACACTTACCTTCTTTGGCTTTTTCAGCGGCGGCTTTCTTCATGTCTGCGCCGCATTTGGCTTCACCACATTTGCCTTCTGAACCGACAATTTGATAGCCCGCATCCATAGCTTCAAAACCAAATGGGTTAGTTTGTGCATTGACAGCAAAAGCCGAACTCATCACAACTGAACCTAACGCTACTGCAACTGCTGTTTTTTTAACTGAATTCATAAATAATCCCTTCTTGTTTATTGAGTAATAATGACCAACAACAGTTTAAGTAGCTGGCTTACAACAAAAGACCTGCCTTATTTCGATTCTATTGCAAAAAATATCACTAAGTCACAGAAATGGTCAAAATATCCTGCTAGGACAATCAGTTTAGCTTGGATTTTATTTATTGGCGTACCTATTCATCCTCCTTCACAAGGCCACTTTGTAACTTAGGGCTGATAAGGTAGAATGCTCGCCCTTTGCAACAGATATGGGTTTACTGCAGTGCGTGTGATTTTGGCTCCAATGGAAGGCGTAGTAGACGCTTTGATGCGTGACATCCTATCGACCATCAATCCCTACGATTTGCTCGTCACCGAATTTGTGCGAGTGGTAGACCAACTGCTGCCTGAAAAGGTCTTTCTCAAACTGTGTCCTGAACTGCTCAACAACGGCAACACCCCTTCAGGTACGCCAGTACGAGTACAATTGCTTGGTCAAGAACCCCAATGTATGGGCGAAAATGCCCTGCGTGCCATTGAGTTAGGCTCACACGGTGTTGATGCAAACTTTGGCTGTCCAGCAAAAATTGTTAACCGCAGTAAAGGTGGCGCCGTATTATTGCAATATCCTGAGAGTGTGCACGATATTGTCAAAGCCATGCGTCAAGCAGTACCAAAAGAGCATGCCGTAACGGCCAAAATACGTTTGGGCTATGAAGATAAGTCACTGTTTATGGAAAACGCCATTGCTGTGTATGAAGCTGGTGCAACTGAACTTGCCATCCATGCGCGCAGTAAAGTCGACGGTTACAGACCGCCAGCCTATTGGGAATACATCACCGAAGTACGCAAACGCTTGCCAATCCCGGTGATCGCCAACGGTGAAATTTGGAACAGTGACGATGCTAAGCGTTGTATCGAAGTCACGGGCTGCGACAGTATCATGATCGGCCGCGGGGCAATTTCATTGCCGAACTTGGCTGATACTATCAAGACAGGAGCCACTCCTTATACTTGGGCGCAAACCTTAGGGCTCATGCTCAGTTATACCCAAAGGGAACTCAATGGCCGTAAGAGTGACTATTATCCAGCCCGGATCAAACAGTGGTTCACCTATCTCAACCGTCAATATCCCGAAGCCGATACCTTGTTTAGGGAACTGCGAGTCTTTAAAACAACGGAAGAAATAGTCCGCGTATTAGAAACGGCGCAACGGAACTTATGCGACGAATAATCGCGACGATATGTGTGATAAAAGGGCTTTTGCCGTAGCACATATAATGCGATAAGAATGAAGTACTTTTTCGATTTTTAACGGCTAAAAAACCGAAAATGTGGCAGATACTTGATCTTTATCATAGTCGTTGATAGTGGAACTATTAGACTGGACGCCTAGAGTCAAATGAAATAGGCGATTTTACGTGAGCACCACCCATATCAGACATGAATTGTCAGAGCTTGAAGCTAATCTAAGGAAAGAAATAGGCGCGCTCCCTCTGTTCCTCGAAGCCATAGGGGAGCATTACGCTAGCCTGAGTCTGACAGAATTAATTGATAAATTGGCTCAGACACCACTGGCTGAACACCCACTATTTTGCCGATTAAATAAACTTGATGCCGCCTTTTGCCAGCTCGACTTAGGTCTCTACGGTCTTTGCTCGGATTGTGAGGCAGAAATTGAAAGCGAACGCTTAAGCCAAGATCCCACCGAACAACGCTGCACCTCCTGCGCCGAGCATTATCAGCATGAACACCGCCACGAACTGCGCCTCACGCATTGATAGCGCTCATTCGACATCCAGTAAACTGCCTTATAAGCAAAAAAACCTCCGCAAGCGGAGGTTTGAGTTATCCAGGGAGGGCGGACAACCTAAAACTTCTGGTTTATTCTCAGGTAATACGTTCTACCTAACACATCATATAAACCCACATTCACATCGCGATAATCGGCGTAGGTGTAATAGTTTGGTGTTTCAGCATCAAACACATTATTCACCCCAACTGTGATAGAGCCGTTATAAGCATGGGTATAACCAAACTGAATGTTATGTTTAAAGTAATTATCGTAATCAACATAACGGTCGGTTTCTTCTAACTCGTTAAAATAACTTGCTGATTGACTACCGATATAAACAACTGTCCATGCGGCAGAAAAATCATCGTATTTCCAACTGGTCGCAAAGTTACCGCGCCAATCGGGCGAGTCAGTCGACCCTGCGTAGTCGATCATGTCTGCTTCAGCGTTATCCTGCTTTTTAAAATCAAGCACATGAGTTAAATCCAATTTGAAATTGAAATCCCCAAAGCCTGTTTCTAAGTTATAAGCCGTAACAAAATCGATACCTGAGGTCTCAACTGTAGCTAAGTTACGAACTCCGGCTTCAATATATTCAATCTTGCCATCAGGGCCGCGAGTCACATAGGGAGAAGAACCATTCTTGATTTCATCACGCAGGATATCATCCACATCAATTGACTCAATTTTGTTGTCATAGGTGATTGAGTAATAAGATAATTCCAAGTTCCATGCGTCAGTGACATTCCAAACGCCGCCAAAGGTTAACGAGTTACCCTCTTCTGCCTCTAGATCAGGATTTCCTCCATACCAGGTTTTATGTTGATTATTAGTCGCGCAATATATGGCATCCACGTTACCAGGTTCATTACACCATAAAGAATCAACACCCTTCTCAAAACTCAAGGATTGAGACGAGAACATTTCGCTCATATTCGGCGCGCGGAATGAGTCACCATAGCTAGCACGCAGTAATAACGTGTCTATAGGACGCCAGCTTAAACCAAACTTAGGCACCACGGCATCGAAAGTCGATGAATTAACGACTTCCCCCTGAGGCCCTGTGAGAGTTCCTTCCTGCTCATAGCGCTCATAACGTACTGCGGCAGAAAACTCAACATTGGCAGGTAAGCCTACTTGGAGTTCCAAATAAGCAGCGCTACGGTCACGCGTGGCATCCACATCATCACCACCCGAACCGCCGGAGATAATACCCGCGGCCGATTCTGGATCACTAGTTTGCTTAAACTTGATCATTTCATATTCAAGACCGCCGACCATAGCGACCGAAAGCTCACCGTCATCGAGCAGTAAGGTCGAAGCAAGACCATCCAATTGAGTACTTTCAAATTTTCCCTGATAAACCCCAGTATGCGCAGCTTTACGATACAGATCTGTCATCTGTTGATCCCACTGCTCATAACTCATTCCAGAGGTATTGAAAATATCATATTGCTCTGAATCAATTTCTTGCTGAATAATATCGTCGTTCAGTAAATTATAATTAAAACTATTTGTCGTCGATGTTGCGTGCTGGGCATTTAATTCCCAGTCGATACCATTCCCTGAATCTATTGTACCAACAAAGCCACCTAGAATATCAAAGTTGTTGGTTTCAGTTAATGTATCTCGCTCGCCAAGTTGCGCGCCTCGCATAGAAATCACTAATTCTTCGCCAACTGGATTAAACTTATTATCGGCACTCATCACAGGGGTATTCGTTGATACTGGCGTACCCGCATAACGGGTTTCAGTTTCTGCTAATGAAGCAGAAGCACGACCTCGGAATTTTATATTCTCAGAAATCTCATAGGAGAAATTAGATAACAGCGAATTACGAGTTTGATCGACAAATAACTTAGTGACATTACCATGATTATATAAACAACGACCATCACCTGAGTCTATGGTATTTTCCGTTTTTTCACATATATCTGAATTACTATACCAGCTACCATTGCCTGGTCCATATTTACCGTTTGGTACTGAGCTATATCCACTATATGCGTTATAACTTGAATCGTCCATTCGCCAAATATCACGATCCATTACAGATTTAGTATCATAATATTCATAGGTTAGCGTGATATTGCCTTTATCAGTATTAAAGCCCGTTGCAAGTGATAAACGGTTGGCATCGCCTCCTTCCACACTTGGCTGCTCAGTGCTGTAATCGAGTTGAAACCCTTCAAACTCCTTCTTAGTGATAATGTTTATCACACCCGCAACCGCATCGGAACCATATACTGCCGAGGCGCCATCGCGCAGGATTTCAATACGCTCCACGATAGCCATAGGGATAGAAGATGTATCGGCCACAGAGCCAGAGCTCGAACTCGTGCCCGGCATACGGCGTCCATCTAATAACACTAATGTCGCAGACGCTCCTAAACCACGTAAATTGACATCACTGGTTGAGCTTGCTCCTGATCCATAGCCAGAAATACCACGCCAAGAACCAAAGCTGTTTATCGCAGAGTTATTCAATACGTCAGCAACGGTTTTTTCACCCGTCATGGCAATATCCGCAGCATTAATGACAGTCACGGGTGAAACAGTTTCCATATCAACTTGTTTAATACGAGAACCCGTCACTTCAATGCGTTCAACTTTCGCATTTTCTTCTGCCGCATTTACCGCTGCAGAAAAGCCTATTCCAGAAAAAACCACACTGCTTGTCGCCACTGTAATTAAACTAGTACGAACAGCTTTGGCCGTTAAACTTAAATAGCGCATTAATCTCTCCTTGAGGTAAATAAAACCCTATGTTTGTTATTTTTATATTTGGCAAGCGAACTCTATTTCGCTGTAGGGATAATGTTAATGCGCAACATCTAAGTCAACCATTAAAAACAATTAATCTCAAATTAAAACAAATTGACACAAAATAAATCAACTTAAATATAAGATATCCGGATATACATCATGGGGTTAAGCAATACAGACCTGTTGAATATATTAAATATTTAATTTGATACAATAAATCTTAATTGTTAACTAAAAGAATACCAAGAAACTCACGCCACAAATGAATCAAAGTGTATCGAAAATAAAACGCTGGATATTAATTTACACTTAGTTCAATATTAATTAACCATAAAAAATGCCACTCATTTGAGTGGCATTAATATTGAAACACTGAGTAATGATTGATTACTTAAAGTTGGCAACCTTCAACACTTTTTGAGTTCTCATAAACAATATCGCCTACAGGATTGTAGTCAGCAGCTTTAATCACTTGTTTCTCTTTCAAGAAAGAATAGAGTAAATCAGCATCAACAAAACCCGTTTGAATTGGGCTGGTTAGTTTAGGGTAACCGTCACCACCCGCAGCATTAAAGCTAGGTACAGTGAACTTATAAGTGGCTGTTGGGCTAAAATCCTTGCCACCGATGTCGCTGATGTTGGCTGTTTTAGCCACACAGTCAATGGTCATTTTCACACCAGTGATTTGTGCATAACCACCAGAACCAACTTGAAGACTGCCGACTGCGCCTAAATAAGCCGCAACTTCAGTACCCGTCATTTCGTTAAGGGTAACCATATTACCAAATGGCTGAACAGTCAGCACGTCACGGTAACTAATGTTGCCTGGTTGGATAGATGCACGTACACCGCCTGAGTTCATTACACCAAAATCAGCAGTCACTTTAGCACTTTGTGCCATCGCTAACATACGGCCTAAGTTAGTTTGCTTATTACGCACGTTTGCACGCTCACCATCTAACAGGGCATCCGTTGTCGCAATGACTTCGTCTAACTTAGCTTGACCTTTCTCTTGATAGTAAGAAAGCAGCTCTTTTAACTCTGAATCCGGTTCAATTTTAGTGCCAGCTAAGTCAGCAGTTTTCTTACCAGCATCATCCAGTTTGCGCATATTCACAGGGACAAGCTTGTAGCTCGCTAGATGGAGTTCACCGTTAAAGTATTCAAAATCTGCACGGCCAACATATTTACCCCATTCATGGGCTTGCATGATCCAAGTGCCATTTTGTTTATCAGGTGCACATGCATCACCAGGCTTAAAGGCTGCATAAGCTTTGTTGTCAGTTCCCGGTTCCATACACACTGGATTCTGTGAATGACCACCGATAACAACTTGTAAATCCCCTTCTTTCAATGCGCGAGCCATAGCTACATCGCCAGGGGCATTACTACCATTTTTACCATCCGCGTAATGACCCATGTGCGTGGTAGCGAAAATGATATCTGCCGCTTTGGCATCTTTAATTTCTTTAATCACTTTAGCAACTTCCACCTTGGGATCGGTGAATGTTAGATCGCTAATGTATTCTGGGTTACCAATCTTAGCAGTGTCTTCTGTCGTTAAACCAATAACAGCAACTTTAAGACCATTAACGTCAAATACTTTATAGGCATCAAAGTAACGCTCACCAAGAGTACCATCGGCATTTTTACGGTAAATGTTCGCCGCTAACATAGGGAATTCAGCAAGGCGACGCTGCATATCAAGTACTGATAACGGATTGTCAAACTCATGATTGCCAACAGCCATGGCGTCATAACCGATTTTATTCATGCCCGTAAAGTCTGGTATGGCATCTTGAAGATCAGATTCTGGTACACCCGTATTAATATCACCACCAGATAATAATAAGGTTTGACTGCCATTCTTACTCACTTCTGCACGAATTTGATCAACTAGAGTTTTCTGAGCGGCTAAACCGTATTCACCATCACTGTTTTCCCAGAAACGGCCATGGTTGTCATTGGTATGTAAAACGGTAAACGTTTTACAAGCACTTCCCGCTTCAGCACACGTTGTTGGAACTTTATCGTCATCACTATTATTACAACCCGCAAGTGCAGCGAGAACAGCAGTTGCAACTAATCCTTTAATAAGCATATGTCTCATTACATCAACCCCTTGATTTTAATTATTTTATCATAGAAAGATTGCCGTGAACTCCATCAAGTTCAGCGTCACGGATAATAGCAAATAATAAAGATAAATTGTGTCATTTTTATTAAAAACTTGACATTTATATGAAATTTGGCGGGCATTTTAAGAAGGATTTGTTTCATATAAAAAATAAGCTGAATGACTGATTTTTATATATTTACAGAATACAAAATAAAAATGGAATAAATGGATTTTAATCGTTTGTTATAAATAACTTAGGAAATATGAAAAAACATCGCGATTGTTCCTTTAAAAAAACAAGCATGGGTAAATTTCAACTTACCGCATGCTGCTTTTATCAGCAATTAGACTTATCTACATTTCAAATCGCTGTAATAACCACTTAGAAATCGCTTTCAATTGTTCAGGAATGACAGAATGAGGCATTGGATAAGTCTGCCACGTAACATGATAGCCGCCCGCCGTTAAGGCTTCTTTTGCTAACATTCCAGCGGATAATGGTACAACATCATCCTGTAGACCGTGTTGCTGTAATATGGGTGTATTGCGATTCGCCGCACTTAATTCAGCGGGTAACACATCGCCCGTCGGTAAATAGCAAGACAACGCCATAATCCCTGCAAGTGGCTCAGGGAAACGCAGTCCAGAGAATAAACTCATTACTCCACCCTGACTGAATCCCGCTAATACGATACGTTGGCTCGCAATACCCGCTGCGATTTGTTCATTAATTAATGCGGCAACCATTTTCTCCGACTCAAGCACGCCTTGCATATCGGCTCTGTCATGCAAATCCATGCTTTTAATATCGTACCAAGCGCGCATAACGTAGCCACCATTAATGGTCACGGCTTGCTCTGGTGCATGGGGAAAAATAAATCGAATAGCATGATCTACAGGTAAGCCTAATGCAGGCACTACGGGAGCAAATCCGGCCCCCGAATCCCCTAATCCATGTAACCAAATAACCACAGCCGTAGCAGGAGTCTTAGGTTCGACAACAATACGCTCAAGAGAAACTGACATACTAAAAATTCCCAATTCGATATTAAACACTCATCAACTAAAAAATGATGATAAATCTATACGTTAAACACTCATCACCACTCGGGCACAGGTTATTCAGCATCCATGCCCAGCACATCTTGAATCGCACGTAACTGAGTATTTGAGTCCAATACTAAGCTCCAACGTACACCGCCACCATCGGCGATCAGCATAGGAGGCTGACGTCTCAAGCCGATATCCTCAGCACTCGCTTGCAGTACGATACTGGCAACGTTGAGGCGCACTTGAACCTCGAACTCAGTAACGATTAACTTACCCTGCGAAAAATCTAACACCATTATGATAACCGCCCTATGTGAAAACGCCGTCATCATAGCAAACTTGTGCTCTTTTACCGATGGCATTTCCTGACCAGCATTCAAGCCATTAAAGTTTGATTACATTTGAGCTAACAGTGAGATAACAAATCCAGTGAATTATCAGGTAAACTTTTGCGCTAATAGAGTGGGTTAACAGAAAACCAAGCTGAATTGATGGTCTTATCACCCCAAACTCGAACTAACATACTTCATCATTAGGCTACTATAAATAATGCTTTCACTTCGTCGAACCGTCCTTTGCAGCACCCTAGTCTTTGCCCTGCAACTACTTCCCTGCGCTTATGCCAATAGCACTCCAAATACCTTAACCACTGAGCCTACTGCCACTGTTGTACAAGCTGATACGCAGCAGAACCAAGATGCACTGACCTACGCCAATTACACTGAAGTCAGCGTGAGTCATTCGGAGCTTGCCCTTACCGTCGATTTTAAGCAAAACCGCTTATCCGGTGAAGCCACCCTCGATTTAGCTTGGCATAAGGCGGGGAAAGAACTCATCTTAGATACTCGAGATCTGACGATTAACAGCGTAAGTGCTTTAAATACAGCGGGGAAATGGCAAAGCGTACCCTTCACGTTAGCCAAAGCGGACGCTGTAAAAGGCGCCGCGCTAACCATCAAACTTGCTGATGAAAATAGTCAAAAGGTCAAAATCAATTATCACACATCGAATAATCCGTCTGGTATTCAATGGTTAACTCCTGAGCAAACCCAAGGTAAACAGTTGCCTTTTATGTTCAGTCAAAGTCAGGCTATTCACGCCCGCAGTTGGATCCCACTGCAAGATACGCCAGCCGTTCGCCAAACCTATAGCGCAACGATTACGGCCGATAAAGCCATTACTGTGGTCATGAGTGCCGATCGCAAAACCCTGTCGAGCACGCAGACCCAATTCACTATGCCGCAGGCTATTCCAGCTTATTTGATTGCCATTGCGGCCGGACATTTAAAGTTTGCTCCCTTAGATAACATCTCGGGCATTTGGGCTGAGCCAGAGATCCTCGACAAAGCGAGCAAAGAATTTGCCGACACGCCAGAAATGATCAAAATCGCGGCTAAACGTTATGGCGATTACCCTTGGGGACGTTATGACTTACTTATCTTGCCACCAAGTTTCCCCTTTGGCGGCATGGAAAACCCGCGTTTGTCTTTTATTACACCCACAGTGATCGCGGGTGATAAAAGCTTAGTGAGCCTCATCGCCCACGAACTTGCGCACTCGTGGTCGGGTAATTTAGTGACCAACGCCACTTGGCGCGATCTCTGGCTTAATGAAGGTTTTACGACCTATGTTGAGAATCGCATCATGGAAGATCTCTATGGTCGTGACCGAGCGCTGATGGAGCAAACCATCGGCTACTCTGAATTGCTTGCCGAGCTTGCAGAACTTACTCCTGCCGATTCAGTGCTACATCTCAATCTCGGTAAACGTTCGCCCGACGAAGCCTTCAGCGGTGTCCCTTATGTAAAAGGCCAGTTGTTCTTAATATTTTTAGAGCAAAAATTTGGCCGTGAACGCTTCGACACTTTTGTAAAAAGCTACTTCGATCATTTTGCATTTCAGAGTATTACTACGGCGCAATTCCGTGAATATTTATCTTTGAATCTATTAAACAAATATCCCCATCTTGTCAGTGAAGGCGAAGTGGATACTTGGATTGAAGGTCAAGGTTTACCGTCATTTCTTGTGCCGCCTAATTCCCATGCCTTCGATGATATTGATGCTCAAAGACAAACTTGGCTCGAGGGTAAACTCAGTGCAAGCGAGTTGAAAACCAGCACTTGGACAGTCCACCAGTGGTTAAGATTCATCAATGAAATGCCAAGGATCAATCTAGATCAAACCAAACTTGCCGAGCTAGATAAGGCGTTCCATTTTACGGGCACTGGCAACAGTGAAATTGCTTTCGCATGGTATTCACTCGCCCTAGACAACGGCTATTACGCAGTACTACCCGCATTAAAACAACACTTAACCCATATTGGCCGCATGCGCTTAATCGTGCCTTTATATCAAAAGCTAGCAAGCTCAGATAAATACGACTGGGCCAAGAGTGTCTATCTCAGTGCTCGCAGCGGCTATCATCCCCAAACCCAAGCAAGCCTAGATATGATGTTTGCCGACAAACCACTCGAGCATGAACATAGCCATTAGCGAGATAAGGAGCCATTAGCGGTTGCGACAATCATTAAGCCATTAGCACCATAAAAACAAAAAGCCCAAACCTAGGTTTGGGCTTTTGCTATTTAATCTTTAGCCTCGATTCATTCAACTCATACTGAACTTATACTCATCTCACATTGAGTCAAATAGAAGCCAAGTTCGAAGCCGAACCCGAAGCCTAAAGATTAGTGGTGATGACCACCAGCGCCATGGGCATGGCCGTGGGCGATTTCTTCATCACTCGCGTCACGGGCACCAACGACTTCGATATCAAATGTCAGTTCGCGGCCGGCTAATGGATGGTTTACATCCACAGTCGCCATAAACTTACCCATTTTAACGATAGTCACTTGGCGCTGACCTTGGTCGGTATTAACCACTGCTGTCATGCCTGGTTTCCACACAGTCGCGCCTAATAAGTGCTTAACTGACACACGTTGATGTGCGTCAGCATCCGCTACACGCTCACCGTAGGTTTCAGCAGCAGGCAAAGTCACAGTGAACTTTTCACCTATGGCTTTACCATTTATCGCGTTTTCTACACCTGGCATCATGTTGTCATGACCGTGTAAATAGGCAATCGGATCGCGACCTTCGTTCGTCTCGATCACTTCACCTTTCTCGTCGCGCAGTGTGTAGTTAAACTGCACAACCATATCGTCTTTAATGCTCATCGAATATCCTTTGATTTTCTTCGATTTCAATTGTGGGCCGAGCTTAACAAAACTGCGCTTTTCACTCCACTTTTTTATCCGGCCTCAAAGCACTCAAAACCCGCAGCGAGCGCTCTTTGGCTACAGTAGCTACAGTAGCTACAGTAGCTACAGTAACTAAAGTGATAATCCTAAAGCGGTAAACACCTCTGGGCTTGGGAAGCCATCGGCAATCATCTGTTTGCTACGTTGAAAGGCTTGCAACCCTGCCATAGAGTTACGTCCCAACACGCCATCAGGCTTACCAACATCAAATCCAGCCTCGTTCAGTTTTGTTTGCAGTTGCTTTACTTGCTCGCGGCTTAAGCGTGGTTGCTCAGGCGGACTGACCGTCAAGGGTTGTCCACCATTAATACGATCGGCTAAGTGCCCAACCGTAATGGCATAAAATTCGGAGCGATTCCAACGCATGATCACATTAAAATTCTCATAACCTAAAAAGGCTGGGCCTGTGTGTCCCGCAGGCAAATACAGCGCAGCTTGAATATCGACGGCAGGCAAAGGTTGCCCATTCGACTGCGTTACATTGAGCGCAGCCCATTCCGATAACGACAAGGGCTGTTTCGCACCTAAATGACTGTAACTAAAATCCTTTGGCAACAAGACTTCACGCCCCCAACGCTGATTACGCTGCCAACCTAAGTGCTGCAAAAAGTTCGCGGCAGAAGTGAGCGCATCTGTAGTGCTATTCCATAAATCGGCCTTACCATCGCCATCACCATCGACCGCATATTTGGCATACGCAGAAGGCATAAATTGCGTATGTCCCATAGCACCTGCCCATGATCCCACCATAGTGTCATCATCGAACTGATACTTTTCTTTCAGTTTTAAGGCTTGCATAAGCTCTATGGTGAAATAATTGCTACGGCGTGGCTCACAGGCCAAAGTCGCCAGCGAATTCAATACCGACATTTTGCCTTTATAGGAACCGTAGTTCGTTTCCAGTCCCCAAAAAGACAAGATATATTGCGGTGGGACGCCGTATTTTTGCGCTAATTGATTAAGTAAGACACTGTGCTTTTGCAGTAAACGGCGGCCTTCATTGACGCGCCATTCGGTCGCGCGCTTACTGAAATAATTATCAAATGTCTGGCTGAATTCGGGTTGCTGTTGGTCCAGCTCAATCACTCGAGGGACAAATTTCAAGTTCGCAATGGTAGAGTTTATCGTCGCCTCAGACAGGCCTTCTGCACGTGCTCGCGCTTGCAGTCCAGTCAAGCACATTGGAAACGCCTCTGCATTAGATTGTACGCTAGCACTGATATCGGGCATTGGATTGGCTTCAGCAGCAATGTCACTTGCGTTAGTGCTGGTTGCGTTAGCACTGGCACTCGCCGTTGGCGCACTTGAACAGGCACTCAGACTGACACAGGCGGCAATACTCGCAAACAGATAAGTTAACCCTTTAATTTTAATCAAATCAACAACTCCAATATTTGATCTCACAACAATCACACTGTTGTGGCTAAACACGACAATATTCCGTCTTCAAGAGGGAATTGCCCTAGAGAGATATTCGCCTTGGCATAACGAGTTAAAGGTTAGAATCCAAAACACCTTTAACGGCCAAAAGCATAGAAGACACGTTTCTCCGCTACGTAAAGCCCCTATCTAAGCCACATTTAGTCAGTAAAACAGCCTGTACCAAGGCGACTCATTATCGATAATCCTGACCCATAGTGACACGTAACACAATCCTTATCGCCATAAATACCTTGCGGCATAGGCTTATTGCTCAGTTATCCAACACAAAAAAATTCTTAACAAAGAATCCCTTGGTATCGCAGCACGTTACCGTATAATGGATAAGTTAACAGCACACATCAAAGAGACCTATCATGACTGAAATCAATGCGGCTTTGGCTGGCTTTATCAAAAATGTAAAACAACATCAGACGCTTTGGGGTCTAATGGATGAAACTGGCGAAGGCTGGGTCGTTTGTGATTCTTCAGAATTTGAAGACACAGATGTGATGCCATTATGGTCAAATGAAGCTACTGCAAAATCCCATTGCAGCGACGAATGGCACGACTATCAACCCGTTTCTATTTCATTAGAAGAATTTCTAGAATATTGGGTCTCAGATCTAAACGACGATGGTGTATTGATCGGTGTTGATTGGCAAACCGATGAAGATTGTCTTGAACTTGATCCGATTGTTTTAGCAAAAGATTTGGTTGATGTTGAAGAAGTTTAATCGCTTCAGTATGCCATTGATGACATCAAGGACTGAGGTGCTCATTCCTTGATGTCTGCTATTCCGCTTATCGATATTCCCTTCGACAAACGCCATACATGCTGGTTTTGTGGCGAACCGAGTCATCAACACTTCGAATATATCGCACACACACATACACCACATGCTTCGTTAGCTGTGCCCGCCTGCAGCGAATGTTTGCGATTAGCCAAACAACATACTCTTAGTTCCATTTGGGATTGTCGTATGGCCGTCAAAGATGCACTGATGCGTATTTATGCGAAACACCTCGCCATTGGGATTAATTGGACCGAAGAAGAGCTTGCTGAGTCCGAATTCTCCTGCAAAGTGTTTGAAGGTTTTAAAAAAAGTGCTTGGATGATGTACCAAATTGCCCGCGACCGTATCAATGCGCCCGGTTGGCCACTGGTATTAGAAGGCGAAGAAATTGACGACCAAGGTTATAACGCAGGTTTTGAATTCGATGGCGTGACTTTTAATTCAGTCAATGCCGCTATCCAATACTATTCGACGCAATTCACTTTAGATCCACAGTTTTTTGCCGAACTGGTAAGCCTCGTCGGCCGAGCAAGATTCAACTATGCCTTAAGGCTCGCCCGTATCCATATCGCCGCCGCCAAAGAAATGAAGCGCCAAGTATTACACGATGTAGCAGCCGAATTAGCGTTATAATCTAGCGAGTTATAAGTAGTGGGTTATAGGTAGTGGGTTGGCAGATGTTTGCAGAAAAGCAGTTGAAAGGGTAGCAGTTAAAAGAATGTGATTCAAGACCGTATTAAAAACTGTTATTAAAGCGTTCATTCAAAGCGCCGAACCTATCGATGATCGACTCAAGGTCAATCACCGATAGTTCGAATCTCAAAATGCGATCAGTGATTGATCACTTGTCTTAATCTTTCTTGCACCACTTGCACCAGCAAATCCGGTTGGAACTTAGAAATAAACTTATCACAGCCCACTTTTTCAACCATGGCATGGTTAAAACTGCCACTCAACGAAGTATTTAAGGTAATGAATAAATCCGACATAGCTTTATCACTGCGCACTTCAGAAGTGAGCTTATAACCGTCCATTTCGGGCATTTCAGCATCGGTAATCATCATCAATAATTCTTTGGCAACTTGTTTACCTTCATCACGCCATTTCTGCAATAACGTCAGCGCTTGTAAGCCATCAGATGCCTCAATAATTTCGATACCCAGTTGGCCTAACGTTTCACGCACTTGACGTCTGGCGGTCGATGAATCATCCACAATCAGGATTTTTCTGCCTGGCATTTCATGGACTAAGGTTTCGTCGAGTACACCTTCAGATAAACGGATATCGTAGTGAATGATCTCCGCCAAGACTTTTTCTACGTCGATAATAGACACTAACTGCGACTGACCTTGATGCTCTATGCGAGTAATTGCCGTTAGATAATTATTACGCCCAGCCGTTTTCGGCGGCGGCATAATATCGCTCCAAGTCATGTTGATAATGTGTTCAACCTTACCGACTAAGAAACCCTGCACACTACGGTTATATTCTGTGATGATCATATTGGCATCTTCGTTAGGCGGCACGGGCTTAAACCCTATGGCCGAACGTAAATCAATCACGGGGATAGAAATCCCACGAATATTAGCAACACCAGAAATATGCGGATGACTACCCGGCATCGCATTCAAGGGAGGAAGCTTGACGACTTCTTTGACTTTAAAGACGTTAATGGCAAATAACTGCGTGGAATTAATGCTAAAGAGCAACAACTCAAGTCGGTTCTCACCAACGAGTTTGGTACGCTGATCTACGGTTGCAAGTACGTTTGCCATAATGCTGCTTCTCTACTCTTGAGGAAAATCCTTTCCCCACATGCGACGGATTAGCTCAAATTATAGCGGTAAACTCCCATGAAGAACCATGCCGAGAGTCTATTTTATCTAAAAATTACAACCACTCTCGCAAAGTTCGGCCATAAACTTCGTTTAGCGCATCTCAGATATCCGCATCCCTAAGCTGATATCTTCAGATAATACGCGGCATTGCTAATATTTGGTCTTAGTGCTAACGCAATCATTTAATCCTAACGATTCAATTTAGGTTAAGCATCAACTCTAACGCCTAACGCAATATTTTCTGGGCGAGCACCATACCCGCAAGATTAAAGGCATTTCTATCGCGGACAATCTTAAATCCCAGCTGGTGCAATACCGTTAACAACTCACTATGATTAAAGCGATTCTGCTGTGGATGCTCAAATAAGCGTCGGCTCAATGGATTACAAATTGCGGCACGATATAAATCCTCTATCACAAAGTATCCGTTCGGTTTCAGCACCCTTGCAACTTCCTTAATGGCCGCTTGCCACTCTGGAATATGGTGGAATACGGCAAAATCAAACACCATATCAAACTCGCTATCGGCAAAGGGTAAACATGTTGCATCAGCAACCGAGAAACTCAGCCCTTTTAACCCTTGCGGCCGAGATTGCCAACGGGATTGTGCGGAGGCAACCATGTCAGTATCGATATCCACGGCCGTGATATGTCCCGCGCCAAAATGTTCGCGGATCAACTGAATGCCGTTACCAAACCCACAACCTATTTCTAATGCGCGTTCGCACAAAGCCATAGGTTTTGGCATCATAGACGTTAGTAAAGGCGCTTCGAGATGATTTTGTAGCCAAAAACGTAATGGATGCTGAACGATCTTTTTCTCAAATGGATTTAATTTCATGCCATCCTCTCACTATGGGTAAACTACTGTTGAATAATTTTACTGATCGAACTGACATTATGGTACGTAATGATAAGAACATAAGTTCACCAGAGGCCACGATGAAATTACCTCTTTTTCCATTACCCATTTGTTTATTACCCGAAGGTTACACACAACTGCGGGTATTTGAACCTAGATATAAGCGCTTGGTCGCCGAATCATTAAAGTCAGGCCAAGGCTTTGGCTTATGTATGCTTGAAGAGGATGGTAAAACCATTCAGCCCATAGGCACCTTAGTGCATATTATTGATTTTGAAACCTTACCAGACGGACTATTAGGGATCAGTATTCAAGGTTCTAAACGCTTTAAACTTGATAAAATCAGTGTCGAAGCCGATGGTTTAAAACGCGGAGACGTCAGTTTAATCGACAATTGGCCTGCTGTACGTATTGCGACCGATGAACGTTACTTGAGTCAAATGTTACAAAACATTCTTAAGGAATATCCGCAACATCTCAAGCACTACCAAACAGAACAGTTCGATGATATCGCTTGGGTCTGCCAGCGCTGGCTAGAAATATTACCCGTACAAGCATCCGAAAAGTACACCTGCATTAATGCCTTAGATCATATTATGACCCGAGATCTATTGCGGGCCGTCATTAAATAATGCTGTGAATGATCCTTTATTTAAGCCACTTCGTATTGATTGAAAGTTTAACAACAAAAATGGGCTCAGAAGTGCAACACACTTCTCAATTTTGTCGTTACTGATATCACACTCAGCACTCACGACTGCGATAAGAGCGAAAATAATGGAAAATATTCAATCACAAAGCAGGCAAACTCGGTATCATGTCCCAATCACGTCTCTGACTAATTCGGCTATGGATAACGAAATTCCAGCTTCCCAAACCTGCGAGCCTCAAGCGGATGCTTTAATCACGTTTATGCTACAAGTAGCAGACAACCGAGACAGAGCCGCCTTTGGTCACTTATTCCAGCATTTCATGCCCAAGATCCGAGCCTTTGGTTTACAAAGACTGAATCAACAAGGGTTGGCGATGGATTTAGTACAAGAAACCATGACCAGCGTTTGGACTAAGGCTCATCTATATAATGCAGAAAAAGGGTCAGTGACAACTTGGGTGTTTACCATTATGCGTAATCAATGTTTCGATATGCTTAGACGGGTACAACACAATAGAGAAGATACTTTCGGTGATGATATTTGGCCGCTGTGTGATGCGACCATGGCTCAGGACACACTCGCTGATCACAAGTTGACGGCTAAATTACTCCAACATCTTGATGCCCTTCCCATAGCACAAAGACAAGTTGTGCAAGGCATTTACATGCAAGAACTCACTCAACAAGAGCTAGCCGATGCCCTAAAGGTACCAATTGGGACCATAAAGTCCCGTTTAAGATTAGGGCTAGAAAAGTTGAAAAGCTTCTTGGAGACACACAATGATTAAGCATCATCCCCAACAAGAATTACTCGTGAGCCATGCCAATGGGAACTTACCTTTATCAATGGCGATAGCAATATCCGCACACTGCCACCTATGTGAGACTTGTCGAGAGCAGCTTGCCCTATTCACAGAACAAGCTGCAAATTTAGCATTAAATCCTGATGGCGGTCATGCTGCAAATGATACGGGCGAAGAGTTGATGCACAGAGAGTATGTTGAGGTGCAACACTCAGGCGACAATCAAGAATCGGCATTGGACATTGACGCTATGATGGCGCAAATCATGGCTCAACCGGCAGCGACAAATGTGCCTAATAACGCCCCTATCGATGTCGACATAAAGCAACAGCATTACACTGTGCCCTCGGTGTTTCGTCAGCATTTGGCCCGTCCATGGCAAATATTAGGCAAAGTCAGTCGCATGCGTTTTGATGTCGACGAAACGAACACCCGCGCTAGCCTATTGCATATAGATGCCCAAGGTGAAATCCCCCAACATACCCATAAAGGTTATGAACTAACACTATTACTAGCCGGAGAGTTTTCCGATCTAAATGGTGACTATGTGCCAGGTGATTTTATCGTGCTTGACGGCCAACATCATCACTCACCGAAAACCATTAACGGTTGCTTATGCTACACAGTATTAGATGCACCGCTGCATTTTACCAAAGGTCTGAGTAAGCTACTCAATCCCATAGGTGAACTAATTTATTAAACCTTTTGACTGAGTTTTTTAAACAAGAGCAAACGCATAGATTCATTTATAAATTCAGTTTAATGAGTCCATTACATAACTGACTACGATTAATCCCATTAAAATGACCTGTTTTAGTGGGATTTTTTTATAACATTTGCCTATAAAACGGCAATATTAATCTTAGTCAATTACCACAAAAATAAAAAACAACGCACAAACCGACCTGACCTTTCCCCTTTAAATCAAGTGAATAGCCACGAAAAATACACTTTAATTCAACATTAGCAAATAAATAATGACATCGAATAAAAATTAAACTTGCATAAGCCATTTTTATTGATATACTGCACGTCGTTTTGAGATACACCTTGTTGTTTACCTTTTTAACCCAGCCTGATATTTAGCAATCAGAGTTCGGTCCTCATAAAGAAAGCCTACTACAAGCAAAACCCCATAAGCTCAATCATTCGATATCACTAAAATCATGTGGTTATGTCTGTGAACTTACCGTTCTCCTTGTTGTCATAGTATTGTCATTAAGCTATGGTCAACTGGTTGAATCGAGTTATTCCATTGACGTAATCGACAACATGAAATATTTATCGATTAAGCATCTCTTGATTAATGAATCAAAGATGGGGTAACCTCGATACTCAATAGAACGAATCTTTCGCACAATTGCTAAGGATATTTTATAGTTACAACTATCTCACCTATGGGTGAATTAACAAAAAGGAGTGTGGCATATGTCATACAAAATTAATGGACATGAAATTACAGTGAACTTCCCTGTAGATTCAATCTCAGTAAATAAAACCTCAATTGCTTTTACCGATCGTCAAGGTAAAAACAGACAGACTTTTTCTAAACGTACAGAAGCCATCAGCTTTATGAAATGGTTATTGTCCGCGAACAAATAAGTCAAAAAGTAAGTAAAACGATAAGTTAAAAATTAATACCGCAGTACCCGTTTACTCAAGTGTATTTAATCGGTTTCCATTATCTTCGCAGTACCGAGCACTTAAGTAGACTGATAGCCGAATGTCACGAACACGCTATCCTTTTTTACGTCATTATGACGAGCACATTTGGTTCAGGCTGTATCTCTCTCACACAGATACCTGCCGAACCAAATGAGTCAAATCCAGCGTTAGATCACCTCTTTCCATTGCAGTATCCACTAATATTCATACACATGAATACTGTTCAGCACATCATCTATGCCAAAACCCAATACTCAAATTGCCATGCAAACCTTGATAAACCAGATCAAAGAGACTATTCCACTCAATTTAGAAGAAGCACAACTGTGCCAGGGACAATGTTTAGGTTGTTCGAAGAAAATGCTGGAAATGTTAGATGCCGAAATCAGTTATTGGCAATTTAGTGAGGTGACGCCTAGCCTAAAAGATTTAAAAAACCTCGAAAACATTGGCCGTCGTACCTATAAAATTCTTAAACGGAACCAGTTACTGTCTTAATCGCTTGTATTTGCATTTGACTATTTATAGGGCGTTTTACTTACGCGACTTAAAATAAATTCAAAACTTAACTGACAATATGACCCTAATAGAAATCACATTGCCAGTTTTATCTTCGCTATTGTCGATAGCCGTTAAAAATCACAAATCGATAGGCTCAACTTCTAGACTCTGCCAACCTTGCGCGAATATCTGCCAAAGAATATTCCGTTAATAGTTCACCATCGGCAAATACGGGGACAAACTCGCAATTGTTGACATCTTGCCAGCTGGCTTGATCTTTAAGATAAAATTGACCCTGCTCATCTTTAAATACCGCCACTAAACCCTTAGCAGATTTTTTAGTGCCATCATCTGTTTTAGGATCTTTAAATATTTCTCTGTCTTTACCATCAACTTTCGCAAAGGTCGCTTTCACGGCATAACCGTCAGTATCTCGGGTCACGTGTTGATAGGTAAAACTGCCAATCCCAAACACAATATTGGTTGACGCAAAACCTTTAGCCTTTAAGCCAGCACAAATGGCTTCAGCCCGTTCAATGGTGATTGAATCGCCATAAATCAGTCCAACATGGCTATTCAGCGCTTTATACCCTTTGGCAGTTGTGCTGCCCCCAAAGACGTCCCACAGACACTCAATAGCGCCTTTATATTCGGGACTCCCGATTGGTGCTTGTGGATCGCCACAAATGATTTTCACAGGGCAACCCGTATCAGGCCTAAACACCACTTTGCCATCGCGGGCAAGAATGCGGTCTTTTAACGCTAAAGTGAATTCTGTCATCACCTGCCAAAAATCCCAAGAATCTGAAACAATGCTGACAATGCCCGTTGGGTAAATATCTTCAATCAGACGGCGGAACGTCTCTAATTCATTCTCCATACCACCCGCACACATCACACTGTGCTCCGTTGCGGCCACACTGCCGCCAACGAGTTCATTATCACTATCGGCACGGTAATATTGCTCAAGAAAATCAATCGCGGGAATGGTATCTGTACCCGTAAAACTGAGTAAATGGGCGGCGCCGCTCATTACCGCAGCCTCTGCACCATACATGCCGCGGAAACTAAAATCATGGCCCTGCCAATCAACAAATGCGATGTCACCATCGGTTTCTAGCGCGTAAGTCTCAAATATTTTGCGGTATTGCAGCGCGGTAGTGGCACTGGTACACATACCCCACACATTCGCGGAAAGGATGGTTTCGAGGTAATTGGTCAACCAAAAGAACCGCTCATCGGTATTGTACAAAACCAAGCAAGGCACTTTTAGTGGATACACTGAGCCTTCAGGTAAAGCCATGATTTTTATTGGTAAATAACCTAAATCATGCAACTCCTCAATATGCTGAGTGCCAACATTATTCGGCCCGAGATAGTTATTGATACGGCGGGAGAATTGACGAATGACCTGATCTTTGGGTTGTTGAA
This sequence comes from Shewanella sp. SM69, assembly GCF_025653985.1. Lineage (NCBI taxonomy): Bacteria > Pseudomonadati > Pseudomonadota > Gammaproteobacteria > Alteromonadales > Shewanellaceae > Shewanella > Shewanella sp. SM69. The sequence goes on from NZ_JAKKRV010000002.1 coordinate 532,180, forward strand.
AGAAATCACGGTTCCAACTGTCAATCAAGAAATGCTTGATAAAATATTGCAAGCCAAAAAACACCATTTGGTCTGTATAACCACGACGGGATTTACGGGCGGTCAAGTTACTAAAAATCACTTGAGTATTATCGGGATATTGACGACGGTGGTCGACTTTATAGCCATCAATGGCGGTAACGGGATTCAAGTACATAATATTTTCCTTAATGATTCATATAACTCAAAACAGCATGGCAATGACAGAACTCGCTCGAAATATGTGTGGGGACACCTAAACTATCGGTACAAAATAATCTGTCGATGCCCACCTCGCGCAGAGCCGATTCGCTGGCCTTATCTTCATAATGTGACACGATCAAAATGACGCTTTGGGCCCCCTTTTGCTTTAACTTGATGGCAAGTTCGATAAAAGTTCTGCCACCAGCACAAATGTCATCGACGATTAAGCAGGTTTTACCCGATAAATCATCACAGAACACTTCGGTAGCGATAATATGACCATTGACCACATCGCGATGTTTATCGGCCCTGATCACCGGCATTCCCTGTAACGCTTTAGTTAAACCGAATACTTTTTTATTCGCCCCCGCATCGGGCGAGACTAACACTAGCTCACCCGATAATTGGGCAGTGATAGCGGCGACAAAGCTGTGATTGTCTATAACCTGAACTCGGTCTAACAATGCGGCGGTGACATCGCTGTGAGGGTCAAAAATGGTGACCGAAGCATATTGCTGCTGATTAATTAGGCTAGCATAGACTTTTACCGACAAGGCCTCACCGGCATTACACACCCTATCTTGGCGAGCGCCCGGCATATAAGGCAGTAGCAAATTAATTTGCTCGGCACCACTGCGACGCAATGCATCAGTTAACAACAAGAGCTGCATGATGGAATGATCGCCCCGATAACTGAAAAAGATCGTTACTCGTTTAGCAGGAGGAACAAGTATTTGAACATGATTCTCCCCCGCACCAAATTGAAATAAGCGGTAGTGAGTCTCATCGCTAGCAGCGGGTAACCGATAAAAATCGGTTTGCGAACATTGAGCGTGAAAAACATCTTGAGACGTCTGAATACGTTGAGACATAGTAACCTCCTGTCTGTGGCAAGATTGCCGAAATTGACGGCGCCCTTGTTGTCTACATGAATAATAGTGTCTTAAAGACATTATTGTGTAAAGTTGATTTTTAGACTATTTCAGACGGAGCAACCTGAAATGTTATGCTTAAATGGCATATAGTGTCTTTCAGACACTATTGATGGGTGCGACAACTAAGAAGCCACAATATGGGTATCGAGTAATACAAGAATCGGAGACATTAGGGCAAAATCAGTAATTAAACAGCCTTTACTGATTCAAAGTCACCATGAATAAGGCATAAGCAGTCGCCGTAACTCATATTGAGCAAGGCGAATATCTGGCTTAAATCCACATTCACTGTGATCAACATTCTAAATTTCTTAAGAAGCGATACGATGCGGTATTGGGTTTCAAGTGGTATAAATTAGCAGGACGACCCCGTTCGGTGCGCTTTAATCCCGTATCGATCAATAAATCGGCCTGTTCAACCCGCCGACGAAAAGATTTACCTTGGATAGGCTTGCCCAGTAAAACCTCATGTACATGCTGCAGTTCTGGCAAGGTAAAAGGTTCAGACAGTGCAAATCCTGGCACTAAAGAATATAAGGCTTTTTGTGTTAAGCGTTCCCGCGCTTGCTCAATTAACTGCAGATGATCAAACGCCAAGGGCATCTGTAACACATCCGCTAATGGCCACCACTTAACATCACTCACTGAATCAATCTGGATTTGGCAGGCTTGATAACTCATCAAGGCGGTGTAACACACAGTCACCGACCAGCCTCTGACATCGCGACGACTATTACCCACAGTGCAAAGCTGCTCAATATAAGGTGGCACTACCGCAGTTTTCTCCTGCAATTTGCGTAACACCGCTTCTTCTAGGGATTGATCGCAATGTTCATCAATAAAGCCTCCAGGTAATCCCCACAAACCTAAAAAAGGATGGTTTGAACGTTGCACTAAGAGTACTTTAAGCTGCTGATCATGGTAGGTAAACAATACGGCATCCACTGTCAGTAGCTGAGCCTTGAAAGCCTTAGGATCGTAATTGGCAAGATATTCCGCTTCAGTCATGAGTATTCCCCATCATTCAATGTCATAAGCTTAACTTAGGCATGACACAGCTTCAAACACATTATGTCTTAGCGTCACTAAGTAAATATCTGGCACCGTGGGCATAGCTACTTTGGCCAAATTTACGCTGATAACGCGGCAACATGGTCTCGTTCCCCAATAATCCGCCTTGATGCAAATACATCACATGACCTGGTTCACTACGTTGTAAATAATCTTCAAGCACAATAAAACCTAAGGGATCGTAGAGTAATTCAAACTGCACGCCTGAGGCGCAGACCCGCTGCCACATGGCATAAAATTCCGGATAAAGTTTACCAAAATGATATTTCTTGCCGACATTAACAATCTGTGGATGCTCACTGGTATTGGTATTAAGCAACGAAAATTGCAAGCGCAAATAATCATCGCCACCGACAACGGCACAAGTCACGACACGAATATCCGTTTGCTGACGGATAAAATACTGATTTAAAAATAACGCAGTCGTTCCCGTCCCCGAAGGTAAAAACACCGTTAAATCAACCAATCCATTCGCCTGCGCAAACTGTACTATCTCTTGCGCCAATCTATTTATCCCGTATTCGGCGTAAGCACAGCGCCCCCCCTCTGGGATAAAAAGCGCCGTCGGCTCATTCACGAGTACTTGAGCCTCGATATAATCAGGGCAACTCAGTCGCACATCGCCCACTTGCGCAGTAGGCTCAGGACTAGCCTTAAGATTTGACAAAACGTGAGGTTCAGATTGCGACTGAGTGCACGCCTGCTTTTGTGCTATTAACACACTTAAATCGATAATATTAGCGCCATTCGCTAAAGCGGCAGCGTAATTGCCCGTAGGATGTTTAACCACTTGACTGGCAATATGATCTACATAAAAATCACATTGCCAGCCTTTCATCTTCGCTAATGTTGACAATGAATACAGTGAGTTAGCTAATGGCGAGCCATGACCTATCACCTTGCTGATGCCTACAAACTCATGATCTAAAAAATAGCCGAATTTGCGAGCTTTATTGCCACTAAACGCCGGATGCAGTAAATCATCACGTTTTAGGAATATGTCTCTGCCAGCAAAGGCAAATGTATCGACAGGGGAATTTGCAAACATCAAGCGACTCAAACGATTAAATTCTCTGGTTTTTAAGCCAGTTAAGGGAAGGCTAGTGTAACTCCGACCTTCCTGTTACGCCCTTAAGAAATTATCAATTTGGCGAAAAACTAGTGAAAATGACACATGAATCTCGAATGCATAAATTTAAACCATTGATTATTAATAAGTTAAATAGTTGGCATAGTTATCGCTTAGACATTGACATATATTCAATTTATCAAAGCTAACGATAAAGGCTAACAGGGTAAACACAAGGAGTTTTCAATGGCTGTATTACGCTTAATATTCAACATAGCTTGGTTTGTACTCGGCGGATTTGTAATGGGACTCGCTTGGTGGCTCACAGGTATCCTGTGTTTTATCAGTATCATTGGTATTCCCTTCGGCCGCGCCTGTTTTGTTATCGGCGAAATGACCTTTTGGCCCTTCGGCCAAGAACAAATGAACCGTCGCCACTTAACTGGACGTGAAGACTTAGGCACAGGTGCATTAGGCATGGTAGGAAATATCATTTGGTTCTTACTGTTTGGGATCTGGTTAGCCATAGGGCATTTGGTCCACGCCTTAGCTTGTTTTGTGACGATTATCGGAATTCCCTTTGGGATACAGCATCTTAAGTTGGCTTTACTCAGCCTCACACCGATAGGCCAAACCGTAGTGGCTAAAGCTTAATAAGACAATGCGTTAACTGCGCTATTCACTCTCGATTATTTGGTTTCAAGAGTGGATAGCGCTTTGTCATCCCATACAGCAAATATCGCTTCGTTTAAGGCTATTTCTTCCTCCAATAAATCATTGCAATCATATTGAGTATTGGCAGACTCGCTATCCGCAGAAAACTGCGCTTGCGGCTTAGTCGCCCCCACAATGTCCAACAGATAATGCGCCAGTTTTGCGGGTGCATCTATAGCAGCATCGTGACCACAATAAGCAAGTACAATCAAATCGGTGTAAAAATGCCATGCTAACGCCTTACTCGATGCCATACTCACCAGCGCATCACGGTCACCGCAGAGCACAGTTATCGGCACTTCCACAGTCAATGGACATTGGTATTGAAAAGCCGCCCAAAGTTGTCGCCATACATTGCGTCCACTTGGTGTGGTATCGCGGCGAAACTCACTCCACTTGACAATTAACTCTCGATCTCGCCGATGACGAAAACTGGTTAAACGCACTATAGTCGACTCGATTGGATGTAAAGCGTTACCCCGAGCCCGCATGAAAAAAGCCTTCAATGCATTCAGCGGGTTAAATCTTTGATACCAAGACGATAAATTCGCCGCACTGCTGTTTAATACAAAGACATGCCTTATCTGCCAAGGTCGCTGGCATGCCATTTCCAGCGCCAACATACCGCCCATAGACAAGCCGAGGAGATAAATAGTCTCCCCTTCCTGTACCTGCTCATCTAATTGCTGCCACACGGCATGGGCATAATCGGCAATCTTAAGCGGACTTAATTCGTGGGATAGCGTCCCATTGCCCGGAAGATCCGGTGTCAGCACTCGCAATCCATTTTGTCGCAGACGCTGATCGAAACCATTCCAATGGCGCTGATCACGCATTAATCCCCTTAATAACACCCAAGTGGTCATGACTGAGACTCCCGATACCAATAATGCCGCGCACGCTCTGTCAGCTCAGCCAAACGTTCAGGTGTTAACTGCTCTAACGATTGGGCATAGGCCGCTTCCATCATAAATTGCATGAGTACTGTATGCCTGCGTAAAATCCTGTGGTGACGATGTGTTTTTTGTGGATTAAAAAAGCCAGCAAAATTAAATATTTGTCTAGGATTCTTCTTTATCCATGCCCAAGATCCCATCTCTAATGTCAAAGGTAAAAATGGCACCTGAGCAGAAGGATCAGCCACTTGGTGCTGGCGATAGAGATAATCCCAAATATCACCATGAGTGCGATAAAACTGGCTCTGCGGCGCGAGCCGATAATGGCCGTGATGGGGATAACTCTGTTCAAATAATTGTTTTAGATGAAAAATATAATTGGCATTTTCGAAGGCGGTACGGGTATGGGCGTAGGGGAACCAGATATGATCACTCAAGCCAAATCCCGAGTGGGCATCGAGCGAAATCAAACTTGTGCTGCGACTCAACAGTTGTTGTACATAGGCAACTAAGCCCGCAGTTTCCAGCTCCATTCCCCCAATACCGCGATACCAGGGCAGCCGTGACGATATACGCTGTCCTCCCACCATAAAGGACACTTTTTCACGGGATTCTATCGGAGCGTTACGCATCAAATCCACTTGATTACCATTGCCCCGCGTTCCCATGAATAACCCAACAGGATTCACTACAGGTACAAAAGCTAACCGCAGGCCCGTTAACATCTGTTGTAGATGTTTATCCCAAACAAGCCGCTGCAATAAACTGTTTAACAATGCCAAAATAACTTGAGATCCAATACGTTCAACCCCATGCACGCCACCCACAAAGAGCACTGTCGGACAAGGCGTATCTGTACCACCTAACTCAACACTGTAAAGGGGGAAATGCTCTTGGCGGAATGGAATGTCGGCAAGGATCTGATAATCCAACTTAAGATGGTGAGTATCAATGAGTTGCTGCAGCGTATCTAACTCAAATGGAAGCTCAAAAGGAAGTTTCTTCATGTCACCTTAATCAATAAAATGAGAGAACAACTCATGCCGTTAAAGTGATACTAATATTGAACAAAGACAAAATGATGACAAACTGCATATCAGAAGTGACTTTACGGGGAAATAAGCGGAAAAATAGCGGGTAAAACAAAGAATAAACCATCCTAAAACCCTACATTAGTCTTCACGATAAAGTAGCTCTCCAATGATGGTTTCTACGTCAACCTGCGCTAAGCCTTGGTCAACAATATCTCGCCAACGCCGTCCCTCTTCTGTATTACGAAACGCGACATAGAGCTGCTTATTCGCCAGAATTTGCCGATTTATTTGCAACTTTGTCGCCAGCGGCTGTAAAGGCTTTTGCTTGAGTAAATAGTGCAGAACGTTGACATCAATCACCGCGGCATCAATCCGACCTGCGGCAACTTTTTTAACATTATGCTCATCCGAAGTCACAGGTTCAGTCCGCTGTACACCGGAAACGATCATGCGATCTAAGGCCTGAGTATTCACATAATCTTTCACCACACCTAAGGTATAGCGATTAAGATCTTCAATATAATTCCAACTTACTGGATGGGACTTTTGCTCCACTAGCCCCAATGGACTTTCGCCAATCGGTTTTGAAAAAATAAACTTTTCAGTTTCTACATAGTATTCAGGAAAATAACCCATGTAGTCAGAGTTCGGCATAGTCGTAAGTTTGACAGCGCGGCTCCACGGATAAAAATCCACTTTTAACTGATGTCCCATAACGTTCAGCGCCGCCCGTACCACGGCAATACTGGCACCCTGCTCCGTTAATTGCTCTCCTGAATAAGGCGGCCAAAGTAAAGAAGTGAGCATTAAGGTATCCGCTTTAGCTACGCTCAATCCCATAAAGGAAAGACAATACACAAGGAGCATTGAACGCCATCGAACCATTTAGTACTCCTTTGCCTACATGGATTTACGACTACATCATCGACAACTTAACGCTTTCGTTTTTATCTGCCGAGATTTTATGACTGGTTAGATTTTATGACTGGTTTTAGTATAGCCATCAAGCCACAGTGGGGAAGTGAAGTTTTGTTACAATTAGAATAACGACATTAGCAGCAAAAGCTAACTCAAAGTACAGCTTGGCTTGATGGTATGACTCGCCGACTTTTTCATTAGCCAATTAGCTTGTTCGTTTATCTGCTAACCGAAATAGCTAGACAGAATAAAATTCAAGCCGCATTGCGCGGCTTGGAAGTCAAATATCAATAGTATTAATCAACTCAAAGCCAAATGACTTAAGCATTAATATCTTCATATAACTCTTGATACATCAGCTCACGCATTTTGAATTTCTGAATTTTTCCCGTCACTGTCATTGGATACTGATCCACAAACTTGATGTAGCGCGGCACTTTAAAGTAGGCGAATTTCTCGGTGAGAAAATGACGAATATCAGCCTCTGTAATCACGGCTCCTGAGCGGACTTTGATCCAAGCACACACTTCCTCGCCGTATTTATCGCTTTGAACGCCAAAGACCGCCGCATCCTGCACATCTTTATGGGTGTAAAGTTTCTCTTCAATCTCACGGGGATAAATATTCTCGCCGCCGCGAATAATCATATCTTTAATGCGCCCCACAATTTGCACATAACCTTGCTCATCCATTTGGCCAATATCGCCCGAATGTAGCCAGCCTTGACTGTCTATGGTTGCCGCCGTTTTCTCAGGATCATTCCAATAACACTGCATAATGCAGTAACCGCGACTACAAACTTCACCGGGTTGATTAATTGGCAGCACTTCGCCAAATTCATCGACAATTTTCACTTCGGTATGGGGTAAAGCACGGCCAACGGTAAGCACGCGTTTCTCTACGGGTGAGTCGATTTCAGTAATGTGATTGAGCGGACTGCATTCGGTCTGACCATAACCAATCAGCACTTCCTTCATATACATCAGGTTTTGTACACGTCGCATCACTTCTTCAGGACAAGTTGCCCCCGCCATCACGCCGGTACGTAAGGAACTCAAATCAAAACGAGCAAATTCTGGGTGTTCCAACTCGGCAATAAACATGGTCGGTACGCCATGCAAAGCGGTGCAACGCTCTTGCTCAATCACTTGCAATGTCGTCAGTGGATCAAAGGATTCTCCGGGGAACACAGCAGTTGCGCCTTTAGCTAAGCAGACTAAACTGCCGAGTACCATGCCAAAACAATGGTATAAAGGCACTGGAATACAGAGTTTATCGTGACAGGTAAACTTCATCGCCTCTGCGACTAAATAGCCATTATTCAATATGTTATGATGGGATAGGGTCGCACCTTTCGGGCTGCCCGTCGTGCCAGAGGTAAACTGGATATTAATCGCATCGTATGGGCTTAATTCCTTAGCAATCCTCTCGAGCATTATCCTGTCAGCGGCGGTCACATCAACGATCAAGTCATCAAAATTCAGCATACCGACGGATTTCTCCGCGCCCATACGGATCACAAATTCAAGCTCAGGTACGGCTTTAGCTTGTAATTTACCCGAGGGGCAAGAGGTTAGCTCAGGCGCCAATTCATATAGCATCTCAAGATAATTGCTGGATTTAAACTTATCAGCACAAATTACTGCGCGGCAACCCACGTTACTCAGCGCATATTGCAACTCTTCAGGACGATACGCAGGATTAATACACACCATGATGGCGCCAATTTTAGCGGTCGCATATTGAGTTAAACACCACTCGATATTGTTAGGCGACCAAATCCCTACCCTATCACCAGACTTAATGCCGAGTTTTAATAGTCCTGTGGCGAGCGCATCGATTTGGGCAAGATATTGGCGGTAATTCCAGCGGATATGTTGATGGTGTACGACGACAGCTAATTGGTCGGGATACGTTGCCGCAATCTCATCAAGATATTGACCTATGGTCTTCTCAACGAGTTTCGGTGATGACTCGCCTCTAAACTCGCTAACGTTGAGCGGGCTTATAACTTGGCTTGTAGGAACTGACATTAAGGCCTCCGTGCATTTATTATTATGGTTAGCGAGGTCCAAACTAACCAATCCACGGATCATGTCACAAGTAAAAAAGCACTTTATTAGACTAAAGAGTAAGACAAACTATTAGATAACAATCCATTAAAGCCCAGTGCTAACGGCTGATAAACTCAAAATGAGCACTCGACTTAGGCACATTTAAGCTTTGTAACCGCTCAACAATGGCCAGTAACACCCCTTGGCGACGCATATTTTCTAACACGCCGGGGCTAAAAACCTCGAGTCGCGTCATGGCGGTTAGCAGCAACTTACATTGTGCGATGCTCGCATCACGAATATAGGCAGGTTTATCGACTAAGTAACTGTTGTTATACCAATAGTCCCAAGTGAAATTAGCCAATAACCAACCTTGCGTTGTCAGGTCATTAATAAATTCCAGCATTCGCTCATGACTTAAGATCACATCACCCGCCGTAAAATCCTTAAGATATTTAGTGTATAAGCCACAATCGGATGTCATTGTTGAAGTCCCCATAACACACCTCACAGGTTTTGGTTGCCTCTGCTGCCACAACTTGTACGACACCAGTCACAAACCGAGATCGAATTTGACGCTTTGCCTTAGAAACGAAAATTTGCATAAGGCATACCAAATAAGATTGCTGTCAACAGGCTAAGCCACGTTATCTGAACGGAAACTTAATCAAACTCACAATATCTGATATGGGTGACGAACTGGGGTATTCGACAAAATTCAGATAAACTCAGCGGTATTGAAGCGCTTAACGGCAACTATGAGTAAAGGAAACAAGATGAACTACTGGCTTATGAAATCGGAACCCGACGAATTTAGCATAGATGATCTTAAGGCTTGCCCTAACCAAACTGAAGCTTGGCATGGGATCCGTAATTATCAGGCGCGTAACTTTATGCGCGATGAGATGCAGATTGGCGACAAGGTATTTTTTTACCATTCAAGCTGCAAAGTGCCCGGTATTGTCGGTATCGCTGAAGTTGTGACCAATGCGTATCCCGACAGCACGGCCTTCGATCCAGAATCGAAGTATTTTGACCCTAAGTCAGATCCAACCAAACCAAGATGGCTACGAGTAGATATCCGCTTTGTCAAAAAATTTAACGAGATTATTCCCTTAAGTTTGATAAAAAGTTTACCCCAACTGGCGGACATGTATTTAGTCTCTAAGGGGTCAAGACTCAGTATCCAACCTGTGACCGCCGAACAATGGCAAGCCGTACTCATGTTAACCCGCTAGAAAGCAATCTTGAACCAGAACGTTCAGCTATAGTTCATTTAGCATCGCCTATTGTTGGCCACATCAAGCATTGGACACAACATCAACTCAATGCCCCTTAGGAGTACAGATGAATAAATTAACCTCAGTGGTAATCACAGGACTTGTCCTCAGCTTAACGATGTCCATCTCAACCTTTGCTAAAGATGACCATGAGCACCACAAAAAGGATAAAAGTCTACCGCCGGGACTACAGAAAAAAGTTGACCAAGGTCAGTCACTGCCACCCGGTTGGCAGAAAAAACTCCAGCGTGGTGATGTGCTTGAGCATGATATTTATGATCGCGGCCGCATCGTAGTCCCCTTAGACAGAGATGGCATCATTAGCATTCAAGTCGAAGGTGCACTAATCAAACTCGATAATAACAGCCGTAAAATCCTCGATATCGTCAATATCATTACCGATTAACTTCCCATGGCAAAATGGCATTTATAACTGACACTTTTACAACTACGCCCAGCGCTTATCTGGGCGTTGAGTACTTCTTAATACTGCTTTGATCTATCAAAAAACGTTGTCTGTAAGACAATTTATCATCCCAGTCCTCACTCAATAACGTTCTAACTTACAATAAAGCAACATATTGATATTTATCATATCTTTACTATCTGGCTATTGGTCGTAAATTGGCTAAATGCTAGACTCATGCAGGGTGAAAAGATATCGAACAGAACAAGATAAGTGTCACCTAAAAATACTCATGCGGCTAAGGCAAAATCTTAATTGAATTCATAGCATCCCGATAATGACCGTAGACTAACGCTGGATTTTTGATAATGGAAAACACCTCACTTCGACGGGTTAAGCAGGCAATTATTGCGGGGTTCTGGGCATCACTCGCCAGTATTTCTGTGGGGTTTCTATTTAAACTCTGGCTAGCACAATGGGTTGCCAAAGCCGATCTAGCGCTCTATCACACAGTGATCGACATTATCTCACTGTCGCTAATCCTAATGACGGGATTTCGCTCCTCTATGGTGGTGACCTACTCCCAGACCAAGCAAGATGTGGATATCACTAATATATTCCGCTACAGCTTGATCGCTATGGTACTACTGACATGGGGCTTAGTTTTACCCTATATCAAACACAAACTTCAGCTCAATGTAGAATATTTTCAATTGGTTGGGATTATTCTGAGTATGGGGCTCAAGGTCTATTTTACCAATCAAATTGCCATGTACCGGCTATATGCCATCTCCAATAGAGTCACTTGGTTAGAGCCGCTCGCGCAAGTGACTAGCTTTTTATTATGTTTCTACGGCTTAAAACAAACCGCCATTGCATCACTCTTTTACAGCATGACACTGTCATCGCTCATCGTTGCCTTATATATGTACTTAAAACGGCGCAAAGATATTGCCACTCCGCCCTTAAGTGCAGTGCATTTTGATACGGGTTTACGCAGTTTTATGAAGAAAAGCCTGACGGCGTCCATGGAAGCGGGGGCCAGTATCTTGATGATTTACATCACCGTACTGCTGACTATTGCCTATTTCAGCATAGATGAACTGGGTGATTTCCAAGTGGTGGTGCGGCCGATGATCACTTACCTCACCCTGCTTTTTGTCTTTCCCATCTACCGTTTTGTGCTGCCCGAAGTCGCAGTGTGCGTACGAGAAAAACGCTTTGACGAAGTTCAACAAATTAAGTCATGGCTGACGAAAGTTTCTTTGTGGACCAGCGGTATTTTTTTTGTCGTTATGGTCTTTGCGAGCAAGCCGTTAGTCGCTTGGTTATTCCCCGAGCAATACATTAAAGCGGCCCCAGTATTAATGCATTTCTCCATGTTTTTTATATTTATGATGCTCAATGGCTACCAGCTTGCTTATATCAAAGCTCATGGCTACTTTACTCAAAGTCTACTTATTCGCCTTGCTGGTATCGCAGTACTGGTCGGTACTTTCTACGCTTACCGCCTGTATACGGAGAATGTCGTCGCGGTGATTTTAGCCTTAGGCACGGGCTATTTGATGATGTATCTCATATCTAAACTAATTGAAAGACGCATTCAACAAAGCCTTAACAACGGCGAAAATGCTTAAAACAATAAAGGAAATGACAGGTTTCAACTAAAAAGGCATCCCAGAGGATAGTCTGGAATGCCTTAACAGGAGACAGCATGTCAGCTTATAATTTAGCGCCCATCGAGCATGCGACCAATACCACCAAGCACAGAGCCTTCACCGCGATCACTGCCTCCCGCAGATGGGGCATGGGCGATAATACGGTCCGCCATACGTGAGAATGGCAAGCTTTGTAGCCAAACCGTCCCGTGGCCTTTGAGTGTGGCTAAAAACAAACCTTCACCGCCAAAGACCATAGACTTTAATGAGCCTGCACGCTCTATGTCGTAATCAATCCCTGAGGTAAATGCAACAAGACAACCTGTGTCAACTCTTAAGGTTTCACCTTTTAGTTCTTTTTTCACTAAGGTGCCCCCCGCATGGATAAACGCCATACCATCGCCCTGTAGACTTTGCAGAATAAACCCTTCACCACCGAAAAATCCGGTACCTAAGCGGCGATTAAATTTCATCGTCACGCGTGTACCTAAAGCCGCAGCCAAAAAACTGTCTTTCTGACAGATAAGCTCACCACCATGTTCGGCCAAGTCGATCGCTAGGATAGTGCCAGGATAAGGGGCGGCAAAAGCGACTTTACGTTTTTGATTGCCTTGGTTGGTAAAGTGAGTCATAAAAATGCTCTCACCCGTCAATGCCCGTTTACCCGCGCCCACCAACTTGCCAAAAAAGCCTGACTCAGGCTCAGAGCCATCGCCCATTTTGGCCTCAAAGCTAATATCTTGCTCTAGATAATTCATCGCGCCCGCTTCAGCGACCACGGTTTCGTTGGGATCGAGTTCCACTTCAACCAACTGCATACTGTGGCCGATAATTTCATAATCCACTTCATGACAACGTCTAGACATACTGTTCCCCTTAACTGTCAGTTCCTTGTTACTATCCTTTAGATTGACCCCGATGGACGACTCTTTACCTATCGCGGCTCAATTTCACTCTTCATCTCGACCCTAATCTAGATCTAAGCTCAATCTGAATTTAGGCCTTATTTTAACTCTCAATCTAAACCTTAATCTGACCTAGGCATTAATCTATGACATAAAATGTCAAAATGCGATTATTTTATGCGGTAACTTGTATCAAAAGATGACAAGCGAAGACTTATCAACCCAAACCCACACCATTAAACTGCTCAGCCTTAGCAAACTCCTCTAATATCAACTCGGTAAAAAGTTGTCCCGCACGGCCTAACGGACGCTCTAAGGTCGAGACGAGTTGTGGAATAAACGTAAAACGACTGCCACCGACGAAGTCGATTTCAACTAATTCGCCCTTAGCTAACTCTTCTTGCACTAAAAAGTCCGGCAACCAGCCAAAACCTAAGCCTTTTAACAAAGCGTTCTTTTTCATGATAAAGCCAGAAAGATAAAACACTTTATCGCCGCCAAATTGCATTTCATCGCGGTAACTTTTATTGGGTGAAGAGTCTTCGATAGTTAATTCCACATGTTGCTGCAGCTCAGACAAACTAATTTCGCGAATAAAAGACAAAGGATGCGAAGCACTGGCTACCAGTACGCTAGTAATTGCAGGCAACGGCTGCGGATGATAGTAGGGGCCAGTGCGATAATCTTTCACTAACATCAAGTCAGCATTATCACGCTCGAATCTGTGTTGTACACCGCCTAAAAACTCCATATTCAGCTGAATTTTAGTGGGGATCTGATGTTCAGCCATGCGCTTTAAGGCCGTCATGATAGGCTCCATCGGTAAGGCACCGTCTATCACTAGCTCTAGCTTGGGCTCCCAGCCTTCACTGAAACGACTGGCAAGATGTTCAATGTTTGCAAGGTGTTGCAGTAATCTTTGTCCCTCGGCCAAAATCACTCGGCCCTCTTGCGTCAGCTCAGCACGATATTGCTCACGGCTAAAAAGCGGCACGCCTAGGTGCTCTTCTAACTTTTTAACTTGATAACTCACCGCCGATTGCGCTTTGTGTAATCGCTCCGCCGCCTTGGCAAAACTGCCCTCTTCCACCAGCACTTGCAGCACATTAAAAGCATCAATATCGATGCGCATGGTCACTCCTTGGCTCTAATGAACATGTCACGGAAACACTACGATTCGTAAAGATTAGAATACCATCTAATTTTTAGATTGAGATGGCGGATTTATTATTCTTTTTTTTGTTCATTCAAGCAACTAAATTGATAACAAGATCACATAACCATAACGACAAGCGAAGTAGAGCTAATCTCACGCCGCTGTAAAAACCAAGGATCCTCCATGCCATTTTATGTGAAACAAGGCCAGATTCCCCATAAGCGCCATATCGCATTTGAAAAGGAAAACGGCGAGCTTTACCGTGAAGAGTTGTTCTCAACCCATGGTTTTTCCAATATTTATTCCAATAAATATCACCACAACATGCCAACCAAAGCATTAGAAGTGGCGCCCTATAGCCTAGGCCATGGTGCCAATTGGGAAGACTCGCTGGTCCAAAACTATAAACTCGATTCCCGCGACGCCGACCGTGAAGGTAATTTTTTCAGCGCCCGTAACAAGATTTTTTATAACAATGACTTAGCACTGTATACAGCCAAAGTCACCGCCGATACCGACGAGTTTTACCGTAACGCCTATGCCGATGAAGTGGTTTTTGTCCACGAAGGCGAAGGCACACTCTACAGCGAGTACGGCACGATTAAGGTCCAAAAGTGGGACTATCTCGTGATCCCACGTGGTACCACTTATCAACTAAAATTCAACGATTACAGCAATGTGCGACTTTTCGTCATCGAGTCATTCTCTATGGTGGAAGTGCCTAAGCATTTCCGTAACGAGTATGGTCAGCTATTAGAATCAGCACCTTACTGCGAGCGCGATTTGCGCGTACCTACATTGCAAGATGCTGTGGTTGAGCGCGGCGCCTTCCCCTTAGTGTGTAAGTTTGGCGATAAGTACCAACTCACCACGCTCGAATGGCATCCCTTTGATTTAGTAGGTTGGGATGGCTGCGTTTATCCTTGGGCATTCAACATCACAGAATACGCACCAAAGGTAGGCAAAATCCATCTCCCCCCTTCTGATCACTTAGTCTTTACCGCCCATAACTTTGTGATTTGTAACTTCGTACCGCGCCCCTACGATTTCCACCCTAAATCGATTCCGGCGCCTTATTACCACAACAACATAGATAGCGACGAAGTCTTGTATTACGTCGATGGCGACTTTATGAGCCGCACGGGCATTGAAGCGGGTTACATGACCTTACATCAAAAAGGCGTGGCCCACGGACCACAACCGGGCCGCACTGAAGCCTCAATTGGCAAAAAAGAAACCTATGAATATGCAGTGATGGTGGACACGTTCGCCCCACTGAAATTAACCGAACATGTACAAAATTGCATGAGCAAAGACTACAACCGCTCTTGGCTAGAAGACTAGCCCCAAGCCACCTGCACTCCCATGCGGGAGTCATTAGAGTGACGGCGTGTTGCACTAAAATAACGAGGAAAACAACATGGCAAGCGAACTAAATCCACTGGGCTTATTAGGTATCGAATTCACTGAATTCGCCAGCCCTGATACTGATTTTATGCACAAAGTCTTTATCGACTTTGGTTTTTCTCTGCTGAAAAAAGCCAAGAACAAAGACATCCTGTACTACAAACAGAATGACATTAATTTTCTGCTCAACACTGAACGCGAAGGTTTCTCAGCTAAGTTTGCTAAATCCCACGGCCCAGCCATTTGTTCTATGGGCTGGCGTGTAGAAGATGCCGGCTTTGCCTATCGCGTTGCCGTTGAACGTGGTGCAAAACCCGCCGATGATGCCAACAAAGATCTGCCTTATCCTGCGATTTACGGCATTGGTGACAGCTTAATTTATTTCATCGACACCTTTGGCGCAGATAACAATATCTATGCCGCTGATTTTGAAGATTTAGACGAGCAAGTCATCACCCAAGAGAAAGGCTTTATCGAGGTCGATCACTTAACCAACAACGTCTACAAAGGCACAATGGAACATTGGGCTAACTTCTATAAAAACATTTTTGGTTTTACGGAAGTGCGCTACTTTGACATCAGCGGCGTACAAACCGCGCTAGTGTCCTACGCCCTACGTTCGCCAGATGGCAGCTTCTGTATCCCGATCAACGAAGGTAAAGGCAGCGATAAAAACCAAATTGATGAATACCTGAAGGAATACAATGGCCCAGGTGTGCAACATTTAGCCTTTAGAAGCCGCGATATCGTTAAATCTCTGGATGCGATGGAAGGCAGCTCAATCCAATGCTTAGACATTATCCCTGAATACTACGACACTATTTTCGATAAGTTACCGCAGGTTACAGAGAATCGTGAGCGCATTAAACATCACCAAATTCTGGTGGATGGTGATGATACAGGCTATTTATTGCAAATATTTACTAAAAACCTGTTTGGACCGATTTTCATCGAAATCATCCAACGTAAGAATAACTTAGGTTTTGGTGAAGGCAACTTTACGGCCCTGTTTGAATCAATTGAACGGGACCAAATGCGCCGCGGCGTACTGTAAATTGTCATCCAACTAATAAAAAACGGTACGCACTGCGTACCGTTTTTCTTTCTACGAATATCTATATCGTCATCTAAATCACTATCAGCTTTGACACCAATCACTCGGCTTTAACTTTCCTGCGCTAGTCCACATCGATAGGTTTGATAACTTTACAAGGGTTCCCCGCCGCCACACAGTTCGCCGGAATGCTCTTATTCACTACACTACCAGCACCAATGACACAATTATCACCAATGGTCACACCGGGCAGTACAGAGACGTTTCCACCTAGCCAGACATTATTGCCGATTTGAATTGGCGCGCCGTATTCCGTCGTTTGCCGCGCAATGGGATTAATAGGATGCGTTGCGGTAGAAATCATCACATGGGGACCAAACATCACATTATCGCCAATCGAGACGGAGCAAACATCTAATATGGTTAGATTATGATTGGCGTAAAATTGTTTACCAATATGGATGTTATAGCCGTAATCGCAAAAGAAATTAGGCTCAATATGGGCACAGTGTTGAATATCAAGCAGGCCACGAAGATGCTCCATTCGGGCATCAAGTAAAGTCGGTTCGGCCAGATTAAACTGATGACAAATGGATTTCGCCCGCATCCGCTCAGCCAATAACTCATTATCCCAAGCCTTATAGGGCTGGCCCGCCAACATTTTTTGTTTCTCAGTCATCGTATTGTCAACATTCCGTCAATGATGACCTAACCCTAACAATCGATTGATGAAAGTTCAAGAACTGCCTCATATGCTCTTGAATGAACTACCCGTCTTGCTGACAGAACATTTAGCTAACAGCCAATGTGAGTCACATTCAAGCATCCAATCTCAATCGAGACAAAGGTCATTGCCTTTGTTCGTCATCACAATAGAGTTCTGCAAATAAATACACTAGACACAAACTGTTCAGCGGCATGACAGGATTTGTCCAAATCATCCGGCTGTGACGCCCTGCTTCACCGAAGATTTCAAGCAATAAATCCGAAGCCCCATCGAGTGCTTTAGGATGTTCAAAGCAAGATTGATGCACATTTAGCACCCCTTCCAAGCGGTAAATTTGTTTTATCCGCGAAAGCTCACCGCAAGCCTGTTTCAATTGGGCAATGGCATTTAGGGTAGCAAGACGACAGGCAGCGTAGCCTTCGCTCACAGTATGATCTGCGCCCAATTGTCCTTGATACTGAAGCTCGCCCTCTAAATAGGGAAACTGACCCGAGGTCATTAACTGACTGCCAACAATTGAATAGGGTTCATAATTTCCAAGAGCCGCAGCAACCTCAGGTAGTTCAAGCCCTGCCGCCACTAGCCGCGATTCAGGTGTGATCATCATAATGTCACCTCCTGAGATGAGGCATTCGCAGGATTAAGCAGCGGGGCTAACCAGGTCGTCAAATGCTGAGGATTGACTGTCAGCCAGTTCGCAGCTGCCTCATCTTCCGTCATTCCTTGTCGATTAACCGCATAATCGAGTTCTGCAACCATTTGATTCGATAATACTATGTTATCAAGTACCTGAATTTGTGCGGGCGAGAAATTAACCGCTAACTCGTGTTCACGGGCGAGCAATACCGCTTTATCTTTTCCCCCGAGTAAACCTTTAGGGTCCTGAAGATCGCGAATGCCGTATTGATGATGTAAAAATTGTGGATGCCACAAAGGAACGATCACCCAATCGTTTACCGCCACAGCAGACTCAAAAGCGGCGACACAGTCGGCCTGAGTGCCTGTTCTAAATTGATAACCCGCCGCCGTTAATCCATATTGCGTCATAATATTTTTAGAAAATCGCGTGATCCCCGCCCCCTCACCAATCCCTTGAATGATGGGCCGCATACGTTGCTGCACGTCAGGTTTGAGTAAATCCTCAATGCTCGACACTTGCTCAGCAGGCACATAATCGGGTACGCCCCAGAGCGCATAGGGCTCATAATGTAGCCCGAGTTGCCGCGTAGCAACTCGCTCTTCGACACCTTGTCGATAAATCCCGTGGCTATGGGGCAGCCATGCAGAACACAGCATATCCACTGTGCCTTCACCTAGCTGCTCAAAATTAGCCTCGTGCAATGCATAGCTTCGTTGCACCTCTTTGCCCATAATCCCTATCACATGGGCCACCACAGCGGCGGTGACACGATGAAAACTTAAGTCCGTCACTCCCATGCGAATCTTCGGCTTACCCTGTGAGCTCTCCATATTTGTACTCGTATTCAATGAATTCATACCTATCACACCTCGAGGAAATAATGCCAATGATGCCAAACTGCCCAATCCCAGCGTTTGCAATAATTGCCGCCTGAAGACATTAATCTCCGCCATGTTCAGGCTCCTTGGTGTCTGAAATAGCGAGCCTATCCATCACAATTCCAACGATGGCGTTATCCTTTGCATAGGGGAATATCATCTCTACTTTGATGCCATTCGGATCTTCAAGAAATAACTGATGCTCACCAATCTCAGGCACAATTCGTTCCTGAAAAGTCATCATCTGCTGGCATAAATGCTGCTGCATCTGGTGTAAATCCGTGCCACGAAACGACAAATGGTCAACACGTCCCGAGCCATAAATATTTCTGTTTTCCCCTAAGTAGGCCTCTAGCGCCTGATCGCCCGCTTCCACCAAATGCAAAATGGGCTTATTTGAGGCATAGAGCCAATGTCCAGGAAAACCAAACTGTGGCCGCCAACCTAATTTCAATCCAAGGATGACTTGATAAAACAACAGCGTTTCAACCAGTTTGGGCGTTCTGATGGTAAAGTGATCCAATCCGATAATGTTCATATTGTCATCCTCTGGATGTCGTGACTCAGTGACTCGGTATAACCAAGTGCGAATCCAAACCGTTTTAATCCGCAAAAATCGTGTGAATAAATTCAGTTAAGATAAGCACTTGGCGTAAGGTTATAAAATTAATTGATGAGATTAATTGTTCGAATTAATTACCACGAACGCCCGCAGCCAACGGCTTAAAACGGAAAATATAATAAGGTGGACTGTTTTCAGCTTTGCCATTGTTTAATGGTGCCGATAACGGTAATTGCGCAGCCCCAGAGTACAAGTAACCTTGCTTGCCATAACTCACACCGTCGGGCCAAACCATACGTTCATCATGGACATAAGTGCGATACTGGAGAGAATCTGCAGGGATCACACCAATGGCCCGCTCTCCCACTTCCGTTAAATACAAATTATTCGCTTCATCAATACTTAAGCCACCGTTGTCGGGCTTATCGGCATAAGCCTCCACTTTGGCAGAGAGTGCCGCAGGCGTTAACGAAGGATTGATGAGATCTGTCATCCGCACACGGTAAACTTTGTCTTTATTCATCGGGGCAAAGTAGAGCCATGTTTGGGTTTTATCTAAAGCAATGCCATCGGCACCCACATAAACTTCAATCTGCTTTCTATCTTTTGAGTCTTTATCGATAATCAGTGGCCGCTGTAAATCTGGCATCACACTGTTATCTCCCTGTAATAGGCGCCGACTTTTCCCTGTATTTAAGTCCACAACCACCAGCGCAGCCTTTTCACCAATGGGACCCGTGCCAATCCCCTCATCGGCAATCACAATCGCTTGATGTCGAGATGAGATAACAAAGTCATTATGTTGTGACTCAGGAAGAGAGACTGGCGCGGGCAAATGAATAATGCGATCTAATTGGTTTTTCTTGGTATCCCACGCCACTAATTTAGGCTCAATACGTGGCGCCTGCTGGCCAGAGTCTAATAGCCAAACTCTGTCTTGATCGTCGGTTCGCAGCCCCAACACCCAATTAAGGCAAGTGTCAGGTTCTTTCGCTTTGCCCTGCGGATCATGGCATTGCTGCCAATCCGAATTAGGAAATGGCATAGTACTACCATCCGCTAAAAGCTCTGCCACCTTAATATTAGGTTGATAGAAAGGGTGATAACTGAAAATCAATCGTTCATCTGATGTGAAAGTAATACCGCCCACAGCCCCATCAAGTTCGGCAAAGACTTCCATTTTTGCCAGCGGCTCAGTCTGTGTCGCCCATGAGTGAGAACACAACAAACTGGTTGCCAGTAGTGTAAAAACCTTTGATAACATTGGGTATGTAATGCGCGTAGATAATATGGTCATCTTCATTCCTCCTAACGTGGGCCAGCTAAAAGCGTTAAACTTGCTTCGCCTAATCTATGCTGCCAAAGATAGAATCCCACCAAAGCGGGTGTTGATCCCTTGTCTATCGGCAACTGCGCCACATCCAAAGCATGCACTGTCCATACATAACTGTGTTCACGTCCCTCTGGTGGACAAGGTCCAAAGAATCCAGGTTTACCTAAATCGGTATTAGCTTCAATGGCACCACTGGGTAGCGCTCCGCCATTCACACCACCTGCGAGAGTCGACACCTGTGCCGGAATGTCATACACAACACGGTGCCAAAAACCACTGCCAGTAGGCGCATCTTTGTCATATAAAGTGACAGCAAAGCTCTTGGTACCGGCAGGTACATTTTGCCAAGTTAAACGCGGCGCAATATTTTCGCCCGAACAACCAAATTGATTCCAATAATACTCAGGAGGGAACCTTGAATTATCAGCTAAATTACTTTCGAGACTAAACGCAGAGGCACTGTCGTCAGCCATAACGTAATTAATACTGGCGGCCAAAGCGACAGTCACCAAGAGAGTATTTTTAAAAGAGGAGAAATAAGGCGATTTCATAATGTGCTGAACCCATTTTTGAACTGTCCTAGAACAGTCATTAACCATTGATTTGAGAATATGGGTTAGCATATCAATCAAATTATGATTGATAAGGCGCATTTGGTTGATATGAGTTTCAAAAAATATTGGATAATCTCAACATGCTTCTCAGTTATTTTTAGGTTATGGTACTTTCAGCAAAAATAATGCAAAAAAGTAACAGCCAAACGACTAAGATATGTTCTTAACACAATAATATAACGAGGTTTCGCTATGATTAAAGCGGCTTATCAACCTTGGTTTCCCTTGAACAGAAACCTAAAGCCACACCCGAACCTGAGTTGCAGATTAGACCATTTATCTTTAACCATACTGTGGCAGGAACTTGATAACGATGCATTCACGATGGAATTGTATTTCCCTACGATTTCAGGAATACAAGTCATTGATGAGTCAAGTTATCAAACCTTCTTAGATAACATAAGTGATAACTTTAGTGATATTCAACATGATGATAAAAGCAATACGCCATTCCCTATTGATTCAGATTTAAATATCACGAATCAATCCAATGCCGATTATTTTTCTTTACCTTGGCCAATATGGAAGTCGGTAAAAAATGCACGCCGTCCTTATTATGGTGAATTAGGCGAACATATTTACCAAGACCTATACAGTTATTATATGGTGGGCGCCGATAGTGTCTACTTGATCGATACTGATGTAGAACCTACAGTCAATGTCTTATCTTGTTAACTATGAAGTTAATCACTGTTAACCGAACAACTGCAGAATTAATCACAATGGGGTTAGTGAGCATATTGTTAATAATAACTACAATATGCTTTTTGCGTGAAATATCGCCAGCCAACACAACCGATTACATTTAAAGAGAGCAAGTTCAAAATAAGCAGATTGGCTAAATCAGCCGTTTTCATTACACTATCGCCCTTCTCATCTTCACCCAAGAATGACCAAACCATGCCTGATTTTGCCTTACTTGCAGTGTTTATCCCGACCTTCTTCTTTGTTTCTATTACGCCGGGCATGTGCATGACACTCGCCATGACACTGGGCATGAGTATAGGTGTGCGCCGCACCCTGTGGATGATGTTGGGTGAACTGGTTGGGGTGGCGTTAGTGGCGACAGCCGCCGTGATGGGCGTTGCCAGTATCATGCTCAACTATCCCGAAGTCTTTCAAATCTTCAAATGGATCGGCGGGATTTATTTAGGCTTTATCGGCGTACAGATGTGGCGCGCGCGCGGCAAGATGGCCATATTAAGCGATGATGACACTAACCCCAGAGCCAGCAATGTTACCTTGATCTCTCAAGGCTTTATTACCGCCATTGCCAATCCTAAAGGTTGGGCATTTATGGTGTCGCTATTGCCCCCTTTTATCAATGCCGAGCGCGACGTCGCGCCGCAGCTCCTCGCCTTACTGAGCATTATCATGGTGACCGAATTTACCTCTATGCTCGCCTACGCCAGTGGTGGCAAAAGCCTGCGCATCTTCTTGAGCCGTGGCGATAATATTCGCTGGTTAAACCGCATTGCAGGCAGCCTAATGATAGGCGTAGGAGTTTGGTTAGCCATGAGCTAACGGTTTGAACTAACCGCTTAAA
Source organism: Shewanella sp. SM69 (assembly GCF_025653985.1). Taxonomy (NCBI): domain Bacteria; kingdom Pseudomonadati; phylum Pseudomonadota; class Gammaproteobacteria; order Alteromonadales; family Shewanellaceae; genus Shewanella; species Shewanella sp. SM69. The sequence goes on from NZ_JAKKRV010000002.1 coordinate 555,259, forward strand.
TGTAACCTGTTCTACCTAAAATTAACCCAATAAAGTCCCGTTAACTCGGTCTTTATGAAGGCTCTTTTTTGTAGGGCAACACATCCTGCATCTGCGCCATATATTGCTGCATTTGCAGTGTTTCTTGCTCAACAAAGTCGGCAATCGCCGCCTTAAATCCCAAATGGGCGATGTTATGGTAGGAATACATTGCTACGGGTTCAAAGCCACGCAGCACCTTATGTTCCCCCTGCGCGCCCGCATCAAACACTTGAAACTCATGTTCAATACAATATTGAATACCTTGATAATAACAGGCCTCAAAATGTAAACCGTCAAGCTCAACCGTCGTCCCCCAATAACGACCATATAAGCATTTCTGCCCTCGGGTATTCTCACCTTTTAAATACAAGGCGCCAGCGACCATCTCGCCCTTTGCATCTTCAACCACCAACAGTAGGACTTGCGCAGCGAGTTGTGCCCCCAACTGCTGAAAAAAGGTTGGCGTTAAATAGCCGCGATGACCGGAGCGCTTAAGGTAAGTTAATTGATAACATTGGATAAAAGTCTGCCATTGCGAAGCGGTGATCTGCTCCCCTTCGACAAACTGAAACTTAAGATTAAAAGGCTGTAACTGCGCCCGCTCCTTCAAGATATTTTTACGCTTACGGGAACTAAAGCCCGCCAGAAAATCATTAAAATCCCGATAACTGCGATTATTCCAATGGAACTGAGTGCCTAAGCGTTTTAACAGCAAATTTGGCAAACTTTCAAATAACGGCGTTTGTGTTGGGGTAACAAACAGGCTATGCCATGAGGAAATCGGGTTATCGCCCAGCCCTGGCTGATTAAGAATAGCTTCCTCAAGTACGAGATTATCCTGCGCTGATATTAGTCGGCGATTCAATGTCAGCAGCAGTAATGCCGCCACGCGCAGTTGCTCGGCGCGCTCCAATGCGGGATGAATGCCCATCCGTTGACCTTGCACTGGGGTAAAAGGGATCGCATTCACCCATTTGGGATAGTAATCGAGCCCATGGCGCTCATAGGCTTCGGCCCACGCCCAATCGAACACATACTCACCGTAGGAGTGGGATTTTTGGTACAAGGGCATGACGGCAATAAGTGGGAACTGATTGAAGTGCTTAGCCGTTTGCACACTGATAAACCCTCCTTCAGCCAAAGGCAACAAGCTTTTATCCTTACTGGCGACATCATTTAATGTGTCACCCGCATCGAACACGCATAAATGTCGAGGCGTCCAACCGGTTGCAGTGCAGGCGGAGCGGCTTTGCTCAAGTGCCAACAGAAACTCATGGCGGCAAAATGGATTCGCCTCACCCATGGCGGCATTCCACGCACTGGCCGAAATATCCGACATTGAGCTCGCAAAAGCCAAAATAAGCTGTCTCATTGGGTAAATTATCGTCCTTTACTGGTGTGAACAAGTATACGAGGTTGCAATTAAGCCTAATTCTCGGCACATTGCATAGCCATAATTAAAATAAATTCAGGATTGAGTATGCGTCCAACAAGACCTTTTAGACCTCTTATTCTCGCCATTGCGATGGCGCTTCCCCTACTATCATCTCCCAGTCTGCTTGCCGATGAATCGCCAATTTTCAGCCAGATGGCCACCGCACAACCTGTGTGGGCTAAGCATGGCATGGTCGCAAGCCAAGAAACTCTCGCCAGTCGCACCGGCGTTGAGATCCTAAAGCAAGGCGGCAATGCAGTTGACGCCGCCGTGGCTGTCGCCTTCAGTTTGGCTGTCACCTTACCCCGTGCTGGCAATATCGGCGGCGGTGGTTTTATGCTGGTGCATATTGCCAAAGAAAACAAAACCATCGCTATCGATTACCGTGAAATGGCGCCGTCTAAAGCCAAGAAAAACATTTTCCTCGACGAAAATGGCGACGCAGTTGAAAAACTAAGCCGCGAACACGGTCTTGCCGTGGGTGTGCCAGGTACAGTGATGGGCATGAGCTTAGCCCTTGAAAAATATGGCACTATGACTCTCGCCCAAGTCGCCGCGCCCGCGATTAAAATAGCGCAGGAAGGCATTAGCGTGACGCCAGATCTTGCCCAATCCCTTGCTGGCCTAAAACGCCGCATGGCCCAATGGCCAACCACGGCCGCTATCTTCTACAAAGCCGACGGCAGTGACTATCAAGTGGATGATATTCTTAAACAACCTGAACTTGCCCATTCGTTAAGTCTTATCGCTGAAAAAGGCACCAAAGGATTCTACGAAGGTGAAACCGCCACTAAACTCATCAATGCGGTGAAAGACGCTGGCGGCATTATGACCTTAGACGACCTTAAAAATTATAAGGTTGTAGAACGCGAACCCGTACGCGGCGAATACCGTGGCTACGAGGTTGTGTCTATGCCACCGCCATCATCGGGCGGCGTACACATCATCGAAATGCTCAACGTGTTGCAACAATTCCCGATTGATAAACTCGGCCACAATACGGCGCAGACGATTCATCTGATGGCAGAAACCATGAAGCATGCCTATAGCGATCGCAGCGAATACTTAGGCGATCCCGACTTTTATAAGGTGCCCGTCAAAGCCTTAACCAGTAAGGACTACGCCCAAAAAATCGCCAGCCAAATCGCGATGAATAAAACAACGCCAAGCGCCGAAATCAAGCCAGGTAAACTCGCGCCCTATGAGAGCGACCAAACCACTCACTTCTCGGTAGTGGATAAATGGGGCAATGCGGTTTCAAACACTTACACCTTAAACTTCAGCTACGGCTCAGGTTTAGTGGCCAAAGGAACTGGCATTTTGCTCAATAACGAGATGGATGATTTCTCGGCCAAACCCGGCGTGCCAAACGGCTACGGTTTAGTTGGCGGTGATGCCAATGCGGTCGAAGGCAATAAGCGCCCATTGAGCTCCATGAGCCCCACTATTGTGATGAAAGATGGCAAGCCCTTCCTCGTCACTGGTAGCCCCGGCGGTTCACGCATTATCACCACAACACTGCAGATCATCATGAATGTGATCGACCATGGATTAAACATCGCCGAAGCCAGTAATGCGGCGCGGGTGCACCATCAATGGCTGCCCGATGAGCTGCGAGTCGAATCCAGCTTAAACCGCGATACCATTTCCCTGCTCGAAGCCAAAGGCCACAAAGTGAAAGTACAGTCCGCTATGGGCAGTACACAATCAATCATGGTGACCGAACAAGGGATTTTTGGCGCGTCTGATCCACGCCACTCGGGTAGCGAAGCCATCGGCTACTAGCATCTCCATGATGCCAATGTTAGTGAAAGAGATGAGTGTAAAGAAATGGGTGAGAGAAATAGGTGGATGAGATAAAAAGGATTTATGACCTATTCGATCTAGGTCATAAACCCTGAGTAAAGCTTGTCCTTCCGCTCAACGAATACAAACTCGCAATCAAAAAGCCCTGCTATACATCACTGTATAAGCAGGGCTTTTTATTGCGTGGAAAAGTTATTGTGCTGATTTACATTGTTTTTTACTTTAGTTCTCCTGCAATAGAGTCATGAAATATCATACTAAACACAACTCACTTCAGGACAGAAGGTGTAGGCAAATTGTACTGGGTGACCTGTTATTTCAGTCACAGGGATCTAAGTGTTGGCTGGTATTCAATCATATAGGCTTGCCATGGCATTCATTCTCCGACACGCAGCTAGTCCGTCCTTGGATGCTCGACCGCCCCGTCCATGGGGCGGACGGTCGTCTCGTAAATCACCATGGCTCCCCTTTCGCGCATTAGCGTAACTTGTTGCTTCTAAAGACGAGAGCAGACACTAACGATTGATTAGCTCATTTATTTCAGACGGTTATTTTACCGCTTTTTTTATTTATTAATGATTTAGAAAAGATTTTTAATAAAAATCAAACAGCCTTTTGGACAAAGCATTGTTAGATAATTAGCTCTAATTAGGCAGATTCGGATTAACTATTGTACTAGCAATGCTTCTTTTGACTATAAACTAATCAACATTCCTTAATGGTTAGACATAACTAGTCGTAATAGAACATAAGAGGCGCATATATGGGTATGAATCAGTAGTATAGAGTTTGATTCATATTAAGGGAGAAAATCCTCCTAAAATAACCACATACGGGGAGCAAGGACGGGTTTTAGCAGATGGCGTAAATCATCCTACCTTAGAGTGATTCTCGGTAGTGTTCAAATTTCTGTGTCATTTCTTTAAGCTATACCAAAAAGAGATGATTTATGACCACACCTACTTTTGATATCAATGCTGCCATTCAAGCGCTACGTGAAGGAAAAGACCTCACAGGCAAGGATGGCATCTTAACCCCTTTGATTAAGCAACTCACTGAAGCGGCATTAGTTGCTGAGTTGGATGGCCATTTGGCTAACCCTGATACGGTTAATCGTAAAAACGGTAAAACCACTAAAACGGTTAAAAGCCCCATTGGCAACTTCGAGCTCAATACGCCCAGAGACAGAGCGGGCACCTTCGAACCTCAATTAGTCAAAAAGCACCAAACCCAACTTACCGATGAAATGGAGCGTAAAATCATTGGCTTATTTTCATTAGGCTCCAGCTATCAAGATATTCGCGCGCATATCGAAGACATGTACGGCATGTCGGTGTCCAACGGCACGGTGAACGCCATTACTGACAAGTTACTACCTGAGCTTCAAGCATGGCGCGAACGCGAGCTAGAGCCGCTTTACCCCGTCATATGGCTCGATGCAATTCATTATAAAATCAAAGAGAACGGTCGCTTTATTAGCAAGGCGGTTTACACCATTTTGGCCCTTAACGTCGAAGGTAAAAAAGAGCTATTAGGCTTATATCTGTCTGATAATGAAGGCGCTCACCATTGGTTAAGCGTGCTAACTGACCTGTATAATCGCGGCGTTAAAGACATTCTCATCGCCTGCGTTGATGGCCTTAAAGGCTTTCCTGAAGCGATTGAAACCATTTACCCGCAGACGGAAGTGCAACTGTGTGTCATCCACCAAATTCGTAACTCGATGAAGTATGTTGCTTCTAAGCATCAAAAGGCCTTTATGGCCGATTTAAAGTGCGTTTATAAGGCTGCCACCTTGAATGCGGCCGAGATGGCACTGGATGAGCTAGAGACAAAATGGGGCGATAAATACCCCGTGGTGATTAAATCATGGCGCAACAAGTGGGCGCTGTTATCGGTGTATTTCAAATACCCAGATTATGTCCGCACTGCCATCTACACCACTAATGCGGTTGAAGCGGTACATAGGCAATTCAGGAAGTTAACCAAAACGAAGGGCGGTTTTGCTAGCGAGAACAGTTTACTCAAGCTGCTTTACGCGGGTATATTGAAGGCCTCTGAGCGCTGGACGCATCCCATCCAAAACTGGAATTTGACGCTATCACAGCTCTCAATCCATTTTGAGGGGCGCTTAGAAAACCATATCGATCTGTGAAATTAACCTGACACAGAATTATGAACAGCCTCTGATTCTCGGCCCAATTTGAGGATAAACGACCGTGAATAAATCTATGATTAACGCTGCGTTCACTGTCTTTTCTGTTAGCAAAAACAGCAACACAGGTCACGAGTTCGTATACAACATCTTATTATACCCGTAATAGTCGTCGAATAGCCTCAACAAAAAGAGCAGATAACAGTGCAAACTTAATGTCAGTAGTCACAAAAAACACTATTAAATCAACAGTGATATTAAAGACAAGCCAAAATAAATCATAAACTCTTCGCAACGCAATAAATTGGTAGAAAATATCTTTTCTAGCTCTGAATCGTGTTCTTGAACAATCAATAGTATTCTTTTCATTGTTCACATAAGGTTTACCTACTGGACTCAATATTAAATACTGTAAAGAATATTTGTAATATAAAAGTTCAATAATTTGGTTTCTCAATATATTAGTAATTACTCCTTCAGGTATGTGAAGTGAAAGATGCAACTCGCTTCCATAATTAGCGCTATCATCTTTTACTATAGTGTAATAAGGAATAACAGAGCCGGTGATCACAAAGCTCTCTAGCAACTCTGTTCCAACAACCATCTCAACAATTGTCATTGCAAACCATTTTAATGCTGTAACCTGCCCCATTAAATCAGAGTTGCGATAACAAACCATTTTTAAATAACTTCCTACAATTCCATTTTGGCTATCGATTACTCTATAATTTTTACTCATAATTGCTCACAAACTCAAAAAGGTAAGAGTGACTCACTAGCTCACTTTGGGACACTAAAGTGAACTTAAACTACAGTGCTACTTGGCATATTTAGATTAATATTTGTATGAGTCAACTTTTCACATAGAAGGTATAGGCTTGCTGCTGATAATCTCGAGGCACGCGCGAAGCCAGCTAGATTGCTTCCCAATCAGCGAAGCGAATGAACATAATACGTTTATTATATTTTACGTTCGCCAACTTCCTCGATTTCACAAGCGCCTGACATCAAAATTGTTGACGCGGGAATTGTTAAGGCCATTTTTGGATCACTAGGCTCCGCAACAAAAGTCTCTGTTATTGCTAGTGTTGTTCGATTAATTTCATATAGGTAAGTCATTTTGATGCCTCCGCCAGCACTTACCTTTTGATATGAAATTTTATTTGCGGAAAAAAAACCTTCAGCGTTGAATGCACCACCGCCTTTGTTCAAATGAGTAATTTTTCCTGACTCTTCGTCCAGTTTGGTGCTGAAAACTTTAGTTTCATTGTTTGATGAAACGCTACAATTCAAGTAGACAGGCTTTCCAAATGCAAGTGAAGAAAAGCTGATAATCGATAAAGCTAAAAACTTCCTTTTCATAAAATTCACCTTTAAAAATATAACATTTCATAGTGCGCATGCGCGTTTCCCTCACATATTACCAAAAACGGTAACCTTTAAGTGTTTAATTTAAAATGTTTTTAGATTTAAATACTTGAGTTAACGCGCACAAGTGGCGACTAAAAAATATTCAAAACAAAGCAGTTTGAATACGACTGTATGACGTTCTCATTAAGCCCTTTGTAGTGAATAGTTGAAAGCAGAACATTGATGGGAATTTGTTGGGAAATGAGGTAGCAAGTTTGCGATTCACCAGCCGAGTGCTAGAAAGCTTTGGGGCATTAGCTTTTTAGCTAAACGAACAGCGAAAAGGTTAGTGAAGATTGGTATTGTTGCACCAGTGACCTTCTAAAACAGCGATGTTTTAGTTGAGCCCTCAGGGATACTTCTTATTAAATGAAAGAGGGCGAGTCACTGGGGAAACAATGACAATTCATGCAGCACAACTGACGATATAACTCACTAGCTTTGAGCTTTTGAGCATTTCAAGTTGGAATGGCGGAAATCTAAGATTTAACCGCCATAGTTCTATTAACCCTTAATGCTTGGCTTAATACTTGATAAGAAACTTTATTGCTCCCCTACACTTTTATGCCATCCACAAATCACTTTCACAAAGAGTACTATTTAACCGCCGATATTTCGATAAATGCTGCGGTGTACATTTTTAGGTTCAGCATAAATTGCTTATGGGTGATGAACTCTTTTTCGGTATGGCCAGTGTATTCCACGCCCGGCATGGCTGGGCCAAAACTTAAGGCATTGGGGAATAATTTACTGTTGGTTGACCCGCCGATTGCAACGGGTTTAGGGTCGACTATGCCAGTGAAGTGGGCAAACACGTCGAGCAGGGTTTGTTGCTGTGGCGCACCTTTCATCACCATAGGCTCGCCCCAATAACTTTCGATATCAGCAAGCTGCACTTGGTGTTTCTCCTGCCACAGGGCTAAGGCTTCACGGGCTTGTTTAGCGAGTAACTCTGGTGTTTTGCCGACAGGACGGCGCAAGTTAATGGTCACCTCAGTGCCCTTCTGCGTTTGCACCACCACAGTTGGGGCTAAGGTCAGCGGTCCCATAAAATCATCTTTATAGGCTAAGTCACCAAACTGCTCGGCATAAATGCCTAACCCCACCAGCTCGTCCATGGCGGCGACAGTTAAGGATGCGCTAGTTTTCGGCCAAGGTTTATCATTCAATTCGGGACTTAACAATGCCGCCAAATGGGTCACAGCATTCACTCCATCTTCAGGAGTGGATGAATGGGCGGCTTTACCGTCGGCAAAGATATGCAAGTTGCACTGTTTATCGACGCAATGGTTTTCAAAACGATATTTCATCCCCTGCTGCGCGGCGGCTCTGGTCTGTAACTTTGTGAGTAATGCAGGTGAAACCGCCTCAATTTCTGCTTCAGCCTGCTGCGGTACTTGGCTGGCAAAATAGCCACCAGAGAAAGCGGTTAATCTGGGAGTTTGAGTTGAAGCCTCTGCTTTCGCTTCTATATTGGAGAGCGTAATATTGGGTACAGTAAAGGTAATCTTGCTCCAGCCTTTCTCGGCGGTGACCACGGGGTATTCAGCATCAATAGTAATGTTCATATCCGCTGGCGTGTAGCTGGCTAAAAAGGTTTTCAGTGGTCCCCAGTCGGACTCTTCAGCAAGATAAACCAAGAGTTCAATGCGTCTATCTCGCTTAATGTGTTTATCTTTAATCGCCTTCATCGCATACATGGCAGTGACAATGGCGCCCTTGTCGTCCTCTGTGCCGCGGCCAATCAGTTTGCCTGGTTCCGATTGAGTATCAAGCAGATAAGGGCTCTGCGCCCACAAGGCAGGATTAGCTGGTTGCACATCGCCGTGGGTGACTATGCCTAACTTTTTAGGTTCATTGTTCACAGCCGAATTGGCATCTAAGCCAATCAACACCACATAACCATGATCGGCATAATCTAACCCGAGCTCCTGACTGAGTTGCTTTAAACTCGACTTAAAGCCCACAAAGGCGGGATTGGTATCTGGCGTTTGCCCTTCAACCGCTTGGGTATTAAAACTCACCAACTGAGTCAAACTCTGCACCATAGCCGCATCGTATTTTGCGACCGCGTAATCGGCGACCTTTAGTGCATTTTGGCTTAACTGGGGGACGTTTGTTTGAGCCGCTGTTGTTGCTGGCGCTGTTGTTGCTGGCGCTGCAATACACTGCGGCATAACCCAGCTGGACGCAGTCAGTAATGCCAAAGATAACGCTCGACGCACGCGAGCATGTTGAATACCAGATTGAGACATAGAAGATCCTATTATTGTTATTCGTGTTTTAGGACCGTACTGCAAGAGACGGTTGAAAATGGATTAAGCTGGTTTACTGCAACGTGTTGCTTATACCAGTCATCTGCGACGTGTTTGCGGCTATTATCTTCGACTACAGCCTTGACCAATGATGTTGCCAATAAAGCGCACCGAGACCCGATAACAAGCCTCAGCCAGTTTGCCATATTATTTTGCTTAAAAGCCTGAAACAAAACATTTGTTACAAACTAAACACAAAATCGATGGAACCCCTAGTCCGATACATGTTAAACAGTCACATTAAGCTTAATTTAATGGTTTTAGCCGTACGTAGACTTCAATTTTTTCTTGAAATCCAAGGCCATCATCATGCAAACATCCATAACAATATCGACCTAACGGGGAACAAATAATGAAGGGACTAACCCTCAAACCGCAAGCCCTCACGCCACGCACTGCTAAGCTCACGCTAAGTACCATCGCTTTAGCCTTAACTTTGGGCGCCTGTAGCACACAACAACCCGATGCCAGTGTTCAAGCAAGTGCGGCGCCAAATGCAGTGTCAGCGCAAATTATCAGCCAGAATGCGACTAATCCATTCTTTAAACCCTATGATACTTTTATGGAAATTCCGGCCTTCGATAAAATCAAGCCTGAGCATTTCCTCCCCGCATTTAAAGCGGGAATCGCCCAACAACACGAGCAAATTCAAGAAATTGTTGATAATAAAGCAAAACCCACCTTCGCCAATACGATTGAAGCCATGGAGTTTTCTGGCGATCTAGTGACGCGCGTTTCTAACGTCTTCTTTAACCTGACGAGCGCGGATACGAATGAAGCATTGCAAGCACTCTCCAAAGAAGTGTCGCCTATGTTATCGTCCGCCGAAGACGATATTTTGCTTAATGACAAACTGTTTCAAAAAGTTAAAGCTGTCCACGACGCAAAAGACAACCTGAAGCTCAGCACAGCCCAAGCCAAATTACTGGAAGATACCTATAAATCTTTCACCCGTGGCGGCGCTAACTTAAGCGAGCCAGATAAAACCAAACTGCGCGCGCTGAACGAAGAGATCGGCAAACTCAATTTAACCTTCGGCGACAATCTATTAGCCGAAACCAATGCATTCGAATTAGTGGTTGATAGCAAAGCCGATCTCGCGGGTTTACCCGCAGATGTGATTGCCACAGCCTTTGAAACCGCCAAAAAACGTGGCCACGAAGGCAAGTGGGTATTTACCACGTCTCGCCCTTCTATCACGCCTTTTTTAACCTATGCCGATAATCGCCAGTTACGTGAAAAACTCTACAAAGGCTATATCGAGCGCGGTAACAACAATAACGCCAACGATAACAAGATTATCCTCGCTAAGATTGCTGCCCTGCGTGCTGAACGTGCTCAACTGATGGGCTATAAAACCCATGCGGATTTCGTGTTAGAAGAACGCACAGCTAAAACACCAGAAAACGTCTACGGTTTACTCAATAAAGTATGGCCAGCGGCATTGGCCCAAGCCAAAAACGAAGTGGCTGATATGCAAGCTATGATTGACGCTCAAGGTGGCAATTTTAAGCTGCAAGCGTGGGACTGGGATTACTACGCCGACAAGATCCGTGTCGCTAAGTACAGCTTTAACGAGCAACAAACCCGCCCGTATTTCTCCCTCGACAGTACATTAAAAGGCGTGTTCTACACGGCTAACCGTTTGTACGGTTTAACCTTTAAAGAACGCACCGACTTGCCCAAATACAATGCAGAAGTTCGTACTTGGGAAGTTTACGATAAAGACGGCAAACTGATGGCCATCTTTATGGGTGACTATTTCACCCGTGACAGCAAACGTGGCGGCGCTTGGATGAACTCCTTCCGCAAGCAATACAATATGAATGGCGTTGATTCTAAACCTATTATTGTCAACGTATTAAACTACCCTCGCCCAGCGGGTAATGAGCCAGCGTTGCTGACTTTCGATGAAGCCAGCACACTATTCCACGAATTTGGCCACGCACTACACGGCATGTTATCGAACGTCGAATATCGCTCACAGGGCGGCACCGCCGTACCTCGCGATTACGTTGAGTTCCCATCGCAAGTGAATGAAAACTGGATGACTCAGCCAGAAGTGTTAGCCCAATTTGCCAAGCACTACAAAACCGGCGAAGTGATCCCGCAAGAACTGGTGAAGAAAATCCAAGCAGCCAGCAAGTTCAACCAAGGTTTTTCTACCGTTGAATACATGGCGGCCACTAAACTCGATTTAGATTGGCACACACTGACCGACACTATACCAAAGGATGCGGCCAAGTTTGAAGCGGACTCGTTAGCGGCAATGGGACTGATTGAAGAAATTAGCCCACGCTATCGCAGCACTTACTTCTCGCATATTTTCGCGGGCGGTTATTCAGCAGGCTACTACAGCTACCTCTGGTCGGATATTTTAGGTGCAGATGCTTTCGAAGCCTTTAAAGAAAACGGCATTTTCGACAAGGCCACTGCGGATTCCTTCCGTAATAATATCCTTTCGAAAGGCGGCAGCGATGATCCTATGCTGATGTATAAAAACTTCCGCGGTAAAGAAGCCGGTATAGAGCCGCTACTGCGTAGCCGCGGATTACTGGCCGAGTAACATAACATCATCCCTCTAAATTGAAGTTTTAAATATCATAAACAGGGAGCGAATACTCCCTGTTTTTATTTTATTGATACTAAATAGGGAAATAGCGAGAAAGGTCAAGATGACAGAGTGCAGCTTGGCAGCTAACATCTTGGGAAAAAGATGTTACGGAACTTACGCCTAAACTTCTTAAATGCGGATTAGTAATAATGGTACGTTCCCGCTTCACATGTTAACCCACTATTATTCGCCACTTAGGCGGCATTAAATTTTCAATAGAGTTATATGATGAATATTGAGATGGTAGAAAAAGCAGATCATCTTAGTCTGCTCGATATTTGGGAAGCATCAGTGAGAGCAACCCATGACTTTTTAGCAGAAGAAGATCTACAGGAATTAAAACCGTTGATCCTCGAACAATATTTTGACGCCGTTCACTTAAAGTGCGCTAAAAATGACAATGGAGAAATACTCGGATTCTGCGGGATACATGATGGCAATATTGAAATGCTGTTCATCTCACCTGACGCGCGCGGAAAAGGTATTGGTTCCATGCTAGCGACACATGCCATTAAAGAACTGGGAGCCACAAAGGTTGATGTTAATGAGCAGAATCAGCAAGCATTAGGTTTTTACCAGCATATTGGTTTTTCAGTAACGGGTCGCTCACCCGTTGATGGACAGGGTAAACCTTATCCGCTGTTGCATATGGCGTTATATTCCATTGAGGGATTGTAGATGTATCCTGATTCAATCGATGAGAATAGGGTTGGAGAGTATCCGGCGGAAACAAAATCAGGCGGCGGTTATTTCTATGATCAAGTACTAGAATATCGTGTTTGGTGCCGCCCTTGGCAAGGTGCACCAGATGAATTTGATGGTGAAATCTACTATTACGCATTTCATACTTATAATGAGGCTCTTGAATTTTCGAATGAAACTGATGGGTCTGAAGCGCCTTTAGTACTTATTAAACAGCTTGAATGGATTGATGAACCAGAAGCAGGAAAATTCATTCATAAAAAGGGTGAGCGCCTAACTGAATGGAGGGTTGAGTGGTTATTAGAGAGTAAACGTACGGAGGACACTATTGCTAACTTTATAAGTGACAATCAAACATAACAATTTAATCAATAAAAAATAGTTTAAGACTGTCTTTCGACAACATTCCAACAAACTATTTTGGAACTGTGATTAGGAGCGTTACCTGCAGATTTCCTTATCCTCTAAACCTCCTGTCTTGAAACAAAAAATGGTTAATAAATCCGCCCCGACATCAATAAAAAAGGCTTGCTAGGTTTCCCTAACAAGCCTTTGGGCCTTTTTACAACGAATCGATTAGTCGACTAAACCGCGGCGCTTTAACAGTGCCTCTGTTGTCGGTTTTTTACCAGTAAAGTGAATATAATCTTGCATGAGATCTTCACTGTTACCTTTAGATAAGACTTCCTTACGGAATTTGTCACCATTATCGGCTTTTAATCCACCTTGCTCGCCCATATAGGCAAAGGCATCGGCGGCAAACACTTCGGTCCACAGATACGCGTAATAACCTGCGGAATAACCACCGGAGAAGGCATGGCTAAAGTAGCTCGACTTATAACGGGGTGGTATTGGCGCAAAATCAAGACCATGTTTAGCTAGCACTTGGTGCTCAAACTTCTCTACATCGCTAATTTGAGTGTCGGCGCTGATAGAGTGCCATTCCATATCTAACAAGGCCGCTGACAGGTACTCAACGGTATCAAAACCTTGGCCAAACTTATTGGCCGCTAAGATTTTATCAAGCAGCGCCTTAGGAATTGGCTCACCCGTTTTATAGTGTTTGGCATAGTTAGCAATCACAGCAGGGTCGATATTCCAATCTTCGTTAACCTGTGATGGGAACTCAACAAAGTCACGTGCGGTTGATGTGCCAGCCACGCTTGGGTATTTCACCTGCGAGAATAAACCGTGTATTGCATGGCCAAATTCATGGAACAGAGTGGTCACTTCATCGAAGGTCATTAGCGTTGGGCCATCGGCTGGCTTAGGAATATTAAGCGCGTTATAGACTACGGGCTTAGTGCCGAGCAGACCGCTTTGGGTGACGAACTCATCCATCCACGCGCCGCCGCCTTTACCTTCACGGGCATACGGGTCTAGATAGAATAAGCCAATAGAACTGTTATCTTTATCAAAAACTTCAAAGGCTAAAACATCGGAATGCCACACAGGTAAATCGGTACGCGGTTTTAAGCTGATGCCATACAATTTATGCATAGCGAAAAACAGCCCGTCTTTCAGTACAGTATTAAACTCGAAATAAGGCTTGATGCTGCTTTCATCGAGAGAGTATTTCTCTTGACGCACTTTATCGGCGTAATAAGCCCAATCCCAAGGTTGCAGTTCAAAATCACCGCCCGCCTTTTTGATTTCAGCTTGAATATCAGCCGCCTCCACTTTGGCGCGAGCTAAAGCTTTTGGCGCTAAATCATCGAGGATTTCATACACAGCAGCAGGGGTTTTCGCCATTTGATCGGCAACCGCATAGGATGCCCAAGTATCGAACCCCAGTAAATTGGCTTTTTTAGCCCGTATTTGCGCCATTTTGACAATCAATGGACCATTGATTGCGACGGCTCTGTGCGCCGAGGTTTCCCATACTTTTTGGCGCAGTTCACGGTTACTCAGGCTAGAAAGCACAGGTTGGCGTGTCGTGTTCACTAACGTAATCAAATAGCCTTCTTTTCCAGCAGCTTTGGCAGCCGCGGCTAAGGTGGCGATTTCGCTGTCGGATAAACCGGCTAACTGGGCTTTATCAGTCACAACAACCACATCATCTTTAAATGATTTTAAGCTGTTTTGTGAAAAGTCCGTCGCTAAGGTTGCAAGCTCAGCGTTAAAGTCTCGCATCTTAGCTTTATCTTCGGCCGACAATTTCGCGCCAGCGCGGACAAACTGCTCATAGTAATATTCAACTAGACGCTGATCTTCCGCATTTAGGCTGCTCTTTTGCTGGTATACGGCTTCAACACGGGCAAATAAAGTCGGATCGAGATAAATATTATCTCGGTGGGCAGATAGCTTAGGTGCAAGATCCGCTTCGGTTTTCTGGAAATCATCATCAGAAATCAGACCTGCGAGATTAAAGAAGGTACGCGATACGCGCGTTAACAATTCACCCGAGGTTTCCATGGCGAGAATGGTATTGTCAAAACTAGCCGCTTGTTTGTTATTCACAATCGCCGCGATTTCTGCATCGTGAGCTTTAATGCCCTGCTCGAAGGCGGGAGCATAATCTGCAGACTGAATAAGATTAAATTGCGGCGCTTGATCTTGCAGTGGACTCTTGCTCAGCAGCACATTAGCTGCTTCAGCTTTGGCGGCGGATTGAGTCGCAACGGCATTTTTGGCTTCATTGGTGCTTACAGCAGGCTTGTCTGAACAAGCGCCAAGTAACAATGCCGCAGCTACGGCTGTGGTAATAACGGACTTACGCATATTAACTCCCTTGGATGTTGCTGCCCTTTCGATTGTATTTTTAAGGTGAAAGGTGCGCGCAAACGGATTTTGGCTTTCGGTTTACAACAGTCTGTTTTAACGAACTTGTGTAGCTTCGTACGTCAATTTCGATGAACTACCTTAACAAGTTACGCGCATTTCAGCCAAGTTTTACCCGCCCAGAGCACAGCTAATTTGTATCACTTTATGTGTATTACTCGTCTAAATAAGCCTTTGCCAACGCTACGCTAAACCTAACTCGCCTCAATCAAGCCAAGAGACATGTGAGCATAGGTGATCAACATTGGCTAAAATTTGATGTAAAAGAATTATTTAAAACAATTCTACTGAAGTTTTAAGTCAAATATCCCCGACATAGACAAGGGGCTGAGCAAATAAAATGCCATTCCAATAACAAATATTAATTCTTCTTAATAAACTGTTTACTGTAATTATTTAAACATTGGCGTAACAAATAAACAGGCCAAATGGCTCACTATTTAGGCAAGCAAACCTTGAGTCACAATTTGAAACAGCTTTTATCCGATTAATGTCACATTCAGATCATCAAATGTCTTTATAATTCCCGCTCGTTAACTTAGCGGCAAATTAACCTAACAGTTAAATTACGCTGAATTAACGGGATGATGGGCATGTTCTTTTACGGAACATGCATTGGGGTCAAATAAATATAAATAGAGATAACTATGTTAAATAAGAAAATACTCGCAGTGATGATCACTGCCGCCCTTGGTGTAAGCGCCTGTAATTCTGATGACGACAAAGTCGTTCAAGCCGATTTACGGGTACTCGAAACCACAGATCTGCACACAAATATCATGGATTTCAACTACTACAGTGGCAAAAATGACCCAACTATCGGTCTAGCCCGTACTGCAAGCTTAATCCACGCTGCACGCAACGAAGCCAAAAACAGCGTACTCGTCGACAACGGCGATCTACTACAAGGCAGCCCAATGGGCGATTACATGGCTAAAGTTGGCCTGCAAATGGGTGATATTCATCCAGCCTATAAAGCCATGAACCTATTAGATTATGAAGTCGGTAATATCGGTAACCATGAATTTAACTATGGTTTAGATTTCTTAAATAAATCCATTAGTGGTGCAGATTTCCCTTATATCAACTCAAACGTTTATTGCGCCGACGATAATGGTTGCTGGAATGAGGTTAAAAAAGGTGAGCATTTATTCACCCCTTATATCATCAAACAAAAAAACATTATCGACAGTGAAGGCAATAATCAAACCATTAACATTGGTTATATTGGTTTTGTGCCACCGCAAATTCTATTGTGGGATAAACAAAATCTGACGGGTAAAGTGACGGTCGAAGATATTATTGAAACCGCGAAAAAATATGTCCCAGAAATGAAAGCCAAAGGGGCAGATATCATTATCGCCATTCCTCACTCTGGCATTGGTTCAACGGAAAATCCTGGCGATCCTATGGCTGAAAATGCCACTTACGCTTTGACTTATGTTGATGGTATCAATGCGATTCTATTCGGCCACAGCCACTCTATCTTCCCTGATGCTAAGTATGCCGACTTACCCAATACCGACGTCACTAAAGGCCTACTGAACGGCGTCCCCGCAGTGATGCCAGGTCGTTGGGGTGATAACCTAGGGGTTGTTGACTTTAAACTTGAACGTAGAGATGGTAAATGGCATGTCCTTAGTGCGAAAACGCAAGCTCGCCCCATATATAATGGTGCAACTAAGGAAGAGTTAGTTAGCCAAGATCCCGCAATTAAAGATGCAGTCGCAGCAGAACACCAAGGCACCCTCGCCTTTGTGGATGAACCTATCGGCGTTGCCGCAGCGGACATGTACAGCTTCCTTACCTTAGTGCAGGACGACCCTACGGTACAAATCGTTTCCGATGCGCAAATCGCTAACGTGAAAGCGAAATTACCTGCAGCATTAAAAGGGCTGCCAGTGCTGTCAGCCTCTGCACCCTTTAAAGCGGGCGGTCGCCACGGTACAACCAGTGATGCAGATCAATTTGTGCAAGTTGATAAAGGCCCACTGACCTTTAAAAACGCCGCTGATCTGTACCTGTATCCCAATACTATGGTGGCCGTCAAAGCAACGGGCGCCGAATTGAAAGATTGGCTCGAGTGCTCAGCGAACCAGTTCAATCAAATTGACCCAGCAAAAACCACCCCACAAGGTTTAATCAATTGGGATGGTCATCCAACCTACAACTTCGACGTACTGGATGGCTTAACCTATAAAATTGATGTGACCCAACCGAGCAAGTTTGACCGCGATTGCGCCGTCGTTAATGCCAACGCAAACCGTATCGTTGATTTAAGCTATAAAGACGAAAACGGCAAAGTCATCACAGGTGAAGAATTTGCCGCGAAAGAATTTATCGTCACCTCAAATAACTACCGCGCCTTTGGGGGTAAGTTTGCTGGTACGGGTAGCGACCATGTGGTACTTGAACTGCCCGATACTAACCGTGAAGCGCTAGCTGCTTATATCACAGCGCAATCTCAGTACAACGAAACCACAGGTAAGTACGAAGCTATGGTCAATCCAAGTGCCGATTACAACTGGGATTTCAAAACCATCACTACCAACGTCACATTAGACATTCGCTTCGAAACCCAAGACAGTGACAAAGCCGCTGCCTTTATCGAAGCCAATAAACAACGTGAAATGAAGAAGATCGGTAAGGATGAACTGGGTTTCGCCGTTTATAGCATCAACCTAACCAAATAAGCGTTCAATCCCGAAATATCATGCTAAAAAAGGCTCCTCGTGAGCCTTTTTTATTCCCTACAGATTAAATTAACGCTAATCTGCGATCTATAAACGGCGTGTCGCCATTTAGTTCATCATGCTCCACACTAAAGGTTAAACCTGCTTTGTGTCGCCAAATTTCTGCCTTATTATTTAGCGGCGTCCTCGCAACAACAGAGAAAGCTTATGAAATATCAATCAATCTTATGTGCCACGGCATTAGTGCTGGGGACTGTGCAGCCAGCAACGGCCGATGTTCATCTCAAACTACCTAAAAATGCTGAAGTGTTAACGGTCAATGGCAAGCCAGCCGTAAAGAGTGGCGATCTCGTTTTAGCCGATGGGACCAATCAGATTGCCTTCCGTTATGCCGCGCAATATCGACAACAAGCTGACTCAGTGCATTATCTCTCCGACGTGCTCATCGTCCGTTTTGATGCATCAGCACAAACACTCACGCTGACACTTCCCGCCATCAACTCAGCCAGAGATGCCAAGAAATTTGATGAGTCACCCAAGCTGACACTATCAAATGCTCAAGATGAAGCAGTGAGTTTTACCAACGATAAATTGATTAAGAATGGCATTCAACTGGGACGGGATTTCGAACACGAGATACTGCAGTACAACCTTAGCAATCATCCGGCTTCATTAAATCTCACTATGAATACCGCAACAACGCAAGCAAGCGACGCCATTGCACCAGTATTGGCAAGCCAGCCGCAAATACGCCAAACATCAGCAGCCACATCCACGAGCTTGATCGCGCCAGCAGTTATGTCGTCAGCAGTCGCAGCGAACAATGATAAGGCTCAGCAAATCACTCCAGCGACGACACCTAGCCAAGCTGAAATCAGTCAAATGCTGGATTACTGGTACAAACAAGCTAACGACAATACCAAAGCCAGCTTCAAAGCTAAAATAAACAAAGAGTGACCCATACCGCTTCAGTTTATCTATTTAAAACCGCCAGCTTAGTGTCACATATGAACTGGCGGCTCTATTAAAGCTTAGTAAAACTGATATTTCAGAAACATTAAAGCTCAGTAAGCCCATTCCCACTTCACAGCTTAATGTCATTTAACACAGCAAAGCTGCTAAGCAACAAATGGTACGAGTGCCTGTAAAGGCATTATTTATATATTTGGTAGAACAAATTATAAATATAAAAGACATATCATTTTACAGTCTTCATAGACTATTATTTATCAACTCGCTTTATAAAAGACAGTTAAGCATTTGTAGATAAAAGACTTATCACTTAATTAACTACAAAGAATTCGAACTGAGTAAAATCGAATAGTCTCTGTTCCTCCAGCCAACATAATTAACTATCCGCAAAGCGTTATCTCATAATTAAATATTTTTAAAAATCAAAACCTTGAGCAAGGATAAATACTATTTAGCCTACACATTTAACCGTATGCATTATGATTTACACTATATATTTTGGCTAGATCCAGAAACAAATGTAACAAAAAATGTCATAAAGGCATTATTTAGCAAGAGTCATTATCAGCTTCAAAGCCTCACTAAGCACTGAAGAATCCCCTGATGATTTACAAATAAATCATCAAATTAGGGTGGAAGCGCATCTTGTTGCATGATCAAATGGTTTCGCCAAAAACTACACTTGGACAACAAGATGCGCGAAGCCAATATCCTACAACATTCTTTACACCAATACTGCCCAGAACTTCACCTAAAACGATTAAACAGCTTGATGCTGGCCTCTAAGGCACTGATTGAATGTAAGACACTGACCTTGACTGAGTTAGGT